>CANFTW010000028.1 GCA_947450025.1 Bacteroidota bacterium | reverse complement strand
CTTGCAATGTTTGAGCAAATGAAATGCTTGATGCAATCATCCCAGCACTTAAAAAAATTAAATTAGTTTTCATTGTAATTATTTAGAAATATAAAAATACAGTATTTAAAAATCAATTTGTCTGCCAATTTTTGAGCTATAGCAAAAACAAGTTCAAATTTAACATTATTTTAGGGTTTGAAAAATGTAATTTTTAATGTTATTATTTTAAAGGCGTCATGTCTACTTCTATCAATCGCTCTTCTTGTCGGTTTGGGGGTAATCCTTGTTTTAAAAACATGAGTTGTCCTTTTTCACCAGCGATAAAGGTTTCGATTCCTTTTCCTAAACTAAACTCTGCCGAACGTCTGATAATACAAATGGTTCTGCAAATTGGATAATCTTTTGTCGCAATATTGGATTGATCGGGCATATAAGAGATTTCGTTATTTTTTCTAGAAACTGCCAATATTTTTACTGATTTTAAAAATTCTTTAGTTGTATTATCGTCCTTGTCACTTAACCAAGCGTAATCACAAACACCAATGGCTAATGAATTAGTTGAAATGGCTTTCATTAATTCGGGGGTGTTGTTTAATGCTTTACAATTTTTACCAAAATTTTGAGTTGGTATTAATGAATCTTTTAATTGGCGTGTACTACCAGAATTTGGATTATCAAATACAACATTTATGTGTTGACCTTTTATAAAAGTGCTATCATTTCCTTTTAATAATTCTATTAATTCCGGAATCGAAATAGTTGAATCTGCAAAATCTTTACTGACTACAAAAGCAATAGCATCGCCTGCCACCGTTGAGGTTTGAGGAATAATATTTTTGGATTTAAACTGTTCCAATTCTTTTTCGGTTAATGGACGCGAAATAGCAATCACTTTAGAGCTGTCATTATATAACGCTTCAATACATTCTCTTTCATTAGATGAACGTAAGGTAATGTCTGCATTATTGTAGGTAGTTTTGAAAGTGAAAATTTGATTATTGATATGAAGCGTTAAGCCTTCATCAAAAAATAAATTTACTTTTCCAGAAGTAGGCGTGTCTTTTTTACGGTTATCATCGTTGAGTCCACAAGAAAGTAGAAAGAAAGAAAAAATAATTAGTGCAAGAATTGATTTCATGTTTAGTAATCTGTTTGTCAAATATACAGATTTAACTAAATAAGAATTTATGACTTTATAATTGGTTATGTATTGGCAATAAGTGGTTGAGCGGAATTAACTCAATAATCTAATCGATTTTTTAAGGGCTTCTATAAATAGATCTACTTCTTCAAAGGTATTGTAAAAAGCAAAAGACGCTCTAATGGTTCCTGGGATATTATAAAACTGCCACAATGGTTGTGTACAGTGGTGTCCGCTACGAATAGCCACTCCGTATTTGTCTAATAATGTTCCAATATCAAAGGGATGAATGGAGCCTACATTAAACGAAATAACAGAGGTTTTATGTTTGGCATTACCATAAATCACTAAGCCTTCAATTTCTTTTAATTGTTTGGTAGCATATTTTAATAAATCATCTTCGTGTTTTTGAATATTTTCAAAACCAATTTCAGTGACATATTTTATTGCAGCTGCTAAGCCAATACCACCTTCAATATGAGGTGTTCCTGCTTCAAATTTTAAAGGAGAATCTGCAAATTCTGTTTTTTGTAAAGTAACTGTTTTAATGGTTCCACCACCTGTTTGGTATGGACCAAATTTTTGTAACCATTCTTCTTTGGCATATAAAATACCAACTCCAGTTGGACCAAATAATTTATGACCACTGAATACATAAAAATCACAATCTAAATCCTGCACATCTGGTTTTAAATGAGGAACTGCTTGCGCACCATCAATTAATATAGCAGCCTTTGATAATGAACGAATGGTGGCTATCATTTCTTTCACTGGATTAATGGTTCCAAGTGTATTAGAAATCTGAGTAAAAGAAACTAATTTTGTTTTTGCTGTAATTAATTTAGGAAGTTCTTCTAAGATTAATTCACCAGCTTGATTAATTGGAATGACTTTTAAAATAGCTTTTTTGTCTTCACACAATTGTTGCCATGGAACAATATTACTATGATGTTCCATTTGTGTGATGATGATTTCATCTCCTTCTGTAATTGCTAAGTTTCCAAAACAATGTGCTACTAAATTGATTGATTCAGTTGTACCTTTCGTGAAAATAATTTCACTTGCTTGTTTGGCATTAAGGTGCAATTGTATGGTTTTACGGGCTTCTTCGTAAGCAATCGTAATTTCTCTGCTTAAGGTATGAACACCACGATGGATATTTGAGTTTTGGTAAGCATAGTAATGTGAAATGGCATCAATCACCGATTGTGGTTTTTGCGCCGTAGCACCATTATCAAAATACACTAAGGGTTTTCCGTTTACTGTTCTTGAAAGAATAGGAAAGTCTTTGCGTATTTCATTTACATTAAACATATTAAAGTGCTTTTTCGAACAAATGTAGAACTCTTTCTTGTAAGGAAGGGATTTCAATTTTGTCAATTAATTCTTGGGCAAATGCTTGCAATAATAATTTACGAGCACTTTCTTCTCCAATGCCACGAGCTTTTAAATAAAACAAAGCTTCTGTATCTATTTTACCAGTTGATGTTCCGTGTGAACACTTTACATCATCCGCATAAATTTCTAATTGAGGCTTGGTGTTAATCGTTGCATCATCGCTCATCAAAATATTTTTACTGCTTTGATAAGCGTTTGTTTTTTGCGCGTCTTTACGAACAAATATTTTTCCATTAAATGTTCCTGAAGATTTATCTTTGGCGATGCCTTTGTATAACTCATTACTTTCGCAATGTGGCATCTGATGATCAATTAATGTATGATTATCAATTTGCTGAGTACCACTAGAAATAAATAATCCATTTAAGTGAGCTTCACAATTAGAATCTGCCAACACCACATTGTGATTGTTACGCACTAATTCTCCACTCAAAGTCATGGTTGTGTTTGAGTAGTTAGAATACTTATTAATCTTAACTTGGTTTGTATTAACCGAGTAAGATAATGCGCCTTCGTTTTGAAATGTATAACACGTTAATTTTGCATTCTCTCCAACAAATTTTTCGCTTACAAAGTTTGAGAACACTTTTGCTGACCCAATATTATAAAAGCTTTCAATTAAGGTTGCTTGTGCATTGGCTTGAACATTAATAAAACTGCGAGTATTAGTTACAATATTTGCATTACCACTATTCACATAAATCACATGCAATGGCATTGGGATAATATTGTTTCTGTCTACTTGTAAAAACAAACCATTCGCTGAAAACGCCGTGTTTAAAGCAATTAAAGCATCGGTATCAGACTTTGCTTGAGAACATAATAACGCTTTTTCTGAAGAAGATAATTCATTTAAGGAGTTTACTGTTAAACCTTTCACAATCATTTTCTCACTTAACTCTTCGCTATAAACGCCATTAACTACCACTAAGTTAATTGCCTCATCAATTTTAAGTGGAGCAATATCAGCGTTAGTTAATTCATTAAATGCTTGTTCAACTGTTTTAAATTCTTTGCGAAGTACCGCTTCAATATTACAGTATTTATAGTCCTCGTGCTTATTATTGGGAATGCCTTTGTCTTCTAAATATCTGATGGCAGAAATTATTTCTGCGTCAGGCATAAATGCAACCTTTGAAGACTTACTTTGAAGTTGGTCTAACAATGTTTGGGTAACTGCACTTTTATTATCTGCTACTAACGACATATTAATCTGCTATTT
>CANFTW010000027.1 GCA_947450025.1 Bacteroidota bacterium | reverse complement strand
GAAAAGTATGTGGTGATGAAATATCAAAAAGAGTTGAAATAAAATTTTAATTTTACGCATTATAATATTTTTATGAGTTACATTATTTCAGGCATACAACAATTAGGAGTTGGAAATACCAATGTTCAAGAAACCTTTAAATGGTACCGCAAAGCATTTGGTACTGATATAAAAATTTTTGAAGAAGCCGCTATGGCTGAATTGATGCTGCCTTATACTGCAAATATGCCACATGCGCGTCATGCGATTCTAGCTATCAGCATGAATGGTGGCGGTGGATTTGAAATCTGGCAATACACAAGCAGACAAGCTCAAAATGCAGAGTTTCAAATTCAATTAGGAGATATTGGCATTTATGCTGGTAAAATAAAATCATATAATATTCAAGCGTCATACACTCATCTTAAAAACTTTGGAGCTAAAATGCTAACCGAAGTAACAACCGCCCCAGATGGAAGAAAGCATTTTTATATTCATGATTTATGGGGAAATGTATTTGAAATCATTGAAGAAAAAACATCTTGGTATCAGCAAAAAGATTTTACAACTGGTGGGATTTTAGGTGCTGTGATTGGAGTAAAAGATATTGATAAATCTATTGGATTATATAAAACAGTTTTAGGCTTTGATAAAGTGGTGAGCGATACAACAGATACGTTTGCTGATTGGAAAGGAGTTGACGGATCACAAAAGAAATTCAGAAGAGTTGTTTTAAGAAACAGTAAACCTAGTGAAGGAAGTTTTGGCCCTTTATTAGGTGACAATGAAATTGAATTAATACAAGCATTTGATTATACACCTCGTAAAATTTTCGAAAATCGTTTATGGGGAGATTGTGGGTTTATTCATTTATGTTTTGATATTAAAAACATGAAGGCTTTAGAAGAAGCTTGTGTCAAAGCCGGACAACCATTTACTGTAGATGGTGGAGCAGGTTTTGAAATGGGAGAGGCTGCTGGCCACTTTACTTACATTGAAGACGCAGACGGAACATTAATTGAATTCGTAGAAACCAAAAAACTACCAGTAGTTAAAAAAATTGGTTGGTATTTAGATTTACGTAAACGCGACCCTAAAAAAGCCTTGCCAAACTTTATTTTAAAAGCCTTGAGGTTTAGTAGGGTAAAAGACTAAAACTATACTATAACTTAAGCCGCTGAAAATTCAGCGGCTTTCTTTTTTCTAAACAAAAACTATTCCTTAAATTATTTGTATACATACCATAAAAGTGGTATTTTTGTACTCCGTTTAGAATTAATCTAATTAAGGATAAGCTCCAAGTAACTAACAATTAATTACTTACAAAATGATAACAGTAAGCAACGCGGCAAAAGAGCACGCTATCAATTTAATAAAAGAAGAAAATAAGCCAGTAGATACCTTCATTCGTGTAGGTGTTGATGGTGGTGGTTGTTCTGGTTTAATGTACAATCTCGTTTTTGATAATGTGATGAAAGAAGGTGATCAATTATTTGAAGATAATGGTGTGAAAGTAGTGGTTGATCGTAAAAGTTTTTTATACTTAGTTGGAACAGAGTTGGACTATAGTGGCGGATTAAATGGAAAAGGCTTCACATTTAAAAACCCTAATGCTTCGCGCACTTGTGGTTGTGGAGAATCATTCTCTGTTTAATAATTTTTTATCGTACTGTAATGGCAAACGAAATATTAGAAGAACATATTAATAAAGATTACGAATGGGGCTTTACAACCAATATTGACGCTGATGAAGCGCCAAAAGGGTTAAACGAAGACATCATTAAATTTATTTCAGCTAAAAAAAACGAACCTGAATGGATGTTAGAGTTCCGTTTAAAAGCGTTTCGTAATTGGCAAAACATGGTAGAGCCTGAGTGGGCTCACGTTTCATACACTAAACCAAATTTTCAAGACATCATTTATTACTCGGCTCCTAAACCTAAGAAGGAATTAGCAAGTTTAGATGAAGTCGATCCTGAATTATTAAAAACATTCGAAAAACTTGGTATTTCTTTAGAAGAACAAAAACGTTTAAGTGGTGTACAAAGTAACATCGCCGTAGATGTAGTATTTGATAGTGTTTCTGTGAAAACAACCTTTAAAGAAACCTTAGCAGAAAAGGGAATTATTTTTTGCTCATTCAGCGAGGCTGTTCAAGATCATCCTGAATTAGTAAAAAAATATATGGGGATGGCAGTCCCTCCAACAGATAATTTTTATGCAGCATTAAACTCTGCTGTATTTACAGATGGTTCGTTTTGTTATATTCCAAAAGGGGTTCGTTCTCCAATGGAATTATCAACGTATTTTCGTATCAACGCAAGTGGTACTGGTCAGTTTGAGCGTACCTTAATTATTGCTGATGAAGATGCTTATGTGTCTTACTTAGAAGGTTGCACAGCTCCTCAACGCGACGAAAATCAATTACACGCAGCAGTTGTAGAAATCATTACTCATAAAAATGCTGAAGTAAAATATAGCACCGTACAAAACTGGTATCCTGGTGATAAAGATGGTAAAGGAGGAATTTTTAATTTTGTAACCAAGCGTGGAATTTGTTTAGAAGACAATTCTAAAATTAGTTGGACTCAAGTAGAAACAGGCTCTGCCGTGACATGGAAATATCCTTCAGTTATTTTAAAAGGAAATAATTCAGTTGGCGAATTTTATTCTGTTGCGGTTACTAATAACTATCAGCAAGCTGACACTGGAACCAAAATGATTCATATTGGAAAGAACACACGTTCAACCATTATCTCAAAAGGTATTTCAGCAGGTTTTAGTAATAATAGTTACAGAGGTTTAGTTCAAATTAAAAAAGGTGCAAGTAACGCGCGTAACTTTTCGCAATGTGATAGTTTGTTAATGGGCGATAAATGTGGCGCACATACATTCCCATACATCGAAATTAAAGATAAATCAGCAGTTGTAGAACACGAAGCAACCACAAGTAAAATTGGTGAAGACCAATTATTTTATTGCAAGCAACGTGGTATTGATAACGAAAAAGCAATTGGCTTAATCGTGAATGGATACTGCAAAGAAGTATTAAATAAATTACCAATGGAGTTTGCTGTTGAAGCACAAAAATTATTAGCAATTAGTTTAGAAGGAAGTGTTGGTTAATTAAAAAGTCAAAAGTTAAAAAAACGACGCAATAAAAAAATAAATCTGCGGGCATTTGCGAAATCTGCGGGAAATAATAAAATGATAACAATTAAAAATTTACATGCCTCAATTGGCGATAAAGAAATATTAAGAGGTATTAACTTAGAAGTAAAAGCTGGTGAAGTTCACGCCATTATGGGACCAAACGGTTCTGGAAAATCAACATTATCAAGTGTGTTAGCTGGTCGTGAAGATTACGATGTAACTGAAGGAGAAGTAACATTCAATGGAAAAAATTTATTGGATTTATCGACTGAAGATAGAGCACGTGAAGGTTTATTTTTAGCGTTTCAATATCCAATTGAAATACCCGGAGTAAGTAATATTAATTTTTTACGTACCGCTTTAAATGAAATTAGAGCTTACCACGGACAAGAAGAAATGGCTGCTAAAGACTTCTTAGCTTTAGTAAAAGAGAAATCGAAATTAGTGGAGTTAGATGCTAAGTTAGCAAGCCGTAGTGTCAACGAAGGATTTAGTGGTGGAGAGAAAAAACGTAATGAGATTTTTCAAATGGCGATGTTGAATCCTAAATTAGCCATCTTAGATGAAACGGATAGTGGATTAGATATTGATGCCTTGCGTATTGTAGCAACTGGTGTAAATAAATTAAAATCAAAAGATAACGCAACCATTGTGATTACTCACTACCAGCGTTTATTAGATTATATCGTTCCTGATTTTGTACATATTCTTTACAAAGGTCGCATCGTCAAAAGCGGCGGAAAAGAATTAGCTCTTGAAATGGAAGCTAAAGGATATGATGAAATTAAAAAAGAATTTGAAATAGCAGATTAATATGTCGTTAGTAGCAGATAATAAAAGTGCAGTTACCCAAACATTGTTAGACCAACTTCAAAGTAAGTCTTCAAAGGTTGCATTTATGCCTGACGCAGAAATAATTTCTGCCATCAGATATTTAGAAGACAAAGG
>CANFTW010000026.1 GCA_947450025.1 Bacteroidota bacterium | reverse complement strand
TAGTAAATTTATTATTCTACCTGTTCGTCCATTACCATCCGTGAAAGGATGTATAGCTTCCAATTGGTAATGACCAATAACCATTTTAAAAAGAGGATCAATGGGGTATTTCTTATGATCGTTTAAAAATTCAATTAAATTCTTTATTTTTTTCTCTATTACTCCAGTACCTCGAGGGGGTGTATAAATAATTTCTCCGGGTTTAAACTCACTTTGTCCCCTTTTAATTACGACTTGCGATTGTGGGGGACGAATACCTTGACGTGTATTTTTAATTTGTTGAAATACTTTTATAATGGAAGCTTCATCCAATTTATTTTTTGATTTAATTGTATTGTGCCCTTTCCATAATGCTTCCCTATATCGAAGAACTTCTTTTGTAGCATTATCTGTAGCTTCTTCTCTTAAGGTATCTGAAACTGCTTTATAGAGTTCGTCATCTGTAGTAAAAATATTTTCTATTGCTGTTGATGTTTGTGCTTCTTGCAATGTTATTGTGTTCACTAACATCGTGGGGTTTGGCATTCGCATTATATTTCTATTTAGCTCTGCTAAGGCCCTTGAGGCAATTCCCCACTTTAACAATATATCTTTATCAAATATGATGTCAGATGGTGGTAAGTCTGGCAAATCATTATATGGTATATTTCTATCGAATTTCTTCATTTTTTTAATATGTCCATTATTTAGTTAAAAATGAACATATAGCAAATATATGTTCAAACATGGACAAAAACAAGCTATATGTCCAATATTTTACAAAATATGGACATATAGTGATTTCATGTTCATTTTTAGCTAAAAACTATACCTGACAAGTTTCTCATGTATAGTTTTTATACATGAGAAAATACGCTCTTTTTCAGAGGAAACTTTAAATGCTTAAAATATTGCTTTAACACACTTATTTTATTGAGATCTTCAAGAAAAGAGTTCGATAATATATCGGTGAAGTCCACATCTAACAAAACCCTTTTAAATCAAGGGTTTTGTTTTTTATCCTAGTAGGAAAACCGAACCATGATATGTAAACAACTGCTTTTCAATCTATTGTTAAGGGATGTGAATATTGTGAAAGTCCACAAAAAAAAGTGTAGAAATATGGTTTTTTCTACACTTTTTTGTTTTTATAAAGTTCCTTTAATTTTTATTTAAAACTCCTTATCCTTTATTAAAGGAAATATTTCCATTGATTTTTTTAATTTATAAAGAGGAAGTGTTAGCATCAATTCATTCACTTTTGCTTCATCAATATCTTTAAAAATAAGTACCGCGCCATTTTTGGTTTGTCTCAAAAATAATTGGTCTAAAAATCCAGCTTCTTTCCATTGAGCAACCACTTCACGTTCATGTTTTATGATTTCTTGAAAATTTTCCGGTAGGTTGTCAGTATTGATTGTCAATATTACTAATATTCTATTCATTGTATAAAAGTTTTAGTTGTTTAAAAATGGATAATCAATGTAGCCCTTATCTTGTCCACCATACATGGTAGCTCTATCAGGTTGATTTAATTCAGAATTCAATTCAAAACGTTTTGGTAAATCAGGATTAGCCAAAAATAAAGTTCCATAAGAAACCAATTTTGCAATGCCTTTTTCTAATTCGGCTTCGCCAGACTCACGACTATATCCACAATTTGCAATAACTGTATGTTTCGATAAATTCCCAAACGTTTCGACCGAATCTTTAGGATATTGCGGAAATTTATCGGCAGGGAAAGGTACATTCATAATATGTACATAAGCCAACGGCATTTTGTTTAGTTCGTTTAATAGTAATGTAAATTGCTCAATCGGGTTATTGTGAATTATATTATTGTAAGTGCTTGTTGGAGATAATCGTATAGCGGCTTTTTCAACACCAATAGCACTTACTATTTCTTGCATTACTTCTAATACAAAACGATTGCGATTTTCATTGCTGTTACCATATTTATCTGTTCTTTGATTAGCGCTATCAGCTAAAAATTGATTCGGCAAATAACCAAATGCTGCATGAAGTTCAACGCCATCAAAACCTGCATCCATTGCATTTATAGCTGCTTGTTTATAGTCTTGAACAATACCTTCAACTTCTTCTGTGCTTAATGCTCTTGGAGTTTCATAATCTTTCATTCCTTCCATAGTAAAATGCTGTTGACCATTTATAGCAATAGCTGATGGAGCAACAGGTTGCTCTCCATTTTTTACTAATGAATGCCCAACACGACCCGTGTGCCAAAGTTGAGCGTAAATAACACCTCCCTTTTCATGAACAGCGTGCGTTACTTTTTTCCAAGCATCAATTTGCTCTTGATTATAGATGCCAGGTGTTAATGGACTACCGGAAGCTTGTTTACTAATATTTATTGCTTCACTAATAATAAGTCCAGCACTTGCTCTTTGGGTGTAATATAAAACGGTTGATTCTCCAACAACTCCATTAAAGTTAGCGCGACTTCTTGTCATTGGTGCCATCGCCATACTATTTTTTAGTAATTGGCTACCTATTTTTACTGATTCTAAAAGTTTCATTTTTATGTTCTTTAAATTAATATTATTCAAAAGTATTATATTTGCCTAAATAATTTATATACATCTACTTTATGTATATAGACTAAAATTATAGACTAATGGCAAATACAGTAATTAGAAAGACAAAAGATTTCGTGCCGGGCAATTGTCCTGTAGGATATTGTATGAATATAATTGGCGGAAAATGGAAGCCTAGTATTATTTATATGATACGAACCAAAAGAAACCGTTATAGCCTTTTACTAAAAAATATAACAGAAATTAGTAAGCAAACTTTAACTAACCAACTTCGAGAATTAGAAAAAGATGGAATAATTGACCGAATAATTTATCCGGAAATACCGCCAAGGGTTGAATACAAAATTACACCTTACGGAAGTACTTTACTTCCAATAATTGATAGTATGTCAAAATGGGCTATACAAAATATGCCTAAAAACAAGAAATGATTTTATTGAATATTATTGATTTTCGTAAAATGTAAAAAAAATGGCTAATCAATCTAATGTCTTGAAATATATCGTTTTAATTCAGAAAGCGCTTCAATATCCTTTAGTAACTGGTTCGAGATTTTGTCTGTGAAGTCCACAACCCCTAAAGCTCTTGCAAATCAGGGGCTTTTTTATTTCCTTTATGTAAAAATTTACTAGAGTAGTTAAATCAATTTAATCATAAAATTGGCCTTAAATTTGTCTTTATTAGATTAATTAACTTTTATATATATGAAAAAGAAAACAATAGTTTTAGTCGCTACTCTTTTTGCTATTGTTGGGGTTATTTTAATTATGCCTCTATTTGTATCTCCTTATAAAGTTAAGCCAATTGCAACCATTAAAAGCAAATTTGAAATTTCTGACGAAGAGAATAAAATTAAAATGTTACTGCCTGACAGTGTGACTAAAATTTTGAATGAAACAATAATAGCTGGGGTTCCTTGTAAAGTAACACATTATATTTGCACTCCTACCGTTGATATTAAAATTGCATTAATGATTATTAAAATGCCATTAGAAACAAATGATTCGTGCAGAAAAAATATTTTACTAAACTATTTTTACAATATTGAAAACGGACAAGATTATAATGCAGGGAAACTCGAAGGCTTAAAATACAAAACATATATATGCGGTGTTCCTGTTACAAATTTTATAGGCATTAGTGGTAACAAAATTTATCACTATTCAGAAACAGTAGTTGGAGACACCTTGAAAGCTGATGACTTACATTTAAACAATCTGAAGATTGATGTAATCGGTCAAAATATAAAAACTTTTTTAACGAAAAATATAGAACCTAACGATTCTCATGCGATACAAGTGAATTCGAAGCAAAAAAAAATAGGTAAAAAAAACCTAGTGGCTATAGCCAAGGAATCAGAGGACATGAATACTTTTCGTGTAGATATTTCACTTAAAACATTCCAAGATAATCCAGATACGGTGCTCTACTATATCAAACAACATTATTATGCTTTAGAGCATACCTTTCAAAAATCAATAGCTTGTAATTTTGAAAAAGGCGCTTCAAAAGAAACAATATCTTATCCAACTATAGGCTATACTATAAATCTTTATGAAAACGGGAAAAAGGTTAATCCCTATCAAACTATATTTAGATCTTATGAAGGTAATCCTGAAAGGAAATAAAATTTACTAGAAGGGTAGTGGTTTAATCTTTACTCAAAAAAATTTTAAGGCCATATAATAGACTTATGTCTATCACAAAAGAGTTCGAAAAAATGTCGGTGAACTACACAAATAAAAATTAAATTTCTAATAAAATCAATGCTTTTAAAGCAAAGTGTTGGTTAAATTCCTCACAATAGATAAAAATAGGAATTAAAGGGTATAAAAAACCACTCTATTGAGGTGGTTAATTTAATTTTTACTTAATGCTTTTCTCAATAAGTAAAATTTCATTTTTAATCATTGATTTGTTTTTGTCAGATACTTCTATGTCTGTATATCCGTCAGTTGTATAAATTCGTATTTTTTTAACGTCAAAAGTCTTTAATTGATTTATAGCATAATCAGATATTCTATAAGAAACATCGGCTTGTTTGCCACCCATTCCCTCATGAGCACTTTCCATTTTTAAACAAACTAATTTAATTATACTGTCATTAGAAAGTTTTATAATCATTTCAGCATTTTCTCTAATAATAAAAAAAGAACCGCTTAAGCCTATTGTACTTTCTATATAATAAGTTGAATTTATCTTAGTTACTCCAGTTTTAATCCATGTAGAACTCATGCCACCACTTAATCTTTCTTTAGACGTTGAAATAACAAAATTATTTGTCATGTCATCTTTCTTGTTTTCAGTGATTTTTTGAGAATAAGCGGAGCTTACAATAATTGTAGATAATATTAAAAGAGTCTTTTTCATATTGATTTAAGTTTAATTCAAAGGTATTATAAAATATGAAATGCTACGAATTGAAGCTATATTGTTTTGTCTATCTTGCATTTTTAATTTAAAATTGAGCTTATGAAAATAAATGAACTTTCAGTAAAATGAAAATGATAAAAGTAAATCTGTAAAGGTTTTCGGTTAAATGTTTATTTAATGTTTGTTATTTCTTGTTTCATATTGAATTCTGTGAGAACTGCACAATTGTCAAATTTTTTTGTAAAAGTATATTAGGTATATCTGCTACATAATAGCAATTAGGAAGGAATACTCAGAGAGTCGGTGAACGGTACCTTGATGGCGGTAATTGTTTAATTTAACGAAGGATCATATTCATAATCACTAAAAGCTTTGTACCCACGGTTAATCTTCATAAGCTCTGTGCCCCACAATTCAT
>CANFTW010000025.1 GCA_947450025.1 Bacteroidota bacterium | reverse complement strand
GCAGTTGTCTTGGCGGTATAATGTATTGTCGTATCCATCAACTGTAAAGGCTTTTCCCCATACTTTATTGATTATGTCTTGCGAAAAATTTGCCATATCTAAAATTGATTTCGATTAGACATCAAAGTTATATAAGGCAAACAAGAAAGTAAATAAGTAGTACTACTGAATTATTTACTAAGTAATACTACTTAGTTTTGATTTGTTATAGGTTCAAAATACCATTTTTCACAGCATGCTCTATGAGATTCATTGTGTTGGTTGTGTTTGTTTTTTTAGATATGTTGTAGCGGTGGCTTTCGATTGTTCGAACAGTTACATGAAGTTCTTTTGCTATTTCAGTATTTGATCTTTTCATACAAACTAGTTTAATTACTTTGATTTCTTGCTTTGTAAATTCTGTGTCAGCTACAACTTTATTTGCAATAGGCGTTTTCTTTAGCATAGCCGCTAAGATAGCAGAAACACGATTGTCGTAATAATGACCATGCTCATAAACGTAGTTTATGGCATCGAGTAATTTATCGATGTCACAATTTTTAGGTAAAAAGGCGTTTGCACCAGCTTTTACAAATTCGATAATATGTTCATCATCAAAATAATTTGTCATGATGATAACCTTAATTTTTGGGTATTTAAGTTGCATTTTTTCCAATGCTTCCTTTCCATTCATAACGGGCATTGCTATATCCAATAATACAATGTCGGGTTTTGAGTTTTTAAGGTTATCCATTAACTCTTTACCATTATTGGCGTCGAAGAGGATGTTAATTTCTTCGTACTCAGCTAACAATGAAATCAGACCTTGTCTCATTATTAAATGGTCGTCGACTATGGCTATGTGTATTGGTGTTTTCATGTTACACTAAATTATTTGAATTTAACGGAATAGTTAAGGTAATTGATGGTGTATTAATTTGTTTTTGGTAATTGATGTTCGCTTTTAATAATATGATTCGAGCTTTTAATGATTTTAGTCCGAGTCCTTTTGATTTTTCAGTAAAAGTATTCATTTCTTCGTTAGTAATCCCCTTACCGTTATGAGTTATTTCGAATACTAAACTTTGATTTATACTTTTAATCGAGGCTTTAAAAAATGTGCAATCTGAATGCTTAAATAAATTATTGAGCACTTCAAGGCAAACTCTATAAATATTTAGCTGTTCTTGTTGGTTAAATGATTCCATTTCTTCTGGAATGACATCTGCATTGAACTCGCCAGTAATCTCACCAATTCTTTGAATATTTTTTACGTAAGATTCTAAAGATACGATTAATCCATATTCTAAAAAGAATGAGGGAATGAGGTCGTAACATATTGTACGAATACCTTCTATCACATTGTCTAAAGTTTTTTCGTCCGCTATCATATTAACTGGGTCAAGTTCATTTTTTTGAGCTTTTATCCTATGTTTAGTTAAATTGAATTTTAAGGTATTTAAAATTGGGTTTATTTCGTCGTGTAGGTTACGAGCGATTTTTTCTTTTTGTTTTTCTTCGGCTTCTACTGAAGCTTTGAAAAGTTCTATTTGTTTTTCTTGCTCCATTAATTTTATACTCGCCTCTTTAAGAAGCATTTTGCGTTGGTAATAAACTACAAATAGTATAACTACCGCAGCTATAAATAGTGTTATTAATATACCTAAGGTAATTAGTAATTTTATATTTGTGATGTCTTGGTTTTCCAAAATCCGATGCTGATTAATGTGTACAAAATAATATTAAAAATAGAGTGGAACACCCATAACTCGAAAAAAGCATTTAGAGCTTGTTCTTGAAGGTATTTGCTAAATAAGTGAAGAAATAAATTGCCAGAGAAAAAAATCAAGAAGCCTGAGTTAATCCAAAAAATTGGAGCGTTTAAAATATTAGAATATATCTGTTTCTTTAAAATAGAGTGGAAATTTAATATAGATAGAAGGACAATAATAATTGATTCAATTGAAAACGATAAGTCATTTAATCTTGCAGAACCGATATTTGAGATTTGATACACAGATACTATTGTGAATAATACAATAAATAAATACAGGAGTCGTTTTTTTAGTTTTACTTCAGTTAACATTGAGTAAAAGATAATTATAATAGTGGTTTCTACAATTTGATAAATATTAAATATCCATACATTGTTTGGATTAACTGAAGTTGCATAAATAAGACTAACAAGTTCTGTTAAGCTGCCAATACCAAATAGCAGTACAATCCATCTTAATGGATTTTGTAAATATTTGTAACGGAAAACCCCAAAGAATAAAGGAATGGAAGTGCCTATTGCTGAAGCCCAACTAATAATTTGTATAAAAAAATCTTTGTTCAACGACTAGCGAAAATGTAAATATAAAAAAAAGGCGCCAAAGCGCCTTTAGTACTTTAGAATAATGGACTACCATTTGGACAATAAGGAGGGCATGGCCTTGATACCTCAGCAATTATTCCAGTATAAAGGTCGTTTTCGTCTTTATCAGCCCCAACCATAATCATTTGTTGAACCCCATTTTCGTCTAAGGCATAGTAACATCTAATGCCAACACAATTTGGTTGTGCTAATATTTGTTTAATGATGTTAATGCCAAAGAAATGTGCTTTAATTCCATTTGGATTTTGATTTCTGTAGTTTGCAGTCCATTCTGCTGCTGTGTTTAGCGGAAATTGTTCCGCTTCATTGCCTGTAAAAGCCATAATTTTTTAATTTTAAAAGATTAATAAATACATTATTTAATGCAATTATAAATCACTGTTTTATGCGCCCAGGGTATTTTGGAGTAAAATACATAAGAAATAAAATATAAAAAATTATGTGATTATGTGAAAACAAGTATTTTCTAAGTAGTTGAAGTTTTAAAATTAAGTAGTACTACTTAGATAAATTAAGTAGTTGTACTTATATAAAAAACTAAGTAGTAGTACTTATTTTATGTCATAATTACAAAAAATAAGTATTTATTAGAACACAGTTTTTTGATTTAAATAGAAAATCAAAAATGTAATACTAAAAAACATAAGGAAATCTTTTATTAAAAAACAATCAATCTAATTTAAGATAATGAAAACAAATACCCATTCTGTCCTTTCTGCTTAGTGCCAACAATGCGCCCATATTTTATTGCCTTAGTTAAGTGGGCTGATAAACCCTTTTGATGATCAGTAAGCACTCGGAACTTAATATCGTTGCGTTTAAGAATGTCGATAATTTCAGAAGAACGCAGTGGTCTTCCGGTTTCTTTTAAAATATAAACGATTAATTCGAATCTTAATAAAATGAGGCCAAATTTGCAGACGAAGGTATTCAGTTGCATAATTATACAACCTAAATCAACCCCTATTTTTTAAGTTGCACAATCATACAATATAATGAATTGCCCCAATTATTATTAAATGAATAATGATTGTTAACGAGGGTTAACCGCCGCTAACGCATTTTAACCGATATTAATTTGAGTTAACCGCGGTTAACTGATAATAATTAAAAAAAGAGAATAAAGTTACTTACTTACTATGTTGTTATAAAAATATTCTGCCAATTAAGGTCAATGTTTAAGGTATTACCAAGGCCAAAATAGAGCTTCAATGAAATCCGCAAATTTTATTCGATTTTAATCGCTATTAAGTATTCAGATATTATTTTAATAGACATATTGCTTACTTTGGAATGTTTAACTTTTAATTGATTTTAATAAATATAAAACAATAAATGAAACCTCTCCCTTAATTTGTTCTTAAACCTTGAATGGCAAATATTTGCTCTGCATAAAACAATATAAAAAATTGAGCTAAAGCAAATCACAACTAAAGATGGTAGTGATTGATGTAAATCTATACCTTTGGGTAGTTCTTATAGGTTATAAGTTGCTTTAAATAATTAAATACTTGTTCTAGTGTGTCGAATTGTGGACACTCATTTAAAGCATAAGGCAAGCCCGTCCATGATTTGCTTTTTAATGCTTTTAAAGTGTGATTAATGTATTTATAAGGCATTCTTTTTTTTCATAGGGAAAATTGTTTTGCCTTACTGAATAGGAGTAAGCGTATTATTAATTAAATTTATTTTCGTACAAGTTTTCTAGTTTAAAAATCATTTCCCAGTTATTACCCCAAACAATATTTCCAGAATCTACTTTAAACTTCTTAAACAAAGTAATATCTAAATACTTTTTGCAAGTAGCGTATTTTTTTAATGCAGGCAAAAAGTTAACAACATTTTTTTTGTTGTCATCAAATATAATTTCGATTTTATAATCGTCTAAATATTTTGCTGTTATAACTTTCATCTTTACAATTTTGTTGTAATTTTTCTACACTTTGGAGTTTTATTTAATACAAAAAACTCGTACCATTTTTCAGATATTTGTTTGTGATATTTTTTTATAAACTTCAAACAATCTTTTGTTTGTTTTTCGTTTAATGGGTTTCTAGTTTTAATAATTTTTATATCTGCTAATTTACCATCTTCATATATAAATTCAAATTTACTTTCAAAGTCACCATTTTTAACGTGTACGTGAACTGGTAAATGGTCGTTTGAGTAAAACAAAAATATTAATCCAAAGTATTCATAAATTTTAGGCATATCAATTATTATTATTATACAAATTTAGTGATTTTTAAATTATTTTACAAACTCTAATCTATCAGGTACAATAGACATTTGATCGCTAATACAAACAAAATATTTTTCTTTTGTATCATAATATAAAACGCCATCAAGGTGTTTATCAATAAGTCAAAGATACATTTTGAAAGCAAATCACTAGCATAACCATATTGTTTTTAAAAATAAATTTTAATTTGTTCTCAAACCTTGAATGGCAAATACTTGCTCTGCAACAATTTCTAAACGAACTGATGTTTTTTTAATGTATTTACGAAATTCTTTTTCTGTTTGATGACCGCTAATACTCATAATTGCTGCAATAGAAACGCCTTCATTATAAAAGTTGGTACAAAAACTTCTTCTTCCTGCATGGCTGCTCATTAATTCATATTTAGGAACGTCTCTAATAATAGTTTCATACCCTCTAATTTCCCTTATACGCTCTAATCCTCTTAATCCAGCCTTATGTGCAACAATCTTAAGCACATCGTTAAATTCTTTCGCAGATAGTTTAGGAAGGTTGAAGTCATATTTCTCTAATATATGTTGAGCAATGGGATGAATTGCAAACTCAATTTTATGATCTGTTTTTTTCGCTCTGCCGTTGTATACGACAAACTCTTTACCAGCTATACTTTTTTTAGTAAAAAAGTGCGGCTCAAGTTTATTTAAATCACTATACCGCATTCCTAAAAAGCAATTTAAGACATACTTATCCCTAACAAGTATTTCAGTTTTTTTTGTTAAATGCTCATCAAATAATATTTGAATTTCGCTAAAGTCTGTATAAACACTATCCACATCCTTTTTTTCTGATTTAATGCCATTCCATGTAAATGGTGACACAAATCCAGATTCAATTGCAGTTGTAACAATCTGTTTGAGTGTTTTAATTTGTTTATCTATATAATTTATTTTATAATTTTTTTCAATTTTGTTTGCTTTAGATCCCACAGTAAATTTTGCATTATACATGTATTCACGAAACCTTTCAATGAACTTGAGGTTTACCTCCTCAAAACTTAATATTTTATCAGCCTTAAGATTGTTTCTCGATTTTTGTGAGCTACTAAGTTTTTGCCATTCTGCTAAATGTTTTTTTGAAACAAGATTAAATGCTACCAACACAAGTTTTTTAACTTGGTTCAATCTTTGAAGATTGCGTTTTTTATCCTTTTTTTTGTCTAGGTAAAAATCCATAAAACTTGTAAAATCATTTATCGCGTCCTCCTTTTTCTCAATATAATCCTTTTTGAAAGCTTTATCCAATTGAATCTGGATTGCTTCCTTTGTTAGTCTAATTTTATCAGCCTGAAACGTTTCTATGATTCTATTGGTTTCATTTTTCCAGTTATCTAGGTACTTATTAATAATATCGTAATTTTCTTCGCCAGATAGAACTGCTTGTTTGGTTGAAGACCAATTTTTTGTGTGGATTGTTTTGCCTGTATATAATTTAAATGGTACACCGTTTTTCATAAATTCAGTCATCAAAGATGATTTTATTGCATTTGGTCTTTTTAATTTAAGTTTGTAAAACATAATTAGTATTTTTGTTAAACAAATTTAGGTCAAACATAAATACACAGGTACAAAAGTTATCCTACTTTGGGGTGAAGCTGGGGGTGAAATAATTTAATAAATAGAAAATAAACCGGAAATAAATATTTGAATAAAAATGGCTGTAAGCCTTACCAATCAATAAACCAAGAGTAAATTGGAAATAATAATAAAGTACTTTAAAAAGTTCCACCTTCTCCGCAGATAAATAAAAGGTTCCATTTTGGAACTTTTTATATTTAGAGTCTTATAATGTTAATGAGCATGAAAAAGTTATTTTTTAGTTTAATTATTCTAGTCAGTGTCTTAAAAAGTTCTGCACAGATTATTAAGGAATTAAATGAATGTGCTGTAGAACATTATAATAGACAAGATTATAAAGGCGCGATTTACTATTTTACAATCGTTACTGAAATTAATCCAAAAGATTCTTTTGCATATTTTGATCGAGCAATGGTGAAAGATGTAATTAGAGATTATTTAGGTTCGATAGAAGATTTCACAAAGGCAGTTCAGGTTGATTCGATGAATGTTGATAATTACTTTTTAAGAGGGATCGCAAGGTTTAAGTTAAAGGATTATCAAGGCGCTATAAAGGATTTCAAGAAAACAGTGTCGCTTGAGTATGATAATGCCGATGCTCATTACCTAACAGGTTTAGCAAAGATTGAACTGCTAAATTACTCGGGTGCTGTGAAAGATTTAGAACATGCTATTGAGGCTAACCGAAGCCATGTTGATGCATTTGCAAGTTTAGGTTGGGTAAAAGCATTGTTGCAGGATGATGAGGCCGCATTATTAAATTTAGATATTGCTAGATCAATTGATGGTCAATACGAGAAGACCTATTTATATAGAGCCTTTGTTAAAGCTGAAAAGCATGATTTTAAAGGTGCGATAGAGGATTATGCTAAGGGTATGACTTTAAATCCATATATCGAATCTATTTACCCAATCCAATTTGCTAAAAAACATCAATTAAAAGATTTTGAAACAACATTAAAAAAATACAATAAGGCAATACGGTCTTCATCAATTTCAGATTCAGCTTTATGTAACTTAGGAGTTTTAAATTGGTATTTACAAAATAATAAAGAGGCATTAGTTTGTTTTGATCAAGCTTTATTGAAAAATCCTAATTATGTTTTTGTATATTATAAGAGAGGGATGACTAAAAATGTTTTGGGTGATTACAGTTCCGCTTTAACCGACTTCTCTAAAGTGATAGAGTTTGATTCTAAAAACGAAAGTGCTTATTTAAATAGAGCTATCTCCAAACAGAAACTAGGAGATATAAAAGGTGCCATAGAGGATTATTCTGTATTGATTCGTTTAAATGAATATAATCCTGAGTATTATTTTGGCAGAGGCGAGTTAAAAATACAGATTGGAGAAAAAGAAGCTGGATGTTTGGATTTGAAAAAATTCTCAGAATTAGGTGGAATCTTTACTGGGAAAATCTCAAATTTTAAGTGTAATTAACTCGTAATTAATGTTTTGTAAATAAAACATTAATTTTT
>CANFTW010000024.1 GCA_947450025.1 Bacteroidota bacterium | reverse complement strand
TTTAAGCCATTTAAAATATAATTAACGTTGCCTAAAGCTATTTCTGCTTGTTGTGCAATTTCACGGTAGGGGGCATTTATTAAAGTTTCGTCACGTAAAAAATCAAACAACACTTTTAATCCTGTTTTTGTAAATGCACGATTAATTTTTTCCTTCTCTTCGGGTAGTGTTTTATTCGCATCAATCCATAAGAAGGTTTTACCAAACTTCAACCATATATTTCCGTTGGTTTCCAAATAGGCGATGTTGTGATTTCGCAGCTCTTCTTTTATTTTCGGAAAAATTTGATCTGCAATAATGATGAGTGGAGCATGATCTTTTGCTAATTTATAAATCAGAGGAAGGTTGATTGTGCGCAGGTTGTTTTTAACCTCTGCGTTTAGTTTTATGAGAGTTTCGTCAAGCGTAAACTCAATTTGCCCATCCACTCCGTTGTCGGCTCTATTTAAGGCAATTGGCTTCCACTTGCCCTTTATTTGGGCAGTTCTTTGGAGGTTTTCCAAAGCCATAATTGCAGTGTTGTGTTCTTTCATGTTCACCTCTTTAAATTAGTTCACGCATTCGTGAACAAACAAATATAGTGAACATTTTTGAGATGACCAAATTGTTCATGTTTTGCCCATGTTCACGCATTCGTGGACTGGTTATTTATAAGTGGGAAGATGTGAATTCAAGCATAAAGGAGAAGATGTGAACGAGTATAGAATTCCTTTAGAATTATTGTCGAGATTTGAGGGATGAAAATTCTCCTAATAGAAGACGATCCCGATTTACGAAAGTCAATTAAACAATATTTACACCAAGAAGGGTATATAGTTGAATCAGCATCAGATTTTGTAAAAGCATCGGAAAAGGCAGGGGTTTACGATTACGATTGTGTTTTGGTTGATATAACACTACCTAAAGGGAACGGTTTAGATATTGTAAAACTGTTGAAAGAAAACAATTCGAAAGCCGGAATTATAATAATTTCAGCTAAAAATTCATCTGACGATAAAATTAACGGGCTTGATTTAGGGGCAGACGACTATTTGGCTAAGCCCTTCAATTTAGCAGAACTGAATTCACGAATTAAGGCACTTATTAGGAGACGAAATTTTGATGGCAACAAAGCCATTGTTGTAAATGAAATAACAATTATCACCGATGAGCGAATTGTTAAAGTAAATAATGAACAAGTTGCTTTGACTGCAAAAGAATACGATTTACTTCTATTCTTTATCTCAAATAAAAACCGAGTAGTATCAAAAAATTCAATTGCCGAGCATTTGTGGGGTGACGACAGCGACCAAATGGATAGCCACGATTTTATCTATGTGCATTTGAGAAATCTTAGAAAGAAAATGGCAGAAAAAGGATGTGCTGATTATGTGCAAACAATATATGGAATAGGATACAATTTTAAAATAAGCTAATGAAATTAATAAGTAAAACGATTTTATATTATCTACTGATAAGTCTTCCACTACTAATAATAGCGGGCTTGCTATCTTACGTTTTGATTAGAAATGAGGTTAGAGATGGGACAGATGAAACGCTGTTAAGAGAAAAAAACAATGTTGAAAATGTATTAAAATCAATTCAAAAGAATCAAATAATTTATCTAAGTGCAGATAGCCTTTCATTCACAACGCCAATTAATAAATCAAATACTGGTGTTTCTTTTTCCGATTCGCTTATTTTTGATAAAGCAGAAATGGAAGAGGTAAATTATCGGTTTCTAAAGAGTTATTACAAATTAGATAATCAAAATTATTTAATTAAAATAGCTAAGCCAACTTTTGAAGAGGATGAATTAATTGAAGGACTATTGTCGGCATTCGCTTTAATAATTGGCTTTTTAGTAGTTGCCTTTTTTATTGTTAATTGGTTGTTATCGAAAACACTTTGGAAACCATTTTACAAAACGCTTGCAGGACTGAATAACTATGATGTAAAAAAACATGAGCCGTATATTTTTGAACCAGCTTCAACTGCTGAGTTTGACCAACTGAACAATGCTTTAAATAAAATGACCGAAAAAATATATTCGGATTTTAAATTGCAAAAAGAATTTACTGAAAACGCATCTCACGAAATGCAAACACCTTTAGCAGTTGTAAAAGCAACTGTTTCATTAATGATGCAGTCGCCCAATTTGAAAGAGGAGGAGATGAATCAACTACAAACTATTGAGAATACCTTAAGAAAATTAAGCGCACTTAACAAAACGCTTATTCTATTGACTAAAATAGAAAATAATCAATTTCAAAAATATGAAACTGTAAATTTGAAAGATGTAATCACAAAAACTTTAAATAATTATGCAGATTTAATTGAGGCAAAAAACATTGAACTTAAATCTGATTTATCGAAGGAACTAAAGATTGAAATTAACCCAATACTGGCTGATGTTTTAGTTTCAAATCTGCTTCAAAACGCAATACGACACAATAAAGAAGGAGGGAAAATAAGCGTAACTATAAAAGGAAAAACTTTGCTTATATCGAATAGTGGTGAACCATTGACAATAAATCAGGAGGATTTATATGTGCGTTTTAAGAAAAACGATTCCTCTAAGGATTCTTTAGGACTCGGTCTGTCTATAGTTAAAAGTATTATTGACAGCCACGGCTATTCTATTTCCTATGGTTACAATGATTTACTTCACATATTTAGTATTCAATTTATCTAAAGATTTCCTTTAGAATTGCTACATATCTTTATATTACAAAAAGAATGAAAAAATTAATCTTATTTATATTACTAGTTACTTTTGGAAGTAATTTTCTCTATTCTCAAACGGATCTGAATTATTATATTAATGCAGCTAAGCAAAATAGCCCGTTAATAAACGACAATCAAAATCAAACAAAGGTAAATCAATTAGAGGCTGAAAGATTAAGGGCGTTTTATACCAAACCACAAGTTGGTGTAACAGCGAATTACATATTCTCCCCAATCATTAATTTGGATAATAATCAAGCCAAATTTGAAACTAACTCATCGGGGGCAGATAAATATCTAGGATATGATTTTGCAGCTGCGAATGGCGGGCAATACCAAGCACTTCTAAATGTAACACAACCCCTTTTTAATAGCCAAAAGCTTAAGACAGCCACTAATCAAATAGATGTAATTTCTCAGATAAATCAAAACAATGTGAAACTTTCTAGCCACGATATTGAAAAGATTGTAACGGATCAATATATTCTTTGTTTGCAGGGGCTAAGACAAACTGATTACACAAATTCAATGTTGAATATTCTTTCTGAACAAAAGGAAATAATTAAAAAACTAGTTGAAGCAAGCGTATATAAACAATCTGATTTAAGTTTATTAAATATTGAGTATCAAAATTTCCTCTTTCAACAAACATCATTTCAAGCCAATTACAAAAGAGATTTAATGGATTTGAAAATAATATGTGGGATTAAGGATACCACATTTGTTATTTTAAGTGAATTAGATCTTAAACTAACGTCAAACACAGATAATTCATTATTTAATGAAAAATATCGTCTTGACAGTATGAATTTAGTTACTTCAAAAAATATTTTAGAACTAAAATATAAACCGCAAGTAAATTTAATTGCCAATACAGGGCTTAATGCAGTTTACGCACCTACCATTCCAAATCGTTTTGGTTTTAATGCAGGCTTAAGTTTTGCGTATAATTTTTTCGATGGAAAGCAAAAAAATATTAATCGCAACAAAACAGATATTTTACTCAAATCCGTTTCCTTTTACAAGGAAAATTTTGTTACTCAAAATAATATGCGCAAAACAAAGATACTAAACGAATTGCAGTCATATACAAGCCGCATTAATATAGCGGAGCAACAGTTAAAGGAATATGGCACACTATTAAATTTATATAAAAAAGAAATCCTAACTGGACAGCTGTCTATTATTAATTATGTAATGGTTCTTAAAAACATGGCTACTATGCAAAGGGACAATACTATTCTATCTTCTCAAAAACAATCATTAATCAACGCATATAATTATTGGAATTGGTAAAACGCCTATTATGAAAAAATTAATATATATACCTATACTGTTTAGTGTTGTCTTTTTAATTAGCTGTAAAACAGCTCCAAAAGAGTTAGACGAGACGGAAATTCTAAATCCAAAATCAATTATCGAAGTTGTTGCAATTAAATATGGAACAGTTGATGATGAACTCGTTTTGTCGGCTACGACAGTTTATCTTAAAAGAAATGTTGTTACAGCCTCTATACCAGCTTTTATAACGAATGTAAGAGTGAAGCTGGGTGATGCAATTAATAAAGGAGATGTTTTATTCGAACTCGAATCAAAAGAAAGAAGAGCATTGGGTAGTAACATGTCTAAACTGGATACTTCTTTAGTCAACTTTGGTTTAATTAAAATTAGAGCATCAGCAAGTGGCATTATTAGCACTTTGGATAAGCAACAACCTGGCGATTATGTGTTGGAAGGCACGCAGCTATGCACCATTGCGGAAAGTAGCGATTTAGCATTTCAAGTAAATGTTCCTTACGAATTCACGTCATTCGCAAAACCCGGAAAGACATGTGTTATTCAGTTACCTGATAATACTACTCATAGCGCAGAGTTCATAAAATCTTTAACTGCAATGAATGCATTGGCTCAAACACAAACTATATTGGCAAAGGTCAAAGAAAATTTATTTCTTCCTGAAAACATGATCGTTAAAGTAAGTATAGTTAAAGGATCTACAAGTAATAAACAGATTCTTCCAAAAACTTGCATCCTGAGTGATGAAATGATGAAAGAGTTTTGGGTGATGAAATTAATTAATGATAGTACAGCTATAAAGATTCCTATAATAATAGGAAATAAAAATACAATTAGTAGTGAAGTAATTTCTCCTCAATTTGAGCCAAATGATAGAATAATTAGTAGCGGTAATTATGGCTTGGCTGATACCGCATTAGTTAAAATTGTAGTTGGAAAACAATAAGCGATATGAACCAAGAGAATAATTATTTTAAAATATTTTCAAAACCAATTTTATTTATTGGCTTACTGTTGCTTATGGCAGGTATATTTTCATATACTCGAATGCAAACCAATTTATTTCCTGAAGTTCTGTTTCCTCGTATTACAGTAATTGCCGATGCAGGTCAATTGCCCATCGATAAAATGATGATTACTGTTACTAAACCATTAGAAAGTGCTGTAAAGAAAGTAAAGGGAGTAACAATAGTAAAAACAAATACAAGCAGAGGAGCAACAACAATTGATGTGTTTTTTGAATGGGGTGTAGATATATATAATTCAAAAGCACAGTTAGAAAGTAGAATCAATGAAATTAAAAACTTTTTGCCTCCGGGTGTAAACGTTACCTCAGAAGCGATGAACCAGTCTGTATTTCCCGTTTATGGATTAACTTTAGAAAGCAAAACCCACAGTCAAGTTGCATTGCGCGATGAGGCAAATTTGATGTTGCGCCCTTTATTATCACAAATAAATGGAATATCAAATGTTATTGTTAGAGGAGGTAAAGCAAAAGAATATGTTGTTATTCCTGATGCTATAAAATTATCTTCTTTAGGCTTATCACCAAATACTTTAATAAATGTTTTTAATAATAACAATTTCGTATTATCAAACGGTTATATGTCCGATTATAAACGATTGTATTTAAATCTTACCGATACTCGTGTAAATGATATTGACGAATTAGAAAATGTTATTTTAAAAAATGACGGTAACAGAATTATTAGACTAAAAGATGTTGCAAAGGTTGAAATACAAGAGCAACAAGAGTTCATTAAAATAAATTCAAATGGCGGAAGTGCAGTTTTAATTGATTTGGTGAAACAATCAGGAGTTAACCTACTTGATTTTTCTAAAGACGCAGAGAGCAAAGCTGATGAAATCAGAAAATTACTACCAAAAGGTTATGTTCTAAAATCTTATTATAATCAAAGTGCTTTTGTTGGTGATAGTATTAGTAGTGTGATTGAAACGATTTATGAAGGTTTGTTCTTAGCCATAATAGTAATGATTCTTTTCCTTCGTTCATGGAGGGCAAGTTTAGTAGTAATGCTGACTATTCCGGTAACACTTGCGTTCACCATGTTGATCTTGAACATTGTTGGCATAACGATTAATATAATGTCGTTAGGAGCTATTGCTGCATCAATAGGCTTGATAATTGACGATGCCATTGTTATTATAGAACAAATTTATCGTGGGCATGAAGATCACCCAGAAAAAAATAAGTATACCATTGTCAAAGAATCAATAAAAGGTTTGTTTCCAGCTATGGTCGGATCATCATTAGCCACAATAGTTATTCATTTTCCTTTCCGATTAATGAGTGGTTTAGCGGGCTCTTTTTTTAAAGAACTATCTGACACCATGCAAATAACAATGATTACTTCATTTTTAGTTACTTGGTTATTGTTACCTGTATTCCATTTAATTATTGGCTACAAGGCATCACTTAAACCACATCATCATGATGCTGACCTAGCGGTGAAAAAATTACGCTGGCTCACTTGGTTCTTTAAAAAACCAGCGATTGCTTTTCTATTTGTTATCGTGCTTGCTATTTCGGCTTGGACGGCTTCAGGGAAATTGGAAACAGGCTTCTTACCAGATTTAGATGAAGGTTCAATTGTATTAGATTACTTTTCACCACCGGGAACATCATTAGAAGAAACGGATAGGCTGTGCAGAGAGATGGAAAAAATAATTTTGAAACATCCTGATATTGAAACTTACTCGAGGCGAACAGGAACAGCGATGTCCTTTAGATCTGTTCAGCCGACAGAAGGTGATTATTTAATTCAATTAAAAAAAGATAGAAAGAAAAATACCTTTGAAGTTATTTCAGATTTAAGGAACGAAATTGGGGCTTCGGTTCCTGTTATGGATATTTCATTTGGGCAACGAATTTCAGATTTATTAGGTGATTTAATGAGTACCTCGAAACCCATCGAAATTAAAATATTTGGCGATGATTATGCAGTATTACGTGAGCTATCCTCAAAAGCAGAGCCAATTCTGCAACAAATTAAAGGCATTGCCGATGTAAACAATGGAATGGTAACCGCTGGTCCATCATTAATATTTATTCCTAATCAGGAAAAATTAAATCAATATAAAATAGCATTAACCGATTTTCAAACTCAATTGTCAGCATATACAGGTGGCGTTCCGTTAGGAATGAATTCTAACATGCCAATGCCTTCTCCTGCTCAAGCTGCAATGACTGGAGGAATTCAAGTAGGACAGCTGCAAGATGGTGAGCAAATGAGAAGAATATTAATGCGTTTTACAAATTATGAAGATAATGATTTAGAAAATTTAAAACGTAAACTCATATTTCTTCCTGACGGAACCACACGACCATTGTCATTTTTCTGCGACGTAAAAATTATCCCCGGAGAAGTTGAGCAAAGAAGAGAAGATTTAAAATCAGTTATTGCAGTTACTGCTCGCTTAGATAATAGAGATTTAGGAAGTGCCATTCAAGAAATAAAAGCAAAACTAAAAGTTGAGTTGCCGCTCCCTCACGGTTACACTATTGTTTATGGAGGAGCTTATTCTGAGCAGCAAAAATCTTTTGCAGAATTATTATTAATTCTAGCAATGGCAACCTTGCTAGTTTTTGCAGTATTAATGTTTCTATTTAGGGAGTGGTTAATCTCAATATTAATTCTATTTATCTCCATAATGGGTATTAGCGGTTGTATTATCGCATTATACTTAGTTGGCATTCCTTTAAACGTGAGTAGTTATACAGGAATAATAATGATAGTCGGCATTATTGCAGAGAATGCTATTTTTACTGTAAATCAGTTTAAAGCTAATTTTAAAATTAGTGGTGATGTAGATCAGTCCATTAATTATGCAATAGCATTAAGGATTCGCCCTAAATTAATGACCGCCATCGGAGCAATATTGGCACTTATGCCTTTAGCTATGGGGATTGGATTAGGGGCGCAAATGCAACAGCCTTTAGCAGTTGCAGTAATTGGTGGATTTATGGCGGGCTTACCAATGTTATTATTAGTCTTCCCAAGTTTAATGCGAGTAATTTATAAAAACGTAAAACAATAAATAAAATGAAAAAAATAATCTTATTGGTTGCAATAGTATTTACTACAACTAATTTTTTTTGCTCAAACAACTACTTCAGAATATAAAATATCTAAAAGAATCAATACCGGAGTTGAGGGTGGTTGGGATTATTTAATTGTTGATGAACCAACTCAGCGATTATTTATTTCTCATGGAACGGCAACACAGGTCTTGGATATAAAAAGTGGAACATTACTATCTACAATTGCTGACACTAAGGGAGTACATGGAATCACAATAGCCAATGATTTGAATAAAGGATTTATTAGTAATGGAAAAGACACTTCAGTTACAGTATTTAATTTAAAAACGTTGGAAGTAATCACAAAAATAAAAGTAACAGGAGTTAATCCCGATGCAATTTTATATGATGAATTTTCTCATAAAGTTTTTGTTTACAACGGCAGAACTGATAATGCAACAGTTATAGATGCGAATACGAACAAAGTTGTTGAAACTATTAAACTGGAAGGGAAACCGGAATTTTCGGTTACTGATGGTAAAGGTAATATTTATGTAAATATTGAGGACAAAAACAGTATCACGCTTGTAAATGCAACGACATTAAAAGTTGAAAAGAATTGGTCAATTGCCCCAGGCGAGGAACCAACAGGACTCGCGCTTGACAATAAAAATAATCGCTTGTTTTCAGTTTGCGGAAATAATATGATGGTAGTGATAAATACCGAGGACGGAAAAGTTGTTGCGACAGTTCCAATTGGTGAAGGATGTGATGGCGTTGCTTTTGATGAAGTTAAAAAGCGAATTTTTACTTCAAATGGCGAAGGTACTATTACGGTTATAAAACAAGAAAATGAAAATAAATATAGTGTATTGGAAACAATAACTACTCAAAAAGGGGCTAGGACAATTGCACTTAGTAAAACAACCCACCAACTTTTTCTTCCAACTGCTGAGTATGGAGAAACACCTCCTGTAACAAAAAGAAAATCCAAGACCTCGACCTTTAATTAAGCCTAATTCATTTGTTATACTAGTAGTAGAATAGTCTCAAATTTTATTTCGCTGAATTTTCAAGGAAATAATTCACTTTAAATACTTTGTGAATTGAATCGTAGTCTGCGATATTTTCATTTTTGAACTTAATATCCAAATTTGAATTTATTTTGGGGCTATTTGAAAAAGACAACTTTAAATTTTCAATGGTTAGTGCAATTAACTTTCCGTCACCTACTAATGAGTAATAATATTCCTTTGCGGTATAATAATGATAAGGGTTCTCTGGTTTATACTCCTTTTTCGGAAACGCATCCACTATCTTATAAAAGATCCACAACTTACCCTTTTCTGCAAGATAAAAATGTGTTTTTTCCTGAAATCTAATAAGAGGGTCATTACAGGATACGAAACCGTAAATACTATCCTTACAAAGTTTTACTCTTTGTTTATTATGTATAACAGTAATATGATTCTCATTTAGAAATTCATTCAAACTAAAAGTTTCCTTATCAGTTTTACAATTAATTTCATAAGTGAGTTTATTGCTTAAATAATCATTGAAGGTTATATAAACACCACTCTTTCCATTTTGTGCAACAGCAAGAGAAGATATAAAAATTAATAATATAGTTTTCATTTTGTGTTTATTAATATCAGAACAAATTTCTTCTAATATGCTCATTGAAAAGATGACAAAGGTCAGAACAACACTTGATTCAAATCAGGTTAAAATGCTTAACAAAAAAGAATCTATTTGAAAGATTAATCTAACCGCAATTTAATTGTTAATTCAATTTAATGTTACAAAATTAAGCCACATTGTAAATACTTGTTTTATGTAAATCATATAATAAGTTACATAATTCACATAAGAGAAATTTTGAGTTCTAAGGCAGGTTTGTTCTAAAAGTTAAACTATAAACTACTTTCAACTTTAGAATTAAATCTCGTTCGCTACGTTAATTAGAAGGGGGCAAGACCTTCGACTAATTAATAGAATAACGTTCAATATAGAAGCTATTAAAAGGTAAACACATTATTTAAAGCACATGTAATTGTCGATAACTGCCCAAATTAATAATAATAATTCAAAATAGACAACTACTTAAGATTTGCTTTAGATTCTTGTTTTAGTTTTGCAATAGAAAATATAAACAAATAAAAAACAAATAAAATGAAAACAACAATCGCAACAATCGCATTATGCTTCGGGTTTATTTACGCAAATGCACAACACTTAAAAGAGGCAGAAGTTCCTGCAAATGTTAAAGACGGCTTTGCTAAAAAGTATCCCGGATCAAAAGTGAAGGTATGGGAAAAAGAAGGAGCTGATTTTGAAGCTGAATTTGATTTAAACAAAGTTGAGTCTTCTGCTGTATTTGGCGCAAATGGAACTTTTAAAGAATTAGAGCAAGAAATTAAATCAACTGAATTACCAAAAACAGCAGTTGATTATTGCACTAAAACCTTTGTGGGATATAAATTATCCGAAGCGGCTAAAATTACAGACGCAACAGGAAAAGTTATGTTTGAAGCGGAAATGACGAAAGGAAAGGAACATTTTGATGTTATATTCGATGATAAAGGCAACTTTGTAAAAAAATCAGAGCCTACCACAGCTAAGGATTAATTTTTTTTCAAAGTTTGTTAGTTTAGTTAAAGCCTCCCTAAAAGGGGGCTTTTTTATTTCGTTTCGTTCCCTTTTAGTCCTTAACTTAAGAATATCTTTAGATTTATATTTTACATTTGTTTGTAGTCATTGATTTATGCAAAAAATAATAAGCACTTTATATTCTTTCAAATTATACCCGAAACATCATTTAATCTTGTTATTTGTAATTTTAACATTGCAATCTAATGCACAAGGACTTATATCAGGGCGAGTGGTTGATTCCCTTTCTGGCAAACCTATTGATTATGCTAGTATTGGGCTAATTTTAGAGGAGAATAATAAAGAAGTTAATGGAACAACCAGCAATGATAAAGGTCTTTTTTCAATGGATAATATCCCATATGGTACATACAAAATTGTTGTTTATTACATAGGTTACAAAAATGGTACAAAAAGCAGCATTGAAGTTAGCAAAGCAAATTCTTCTGCTTACTTAGGAGATATATTACTTATTAATAATCAAATAAATTTACAGGAAGTTATTGTCGTTTCTAAAACCCCTGTTATTGAAAACAAAATTGATAAGGTTGTTTACAACGTTGTGAATGATGTAACATCGCAAGGTGGGGCGGCAATTGATGTACTGAAAAAAGTACCTCAAGTATCAGTTGATGTGGACGGAAATGTTGAATTGCAGGGAAATGGCAATATTCGGTTCTTAATAAACGGTAAGCCATCCAGTATGTTTGGTAATAGTTTAGCAGATGCTTTAGCTTCTATTCCTGCCAGTCAGATCAAAAGTATTGAAGCTATTACAAGCCCAGGTGCGAAATACGATGCACAAGGTACAGGCGGCATCATAAATATTATTTTGAAACAAAACAAAGTAAAAGGCATCAATGGCAATATCAATCTATCTGCCGGAACACGATTTGAAACTGGGGCATTCAATCTTAATTTTCGCAATAATAATTTTGGAGCTAATGTGTTTTTTAGTGGGAATGCCCAACTAAATTCACATACGCCTAATTCACAAAGAAGATTTTCAAACGATACCGCCGGTCAAACTATCAGCCAATTATTACAGGATGGATACACAGACGTTCGAAGACAAGGGTTTATATCTGGAGCGGGTTTTGAGTGGAACCTTAATAAAAGAAATAGCATTACAGGTTCTGTGGCTTACAATCAGTTTGTGAACCAAAATAAAAGTCTGATCAACCAAGAACAAATTTTGCGAGATAATTCATCGGTTATTATACAAGATATTTCTAGCTACCGGAAGTCGGACAATAATGCATTTATGGAATCTATTGATTGGAACTTGAATTACAAAAAGAGCTTTAAAAAAGAAGGACAGGAATTGGAAGTATCTTATTCATCGAGTTACGGAAAGCCTAAAAATAATTATATACAAACTCAAACAATTAATGGAAGCAATGAACCATTTGTAGGATTATCAGGCAATAATCCCGGTACAGATAATCAAACCAATCTTTCTCTCGATTATATACATCCCATTAAGAATGATGTTGTGATTGAGTTAGGAGCAAAAACAATTCGACAGCATATTCAGGCTGCTTCGGATGTGAGTTTTTTAAATACAACTAGCAATGATTATGTACAAGATCCTTTACAATCCTATCATTTAAATTATGACATGGCTATTTATGCAGGGTATATTTCTTCTACTTTCAAATTATTTAAATGGCTCAATGTAAGAGCCGGAATCAGGGCAGAGCGTACGGACATAAAAATAGATTTCCCTAATACGCATATCCCCTCTTATGATATTGTAGTTCCTTCTTTGATTTTATCACATAAATTTAAAAAGGATCAGACACTTAAAATTGCTTATTCAAGACGTATTGAAAGGCCTGAATACACTGAATTGAATCCTTTTATGAATTTAAGCGATCCGAGAAATATAACAACTGGTAATCCGACCTTAAAGCCAGAGATTGGCGATAATACCGAATTAGGCTATAGTAAAAATTTTGAAAACGGTGGTAATATTTATATAGCACTTGTTGAAAGAATCAATAGTCAGGATCTTAAACAAATTACCACTTTCTACCCAGCATTCACCATTAATGATTCAGTATATACCAATGTTTCTATAAGTACAAGACGGAATATCGGGAAAGAGTATAATTCAGGAGGAATAATTACTGGCTCTTTTCCGGTAACAAAAAAACTGACGGTCCGAGGAAACTTCATGGCAACAAACAGGTATATAGTCAGCACACTGTATGTTGGCAATTTAAACATGGGGATGCGTTACAGATTTAATCTTAACCTTACTTATCAATTACCTAAAGATCTTGTTGTAGAAGCATTTGGAAACTATAACTCTGCTGCTATGAATATCCAAGGTAAAAACCCTAAATCGATCACTTATACTTTTGCTTTCAGAAAACAATTCCTGAATAAAAAAGCCAGCCTTGGTTTAACAGCAACAAATCCGTTTAATAAATACATTAAACAGGAAACAACGACAATAACAAGTAACTATACATCCTATTATCTTCGTTCATTACCTTATCGTTCTTTTGGCATAAGTTTTACATATAAATTTGGTAAAATGGAATTTAAAAAAGGTAAGGATGATAACGAATACCTAAATGTACCGGCTCCTACAAACTAAAAAACATGTTAAAATGAATTCAAATTACTCATAATTCTTCGGAGGTTATAAGTGATCTGAAGCTTCAAAAATCAGGGATGTCGCAGGCAAAGGAAGGAATAAAGATGAAATGGAAAAAATAAAAAAAACAGTTTAATGCTGTTTTTGATGACAATAGAAATTACATTAAGAATTAAATGTATCATCAAAAGAAGAATATAAAGATTCATTTTATATAGTTCGCTAGTTTATTTAAAACCTCCCAAAAGAAGCGAGGCTATTTCGGCTTAAAATAACATCTTTGAATCGAAATTAAAGGATGAGTATTCCATAGATTATTGAGTTCTAAAAAACCGATTTCCAGTTACGAGAATTCATTAGGGTTCTAAGTGATTGAAAATCATTAATTAGGTTCGATAATTCAAATCCGTAGGGTACAGATAAGTACAAAAGGTCAATGCAACGCATTGGCCTTTTTGTTTTTCTAAACCCATCAAACTTGCTTGAATGGGTTTAGAAAAACAAAAAACAGAACCGCGATAGCGGAGATGACTTTTGTAATATCAAGACGAATCTGAACGGGCGGCTGTGCGAGCAGCAATCCGGCGCCAGTTAGGGATAAATAAAAAAGTAGCACAATAGTGTGTTTTTTTGTTTTTAGACCGACATCTAAATGTGCTTGAATCGAAAACTTCCCAAACTTCATAGGTTTCAGCCCTAACTTAAAGACTTTCAGCACAAACCAAAAATCCTTATTAAATAAATGTATATCATTGCCTATTATATGGCAATAATAGATTTAGATAAAATAATTATTAAGCAAAATACGATTGGCATAACCTGCGGTAGCTGTCATGAAGAATTAATATTGATAAAAGATAAAGGCTTTTTTATTACAATCCATAAAATCCTGTCGTTTGGGAAACTGCAAATGAAAATTTATAAATGTTGCCATTGCCAAAAAAAATACTTTTTAATAAATACTTAACCACCATGGTGATTTTTAATAATCTGGGTCCAAAATCATTTTTTAAAAAACTTTCAAACTTCGATAAAATCCTGTTTCATAAAATTACCAGTTAATGAAAATAAAAGTATATTTCTTATTGCATATTAATCAAACTTCGTTTCAATATGTAATTCCTAAATAAAAAACTAACATAGGCTACAAGAATTTGGGATAATCTTCCTAAAAATTAAAACAAATTAACTACATTCAATTTTTAATTAAAAAGTTTTAATGATAGTGCGTAAAATAATAATACATGAGTAAATTTCATCTTGGTATATTTTTGTTATTATGCGTAATTAGTTACAAGTGTTTAGCTCAATCAAACCAAGATGACAGAATAAACACCTATACCATCGAAAAACAATTTATTTCTACTAAAGATGGCCTTGCATCTAGGGAAGTGTATTGTGTTGCACAAGATCAAAATGGATTCATTTGGTTTGGAACAAAATTTGGGTTGAATCGCTATGATGGAAAAAACATCATACTATTTACCACAAAGGATGGACTCTCATCTAACATCATTTCCAATTTGTTTGTCGATGGGGAAAATCGTTTAATTATACAGCACGGCTTGCGATGGGCACCCAATGTTTCGATTGGTAAAGTAGATGTGTTTGACGTCAGCACCTTTAAAACGACTCCATACAAAAAAATAATGCCATCTTCAAAGGTGATTAAAAAAAATAAGTGGATTTATCAGTATATCGACAAAGATAAAGTATATGGAGCTGATAAGTTTATCGGAAATGATTCGATAAACAAAAAGCTAAACATTGGACTAAACTCACGCATATACATTATGCCAGAGGAAAAAGCAAAACTAATTTATTCAAAAAAACATGGACTCTATTATATTGAGGGTGAGCTATCGATAAAATTGCTGAATAGTTCTGATCTTTTTGAGGGAGATGAAGGACGTATTAATTATTTTTTTAAAGATGCATTAGGAAACCTATGGATTTGTATGCCCCAAGGTGTTTATAAGATAAAATATCAGAGAAATCATTTTTATTCCTATTTTACAAATACACAGCAAAATATATATCCATGGCCACAAGCAAGAGGTATTTATGTGGATATCGATAACAATGGGCAGAAGACCGTTTTTGCAAATGTTATGGCCTCCATGTTTTCCTCTAAAAAAAACTTAGAACAAACACTCTTCGCTCCTGCCTGGGCCATTATTGGCATTAATAATAATCTCTATGCATTTGGAAGTGGTTTATTTGAATTTGACAAAGTGACGCTAAATCGTATTCGCCTTGTAAATGAGGTAACTTCAGAAAAGGTGTTTTCAACCTGTGTGTTTCAGTATTCTGATTCCATTTTATATGTAGGAACCTCTCAATCTATTTTTGCTTATAATCGCTTTAACCAAAAGAAATGGTCGCTCCAAAAAAAATCAGAAAAAATTCCATCAATAAACGAAGTTTATAGAATTGTAAAAACATCAAAAGGTATTGCTGCTGTGGCTGAAAACGGTATTTATATCATTCAAAATGGACAAATAACCAATTATTTTGGGCCTCTTAGCAAAGATAAAAACAAGTATTTACCAATATCGTCTATCCTTGATATCCATGAAGATAAACATAACTGTTTGTGGATTGCCTCCAATGGAGATGGCTTGATTCAGTGGGATTGGAATAATAATAGTGATCCTAAAAAAACACGCTTATATACCCTGAATGATGGTTTGCCCTCTATGATTCTTTATCGCATTGAAGAAGATGATATGAATAATTTATGGATTAGTACTGATGATGGTATCATGAAATTTAATAAAAAAAACAACCAAATTAACTTGTATACAACCGAAGATGGACTCCCTCATCATGAATTTAATCGAACATCATCATTCAAATCAAAAGATGGTTGGATTTATTTTGGAGGTATGAATGGTGTTGTTGGATTTGATCCAAAAAGTTTTATTCTCAAAAATGATAAACAAAATATTCCACTTCATATCATTAACATCACAAAATACTCAAATGACAAAGAAACTGAAGTCCCATGGTTTGCAAACAATTCAAATCAAAAAATTATATGGAAGCCCAATGATAAGTTTATAAAAATTGAATTTGCTTTGTTGGACTACCAAACTTGGAAAAAACAGTATGCTTATAAAATTAATGGCGTTCAAGATGAATGGATTTATACCAATAATAACAGTATCAGCATTGGAAGTCTTCCATATGGAACGCATATCCTTGAAATAAAATCGCAATTAAAAGATGGAACATGGCAGAATAATACGCTTAAAATTCCAATAGAAGTGGTTCCTCCAATTTACCTTCAAACATGGTTTATCATTTTATCTTGTGTTCTTATCCTAATAGGCATCATCGCTTTTGTAAAATATAGAACTCGCAAACTTTTAAAAGACAAAGATTATTTAGAAAAATCGGTAGCAAAACGAACTGAACAACTTAAAGACTTGCTTAAAGAAAAAGAAGTTCATTTAAAAGAGATACACCACCGAGTAAAAAATAATTTACAAATTATTTCAGGTTTACTCGAAATTCAAAACAAAAAAGCAAGTGCTAATGAGAGTGCTTTACTTAATGAAAGTATAAACCGAATACATAGTATTGCTCTGATTCATAAAAATTTATATGAGTTTGAAGATATGAGTCATATTGATCTTAGGATATTTGTGAATGATTTGTATAACCAAATAGCTAGTGCACTTTTAAGTGGGCAGAAAATGACAGAAGCTACTATTGCTATACCAGAAAAAATGTATCTAGATATTGATACCACAGTGCCATTAGGATTAATATTAAACGAGTTAATTACAAATTCTTGCAAGTATGCTAGTATAAACAATCCAAATTTATCAATTTCAATTACTATAAAATTGATTAGTGAAGGCCGTTATGAATTACAGTATTATGACAATGGTCCTGGCTTACCTGTCGATTTTAATTTAAATAAGACTACATCTATGGGAATGCAATTGATTAAAGACCTTTCCCGCCAAATAAAAGGAACTATAATTTACGAGAACAAAAAGGGTGCTTTTTTTACCATAAATTTTACCGATATTGATGAACGAAAAAAACAAGATTAGATTATGATGACACTTAAAATTGGCGTAATAGAAGATGAGCTTATTATTGCGCGCACCATTATTTATACATTGGAAGAATTGGGCTACAAACATTGTGGTGCAGCCATCAATTATTCTGAAGCGTTAGAAATGATTGAAAACGAAAAGCCTGATTTACTATTAATTGATATTCATCTATCAGGAAAAAAAGACGGGATTGATATTGCTGAGAAAGTAAATGAATTATACCAACTGCCATTTATATTTTTAACATCAAACAGTGATGTGACAACTATTGAACGTGCCAAAAAAGTTAAGCCTAATGCTTATATCGTTAAGCCATTTAAAAAGGAAGAATTATTTGCTGCTATAGAAATTGCCTTCGCTAATTATACCAACAGCAATCAAAAACAAATCAATACAGATACGTTTGCTAAAAAAGATTTTTTGTTTGTTAAGGATGGCTATCATTTTTGTAAAGTAAACATCAACGAAATTATTTATATGACTACTGAACATAATTATGTAAAAATAAATTTAACAAATTTCAGAACACAATTGGTTAGAACAACTATGCACGAATTATTACAATTAATCTCAGCAAATTTTTTAATGCAAATTCACCGAAGGTATGTGGCAAACCTTAATTATATTGATAAAATCATGGGGGATTCTATTATCATATATACCGAAACAATACCGCTCTCAAAAGACTATAAAGCCGAGCTTATTAAAAAATTGGGCATTAACCCATAACAGCCTTTGCTGATCAATAAAACGCACTAATATGTAGCAGAAAAAAAACTAAAACTATTGGCGTAACAACAAGTATAACGTTTTCCTCTCCTCAATTTTAAGTTTTATTTTGCCTTACTAATATACTTTTAAGCCAAACCGATTGTTTTAGCATCACTTTCCATTACCAACTTCCCAAACTTCATAGGTTTCAGCCCTAACCTAAGCACTTTCGTCCCAAACCCAAAACGCGTATTAATTATTTATTTATTATTACAAAAAAATAATGACAATAATAGTATGATATAAATCATAAAAAACATTCATCAATTGTTTAATAAATATAATTTGCCTTTTAAACCAGCGCAATAAAACAAAAAATACAGTACATATTTTAAATTAACGTCATACTATAAATACTTATGAAGTCTAAATTATTCGAATTTTGCTTGGTGGTGTTATTAATTCAATTGCTCATACCTAACAATTTATAAATAGATTTTCATAAAAAATACTAAAACAAAAAAATTAAAACATCCACATTGATAAGCAATAGAATAAACGTTTATGACTATTTTATTAACAAACTCTAAAATGCACAATCACAAATTATGAAAACAATTAAACTACTTTTTCTTTTCTTTTCTTTGTTTATAGCAACCCTATCGGTTGCGCAGCCTGCATTGGGCATGACAACTTTCTTTACCAACACAACTACCGTTATTTCAGCAAATTCACCTTGCGTTACAACAAAAACAACAACCTTATCTGGTTGGTTATTGTCAGTATCTTCATCGTCAAATTGTGGTTTTAGTTGGACTAATTCAACAGGTGGAGATGGTAGGGTGCAATATCTAATGCAATTTGGAACTTTAACGCAAGCTACTTTTGGTTCTGATGATGGAAGCGAATTTGCTTTACAAAATCTTACTTGGGGTGTTGGTACATCTAGTTTAACTTCAAAACCAATGATATTTACAGGCTATAAAAATGGGTTAGCGGTGCCTGGCGCTGTATTAAATGCAACAACGCCATCGGGCACTGGTGTGCTGAATGAAACAGTCGTTACTTTTACATCAACTACAGCATTTAATAATGTAGACGAGGTAAGGCTCTCTCCAGCTCCTAGTTTTACGTGTAATAGCATTTTATTTTTTGAAGACATTACCATTGGTGCAGCAATACCACCCTGCCCTACACCAACGCTTAGCTTAACAGGTAAAACAAATGTATTATGTAATGGAGGAAGCACTGGCTCTGCTACCATGAGTGCCAGCGGTGGTTCGGGATTTACCTATACATGGTCACCTAGTGGTGGCAATGCAGCTGCAGCCACCGGTTTAGCTGCGGGTACTTACACCTGTATTACCAACAATAGTTGTGGGGCAACAGCATCAGCAACGGTAAATATTACTCAACCAGCATCAGCCTTAGCAACAGCTACTGCGGTGACTAACGTCTTATGTAATGGAGGAACGACAGGTTCAGCCACAGTAACAGCTTCGGGTGGAACAGCGCCTTACGCCTATTCATGGTCGCCAAGCGGTGGCACAGGAGCAACAGCCACTGGATTATTGGCAGGTAATTATACGTGCACAGTAACAGATGCGAATAGTTGTACAAAAACAGCTGTCGCAAGGATCACCCAACCATCTGCTTTGGTAACTTCAACAGCAGTAACTAATGTTGCTTGTAATGGAGGTTCTAATGGCGTTGCATCAATTACAGCTTCTGGTGGAGTTGGCGGCTATACTTATTTATGGAATACAGGAGCAACAACTTCGGCTATAACGGGTCAGGTAGTAGGTGTAAAAACTGCGACGGTGACGGACGCAAATAGTTGTACAAGTATAAAAAATGTAACAATTACTCAACCATCTGCTTTAGTAACTTCAACAGCAATAACTAACGTTGCTTGTAATGGAGGTTCTAATGGTTCAGCTAATGTAACAGCTTCGGGTGGAGCTGGTGGATATACTTATTCATGGGCACCAAGCGGAGGCACAGGAGCAACAGCTAATGGATTAGCGGCAGGTAATTATACTTGCACAGTAACAGATGCAAATAGTTGTACAAAAACAGCTGTCGCAA
>CANFTW010000023.1 GCA_947450025.1 Bacteroidota bacterium | reverse complement strand
GAAATTTCTTTACAAGTATTTAATCGCTGGGGCGAAAAATTATACGAATTTGTTGGCCCTAAAGCTTCTTGGGACGGTTTTACCACGCAAGGTGCTAAAGTTCCTGAAGGTACTTATTTCTTCTTCGTTAAAGCTACCGGATTTGATAATAAAGAAATTGAAAAACACGGTACTCTTACATTATTTAGGTAAAAAATTACATTAAAAATGGCAGGAATTTGTTGTATTAAACAAATCCCTGCCATTTTTATTTATAAAACATTCACTTAAACTATAACTACTTGAAAATTCAATAAGTCTATTGAAATGGGCCTCAAGGGACAAGATGATAAAAAGATTCGACGGAAAATAATGGTAATTAGTCTATTCATACAAAAAAAATCAAAATATCTTGAATATTTTTCAACAATTTTTTTGTTGATGAAAAAAATAATTATATCTTTGCCGTCCTCAAAAACATGAGGTTACTAAAATAACAGTAAAAACAAGCAATACAACAAGGTTAACATGCCAACTATACAGCAATTAGTAAGAAAAGGACGCTTTAAAGCTCCTAACAAAAGTAAATCGGCCGCTTTGGATTCATGTCCACAACGCCGTGGTGTTTGTACACGTGTGTACACAACAACCCCTAAAAAACCTAACTCAGCTATGCGTAAAGTAGCGAAGGTACGTTTAACGAATAAGCAAGAAATTATTGCTTATATCCCTGGAGAAGGTCATAACTTGCAAGAACACAGTATCGTATTAGTACGTGGTGGTCGTGTTAAGGATTTACCAGGTGTTCGTTATCATATCGTTCGTGGGTCTTTAGATACTGCGGGTGTTGAAGGTAGAAAACAACAACGTTCAAAATACGGAACTAAGCGTCCTAAAGCAGGTGCTGTTGCAGCTCCAGCGAAAGGCGCTAAGAAAAAATAATATTAAGAAAATTTAAGTAGATTTCAAGAAATGAGAAAATCAACCGCTAAAAAAAGAATCTTGTTACCAGATCCAATATATAACGATATATTGGTAACTCGTTTTTTAAACAGTTTAATGTATGATGGTAAGAAAAATACCGCATCTAAAATATTCCATGAGTGTTTAGAGATCGTTGCAAAACGTACTAACGAAGATGGATTAGAAGTATTCAAAAAAGGATTAGGAAATGTAACTCCTCAAGTTGAGGTTCGTTCTCGCCGTGTAGGTGGAGCAACCTTCCAAATTCCTTCTGAAGTTCGTCCAGAAAGAAAATTAGCTTTAGCTATTAAATGGTTAATTACTTATGCTCGTAAACGTAACGAAAAATCAATGGCTCAAAAATTAGCTGGAGAAATCGTTTCTGCTTCTAAAGAAGAGGGAGCTGCTTTCAAAAAGAAAGAAGACGTTCACAAAATGGCAGAGGCTAACAAAGCATTTTCACACTTTAGATTCTAATTAGAAATGGCTGACTTAAGATATACAAGGAATATAGGTATCGCTGCGCATATTGATGCTGGTAAAACAACAACAACTGAGCGTATTCTTTACTACACAGGTGTTAATCACAAAATCGGAGAAGTTCACGAAGGTGCAGCTACTATGGATTGGATGGCACAAGAACAAGAGCGTGGTATTACAATTACTTCTGCTGCAACTACTTGTTTTTGGAAATACCGTGATAACCAATATAAAATTAATATCATTGATACACCAGGTCACGTTGACTTTACAGTTGAAGTGAACCGTTCATTACGTGTATTAGATGGTTTAGTGTTTTTATTTTCAGCAGTTGATGGTGTTGAGCCTCAATCTGAAACTAACTGGCGTTTAGCTGATAACTACAATGTTACTCGTTTAGGATTCGTTAATAAAATGGATCGTCAAGGAGCTGACTTCTTAAAAGTAGTTAAACAAACTCGCGAGATTTTAGGTGGTAATGCAGTTCCTCTTCAAATTCCTATCGGAGCTGAAGAAAACTTTATTGGGGTAGTTGATTTAATTAACTTCCGTGGTATTGTTTGGAATGAGCACGATAAAGGAATGACTTTCCAAGAAGTTCCAATTCCTGCTGATTTATTAGAAGAAGCGACTGAGTGGAGAGAGAAAATGTTAGAAGCAGTTTCTGAATTTGATGATAAAATTATGGAGAAGTTTTTTGACGCTCCAGAAACAATCACTGAAAGAGAAGTGTTAGACGCATTGCGTAAGGCTTGCGTTGCAAATAAAATTGTTCCTATGGTTTGTGGTTCATCTTTCAAAAACAAAGGTGTGCAAACTATGTTGGATTTAGTTATGGAATTAATGCCATCTCCGATGGACAAACCAGAAACTAAAGGTACAAATCCTGACACTGGAGAAGAGGTAACTCGTCGACCAGATGTTAAAGATCCATTTACAGCATTAGCATTTAAAATCGCAACTGATCCATTCGTTGGTCGTTTGTGTTTCTTCCGTGCATATTCTGGTCGTTTAGATGCAGGGTCTTATGTATTGAACACTCGTTCAGGAAACAAAGAGCGTATCTCTCGTATTTTTCAAATGCATGCAAACAAACAAAATCCAGTTGAATTTTTAGAGGCTGGAGATATTGGTGCTGCTGTAGGATTTAAAGATATTCGTACTGGAGATACATTATGTGATGAAAAACATCCAATTGTATTAGAAGCAATGAATTTCCCTGAGCCAGTTATTGGTTTAGCTATTGAGCCTAAAACTCAAGGTGACTTAGACAGATTAGGAGTGGGCTTAAATAAATTAGCTGAAGAAGATCCAACTTTCCGTGTACATACTGATGAAGATTCTGGTCAAACTATTATCTCAGGTATGGGTGAGTTACACTTAGAGATCATTATCGATCGTTTAAAACGTGAGTTTAAAGTTGAAGTAAATCAAGGTGAGCCTCAAGTATCTTATAAAGAGTCTATCTCTGGAACATACGAACACCGTGAAGTATACAAAAAACAAACTGGTGGTCGTGGTAAATTTGCTGATATTAAAATCGTATTGGGTCCTGTTGATGCAGACTTCGATAGAGAAAAAGCAAAATCAGATTTACAATTTGTTAATGAAATTACTGGTGGTTCAATTCCTCGTGAATTTATTCCTTCAGTTGAAAAAGGATTCAAAGCATCTATGTTAAATGGTGTATTAGCTGGATATCCTTTAGATAACTTAAAAGTACGTTTAATTGATGGTTCATTCCACGCAGTCGATTCAGATTCATTATCTTTTGAAATTTGTGCTCGTTCGGCTTACCGTGAAGCATTAGGAAAATGTAAACCAGTTTTAATGGAGCCTATCATGAAAGTGGAAGTGTTAACTCCAGAACAAAACATGGGTGATGTTGTAGGTGACTTAAATCGTCGTCGTGGACAAATTGAAGGAATGGACTCTAAAAATAACTCTCAAGTTATTAAAGCAAAAGTTCCTTTATCAGAAATGTTTGGTTATGTAACTCAATTACGTACTTTAACTTCTGGTCGCGCAACATCAACAATGGAATTTTCTCATTATGCTGATGCTCCTGCTAACGTTGCAGCTGACGTCATAGCAAAAGCAAAAGGTAAAAAAGAAAACGCATAAACATATTATAAATATAACATGAGCCAAAGAATTAGAATAAAATTAAAATCTTACGATTACAACTTAGTTGATAAATCCGCTGAGAAAATTGTTAAAACTGTGAAAATGACAGGAGCTGTAGTTAATGGTCCAATTCCATTACCTACAAATAAAAGAATCTTCACTGTTTTACGTTCACCACACGTTAACAAAAAAGCGCGTGAGCAATTTCAAGTATGTGCATACAAACGTTTATTAGACATCTACAGTTCTTCTTCAAAAACAGTTGATGCTTTAATGAAATTAGAATTGCCTTCTGGAGTAGAAGTAGAAATCAAAGTTTAACCCTCTGTTCTTAATACAAGAAATTGAGCGTCAAAAAAATAAAAAAGTAAATAACAAAAAATAAAAAGTAAAATGTCTGGAATTATTGGTAAAAAAATAGGAATGACTAGCTTCTTCGATGCCAATGGCAAGTATGTGCCATGCACAGTTATAGAAGCAGGTCCTTGCGTGGTTACGCAAGTAAAAACCAATGAAGTAGACGGTTACACAGCTTTACAGTTAGCTTACGATGAGAAGAAAGAAAAACACACATCGTCTGCTATGAAAGGTCATTTTGAATTAGCAAAAACAACCCCAAAACGTAAAATTGTTGAGTTCCGTTCTTTTGAGGAAACAAAAAATTTAGGTGATGTTGTAACTCTTGACATCTTCTCTGAAGGAGACTTCGTTGATATCGTTGGAACTTCTAAAGGAAAAGGTTTTCAAGGTGTTGTTAAACGTCATGGATTTGGTGGTGTTGGTGGTTCAACTCACGGTCAACATGATCGTTCTAGAGCTCCTGGTTCTTTAGGTGCGTCTTCTGATCCTTCTCGTGTATTTAAAGGTATGCGTATGGCTGGTAGAACAGGTGGAGATAGAAAGAAAATCCAAAACCTAGTTGTTGTAAAAATAATGGCAGAAAAGAACGTTCTTTTAATTAAAGGTTCAGTTCCGGGTGCTAAAGGGTCTTACGTTATAATCGAGAAGTAATCATGCAAGTAGAAGTATTAAACATAAGCGGAAAAAAGACTGCTAAGAAAGTAGAATTAGCAGATGTGATTTATGGTGTAGAGCCAAGTGATCACAGTATATATTTAGATGTTAAGCATTATTTAGCTGCTCAACGTCAAGGAACACACAAATCAAAAGAGCGTGCTGAAATTTCAAGAACGACTAAAAAACTAAAAAAACAAAAAGGAACTGGTGGAGCTCGTGCGGGTTCAATGAAATCTCCTTTGTTTATTGGTGGTGGTCGCGCATTCGGTCCTCGTCCTCGCGATTACTCTTTCAAATTAAATAAGAAAACTAAGGTTGTAGCTCGTGCATCAGCATTAACTTACAAAGCAAAAGAAAATGCAATTACAGTGTTAGAAGACTTCACTTTTGAAGCTCCAAAAACTAAGAATTACGTTGACTTAATGAAAAACTTAAACTTATCTGATAAAAAAACAGTATTAGTGTTGGGTGATACAAATAATAACGTATATTTGTCGTCCCGAAATTTAGAGGGGGCAAAAGTTGTAAAAGCCTCTGATTTAAACACTTATGATATTGTTAATGCGGAAACATTAATTTTATTAGAAAGTTCGGTAAAAGTATTAGAATCATTATTAAATAAATAAAATGGAAATATTAATTAAACCAATCATCACCGAAAAGATGACTTCTTTGGCAGAGAAGTTGAATCGCTATGGTTTTGTGGTTGATAGAAGCGCCAACAAAGTACAAATTAGACAAGCTGTTGAAAAAATGTACGGTGTAAAAGTTGAATCTGTTAACACTCAACAATACGTAGGGAAAGTAAAAACTCGTAACACCACTCGTGGTATTGCTGTAGGCCGCGTAAACCGTTCAAAAAGAGCTTTTGTCACATTAAAGAATGGCGAAGCAATTGATTTTTACGCTAATATTTAATTTGATAAAAAGTAAAAGAAATGGCATTAAAAAAATTCAGACCGTTAACTCCAAGTCAACGTTTCAAAATAGCAACTGATAACTCAGATATCACAACTAATGTTCCTGAAAAAAGCTTATTAACTTCGGTTAAAAACAGCGGTGGACGTGATAACACTGGTAAAATGACAATCCGTAACATTGGTGGTGGTCATAAAAAACAATACCGTATTATTGATTTCAAACGTAACAAAGATGGTATCGAAGGAACGGTAGCTTCTATCGAATATGATCCAAACCGTACTTCTCGTATCGCTTTAATTCATTATAAAGATGGAGAGAAACGTTACATCTTAGCTCCTGCTGGATTAGAAGTTGGTAAAAAAGTGATGTCTGGCGCTACAGCATTACCAGAAGTTGGTAACTGTATGTTTTTATCAGATATTCCATTAGGAACTGTTATTCATAATATCGAATTACGTCCAGGACAAGGCGGAGCAATGGCACGTAGTGCTGGAACTTACGCTCAGTTAACTGCACGTGATGGAAAATATGCGATTTTACGTATGCCTTCAGGTGAGGTTCGTATGATTTTAATTACTTGTAAAGCAACAATCGGAGCAACATCAAATCCTGATCATAGTTTAGAGATTTCTGGTAAAGCAGGTCGTTCTCGTTGGTTAGGTCGTCGTTCTCGTACTCGTCCAGTAGCTATGAATCCAGTGGATCATCCAATGGGTGGAGGTGAAGGACGTGCTTCAGGTGGACAACCTCGTTCTCGTAACGGTATTCCAGCTAAAGGTTACAAAACTCGTTACAAAGCGAAATCTTCTAACCAACATATCATTAAGAAAAGAAGTAAATAATAATTAATGTTTAATGGCTTGTCGCGAGACGAGTTTCAAAACTAAAAAACAAACAATGGCAAGATCATTAAAAAAAGGTCCTTTTATTGACCACAACTTAGAGAAAAAAGTTACTCAAATGAATGAGAGTAACAAGAAAACAGTTTTAAAAACATGGGCTCGTCGCTCTGTTATTTACCCTGAAATGGTTGGACATACATTTGCAGTTCATAACGGACAAAAATTTATTCCAGTTTATGTTACAGAAAACATGGTAGGTCATAAATTAGGAGAGTTTTCTGCAACACGTCAATTCAAAGGTCATTCAGGTAATAACAAGAAATAATAAGCTGATAAAGAAATTTAGTCATGGGTAAAAGAAAAAGATTAGTAGCAGAGGCACGCAAAGAAGCAAATAAGAGCACTTATTTTGCTAAATTAAATAGCTGCCCAACTTCCCCTCGTAAAATGCGCCAAGTTGCAGATTTAGTAAGAGGAATGGAAGCATATAAAGCATTAAATGTATTAAAATTTAATACACGTGAAGCGTCAGGACGTTTAGAGAAATTATTAAAATCTGCAATTGCTAATTACGAAGCAAAAACAGGATCTCGCCCTGAAGAAAATACCTTATTTGTTACTTCGGTAATGGTAGATAGCGCTTTAATGGCAAAACGTTTACGTACTGCGCCGCAAGGTCGTGGATACAGAATCAGAAAACGTTCAAACCACGTTACTTTAGAAGTAGGTACTGCAGTTGTTAGTACTAAAAAAGCTGAAAGAAAAGCAGCTGCAATTTCAAAATCAGAAGATAATAAATAATATATAAGGAAATGGGACAAAAAGCAAATCCAATAGGTTTACGTTTAGGTATTGTTAAAGGTTGGGATTCTAACTGGTACGGTGGAAGAGACTATGCTGACAAATTAGTGGAAGATACTCAAATTCGTAACTACTTAAAAGTTCGTTTACCAAAAGGAAGTATTTCTAAAATAGTTATCGAAAGAACATTAAAATTAATTACTGTTACTATCAATACAGCACGTCCAGGTATTATTATCGGAAAAGGTGGTAAAGAAGTAGATAAATTAAAAGAGGAGTTAAAAAAAGTAACTAAGAAAGAAATTCAAATTAATATTTTTGAAATTAAGCGTCCAGAATTAGATGCACGTTTAGTTGGTGATTCAATTGCTCGTCAAATTGAAGGACGTATTTCTTTCCGTAGAGCAGCAAAAATGTCTATCGCATCAACTATGCGTATGGGTGCTGAAGGAATCAAAATTTTAGTTTCTGGTCGTTTAGGTGGTGCTGAGATGGCACGTTCTGAAGGATACAAAGAAGGACGTACTCCATTACAAACATTGCGTGCAGATATTGATTATGCAGTTGCAGAAGCTCACACAACTTATGGCCGTATAGGCATCAAAGTTTGGATTTGCAAAGGCGAAATCTATGGAAAACGTGATTTATCTCCAAACTTCGGTTTAGATAAAGAGAAAAAAGGTGGAAATGCAGCTCCAGCTCCTAAATTCGCAGGTCGTGGTCCAAAAAGAGACAACAAAAGAAACGACAAATAATATTAATAATAGAATAAGTATTAGTTAAAGATAATAAATCATGATACAGCCAAAAAGAACGAAATATAGAAAAATGCACAAGATGAAAATGAAAGGCAACACCAAGCGTGGTGATCAATTAGCCTTCGGTTCATTTGGAATTAAAGCATTAGATGAGAGTTGGGTGACTTCACGTCAAATTGAAGCAGCGCGTATTGCAATTACACGTTTCATGAAACGTGAAGGACAAGTGTGGATTCGTATTTTCCCTGACAAACCAATTACTAAAAAACCAGCAGAGGTTCGTATGGGTAAAGGTAAAGGTGCTCCTGAATATTGGGTTGCTCCAGTAAAAAGAGGACGTATGTTATTTGAAGCAGAAGGTGTTCCTTTAGATGTAGCTAAAGAAGCGTTACGTTTAGCTGCTCAAAAATTACCAATTGTTACTAAATTTGTAATTCGCAGAGATTACGTAGAAGACGCAGCAGTTTAATTAAATAAGGAATTAAGAAAATGAAAAATACAGATATCGTTGCATTGTCAACAGCAGAATTGCAAGGTTTATTAAAAGAGGAAAAAGGTGCTTTAAATAAATTAAAGTTAAACCACTCGATTTCTCCTTTAGAGAACCCAATTAGAATTCGCGATAGCCGCAAAACAGTTGCTCGTGTGAGTACTGAATTAACTAAAAGAAACAAAGCTTCTAAATAATTATAGCAATGGAAGAAAGAAATTTAAGAAAAGAAAAAGTTGGTATCGTAAAAAGCAACAAAATGGAAAAATCTATTGTTGTAGCTGTGATGCGTAAGGTAAAACATCCTAAATACGGAAAGTTCGTTAACAAAACGTCTACTTTCGTAGCTCATGATGAAAAAAATGAGTGCAGTATTGGAGATACAGTAAAAATTAGCGAAACACGCCCTTTAAGTAAAACTAAAAACTGGCGTTTAGTAGAGGTTTTAGAGAAAGTGAAATAATACTTATATAAAGTTAAGAAGAAATGGTACAAAACGAGTCAAGATTAGCAGTAGCAGACAACAGTGGAGCAAAAGAAGTTCTTGTTATCCGTGTGTTAGGCGGTACAAAAAAGCGCTACGCATCTGTAGGAGATAAAATTGTTGTTACAATTAAACATGCTTTACCGTCAGGTAACGTAAAAAAAGGAACAGTTCACAAAGCTGTAGTAGTGAGAACTAAAAAAGAAATTCGTCGTGCAGATGGTTCATATATCCGTTTTGATGATAACGCGTGTGTGTTATTAAATCAAGGTGATGAAATCCGTGGTACTCGTATTTTCGGGCCAGTTGCTCGTGAATTACGTGATAAATCATACATGAAAATCATTTCATTAGCACCAGAAGTGCTTTAATAAATAATAGGGAAAAGAAATGTCAAAATTAAAATTAAAAAAAGGCGACACTGTAAAAGTGATATCTGGCGAATCCAGAGGCCAAGAAGGTAAAATTGTATCTATTGATACAAAAAGTGAAAGAGCCATCGTTGAAGGTGTTAACATGATTAGTAAACACACTAAACCTAGCGCTAAAAATGCTAATGGTGGGATTGTTAAACAAGAAGGTACTATCCATATTTCTAACTTAATGTTTGTAGAAGGTGGTAAAACTGTTAGAATTGGTCGCGTTGTAAATGCTACTACTAACAAAATTGAACGTATTTCTAAAAAAACTAAAGCGGTAATTAAATAATGGCAGCAACTTATTCTCCTAGATTAAAGGACAGATATAAAGCAGAGATTGTAGACAATTTAAAAAAACAATTTCAATACACTTCAGCAATGCAAGTGCCTAAATTAGAAAAAATCTGTATTAACCAAGGTATTGGTGATGCGGTTTCTGATAAGAAAATGATTGAATCTGCTGTAAAAGAAATGACTACAATTACAGGTCAAAAAGCAGTTCCAACATATTCAACAAAAGATATTTCTAACTTTAAATTACGTAAAGGTGTAGCAATTGGTGTTCGTGTAACATTACGTGGCGACAAAATGTATGAGTTTTTAGATCGTTTAATCGCGTCTTCATTACCTCGTATTCGTGATTTCAAAGGTGTTAATGATAAAGGATTTGATGGTCGTGGTAACTATACATTAGGTATTACTGAGCAAATCATTTTCCCGGAAATCGATATTGATAAAGTAAGCAAAATTCAAGGTATGGACATTACTTTTGTAACTTCTGCACCAACAGATAAAGAAGCTCATGCTTTATTAACAGAATTTGGTATTCCATTCAAAAAGAAATAGTATATTTACAGCCCTGAAAAAAAGATAAAATGGCAAAAACAAACATGATAGCACGTGATGCTAAAAGAAAAAAACTAGTTGATACGTATGCTGCGAAACGCGCAGAGTTAAAAAAAGCAGGTGATTCAATGGGTTTACAAAAGTTACCAAAAAACTCTTGTAAAGTTAGAATGCGTAACCGTTGCAAATTAACTGGACGTCCTCGTGGATACATGAGAGATTTCGGTATCAGCCGTGTTACTTTCCGTGAGATGGTATTATTCGGTTTAATCCCGGGTGTTACCAAATCAAGTTTCTAAAATAAGAGTATTAATGTATAATTACCCTGATGGTCGGGGTAACATATAAAAACAAATAAAATGACAGATACAATATCAGATTACCTAACTCGCGTAAGAAATGCGATTAGCGCCAACCACAGAATCGTAGAGATTCCAGCTTCAAACCTTAAAAAAGAAATCACTAAGATTCTTTTTGAAAAAGGATATATCTTAAACTACAAGTTTGAAGAGAACGAGAAAAAACAAGGAACTATCAAAATAGCCTTGAAATACAATTCAACTAACAAATTATCAGCTATTCGTACTTTAGATAGAGTTTCTAAACCAGGTTTACGTAAGTATGCTGGTGTTGATACTATGCCAAAAGTATTAAACGGATTAGGTATTGCTATTATCTCTACATCTAAGGGTGTAATGACAGATAAAGAAGCTAAGAAACTTAATGTTGGTGGTGAAGTTTTATGTTACATTTCATAATTTAGAGGGAGGAAAAAACATGTCACGTATAGGAAAATTACCAATTACAGTACCTGCAGGTGTAGAAGTAAACATCGCTGGAACAAACGTTTCAGTTAAAGGTAAATTAGGAACATTATCGCAAACAATTGATGCTGATATTAATGTAGCATTAGAAGACGGTGTAATTAACGTTACTCGTCCAACTGATCAAAAACGTCACAGAGCATTACACGGTTTATACCGTTCTTTAATCGCCAATATGGTTAAAGGTGTTTCTGAAGGATATAAAACAGAACAAGAGTTAGTAGGTGTAGGTTACCGTGCTTCTAACAAAGGTCAATTATTAGAATTGGCGCTAGGTTACTCTCACAACGTTGTGTTTGAATTACCAAACGAAATTAAAATTACAACAACATCTGAAAAAGGTCAAAACCCTAAAGTAATTTTAGAAAGTTCTGATAAACAATTAATCGGAATGGTTGCAGCTAAAATACGTAGTTTACGTAAACCTGAGCCTTACAAAGGAAAAGGTATCAAATTTGCTGGCGAGATTTTACGTCGTAAAGCTGGTAAATCTGCAAGCAAAAAATAACATAATTCAATTAGTATTAATCATCTTCAAAAAACTGGAAAGATGGCACTCAATAAAAAACAAAGAAGAGAACGCATTAAATTTAAAATCCGTAAAACAATCAACGGAACTGCTAGCACACCTAGATTAAGTGTATTTAGAAGTAACTCAGGGATATTTGCTCAATTAATTGATGATTTAGCAGGAAAAACAATTGTAGCTGCTGGCTCTGATGACAAAACCATCAAAAGCACAAAAGTTAACAAAGTTGACCAAGCAAAATTAGTTGGTAAATTAATCGCTGAAAAAGCTACAGCTGCTGGAATTAGCACCGTAGCATTTGACAGAAATGGTTACTTATACCATGGTCGTATTAAATCGTTGGCTGAAGGAGCTCGCGAAGCAGGTTTAAAATTTTAATTAGTATAAAAAGAACATACATAACATGTCAAAAGAAGTTGTAAAAAAAGTTAAGTCAACAGACATCGAACTAAAAGATAAATTAGTTGCGATACAACGTGTAACTAAAGTTACTAAAGGTGGTCGTCACTTCAGTTTCGCTGCGATCGTTGTTGTTGGTGATGAGAAAAGTGTTGTAGGATACGGTTTAGGAAAAGCAAATGAAGTTACAGATGCCATCACTAAAGGTATTGATGATGCAAAGAAAAATTTAGTAAAAGTTTCTGTATTAAAAGGTACAGTTCCTCATGCAGAAAACGGTAAATTCGGTGGTTCTCGTGTGTTTTTAAAACCAGCCGCTCATGGTACAGGTGTAATTGCCGGTGGTGCGATGCGTGCAGTTTTAGAAAGCGTTGGTATTACTGATGTATTAGCTAAATCAAAAGGTTCTTCAAACCCTCATAATGTGGTTAAAGCAACTATTGATGCATTAGCTAAAATGCGTGACCCTTTAGCTATCTCTAGACAAAGAGGAATTAATTTAGACAAAGTATTTAACGGATAATAAGAAAAGAAATGGCACAAGTTAAGGTAACATTATCTAAAAGTCCTATCAAAAGGAACGCTAGACAAAGAGCAACAGTTCAAGCATTAGGTTTAAGAAAATTAAACCATAGTATTATTAAAGAAGCAACTCCTCAAGTTCAAGGAATGATTAATGCCGTTGCTCATTTATTGACAGTAGAAACTATTTAATTATAAAAGGAAATTAAAATGAAATTAAGTTCATTAACACCTGCAGAAGGTTCAGTAAAAAATAATTTTAGAAGAGGTCGTGGACAAGGTTCTGGTGGTGGCGGTACAGCTACTCAGGGTCACAAAGGTGCTCAATCTCGTTCTGGTAACAAAAAGAAACGTGGTTTTGAAGGTGGTCAAATGCCTTTACAACGTCGTGTTCCTAAATTCGGTTTCAAAAACATTAACCGTGTTGATCACAAAGGTGTAAACTTAGATGCTATTCAAAAATTAGTAGATACTAAAAACATTACTGATATCACTCGTGATGTATTATTAGCAAATGGATTGGCTTCTAAAAATGATTTAATTAAAATCATGGGAAGAGGTGAATTAAAATCAAAAGTAAATATCACAGTTCACGCTTTTACAGCAACAGCTAAAGCAGCTATTGAATCAAAAGGTGGAGTAGCAACAGAAATCTAAATTAATATATGAAACGTTTTATAGAAACCTTCCAAAATATATGGAAGATAGAAGAGCTAAAGCAAAGGATTTTAACAACCCTTGGCCTTATCTTAATCTATCGTTTGGGTTCTTATGTTGTATTACCTGGTATTGATACTGAAGTATTAGCAGCTGCAAATGCAAATTCTAATGATGGAGGAATCATTGCTTTAATTAATGCTTTCGCAGGTGGTGCATTCTCAAGAGCTTCTATTTTTGGATTAGGTATAATGCCTTACATTACGGCTTCTATTATTATTCAATTATTGGGTATGGCTGTGCCGTATTTCCAAAAAATGCAAAAAGAAGGTGAAAGTGGACGTAAGAAAATCAATCAATATACACGTTTCTTAACAGTAGCAGTTACTGCAGTTCAAGCTCCAGGTTATTTAGCTGCTCAGGTTTATTCTAAACCAGGAGTTGTAGCTATTGACCACGCATGGTTTGGTATCCAAGCAACTATTATTTTAGTAGCAGGTACCATGTTTATCATGTGGTTAGGTGAAAGAATTACAGATAAAGGTATCGGAAATGGTATTTCTATATTAATCATGATTGGTATCATCTCTCGTTTACCATTCGCAATTACTTCTGAATTTGGTTCACGTTTACAAAGTGCTGGTGGTGGTTTAATTATGTTCTTATTAGAGATTGTATTTTTACTATTCATTATTGTAAGTTGTATCTTATTAGTTCAAGGAACTAGAAGAATACCGGTACAATACGCTAAAAAAATTGTTGGAAATAAACAAATTGGAGGTGTTCGTCAGTATTTACCTTTAAAAGTAAACGCTGCAGGTGTAATGCCAATCATTTTTGCTCAAGCAATTATGTTTATTCCAGCTGCTGTTTCAGGTTTTTCTGGTGGTACAGGTGGAGTATTTGCCGATAGATATGGATTTTGGTACAATTTTATTTTTGCGTCATTAATTATTGCCTTTACATACTTTTATACTGCTATCATGATTAATCCAAATCAATTAGCGGATGATATGAAACGTAATGGTGGATTTGTACCAGGCGTAAAACCAGGAAAAAGTACAGCAGAATTTATTGATCAAGTAATGTCTCGTATCACATTACCAGGCTCAGTATTCTTAGCATTTGTTGCTATTTTACCATCTATAGCAATTAAATTAGGAATTAATAGTGCGTTTGCTGATTTCTTTGGAGGAACATCATTATTAATCTTAGTTGGTGTGGTTTTAGATACCTTACAACAAATTGAAACGTATTTATTAAACCGTCATTATGATGGATTAATGCAAAACGGAAGAATAAAAGGTCGTAGTAGTAACCAAATGACAATGCAACAAGCTTAATATGGCAAAACAAGCAAATATTGAGTTAGATGGGGTTATTCTTGAATCATTAAGTAACGCCATGTTTAGAGTGGAGTTAGAGAATGGTCATATTGTAATTGCTCATATCTCAGGAAAAATGAGAATGCATTATATTAAAATATTAACTGGCGATAAAGTGAAATTGGAAATGAGCCCATACGATTTATCAAAAGGAAGAATAACATACAGATACAAGTAATTAAGAAAAATTAAAAATAACCCAAGGAAATGAAAGTTAGAGCATCCATAAAAAAAAGAAGCGTAGATTGCAAAATCGTGCGTCGTAAAGGAAAGTTGTATATAATCAACAAAAAAAACCCAAAGTTTAAACAAAGACAAAAATAATTGCGTATTTTCGCAAACTTTTAAAACCAAAGTATATAAATAATGGCACGTATTGCAGGTATAGATTTACCAAAAAATAAAAGAGGAGAAATAGGATTAACCTACATTTTTGGTATCGGACGTAGCAGAGCTCAACGTATTTTAACTGAAGCTGGAATTGACTTTAACAAAAAAGTGAATGAGTGGAATGATGACGAGCAAAACGCTATTCGTAAAATTGTTAACGACAATTTTAAAGTAGAAGGTGGACTTCGTTCAGAAGTTGCTCTACATATTAAACGTTTAACAGACATTGGTTCTTACCGTGGTATTCGCCACCGTAACGGCTTACCAGTTCGTGGACAACGTACTAAAACCAACGCACGTATCCGTAAAGGAAAACGTAAAACCGTTGCAAACAAGAAAAAAGTTACTAAGTAATCAATAAAATAAGCATTTAATTAAAATGGCTAAACAACAATCATCAGTAGCAGCAGCAAAAGCTAACGCGAAGAAAAGAGTAGTAAAGGTAGAGGCAGTTGGAGAAGCTCACTTAAACGCTACGTTTAATAACATCATCATCTCTTTAACTAACTCTGCAGGTCAAGTTATTTCTTGGTCTAGTGCTGGTAAAATGGGATTCCGTGGTTCTAAGAAAAATACACCTTATGCTGCTCAATTAGCAGCGGCAGATTGCTCTAAAGTAGCAGCTGACTTAGGTTTACGTAAAGTAAAAGTATACGTTAAAGGTCCAGGTGCAGGAAGAGAATCAGCTATCAGAACGATTGCAACTTCAGGGATTGAAGTAACTGAAATCATTGATATCACTCCTATGCCACACAATGGTTGTCGTCCTCCTAAAAAACGTCGTTGCTAGTCAACTGCGCATATTAGGCAGACAAAATAAAAAAGTAATAACAGAAATTAAAATAAAGAAATGGCAAGATATACAGGTCCTAAATCTAAGATTGCAAGAAAATTCAGAGAGCCAATTTTTGGCCCAGATAAAGCTTTAGAGAAAAAAAACTACCCTCCTGGACAACATGGTGCTGGTAAAAAACGTGCTAAACAATCAGAATATGCTATCCAGTTAATGGAAAAGCAAAAAGCAAAATATACTTATGGTATTTTAGAAAAGCAATTTGCTAAAACATTTGATAGAGCAGCTCGTGCACATGGAATTACTGGTGAGGTTTTATTACAATTAATCGAATCTCGTTTAGATAACGTTGTTTATCGTTTAGGTATCGCTCCTTCTCGTAGAGCAGCTCGTCAATTAGTTAACCACGCTCATATTACAGTAAATGGTAATGTTGTAAACATTGCATCTTATACTTTAAAAGCTGGTGACGTAGTTGGTGTTCGTGAGAAATCTCAATCTTTAGAAGCTATTACTCATTCTTTATCAGGATCTGTAAATAAATATTCTTGGTTAGATTTTGACAAAACGTCATTTACAGGTAAATTTATCTCTGTACCAGAGCGTTCTCAAATCCCAGAAAACATTAAAGAGCAACTAATCGTCGAGTTGTACTCTAAATAATAGCAATTAGCATTTTTTTTTAACCTATATAAATTAATAAAATGGCAATATTAAATTTCGTAAAACCAGATAAGGTTGTTATGATTAACTCTACCGAAACTGAAGGACAATTTGAATTCCGTCCTTTAGAACCAGGTTTCGGTATCACTATAGGTAACTCATTACGTCGTATTTTATTATCTTCATTAGAAGGACATGCTATTACTAGCGTTAGAATTGAAGGTGTTGATCACGAATTCTCAACAATTAAAGGTGTTGTAGAAGATGTTACTGAAATCATCTTAAATTTAAAACAAGTTCGTTTTAAGAAGCAATTAGATAATCACGATGTAGAAAAAATCGTTATTCATTTTGCAGGTAATGAAAAATTTACTGCAGCTGAAATCGGTAAATTTGCAAATGGTTTCCAAATTTTAAACCCAGAGTTAGTAATTTTTAATTGCGAAAGTAGCGTTAAATTAAAAATCGAATTAACTATCGATAAAGGTCGTGGATACGTGCCTGCAGAAGAAAATAAAACTAATTCAGCACCTCAAGGTACTATCTTCATCGATTCTATCTACACGCCAATTAAAAATGTAAAATACACGATTGAAAACTATCGTGTTGAACAAAAAACAGATTATGAAAAATTAATTTTAGATATCGTTTCTGATGGTTCTATCCATCCGAAAGAAGCTTTAAAAGAAGCTGCTAAAATTTTAATTTACCATTTCATGTTGTTCTCTGATGAGAAAATTACATTAGATTCTGAAGAGAAAAAATCTGAAGAAGAATTTGATGAAACATCATTACACATGCGCCAATTATTAAAAACTAAATTGGTTGATATGGACTTATCTGTTCGTGCTTTAAATTGCTTAAAAGCTGCAGATGTAGAAACATTAGGAGAATTAGTTTCTTTCAATAAAAATGACCTTTTAAAATTCCGTAATTTTGGTAAAAAATCTTTAACTGAGCTCGAAGATTTAGTATCAACAAAAGGGTTACAATTTGGAATGAATGTAGTTAAATATAAATTAGACAAGGACTAAAAACAATTGTTGAATTAGAGGATTTATGAGTTATAGAACAACTCAAACATTCACTAAATCATTAAATCAAAAAATATCATGAGACACGGAGATAAAATAAATAATTTAGGTAGAACAGCTTCTCACCGTAAAGCATTAATGAGCAACATGGCTTGTTCTTTAATTGAGCATAAACGTATTTTTACAACTTTAGCTAAAGCTAAAGCTTTAAGAACTTATGTTGAACCAATCATCAATAGAAGTAAAGATGATTCTACGCATAGCCGTAGAACTGTTTTTTCTTACTTAAAAAGTAAAGAAGTAGTTGCTATGTTATTCAAAGACGTATCAGTGAAAGTTGCTGAAAGAAATGGTGGTTACACTCGTATCATCAAAACTGGAAACAGACAAGGTGATGCTGCTGAAATGGCATTAATTGAATTAGTTGATTTCAACGACATTTACTCTAATGGTAAAGCTGCTACAACTGAAAAAGCTAAAACTACTCGTCGTAGTCGTGCTAAAAAAACAACTGATGCTAAAGGTTCTGCTGAATCTGCAGCTGAAGGAGCAGAATAATCTTTACAGATATCTTTTAAAAGCCTCAAAACTTCGTTTTGAGGCTTTTTTGTTTTGGTGGCTTCGAGAGCCTCAGCCATCCATTACACTTATCCGCCTATGCAGGGGACAGAGAGAGGATTTTTTATCATCTATTAGTCCACTTGCATAACTCTGTCAGTTCGATTAGATTTCCGATAGCAAGAATACCTCTTTGAATTTTAGTATAGAGTACTATTCAAAATCATCGCTTCTCGATATGGTTTTTGCAAGTTCAGGCAAAAAACACACGAAGTGACAAGCATACATAATCTTGATAGAAACACTTCTAATAACCCTATAAAAACCATTTTAAGCTTACTAACAGCATTATGTTACAATTTGCAATCAGAAACAAACAAAACTCCCCTAGCCTACCTTAAATTTGATTTACATATAAAAAACAGATGAATATGAATTTTTTAGCAATCTTGGTAGCGGCATTAGTGCCGATGATCATGGGTTTTATTTGGTATAACCCAAAAACATTTGCTCCAGCTTGGATCAGAGAAGCTGGCTTAAACGAAGAAAAACTAAAGGGCGCCAATATGGGCGTTGTTTTTGGAGTAAGCTTTGTGATGAGTTTTTTATTTGCAATTGCATTGCAGTTTGCTGTGATTCATCAGTTTCACTTTGGCTCTATGTTATTTAACAGTGGATTTAAGGACCCTAATACTGAAATTGGTGCCATGTACAAAACCATTATGGACCAATACGGTACAGCATACCGTACCTTTAAACATGGCGCATTTCACGGAACAATCACTGGTATATTTATGACTACTCCTGTGGTTGTCATTAGCGCATTATTTGAAAGAAGAAGTTTTAAATACATGGCTATAAGTTTTGGCTACTGGATTATTTGCTGCGGAATTATGGGCGGTATCTTATCTGCCTGGATATAAGCGCACTCACCTACTCTTTTTACAAGCTGCTAAGTAAATGCTTAGTAGCTTTTTTTATTATATTTGAATGATAAACCATTGCAAATAATTACAATTAAATGTAAATAATTACAAATAAATAAACTGCGCTTAGCGAGTAGTTAGGGGCAAGCTTAATTGAAAACAAACAATGAAACAAAATATGAGTAAAAAAACAATTAGTAGCCTGACAAAAAATCTACTTTTATTGTTAGTACTTCTTATTTCAGTAAATAAAATCCATGCACAGGCCATTTGGAACAATACCTCTTTTGTGCATCGCAATGGCCAACAAATACATAATGGTCAAAATACACCAATTAATCTTGATGGCGTGAATATAGGTTCATGGTTGATGTGGGAAGGATTAATGTGGGGCGGTGGACTGATTTCTGAAAAAGATATTATCAACAAGATGACTTCAATAGTTGGTCCAACTGCATTTAATAATTTCAGAGACTCCGTTTATAAAAACTACATCACTCGAGCAGATATCAAAAAGATTTCGCAAGAATGCTACAATGTTGTTCGTATTCCATTTAATCATAACTTATTAGAAGATGATGCAAATCCATATGTTTACAAGCCACAAGGCTGGGCTATTCTTGATAGTGTTTTAGCCTGGTGCGAAGATTATAATGTTTATGCTGTGCTGGATATGCATGCTGCGCCTGGAGGTCAAGCAACGCATTTTATAGCGGATCCTGATTCTATTGATTTATGGAACTCACCAGTGAATAAAAACAGAACGATTCAACTTTGGAAGGCAATTGCAAATAGGTATAAAAATCGAGGTATAATTGCTTCTTACGATTTATTAAACGAACCAAATATTTGGTGGTGGCCCGATTTAGTTAATCTATATAGCAGTATAATAACAGAAATCCGAACAGTTGACAGCAATCACATGATAATGCTTGAAGGGAATAATTACGCTCAAGACTTCTCAATGTATAACGCACTGCCTGATCCAAATATGTGTTTCCAATTTCATTATTACACCTTCTTTTTCAGTGCTCCTAATATCCCAGCTTGGACAGCACTTTCTAATTCCTTAAATGTTCCAATTTGGTGCGGCGAATGGGGTGAAGACACTTTAGGAGGGATGCAGAATAAATTGACAACCATTTTAAGAAATCCTGCTAATAAAATAAGTGGTCAAGCATTCTGGACTTGGAAAACTGTGACAGTAGGCTTTCAGAATCCACACAGCCTTAATGTAAACAATCATCCTGACTGGAACAATTCAATGTTGTGGGCAACATATAATACACCAACAGTAACTGCGGTGCAAATGCAAAACGGTATTAATAATTTTATCGTTAATATGAAATTGCAAAACTGTGTTGTTGACACTGGTGTTTTTAATATGCTAAATTTGTGTTCAGCTACTGGAATTCAAAACATCGAAGCGCTAAAAAGTCTAAATGTATACCCGAACCCATTTACGACGTCTATCAACATAGAGGGTAAACTGGAAAACGAATATTATGAACTATTAAATTTAACAGGACAAATTATTTGGAAAGGCAAACAAATCAATACGCAAAATTTTTCCTCACTGTCAGATGGTTTATATTTTTTGAAAATATATAATGGTAATGCGTCACAACCGACAAAACTAATTAAGAATTAAATACTATGACTGAAAAAAAGGCAGCAGCTAACACACGCTCCTATGTAAAGCAGCAAAAGTTTTCAACAAAGTTCGGAAGCAACGCTACACCTCTTGAAAATGGAGAGAAATTCGGACAAGCGGAGGCTTGAGCGTTTCTGTCTGTTTGAAAGAGAAAATTCTTGAACACAGAATT
>CANFTW010000022.1 GCA_947450025.1 Bacteroidota bacterium | reverse complement strand
CCTATTTCTCCGCTAAAAAGCTTGTAAGAAATTACAAGCTTTTTTGTTTACTGACATTTCCATAAAAAAAGCCGCACAATAAGTGCGGCTTTTTAAAGTAATAACCATTAGTGATTAGTAAACATGCTGTCCACCATTAATACTATAGTTTGCGCCCGTTACAAAACTCGTTTCTTCACTTGCCAAAAAAGACACTAAGTGAGCAACTTCATGCGTTCCTCCGAGTCGCCCCATTGGCACTTGACCAACAATTTGATTTAACACCTTTTCAGGAACTGCCATCACCATATCAGTGCCAATATAACCAGGCGAGATGGTGTTAACCGTAACGCCATATTTAGCAACCTCCATGGCTAATGATTTGGTAAATCCATGCATCCCAGCTTTAGCGGCAGAATAGTTTGTTTGACCAAATTGACCTCTCTGCCCATTGACAGAAGAAATATTAATAATCCGCCCAAAATTGCGATCAATCATCCCTTGAATAACCTGACGAGTACAATTAAATACTGAATTTAAATTGGTATTAATCACTGCATGCCAATCTTCAGGTTTCATATTAATTAAACGTCCATCTCTTGTAATTCCTGCATTATTGACTAATGTATCTATTTGTCCGTATTTAGACTCTATCTCAGCAATCATTTTACCTGTGCTTTCATAATCACTCACATCGCCATAAAATAATTCAATCTCAAAGCCTTCGGCTTTCATTTGAGCCATCCATTTCTCAGCTTTTTCTTTTGTGTGGTAATTCCCTACAACAGTATACCCATCCTTAAATAGTTTTTTACACATGGCAGTTCCTAAACCACCTGTTGCTCCTGTAATCAAAACAGTTCTCTTGTTCGATGTTTTCATCGTATGTCGTCTTTATAAATTAAATTTTTTCCATATTCATTACCGTGGCTTCTCCGCTTGTACAAATATTTCCGGTAGATTTTTCTTTAATTAAAGTTTCAATAACAGCACGGTGTTTTTCTTTAAGCACTTCTTTCACTGTAAATACAGCTTCGTATTCTACTTCCACATACATGGGTTTCATGAAGTTTAATGATTGTTTTAAGTAGATTGTTCCTTCGCCAGGAAATAAAACACCAAATACTTTACTAAATAATGCTGCGCCAAGCATCCCATGCATAATAGGCTTTTTAAACATTGTTTTAGCAGCAAAATCAGGGTCTGTATGAACAGGATTTTTATCTCCAGTTACCTCTGCAAAACGATTCACTTCGTCTTGAGAAAATTTAAAATCATGCGAGTAAGTTTGTCCAGTTTCAATCATAAATGTAAGTTTTAGGTAATTTTCAAAAAAAAAAATCACTTTGACAAATTTTCACAAAACTTATTTCGATTTAGACGAATTAATAAATTATTACGACAATTTAACAAAAAATTAATGCGAATTTACTTGACACGTATATAAAAAAATGACGACATTTGCATCGAATTTAAAAACAAGCCTTTAAATAGCTGATTTTCAGACATTAAGACGAATTTACTAAATTATACACATATATTAAGCTCAAAAAATGAAAACAAACAACCCAATTATTGACAACATGATGGATGCTCAAGCTAATGCGATGAACACATGGATGGACTCTGCTAAGAAATTTCAATCGGCATTTGCAGGTGGAAACATAATAGCTGAAAGTCAATCTTTCTATAAAGACATGATGGAAAAACAAGCGGCTATGTTTAATAGCATGCCATCTAATCCTTTTATGAATGAAAATTCAAAACCAGAAGAATTTTTAAAAAATTGGTATAACCAACAAATGAACGGATTAAAACAAATGACTGACTTTAACCAAAGCATCTATAATTCAATGGTTAACTACGGTAAAAACGCTAATGATTATAACAATAGTTTTGCAACCATGAATAATGCTTGGACTAATATTTACAACAGTTGGGTATCAACCATGAATACTTCATACGATACTTTTTCAAAAAACATGAAAAATCCATTTAATGCCGATATGTTTAAAAACATGTATGACAATGGGCAAATGTATATGAAAGTGCAAGAAATGTTTCAACCAATGATGACTGCTATTAAAAATTCTGATTTTAGCATGGAAACTTGGAAAAACATTTACTCTACAGAGAACTACAAAAAAATGACTGAACAAGTTTTTGGTTCATTATTTACACAAGCTAGTTTAAAAGAAGTTTATGATAACTCAATTAAACAAATACAAAATTTCTTTGTGAGCCAAAATGGTTTAGGAAAAGAATACTATGAGCAAATGAAAAATATGTCAACACAATTCCCTGAATTATTTTCAGGAGATGTTGAACATTTAAAAGATTTATACTCTAAAATGAATAATGTTTATAGTAAAACTTTTGAACCCTTATTAAAATTAGCGAATCCTGGAAAAGAAAAAGATTCGGTTGAAGCAACGATTGCTTTATTAGATAAAGTAACTGAATACAGCATTAAACAATCTGAATTACAATCGCATTTATATAAAACAATGCAAGCTTCTATGGAAGAGTTAAGCAAATCTACTCAAGAAAAATATAAAAATGTTCAAGCTGGTGATTTTACAATGCCTGCTCCAACAGAAATATATAACGAATGGGTGAAAACTAACGAAAAAATGTATGCTGAATTATTTACTACTGAAGAATTTAGTAAAGTAAAAGCAGATGCATTAAATTTAAGTATGGATGTGAAAAAACATTTCCAAAAACAATTTGAAAATGTTTTCGAACAATACCCAATAACTTTTAAAAGTGAAATGGAAGAAGTTTACAAAACAATTCATGAGTTAAAAAAAACAGTTAAAGAATTACAAACCAAATTAGCAATGCAAAATGCAGCTTCTGTTGAATTATTTGACGAAGAAAAATCAAAAGCTAAAAAGAAATAATTCACCTTTTGTGTTCATAGCACAATAATAAGAGGGCTGCCAATGTGTTTGTGGGCAGCCTTTTTTTTATTAAAATGAGTTCTATTAAAAACATATACAATAAATTTTATTTTGGATTTATACTATCCATCATTATCGTATTTTTTTGTTTCAGACCATTAAACTCGCCATGGCATAAATTTATTGCTGGCGATGGCTTAGGATATTACGCTTATTTACCAGCTACGTATATTTACCATGATAGCAACTACGAGTTTAAATGGTTTAATAAAGTATATAATAACAATTACGATTATTGTTCATTTGAATCGCCAGATCAAAATTTTTTGGTATCCTACCAAAACAAAAAAATCAACAAATATTATCAAGGCCTTTCTTATATATGGCTTCCGTTTTTTGGCACAGCGCATATCATCGCTAAACTTTGCCATTACCCTGCCGATGGATTTTCTTTACCTTATCAAATAGCCATTGGGATAGCCTCTTTATGCTATTTAATTTTAGGACTATTTTATTTACGAAAACTTTTATTCAAACTATTTCAGCACCATACAACAGCAACCATAGTTCCCGTAATTATATTTTACGGTTCTTCTTTATTTTATTACGGAATTTATATGAATTCGCTATCACATAGCTATTCCTTTTCATTTATTTCTATGTTCTTATATGCCTGCTATTGTTTCTTTAATGAATCTGAAAACAAAACAAGCTACCTAGTCTATAGCATGCTTCTGATTATACTGATTATATGCATTAGGCCAATCAATGGGTTAATTGTTTTGAGTCTTCCTATATTCGTTCCGAAAAATTTCCTAAAAACAAATTTCACTTTTCAAAAGATAAAATTTCATCACCTTTGCATCATTGCTCTAATTCTAGGGGCAATCATTCATCAATTTGTGATCTTATATATTCAAACAGGTACAATAATACCTTACACCTACAGTAACGAACATTTTTATTTTAACCAATCTCACTTCATCGATGTTTTATTGAGTTACCAATCAGGTCTTTTTATTTACTGCCCTATTGTATTGATTAGTTTTTTTGGAATACCTTTTTTATCAAATCAAAAACTAAAAATGATATTACCCTGCTTTTTTTTGGTGATTGTGTTTTTATATAGTTCTTGGTGGTATTGGCCTATTACTTCAAGAGCCATTATTGACTTTTATGCAATTATTGCTATTCTTTTAGGCGCTTTGATAGCTAAACTCATAGATATTAAGAAACTTAAAATCGGGTTAGTTGTATTTATATTATGTATAGGCTATTATCAACTCAAAAGTACACAGCTTCAGCGAGGGATTTTACAAGAAAATTATACGTATTCAGAAGTTTTTTGGAGAAATTTTTTCAGAATACATGCCACCAATCAATATCTTATTCCACCTAAATCCATCATACAAAAAGAAATATTTGAAGAAAATTTTGAAACTGATTCATACAGCGGCGTGCGAGACCAAACTCATCATCATCAAGGAAATTACAGTATTTTACTAAATGAAAAAAATCCATTTAGTCGTATTTTTGCATTTAAATATCCAACACTTTTTAAACCAAATCTCACTAAAAAAATAAGATTTTCTTTTTGGTGTTATGGTTCAAATGATTTGAAATCGATTCATATCTATTTAAAATTTTACGACAAACAACATCAAGTTTTATTAGAAACACCTTTTTATATTAATCAAGAAACCTTAAAACCTGAAACATGGGATTTTCAGGAATTTGGGTATCAATTATCAGATGATGATTTTAAAAACAAAGCTCCAATAGATAGCATAGAATTTTTTATTTGGAATAATGAAAATAAGGGGGAGGCCTTTATTGATGAGGTGAACACAGAGTTTTTAATTACAAATAATAGCTATGAAATCATTCAATAATATCGATTAACAATAAAAAATATCGTAACTTTAACACGCAAAGTATAATCATTATGGAAAATAAATTTCTTGAAGAAATGAACAACTTAAGCTCTAAATTATTAAAGGGCTATGAAACTCTAAATGCTATTGAAGATGTAGACATTGCTATATCTCCTAAAACAGCGGTTTATCATGAAGATAAACTTACTCTTTATAAATACGATAGAACGAGCGATGCAACTTACAAAACACCGATTTTGATTGTTTATGCTTTAGTAAATACCTACAAAATGTTGGATATCCAGCCAGATAGAAGTTATGTGAAAAATTTACTAGATGCTGGGTTAGATGTGTATTTAATTGATTGGGGTAATCCAACAAAAATGGACAAATTTTTAAGCATTGATGATTATGTAAATGGATACATAAATAACTGTGTTGATTATATTAGAAAAAAAGAGCGCATTGAAAAAATCAATATATTGAGTATTTGCCAAGGAGGAACTCTAAGTGTAATATACAGTGCCTTATATCCAAACAAAATAAAAAATTTAGTCACACACGTTACCCCAATAGATTTTAGCACAAACGATGGATTATTATTTCGTTGGAGTAAAGACATGGACTTTGATAAAATTGTAGAAGGATTTGATGGTATAATCCCTGGTGATTTTTTAAATCAAGGATTTGACATGTTAAAACCAATGATGAAAATTCAAAAGCAACAAACACTCACAAATTCATTAGATGACAAACATAAATTATTAAACTTCTTAAGAATGGAAAAATGGATTAGTGAAAGTCCTGACCAAGCTGGGCAATGTTTTAAAGAATTTATGAAAGACTTATATCAAGAAAATAAATTAATAAAAGGAGAATTAGAAGTTGGTGGAAAGAAAGTTAATTTAAAAAATCTAACTTCTAATTTATTAAACATTTATGCTACAGAAGACCATTTAGTGCCTCCTGCTGCAACCATTCCTTTAAATGACTATGTCGGTAGTAAAGATAAGGAGTTATATAGTTTTAAAGGAGGGCACATTGGTGTTTTTGTAGGAAGCAAATCTCAAAAAGAATTAGCACCTGCAGTAACTAGTTGGTTAAAAAAGAGAGATTAATGATACAATATCATAAACAAAAAAAGCCTTTAAGAAATTCTTAAAGGCTTTTTATTTTATTGTCAAGTATATTATAAATTTCCACTCATTTTTTCAAACGTATGTATATCGTTTAAATTAATAGAAATACTTCCATCTAAATGTGGTTTTTGTCTCATAGGAATAAACTTGGCGTTCCAAACCATTTCAGAATATTTATAAGACATTCGAGAATAGACCGTTTGAAAATAAGTATCGGTAATGGATTTAATTAAAATAATAAACTCTGCATCTCTCTGATTTAAATCAGTCTCCTTAACGCCATATAAAGGGCTATTTTCATCTATTGGATGAACAACCGTCCATGTTAATGGCAACAAATTAATTTTACTTCTTTCCAAATCTAAAAAATGAAAATCTCTGCGCTTTGTTTCGGTATTATTAATGGCTAAGATGACTTGGCATTCTGTTTCAATTAACTCATTTTGTTTTTTATTTGCCACACGAAACATAAATCCACTAATTGTTTTATAAGGTGCAATGAGACCATTGGTACTATATTGCAAATCAGCTTTTGGTTTAGAAAAACGACCGTATAAAATACCTGTTACTAGGGCAAATCCCATCAAACCAAGCATAGATTCTATTGACGAAACGGTACTTATTAATACACTGTTAGGAAAAATATGTCCATATCCCACGGTGGTTAGTGTTTGAGCACTAAAAAAGAATAACTGATAAAAATTTTCAGAATCATTGCCAAGTGCTAATCCACCAAATTTATCTGCTCCAATTAAAAAATATATGATGGCAAATAATGTGTTAACCACAACATAACTAACGAATACTAATAAAAAAAACTGAATCCAATTAATTCCTAAAAGCCAGTGATATAAATCAAAACCAATATGCTTATCAGAAACCTTTCGTTTTACATTAACAGTTCCATTTTGATTTAAAAAACGAACCGACTCATTATAGTTTTTGGTACCAAAACCAATTTCAGCACTTTCTCTTTTTTTGTTGTTAAAAACGTCTTTAATCATACCTTTGTAAAATGAACACTAAAGGTAATTATTATTGGCTATTATTAATTATTCCATTGATTTTTGTAGCATGGTTTTTTATAAATAAAAACGAACATAAACCATTACGAACGCTTCCCTACTTTGGGCAAAAAAATGTAGTTAAAAATGGAGACACCACCTATCATGTGGTAAAGCCATTTTGCTTTACTAATCAATACAATGAAAAAGTAACAGAAGAAACCATGAAAGGAAAAATATATGTTACGGATTTCTTCTTTACCACCTGCCAATCTATTTGCCCTATCATGAGTTCAGAATTAGAAAGGGTATACAAGCAATTTAGCCACCAAGAAGACATTTTAATTTTATCACACACGGTTTCTCCTGAAGAAGATTCGGTATCTGTTTTAAAAGAGTATGCAAGCATGCATGGCGTAAAGGATCGTCGTTGGCTATTTGTGACTGGCGATAAAAAACATTTATATGATATGGCTAGAACAAGTTATTTATTAAATGCAGAAGAAGGGAACGGAGATGCTGATGATTTTATTCATACGCAAAATTTTGCTTTGGTAGATAAAGAGAAACATTTAAGAGGTTTTTATGATGGTACTGACAGTTTGGATGTTTCGAGATTAATAACAGATATAAATTTATTACTAGAAGAATATGTCTACAAAGAAAAGCATCCATAATATACTTTTTGTGGTATGTATGATTCTATTCAATAACATACATGCTCAAGAAATAAAAATATATAAAATTGATGAGTTATTAAACCGAATCAACAGTCATTCGGACACGACATTTGTTGTTAATTTTTGGGCAACTTGGTGTAAACCATGTGTGGCCGAGTTACCAGAATTTGAAAAGCTTCACATTGATTATCAATTAAAAAAAGTAAAGGTTATTTTGGTTTGCATGGACTTTAAAGAAGATATTGACCAAAAACTTAAGCCTTTTTTAAATAAAAATAAATATACTAGCGAAGTTGTTTTATTAGATGAATCTAATGGCAATGATTTCATAAATAAAATTTCCGAAAAATGGAGCGGTGCTATTCCAGCTACACTCATTATTAAAAACGATCCATTAACTAAACAGTTTTTTGAGAATAAAGTAACCTATGATTTTTTAGTAAAACACATCAAATAAATCTAAAAAATGATTTAATATTAAATTTTTTAACAAATATCCAAATCTCATATTATCTTTACCCAACTATGGCTTTAAAAGTAAAAACATCGCAACTACCTAATTCTGGAAAAGGATTATTTACCACAACTCCTATCAAAAAAGGAACTCGAATTGTAGAGTATTTAGGAGAAATTATTGATTGGAAAGAATATGAAAAAAGAGTAGAAAGAGACGAAGACGGATACTTATTTTTTATTAATAAAAAGCATTGTATTGATGCTTGGAATACACCAGAACACCAAGCACGTTATGCAAATGATGCAGCTGGACTTGGCCGAGTAAAAGGATTAAAAAATAACTGCGTTTACGAAACTGAAGGTAATAGATGTTGGATTTTAAGCACAAAAGATATTGCTGCTGGTGAAGAAATTTTTGTAAGCTACACAAAGGAATATTGGGATTGCGTAAGATATAATATTAGTATTGGCAGAGGTAGAAAATAATGCAAGACGTAGATAAAATATCTCTAAACTTTATTTTATCTACTGGGAGAACCGGTAGTACATTATTAAGTTCTATGCTTAATATGCACCCTAAGATTTTATCTGTATCCGAAGAACCTTTTGCCTATAATTTATATCCAAAATATAAAAACATCAGTCATTGGACTGACAAAATTATTGAAGAATTCTGTTACGATTTTTATTTATTTAGTGAAGGTAAATTAGAGCCTCAGTTTGGAACAAAACAAGATTTGATCGATGTTTTGCAAGAACATAAAAATGAACTTACTGGCGAAAAGGCTATAAAACTAGCTTACTTCGCTTTTTTTCCAAACAAAGATAAATCGCAAGTAAACACCATTGTAGATAAAGAACTTAAATTTCATTTTATTCTAAATGATATTATAGAATATTATCCTAAAAGCAAATTTATTGTGTTGTGCAGAGATCCTAGGGACAATGTTCTTATTAAAATAAAAAGGGGAATTAAAAAAAACAAGAAACGTAGCCCTTTATTTTTCGCAAAAACATGGAACTACGAGTACACAACTCTCAACAAGAAACTAGGTCAATGTAATCAGCAAAATATTTTTATGCTTAAATATGAAGACCTGGCGAAAAATCCAGAAGAAAGTTTAAAAAAGATTACTAATTTTTTAAATGTTCCATACGATAGAATAATGTTAAATTTTGCCCAAAAACACATCGAAGACTTAAAACAATTAGAAAAAACAATAAGCAAGGACTCAAAACAATATTTATCGATGTTTCATGAAGGTCTAACTCAAAAAATAAACACTGACAAAATTGGAATTTGGAAAACACAATTAACTAAAGAAGAAAATAATATGATATGGAGTGTTTGTAAAAAACCAGCTTTTATGCATGGTTATAATAGCGAAGATTGTACTAAAATTTTCAAATTTAAATTCCATATGTTTTCTGCATTGTTCCGATTTTTTTTAATTGGAATTATTATACCAAAATTATACTACGCTCTTCCTTTCCGCATGAAATACTTCATCAAAAAAATTAAATATGGTAGAAATTTTAAAGAAGAATGGTGGACATCCAATGAATATTTCAAAAAAACCGTTTCTGGGTAAATCTAACTTTTACAAAATATAATGTCGTCACTGCCAACAACTCATTTTATATTATGTACAGAGCGAACTGGAAGTTCGCTCTGTACACTAATGATGAATTTAAATAGCAGAATTATCTCACCCTCAGAAGAACCTTTTGCTCTTTTTTTTTATAAAAAATACAAGAATAAAATAGAGTGGACTGAAAAAGAAATTAGAAAATTTATCGATGATTTTTGGTTAATTTCTGAACAAAAGCTAAATCTTTTTTTTGTTGATAAAGAAATTCTTTTCACTGTTTTATCAGCTCATAGAAATAAACTTCCTTATCAAAAATTATGTACATTAATTTACCTACAGTTTTTTGAGCCGAAACAAAAAAATGAGATTACTGTTATTTTAGACAAACAGATTAAGTACTTTTTCTATTTAAAAAAACTTGTAAAAATCTACCCTGAGTCAAAATTCATTATACTTGTAAGAGACCCTAGAGTAAATGCGATCCGAAAAAAACACAGAAACTTAAATGCCGGCAAGAACTATTTATACTTAGCTGCTCTTTGGAATAATACTTATAAAAACATAGAGTATCTGCAATCATTAAATAAAGAAATTTTGATTGTAAAATATGAAGATTTCGTTTCTGATCCTGAAAGCATTATGAAAAAATGCTGTGCATTTATTGATGTCCCGTTTCACATTAAAATGCTTGATACAGAAGGTGTATTCGGAAACTTTTTAGAAATCCAAAAACAAAAAATAAGTTCACAATTATATGAGCATCTTAAAGATTTTCAAAGCGGTTTGTTTCAAAAAGTACACACAAATAAAATTCACGTAAAAGCGCATGAACTCGACCCGAAAGAAAACGATAAAATAGTAAAACTGACGAAACCCTTACTTGAAAAATTTAATTATAACACTTCGCTTATATCCAAAAAAACAGTATTTTATACTCTAAATGATCGTTGGCAAATTACCAAAGCATATTTATTTAGACCATTGCTTATTCAATTATATTTACATATCCCATTATCAATTAAACTTATAATAAAACGAATCAGGAAATGACTTTAATTATTTTTTATTGATTTAATAAATGCTAAATTTATGCGATAGAAATTAGATCTTACCTTAATGCTCATTAATTATGGATGATTTTACTAAACAAAATCCAAAGTGGTTTTACAATATTTCGGAAGTTCCTGAATTAAAAATATTACAAGACAATTTTGAAATTATTTTAAGCGAATTACAAAACCTTCGCAAATCAGGTCAGAATGGTTTTTGGTTAGATACATTTCCAGAATACTTGCATCCTGAAAGTAAAAACATATGGAAAGTTTTCACTTTCCAATTCTTCGGAATTAAACATCCCCTTAACTGTAGCTTATGTCCTAAAACCTATTCTGTATTAAAACAAATACCAAATTTAATTTCAGCCGACTTCTCTTATTTGCCAGCAAACACTCAAATTAAAGCGCATAGAGGATTTACAAAAATGGTATTAAGAGCTCATTTGGGCTTAATAATACCAAAAGATTGTGGGATACGTGTAGGAGAAATAACTAAAACATGGGAAGCTGGGAAAATGTTGGTTTTTGATGATTCTTTTGATCACGAGGCTTGGAACAACAGTAATGAAGATCGTTTTGTATTAATGCTAGATATTGCTAATCCAAAATGGGGATATACCGCTCAAGAAATCAATAAATATAAAATTGAAACATTACAAGATGAATTTATGCTTGGTATGTTTCCAAAAGAGAAGTGGTTGTACTTTTTAGAAAAGGGAGAGCTAGATATCTTTCCTGCAGTATAAAGCTATTTATTTTACTTTAAATACTGATTGATTTGATCCGCTTGCTTTTCATTTGGTTCTCCAAATATTTTAAAATCAGCATCGTCTTTATGCAAGATACTAGCTGCTTTAATAAATTTGCGACAATGCATATTGTATTTTTCTCTTGTTAGATATAGCTTCGCCCAGTTACCATCTGCAGAAATTTCTTTCATTTCATACCCTAACATTAAATTAAAATCTAAAGCTTTTTTATTATCTATTGCAACTGTTGCAACAGAGGCATCACCAGATTTAAAAACTTCGAATACAGCTTGCAACATTGTAAGTGAAGCAAATACAGGAATAGAAGTTCCCCAGTAACTTTTCTCCCAAATAAAAATGCCACCCTCTGCTAACCGAGTATCAGGAGCGGTATCCTTACAATTAATTAATCCTACTTTTTTACCTTGGTGTTCGATAATAAAATAATAATTAAATGCATCATTAATTTTATGAAACCATTGCTTTTGCATTGAAGGTGTAATGTAATCCTTAAACTGCATGGTATTTCTTATAAAAGACTGATTACGCCAATACCTTAAGACTTCTAAATCTTTTTCGAGTACCCTGTGATATATAACGCCATACTGCTTTACAATCATATTTTTTCTTTGATGTAAAATGCAGGTTTATTATTTTGCATCATTAACACATTCCCTAAGTATTCTCCAATAATCCCTATGCATAATAATATTAATCCAGCACTAAATAAAATTGATACAATGATTGATGTATAACCTGCAACAGGTGTTTTATGAACTATTTTTTTAAATAAATAAAATGCACCAATAAAAAAACTAACCGAAGACATCGAAAGGCCGATAGTTTTAACCAATTTAAGTGGCATCGTTGTACTTATCATTAATACATCTGATGAAAGAGAAAATAATTTCAAGAAACTATATCCTGAATTTTTCTTTTGTGATGGATAAAAATCTAATGGACAAATATCAATACTAGCTGTATACCATAAAATTAATTCGTCAATAAAAAACAAATGATTTTGATGAGTTACTATTTTTGAGACAAGATCTTTTTTCAATGCCCTAAAACTTGAACCAACACCTGCATAAGGATTCTCAACTTTTGAAATAAATTTATACAATTTAGTAGCTAAAGTTCTAAAAAATGATTTTCTGATATTTCTAGGAATAGCATAAACAACATCAGACTGACTATCTTTTAATTGGCTATAAAGCTTTAAAATATCATTAGGTTGATGCTCTAAATCATCATCAATAGTTATAATGTATCTTCCGTTAGCATTACAAAATCCACATAAGGTAGCTTTGTGCTGACCAAAGTTTTTAGATAAGGAAAAGGCTTTGACGTGCTTTAACTGTATACAAATTTCTTTGATAATTGACCAACTATCATCTTTACTCGCATCATCCACTAATATAATTTCAAAGGTATGTTCTTGACTGTTTAATAATTCATAAATCTGTTTAACTAATTGCTTTATACATGATCCTGAATTATAAACAGGAATAACAACAGATATTTCTTTTTCTTCTTCCATTTAATTAAATCCTAAAGTTAAACCTCCATCCATTTTCAAACTTGTTCCCGTAATCCATTTACTTGCATCAGAAATGAAATAAGCGCTAGCTTTTGCAATATCTTCTGGCTCGCCAACTCCTAATGGATATTTTGAAATTAGCTTTTCCATTTCTTCAGTATTTACAGCAGCATCAATTGTACTTTCAAAAATAGCTGTTTTTACTAAAGCAGGTTGCAAAACATTTACTCTTATTTTCTTAGGCACTAACTCAAGTGCTAATGTCTTAGCATACCCCTCTAGAGCTGCTTTAGAACTAATATAAGGTGCGCCACCAAAATAAGCGTGTAAAGTAGAAACAGATGAGATAAAGACAATAGCACTGTTATTATTAATTTTCTTTTGTTTTAAAACTTCAGACACAACATTCACTGCCGAAAAATAATTTACTCCAAATACATCAAGCAGTTGCTCTTGCTTAATAAACTTTACAGGAACTGGCAATACTTTACCACAACAATGAACAAATCCATCTATAGATTGCATTTCTCCAACAATTCTTTTTATATCATCCAATGATGTTAAATCTCCAACAATTTGTTGATGATTTGGATTTGCCTTTAATTTTAAAAATGTTTCATTCAGATTTTCTTTACTCCTTGCTGAAATAATAACATCTGCACCAAGATTACTGAACAATATCGCAGTGGCTCTTCCTATACCTGAAGATGCACCAGTAATTAATATTTTTTTATTTAATAATGATATCACTATAATTCAATTAATGGTAAACAAATAAATGGCTTTGTATCAATTAAAGCACTCCCCCATGAGTATCCAACTCCAAAACCACATAAACATAGTTTGCTGTTTTTAGTTGTTAGAGTATCTGATGCTTCAGTAATCATAGTTAAAGGAATAGATGCAGAACTCGTATTACCATATTTCTCAAGAGAATATAAAACCTTAGAAACATCCGTAATTTTTAATTTTTTTCGAACTGATTCATTTATTAATTTATTAGCTTGATGAAAAACAAAATAATCAGTATCTCCTATAGTTTGATTTGCTTTAGAATATAACTCATTAACATTTGGAGATACTTCTCTTAAAGCAAAATTAAAAATCTCAATACCGTTTAATTTCAAGTGTCTTTTTTCTCTGGCAATACCTGGCTCAATTTCTATTAAATCAAACGTATCTTTTTGAATTCCATTTCTAGATCCGCCGTGTTCAATATTAATCGCATCTTTTCCAGATCCATCAGATGCTAAATTAAAGTACATAGTTTTTGCGCTTTCATCAAATTCTAAGGCTGTTGCTGAGCCAGCATCACCAAATAACGGATAAGCACTCTTATCTGTAAATGCAGCGGATACTGTTGATTTATCTCCAGCCAATAACAAGCCTTTTTTTAACTGCCCTGAGCTTAATAAATTTCCTAAAACATATAATCCATAAACATAGCCAGAACAACCTAAATTAATATCAAATGCTAAACATGATTTATTTAAACCCAATTTATGTTGTAAAATTATCGCTGAACCTGGTATAAAATAATCTGGTGATTGAGTAATCATAATCACAATATCAATATCTTCTTTATTCCAATTTAATTTTTCGATTAATTGTTTAGCTGGTTCATAGCATAAATCAGAAGTAGACATCCCTTCTTTAGCCACTCTTCGTTCCTTAATGCCAGTAGTTTTAATAAATAATTCACGCTCTTCCTGTGTTACATGTGAGTAATTTAAATTTGAATACACATTTATAGGAACACAAGCTGCCACTCCTTTTAACGAAACATTATTTACAGTTAATAAACTCATGAATTCATTTTAGCACAAACAATAGAATATAAATCTCTCACTGTTTGAGTGTTTTTTAGATCGTTCGCATTTAATTGTACATCAAAATTAGCGTCTATAAATGCAATAATAATCAAAGCATACATAGAACTCCAATTTGGGATATCTCGATAATTCGTATCAGGAAAAATTATATTCTCTGGTACATCCTCGAACTCAGAAACGAGTTGTTTTGTAAATTCTTCAGCTGAAATCATATATAAAATTTATAATTAATACTCTATTATTGTAGCACCCCAACTATAGCCTATTCCAAAACCAGCTAATAAAACCTTCATCCCTTTTTTTAAAACACCTTTTTGCTGAGCATCCAACAAAGCCACAGGAATAGTTGAGGAAACAGAGTTACCATAATGTTCAATATTAACAAAAAATTTCTCTTTTGGAATTTTACATTTTCGTCTGATAACATCTAACATGAAAAAACTTGCTTGATGAAAAACAAATAAATCTATATCCTCTATGGTGCATTGATGTTTTAATAATATTTCTGAAACTAAGACAGGCACTGTTTTAACTGCAAACACAAAAATCTCCGTACTTTGCATTTTCATATGACCAAGAGGCATATTATTTTCTTGCAGTTTTTCAATAGTCTGAGGATTGCGAGAAGCACTATGATCAACAATTAAATTATTGTAACCACTTCCATCTGTTCCAAATATAAAGTGATCGTTATATGAAGCTTTTGTAATTATAGTAGCGGTTCCAATATCACTAAAAATACTTTTCAATTCCAAATCATCTTTATGAATAACTGTTGTGGCCATGTCAGCAGTTAAAAACAAAACCTTCTGACACATGCCACTTTTTAAATAAGCATTCGCCATACCTAATCCATAAACATAACCAGAGCAACCATATGGTAAATCAACCGCCATTATATTTTTACTTAATCCTAGTCGATGTTGTATTAAACATGATGTCGAAGGACCTTTGTGATCAAATCCCTCTGAACAAAAAATTAAAAAATCTATACTGTTTTTATCAATTTCGTAATTCTTTAACAAAATTTCCGCAGCGTTTACAGCCATATCAGATGAAATTTCACCAGAAGCAGAAATATATCTCTGTTTGATTCCAGTATTTTTAAATATTTGCTCCTCTGTAACACTAAATTGATTAGCTAATTCTGCATTAGTTAAAATCGTTTGAGGTAAATAAATAGAAATATGATTTATAGAAATACCCATATGTATTAGGTAAATTTAAGTAATATGATTAACATTTGTGATATTTAATTGATTTTTTTGACAGAAAACCTGAAATTTTCAATTAAGAAAAACAGGCATCTAATAAGTATTATTTATTTTTTCTTTGTAATTCAAGCAAACAATTATATATTTATTCTCAAAATTAAAAACATTTATTATGAAAAAAATTCTTTCCATTATTTGCATAGCTATTTTTATGCTTTCAATAAAAGGCTATTCTCAATCAAATATTACTTGGACATTAAAAGATAATTTAGCGAAAGGCGCTATTAAAACAATCACAGTTTTAAACTCCAATTTTTCTGGTTTATCATCCAAAGAAAATGCAATTGCTTTTTTACAAAAATTTAAATTAAATCCTGATGTTGCTTCATGCGACATTATTACTAACTCAGGTAATAGTTGTGATGTTAAAATAGTAATGAAAAACACTCACAATAAATTGTATTATGTTGCTCTTGCCCAAAAAATGGGTATTGCATACATACAAGTTAATGGTCAAAAAAAGACTCCAGCTCAATTTATTAATGAAAATAAAAAATAAAAAATAAAATATTATTGAAATAAAAAGCGCTTAATTAGCGCTTTTTTTATTTTTGTTTTTTGGTTTTTATTTGACGATTCTTTTTATTTTTACATAGAATACAAAAATATTATTAATGATAATTTATTATAAAAAGTATAAAAAGGTATTTTTCACTTTTCTTGTTTTAATATTTTTATTTTATGGAAATTCTCTTAAAAATAAATATGCTTTAGATGATGATTATATCACAGTTACTAATTTACCTGAAAAAGGAAAAGAGTTTGTTCCAAATCACAAATTAGTATCAAAAGGTTTTAAAGGAATAGGAAAAATATGGAGAAGTAGATATGCTCATGATAGTGAAGGCGCTTTTGATTACAGGCCAGTAACTACAACTAGTTTTGCCGTTGAATATGGTATTTTTGGACAAAATCCATTTATTAGCCACTTAGTAAATTTACTTTTATACAGTATTACAGTATGGCTATTATTTTGCGTTTTACTAGACTTATTCGAAGATAATAAATATCATTTTCAATTTGCATTCATAACCGCATTTATATTTCTTATTCATCCCATTCATTCGGAGGTAATAAATAATTTAAAATGTAGAGATGAACTTCTTGCATTTCTATTTGGCATTTTCGCACTTTATTTTACTTTAAAAGCTTACAAAAAGCCAAATTTTAAATCCATTTTTTTAATCCTATTATTTTTAGGATTAGGCTTACTTTCAAAACGAAGTTCAATATTGTTTTTTGCAGTTATACCCTTGTGTCTTATACTCTTCAGAAGGACAAATATTAAATTAATAATAACATCTGCGGTAGCGCTTACTTTTATATATTATGCAGTTGCTTTGATTAAAAATCGGCTAGTTACAGAAAAATCAGTTCGTTTTTTTTACCATTTCGAAAACCCATTATATACTAACCCCGTTACATTTTTACAGAAAATAATTATAGCGTTTAAAACGTTGGGATTTTATATTAAATTTTTAATTTTCCCGTTTCCATTTAGGAATTATTACGGTTTTAACACCTTCGACTTAAGCTCATCTTTAAATGTTTACTTTTTTATAGGAGTTATTTTCTTAATAATTGCAGGCTATTTTATTTTTAAATTAAAAAACAAAATACTTTTATTTTCAGTATTACTTTTTTTAGGATTAATAGTTCCCTTTGTGAACTTTGGAACACCTGCTCCAGGCATTTTAGCCGAACGATTTGCCTATTTTTCATCGTTTGGTTTTTCATTAATTCTAGCTTGTGTTTTCATTCAATTATTCAAAAACATTTCATACTATTCGGTATCTCAACTTTTTTCAAAACCTTTGGTATACTTATCAAGCATTGCCATATTATGTATGGTATATTCATGGAATAGAAACAAAGATTGGTATAATAAACTCACCCTATTTGAGAGCGATATAGAATACCAAGAGAATTCAGCCAAAGCTAATAGTTTAATGGCTAATGAATATTTTGAATTATTAAGGACTCCAAATAAAAAATATCCAGGCAATGTATTGGTTCAAAAATGCATAAAATATTATACGCAAGCCGTCAAAAATGACTCCTCGATTTATTCTGCATACAATAATGTTGGTGTTGTATATTATTCTTTTTTAAAAGACATGCCAAATGCTAAAAAATATTTTTCTTTAGCCATCAGACACCGGCCATTATACTCCCAAGCGTATGAAAATATAGGTAATTGTTATAAGCAAGAAAAAAATATCAAAAAAGCTTTAGAGTGTTATAAAAAAGCGATTGTCATTAATCCTAAACAATATAGCGCCTTCATGGCAGCCATTAATATGTCTTTTGAAAATAAATTATATAATCAATCGATTAATTTTATTCAAATTGCATATACGCAATTCCCTAACAGCTATGAACTAACCGCACAAGAGGCAAATTGCTATTTCATGAAAAAAGATACAGTTACGGCATTACAAAAATACGACGAAGCATATAATTTAAATCCTAATCCAAGCTTGGCACAATTTATCTCAACTCAAGCACTAAAAAAAGGGGATACCACTTTATATAAGAAATACAAAGATTTTTAAAGAGTATTCATGTTATTAACAATAATACATGTTTTTTATTTGATTTTTTACTAACCAAAATGATTGATTTACTCGTTATAAATCACATTTCACGAAATAAAGAAGTCTAAATCTGTTTTTTTATTAACTTTACTTCACATCTTAATGCTTACACTTTGATGTATACCTTTTTTGAAGCCCTTACCTACGCTTTTAATAAACCATATTTCATGAGCATATACAATAGAAAATAATCATTTTTTCTTAATTCTCTTGTATATTATTATAAAACAAATTTTATCAATTAACTCTATTTAGTTAGAGTTTATAGTTTCCTGTTATTAATTTTTGTTTTATAAACTCAGCTTAACTGTTAGAAAACTTCTCCGTTAGGGTAAGATTTAAATTAATTAAAAAACAATATAATTATGAAAATTTCTATTTTCTTCAAAACAATATTCTTGATATTTCTATTCATAGGAATTAACAAGTCTTGTCTGGCTCAAGAAAACAAAATTATTGCTGAAATCCATCATATTCTTATAGATAATTTATCAAAAGATAAAATCATTCAAATCAGGTTTCATAATTGTTCGAAAGCAGACTTTGAAATATTGTATAAAAAAGGACTCTTAAACTCCAATCTAGTTGCATTCAGGCAAGCCTATAGCTCCGAAGATTTAATTGGATCGATACATTTTTTGAAGCCTACTGAAATTACTACTAATGATGTAATGTCTCTTTTAATTCGATTAAATGTGGTAAACATTTTATTCAATGAAAAGAAAATTACAACATCGGAATTATCAAAATATCAATTTTCTAGCGAAGAATCTATTGTACGATAAAATTCAAACTAAAATGAAAAAACATTTATTCTTAATTATTATTTCCTTTCTATTATATGGCTCAAATATTCTAGGGCAAACATACAATATGACAGCCGGTACAAACGGTCAAACCCATAATACTTGTCAAGGATTTATTCAAAATGATTTGGTCAACTATTGTTGCCCTCTATTTAGTGCCTACTCACAAGGAATTGATAGATGGGAAGCTTTTACAAATAGCGGTACAGGGCCTATTAGAATAAATTTAACCTCATTATCTCTCAACACAGGCGACCAAGTAAGAATTTATAATGGGGTTGGAACGGCTGGTGCGCTTTTAGCGACTTATATTAATACTGTTACTTCTTTGGGAAATTTTGTTACAGCACCTTCTGGAACCATTACGGTTAGATTTACGACTAATACAGATGGGGCTGTAGGCGGTGGATTTTCTGCCATTATTGGATGCCGTCCTTCAGGATGTTCTGGAAACAATCCAGCAGGAGATACTTGTACCACATCAACTAGAATTTGTGACACAAGCCCTTATTGCGGTAACACAGGAGGATGGTATACCGCTGATCATGAAAATATTGATGTTACTGGTACAGGAACTTTTTGTGGGTCAATAGAAAATAATAGCTGGATTGTATTTACGGCTAATACAACTAATGCCTCATTCAGGGTTGATGTTGCCAATTGCGCTAGCTCAGCATCTGGAATTCAAATGCAAATGTATGCTACTAATTGTACAACATTTACAGCAGTTTCTCCATGTATTAATCAAAATACTGCTCCAACCTCATTCACATTAAGTTCAAATGTATCATTAACGCCAGGGACTGATTATAATTTAATGATTGATGGCTTTGCTGGTAATTATTGCAACTATACGGTTACTCCTCTAGTAGGAGCTCAAGTTGCTACTATATCAATTACCTCAAACACTCTTTGTTCTGGTCAAACAAGCACTTTAACCTTATCCGGAGCAGTAGGCGGATCTACATATAGTTGGGCTGCCAATACAGCAGGTTCTATTAGTGGTTCTTCAACAAATTCTTTTGTTATTATTACTCCAACAACAAATACAACCTATTCAGTAACAATAAACCAACCAAATGGATGTGCAATAGACACATACACTCGATCTATTATTGTTAATCCTGTTCCACCTATAACCAGTGCAAATACAACAACTGTTTGTAGCGGCTCGCCTTTGGCCTTTGGGTTAAGCTCAAGCATCCCCTCTTCTTTTTCGTGGATTGCCGCTGATAATCCAAATACTAATGGCGAAAGCACAAGCGCTGTTAGTTCTGGAATAATTAATAATACAATTATAAATACTTCAACAGTCACTCAATCTGTTATCTACTCTGTTACCCCAACATCATCTTTAGGTAGTTGTGTTGGAGCAACTCAAATTTTAACAGTAAGTGTGATTCCTTTACCTAGCCCAACTATTACATCATCTTCTTCACTTTGCTTAGGAAGTTCTATCACATTTACAGGAACTGGAGCAAGCACTTATACTTGGTCAACTGGAGGAGGCGGAGGTCTAAGTTTATCGTCAGGCTCTATCGTAAGTGCCACTCCAAGCGCTACAGGAACAATTAATTATACTGCTAATGTAACTTCTGCATCTGGTTGTATTAACACTGCTGTAAAATCAGTGACCGTTAATCCGCTACCAATTGCAAATTCTGGATTAGGCGTTAATTTAACTTGTTCTTTTCTTAGTGCAGCGCTTTCGGGTTCTGGAGGAGGAACTTATTCATGGTCTGGACCAGGAATTACTGCAGGAGCAACATCTGCTTCACCAACCGTTAATTTACCTGGAACTTATAGTTTATCTGTTACTTCAGCAGCTGGATGTACATCAACTATCTCAACTGTTTCTGTGACTCAAAACACAACTGCACCAACAATTTCTGCTAGTAATTCATCTACTTTATCTTGTTCTACCACAACCGCTGCTTTAACTGGAACTGGCGGTGGTTCTTACGCATGGTCTGGCCCTGGAATTTCTTCAGGAGCTGCAACTTCTTCTCCTATCGTTAATTTACCTGG
>CANFTW010000021.1 GCA_947450025.1 Bacteroidota bacterium | reverse complement strand
TGTCCATTAATAATTTGTTGGATTACTTTTTTCTTGAGAGCAAATGAGGGTTTGTTTAACTCCATTTTCTCGGCAGGTTTCCATTTTCTGGATAGCGGTTGTGTCTTCATGTTGGTTGATTTGTTGTCAACCTATTTCAGTATAAGACATTTTAAAGGATTGCATATAACGGTTTGCAGTTAGAACTTGTGTGTATTTGGAACAATGTCTATCGAAACTTTAATAACAAAAATAAATGTTTAAAGTACCTTTGCAAAGCGAAAACAATTGTCTTTAGTGTAGCGACCGCTTTCGCAAAAGCTTTAAGCTTTTGCTGAGCGTATTAGAAGCATCTGCCAAACTGTTGACTTAGTGTGTTTTATCTGTCAGGTGGTTCATTTTTCCTTAGGTCACCTTGTTTTTTCAGAGCTATCTCAGTCAAAAGAATTGTCGTAATAATACTACTAAGTATTAATATTACTACTATCAATTTTCCAGTGTTATTTGCAAGGTCTATTTCTGCGTTCCCAACTACAATAGCAATTAATAAAAGTATTAGTCCAAATATTGCAAATAGTCCACCCGAATACTTTTGTGAGAAATCCCAATTTTCTTGACTAGCCATTGAGGTCTTAGTTCGATAACCATAAAACCTATTTATTCCGGGTGTCAGGTAACGTAGTAATAGTCCAAGTATTATAAAAATGATACTTACTAATATCAAGGCGGCTAAGTTGTCCATATTGTTAGATTTAAGATTATTTTTCTAAGACTTTCAGTTAACGTTTTTGGGCTTGGCGAAGATGGGTTTAAAAAGTACTAAAGTTAAATTTTGCACAAAAGCTAATAGAAAGTACAAATGTTTAGCCAAGCACAAAATTCCCACTTTTGCAAACCCATGTTGTAGTTTCGGCTTTTTATTTGTTTAGTTGTTCAACGTATTTCTTTATTCTGGCGTTTCGTAAATATATAAATTCAGTTACTTTTTTCTTGTAAATTCGGTAGTCGTCAACGTCTTTAAAATTTGGTTTTGTCTTGAAGTTATCAAAAGGCAAATAGAATTTAACTTCTTGGTTTTCGTCAATTAAATCGTCTAGAAGAAAAAACTTTACATAGTCTGAAAAGTTGTCAAACATTTTGAAGAAGCTCCTGTATCTATCAAATGTGTCATACAAAGGACTTGTTTGTCCTCGGTAAAAAAGTCTAATACATTCAAGTGTCAAATCAAATCTGTCATCAATAAGTTTAATTACTCCTCTTGCTTGATTGATAGTATACTTTTTGTCAATTTGATTTTTTGGAAAAATTGTATATGCACCAATTGTACTTCCAATTTCAAATAGTTCATTTACATCTTTAGGAATTTGTTGTATTAGCCATTGTTTTCTTTTCTGATTTCTATAGGAGTGTGTAATTGAATCGCTACCTAATAAAAATTCTCCGTTTTGAGAATTATGATACAAATATGCTCCACTTTTTTTGTCTGTCAATTCAAATTTTGTTCCGTTTGGAAGTTTCTTATTCCACAGGATTTTATGATAGTTTTTTAAAGTTGGACTATTACTGTCCGGGTCGCCTCCATTAGCGTCAGTATAAGTTTTAAAATTTATATCAATTATTAAGTCTTTCACTTTTATATTGTTTTAGGTATTATTCTGTATACTGAAACACAACTAATCGCTAAGCTTCATCAATTCATTTACAATCATTTGTAAATAATGATTATTACTTAAAACGTTTAGTTTTCATAATTATATAAATTTTATCATATTTATTTTGATGTGCTATAGTATTTCAAAGCTTCAGGCATAAAGGCTTTTAAATCGGCAATACGTGTGGCATCACTCGGATGGGTGCTTAATAACTCCGGTGGTTTTTGTCCGCTACCGGCTTGCGCCATACGTTCCCAAAATGTAATAGCTACTTCAGGATTGTAGCCACCCATCGCGGCAAACACTAAGCCCATTTTATCTGCTTCGGTTTCATGAGTACGGCTGTATTTAAGCATACCTAAGTTAGTACTTAGGCCATAGGCTTGCTGGAACAGAGCTTGCGTGATGGCTGGTTTTTGTTGCAAAGCGGTTGCTAAAATTGTTCCTCCAAATTGGACCATCATCCCTTGGCTCATGCGTTCATTTCCATGGTGTGCAATGGCATGGGCAATTTCATGTCCCATCACTACCGCTAAACTCGCTTCATCTTGTGTTACAGGTAATAAGCCAGTATATACGACTACTTTGCCACCAGGCATACACCAAGCATTTACAGTAGCTTCATCCACAACATTAAAGGTCCATTTAAATCCATCTAACTCTGAACTTAATCCTTTATCGGCGTAATATTTTTCTACGGCATGCTGTATTTTAGTACCAACGGTTCTTACCATTATAGTCCGTTTATCGTTATCTGGTAATGGTTTGTGCTCTGTTAAAAATTTATCGTATTCTGTTAAACTCATGCTAATCATTTCCGATTCAGGCATTAAATCTAAAGAGCGGCGACCTGTAATGGCATTTTTTTGACAAGCAATAAAAATGGTTCCTAGCACAAATGCTGTAATGATTATTTTTTTCATAAACCTTAATTAATTTCAGCGCTTAAGCCTTTTTCTAAAAGTGTTTCGCAAATAGGTTTTAGTTTTTCAAATGGCCCGTTTTTAACAGCACATTTTCCTGTGTAATGCACAAGGGTAGCGCATTGCTCTGCTTGTATTAAATCATGTCCACAGTATTTGGTTAGGCATTCAATTACCCATTCAAATGTATTGACATCATCGTTATATAACACAATGTTTTTTTCGTGTTCTTCTTTTGTTAAAACATCAAGTTCTAAAAACTCTTCGGTATCTGTATAATGAAAGGTGATCATGTTACAAAATTAATTATTTTTTTTATTGAGTTAAATATTGAGACGCTTCTGAACCATATAGTTTTTTGCCGTCTTTGTATACCGTAATGTAGGCATCAGTAACGCCCACGCTCACGGCTTCGTCTCTTAATTTTTTAGCATAGGAAGGTGATGTGAAATTACCAATGGTATAAATAAATAATCCATTAATCACCACATTTTTTACTGGCCATGTTTTTATATTTAAGAATTTAGCAGCAATATCATTTGGCACTTGATTTTTGTATGCTCCAATTTGTACTTTAAATGAAATTCCAGAATCATCAACTTTTACGCCATTATCAGCGGTAGGTGCAGGACTATTTGAAACACCATTGCTAAATGGAGTGACACTTAGAGTAGTAGAAGGATTATTTTGCTGTGCAATGGTATTCATATCTATAATTTCAACAGAGGCGGTTTCAACAGGCTTACTAGAAAAAACAATTGGATTTTCAGTTTCCATTTTTAAATTACTGTTTTCTGTTTGAATTTTTTGTCCCTCTGTAAACGAAATTCTTTTAGCGTTATAGTAGGCTGTTACAAAGGCATCTTTTACACCCAAATCAACCACCTTACGTTTATCTTCAATTAATTTAGAAGGTTGATTATAAATTCCTGCAGTGTAACGATATAAGCCACTTGGTAATTTCTCAGTATAAATTGGATTTAAATTAAATAGCTGTGCACGTGTTGCTTGTTTTGAAAATACACCTATTTGAACTGTATATAGTAAGCCATTTAGTTTTTCTAACTCATTAGTCACTTCAACAGGTTGTGTATCAATACTTGCGTTTGCAACAATTGGTGTTGTGGCAGCAATATTATTTTGTGGAACGTTTGTATTTGTTGTGATGCCAGCTGTTGTATTGGCATTCGTTTCAATGGTTTGTCCGTTCGCTTTTGCTTTTTCAGTTGCTTCGTTAAGAGTAATTCTCACACCATTATAATACGCTACAACAAAGGCATCAATGTATCCTAAACTTCTAAAGTCATTTTTTACAGCGTTGGCACTCACATATTTCTCAAAGCTACCAGCCATATAACGGATGTAACCACTTGGCGTTCTTTGAGCTAAAATTGGACTTATTCCTTTGAAGGTGTTATTAGGTAAAGGCGTTTTAAAAGCCCCAATTTGCACTTTAAACACTAAGCCATCAGGAATTTTTTCGTCAATAGGAATTGGTTTTTCTGAACTGTAAGCATTGGTGTTTTTAATTTCTAATCCCTCTACGCTCAATTTTACAGAATTGGCATTGGCTTGAGGATTAGTGGTATTCGTTGTAGTGGTATTATTTGATGCCTTATTAGCATTTGTATTGTTTGTTGAATTAGAAGGGGTAGAGGTGTTTTTATTTGTGTTATTGTTTCCATCTGTTTGGTTAGATGTATTAACCGCAATAGCAGGTTCTGTTAATTGAACTAAGATATTAATGGCTTCTTGTCCAAATTGATTAGCCTCAATTAATAAATTTTTCTTTTTATTGTTGTCGTTCGTTTGATTAGTCAGATTAATTAATTCTGTTTGTTTATTATAAGCTGTTTGTGCTTTTGTTTTTAAGGCTATTTGTTGAGGAGTTTCTTGGCTTGGTAAATTTTTAATACGTTCTTTAATTTCAATCTCATTTGCTTGAGCTAATAAGTATAAGCCTTCAATATGTGTTTGATTGTTAACATTAATATTGTTTGATATTTGATTTAATTTAGCATTCGCATCATTGCTTTCTGTTGAGGTAGAAGTTGTTTTTGGAACATATTCTGGGAAATATATTTTATAGGTATTCAAAAGTTCTTGTTGCTTAGCAATCGCTAACGCTTCTTTTTCTTCGGCATTACTATATCCGCCTAACCTAGCGGCATCATTAGGATACGAGTTTGCTTCCGCTCTTAAATTAGCAGCTTGTTTAACTAATGAATTAGCATCATTCATTTTGGTTTCGGCATTATTTAAAGCCACAATATTTTTATTTTTAGCTAAGGCTTGAAGTTCTTCTAAATTTTGTTGATTAGTCTTATACGTATTCTCATTTAAAGTTTGTTGGTTATTAGCGGCTTCTATTTTTTTAGATAAAGCTGTTGCTTCTAATTGTTTGGCATTTGCCAAATCAGTTTCTTTTTCAGGACTAGTTTTTGAGGCAGCTGATTTTCTTAATGCAGAGGCTTGAGCACTTAATTGATCCGCTTCTGATAGTTGAGCAGAGATACTAGCTGCTGTGATGGTATTAGTAGTGTTATTTTGTATCTGATTTGCCTGATCAATATCACTTGACAATTTTTTATCTTCTGATAAGGCTAAATTAATTTTTTCTAAGGCTTTTTGTTTTAAGGTTGCCGCTTCAGTGTTCGAGTAATTATTAAATGTGGTTAAATTAGTTTCGGTCGGATTATTTAATTCTTTTTTAAGATTGCTTGGTTTATCTCCACCACCATTGCTGTCAGTTTTTATTTCGTTGGAAGTTACATTATTATTGCTAGAAGCATTTGAATCAGTATTGTTACTGGTTACATTGTTAGCCACAGACGTATTCTTTTCCGGTTCAGTATTATTAGCCGTTTTATTAACGCTGGTGTTGTTAGTTGTATTTTGGTTGTTTGTAGCAACAGGATTTTTTTCAATTAGGTTGGAAGCTTGATTTAATTTTTTAAGCGCTTCTATTTCTTTTTCATTCGCTTTTAATAATAAATCTGCTTTTTCTGTGTTGGATGTTTTACTATTTGCTTGAGTTAATAATTGTTTAGCTTCATTCGTTAAATTATCTGACTCTGATTTTAAGTTTTGAGCTTCTGTGTTTTTAGGAGATTTATAGGCAGGATTATTGATTAATAAAGAGCTCTGTGATTTTAATTCATTTTCATTCGCATTGCTTAGAGTTTTATAAGCATCGACTTGAGCGCTTGCTGTTTTTTGAATTTGTTCATTAATTTTAGTAATGGATGCAGGCGTAACAGTTTTCGTATTTAAAGGTTTTATTTGATAGCTTGGATTTATTTTTGATAAAATAGTTAAGGCAGCTTGTTGTTTGGCGAGTGCTTCTTTTTCTTTATCTTCTGCGCTAATAAGTCCGCTTAATTTAGCTGCCCCATCAGGATAGGATTCCGCTTCTAAACGCATTTTTTGTGCTTGTTTGAAATTGATGTTTGCTTCATCACTTAACATATTAGCCTGCGAAATATCATCACTCGTTTTTTCTGAAGTTAATTTTTGAAGTTCAGTTAAATTAACAGTGTTGTTATCGAAGTTTGCTTTGTTTTCTAATAGAGCTAAAGATGACGCTTCTAGTTTTTTAGTAATTGATTTTTTTTCATCTTCTAAAGCTTGATTAATCAAATTTTCTTTTTCAATGCCATTTTTAGTGGCAGCTTGTTTTCTAAGTTCATATGCATTGTCATTTAATAACTCTGCATCATTGAGTAAATTTTCAGGGCTATAATTGGTAGGATTTTTTAAAGACGATTCTGTATTAGAAATTAAGTTACTTAAAGTAAGTTCATTTTCTTTAACAGTCTCCATTTTTTTAGTAACCGATTCTTTCAGAGTAACAGAAGTATTTTCTTTGTAGTTGTTGTATGTTAAAATGTCATTGGATGCATTCGAATTTGCTGTTAGACTTTCTTTAACGGATGAAATTTCAGTTAAGAGTGCTGTTGGATTATTTGTATTAGTTGCCGTTAAGGTTTTTATAGGCTCATTATCGGTTGCTAAATTATTGGTTGCTTTTGAGGATATAGGTGTATTGCTATTAATAACTGTTACATTGGTTGCAGTACTATTGGTATTGCTGGCACTATTTGCATTAGTGTTAGAAGTATTTTGATTTGTATTAATGGCACTAGAATTACTAACTGAGTTTGTATTCGTATTTGAATTGATTGCAACTGATTCATTGTTGGTAATATTAGTGTTGTTTTGTCCAAAATTTGAATTGTCTGTAACAGCAATACCATCAGTCGATTCATTAAGAATTTTAGCGGCTACTAAAAGTTCTTGGTTGATGCCATTAATTTCATTATTAAGTGACTCTATTGTTTTTTGGTTGGTTGTTACTTCTTTGTTTTTTAAATCAATCTCAGTCTTCACTTCTCGTATTTGAGCAGAAATATTTTCTTTCAATGTTTTATCTGATTCATTTGCTAAATCTTTCTCTAATAATTCTGATTCACTTTTTAATGAATTAATCTCGTTTTGAACAGCATTGTTCTTCTTTTCAGTATTTTTAATTTCTTGTTGTTTTAACTCAGATTCAGCTTTAAGTGATACAAATAACTCATCTGATTGATTTTTTTGTTTGGATAAATTATCCAATTCTTTCTGAATCTCTTCTAATTTTTTTAAAGCTTCAGTGTTGTTTTTGTTTTTAGTAACAGCCTCTAGTTGGCTAATATATTGGTTGGTCAGGTCTGCTTCTTTTTGTTGTTGACTGGCATCAACTTCTAATTTTTTCGCAAGATTAGTAGCAGTCTCAGCAACGGTATTCGCTATTTTCGCTTCTTCTTTTAATTGATTTGCTTTTGTGATGGCCTCATTTTTTTTAGCAATATCAGTGATGGTATTGGCATTAGCTAAGGCTTCATCGGCTTCTTTTTGTTTTTCAACAGTTTCAGCAGTTTTTGCAGTCGCTAAACCAAATGCATCTTTTGCTTCTTGTTTTAATTTGATAACTTCATCGCTAGCTTCCTTCGCATCTGTTTTTGCAATTTCTAGCAGCTGTTCATTTGTAACATTTTTATTTGTGTTATTTTGTGATGAGGCGTTAGTTGCTTGTGCTGTTGGATTGTTAGTGCTAACCGAATTAAGATTGGTGCTCGAGGCATTTTGGTTATTAGTAGTTTCTTTTAACAGGTTATTGTTATAAGGTTCATTTTCATTTACTTCAAGTTTAGCCTTTTTCTCTATCAAGTCTAGCATCATGGCGTAATTTTCTTCATCCACAGCACCATCAAAGTAGTTGATGATTTTTAATTTTTTTTGCTCATAAGATACCACTTGCTTGTATGGTTTTAAGGAGTATGCGACTGGAATTTGAACCGCATCTGATTGAGTTGGAATTCCGGGCGTTTCAACGGTGAAAATAAATTTCCCACCATTTGGTAATTCTAAATTGTAGCCTCCATTATCTTGAGCTTGAAAGGTGCCAACAATTTCACCATTCGCCATATTCTTAACTGTGATTTTGGATTTCAAACTTTGCAACGCCTCTTCTTTAACTACAGTTCCTTTAATAACCGCAAAATTCATTGGACGACGTTCTGTGTTAATCTTTAGCACGTCTAATTTTCCATATGGGCTATATCGGCCTGTACTAAAAAAAGCTGTTTTTTCTAGTGAATCTGTTACAAATAAAATATCATCATCAGGTGAGTTGATGGGGAATTCTAAATTTTCGGGCTTGCTCCATGATTGTGTTTCGGCATCATAGGTTGTTTTAAAAACATCGTATCCTCCCATACTATTATGCCCTTTTGAGCTAAAGTAAAGTGTTTTTCCATTGGGATGCAAGAAAGGATAATCTTCGTCATAAGGAGTGTTAATAGTGGTAGGCATGGATTGAGGCTTACTCCAACTGCCATTTGGTAATCGGTTCACAAAAAAGATATCTCTTCCATTAGATCCAGATTCGCCATAACTTGAATAATAAAGTCTTTCTCCACTTTTAGGCAGATATACTACAGATTTATCTTTTTGTTTTTTATCATAACCTGTTTTGTATTCATCAGGCTTTACTAATAATTTCCCCCCAATATCTTTAATGTCATATCCTCTGAAATAGTCAATGGCGTTTAATTGTTTTTTTGAAACAATGACTAAATCGCTAAGATTTGATAAAAGACGCTTTCCATTTATACAATTTTCAATTTCACGATTAACTTGGAGTTTTTTGATAGAGGACGCACTCGCCGTTTTCTTGTATTCTGTATAGTATTTAATGGCTTCATCAAACTTGTAGTTGATGTGATATGTTTTTGCTAAATAAAATAAAGCATCTTTAGGCGCATCTGTTGGATTTTTTAATGCAATTTGGAGGTATGAAAACGGTTTTTTTTTGTCAGTTTCGGTATAAAGCATACAAACCCCTAGTTTGAAATTGTAATCTGGGTCTTTAGGATAAAGAGAAACTAATTGGGCATATAATTTATAGGCGGTATTGTAGTCTTCCTCTTCAAAAGATTGCTGAGCTTGTTTTTTAACATCTGCTTCGTTTTTAATTTGAGAATAAGAGGTTGAGCAATGAAAAATTGCTAAAAACAAGAATAAGTAGCTTAAATGCCTACCACTTGAACGAACTATATGTTTAATTTGATTCAGATGCAATGTCAAATATACCTAAATATACCTAAATAATTTAGCATATAGATGCGTTTTTTAGGTTTTTACATAATTTTAATAAAATAATTTCAGGCAAAAATGTTTGTATTTTGAGATTTTGTATAAATATTTTAGATAGTTTATTTAAAAATTATTTATTAATTTCGTCACCTATAACTAAAAAAATATACCTCATATGAAAAAAATCTACTCAATGATTGCTTTAATGACACTTGTAGTTTCTGCAAATGCTCAAAACAAAGCGTTTAGAACTGTTCAACCAAGAAACATCTCAATTACAGCTATTAATCCATCTATTCAAAATGGTGTATTAACGTCTACAACAACTGCTTTACAACCGGCTTCTTTTTTATCGACTTCAGCTTGTACTGTTACTACTTACGGTGCTGGTGCTGATGGTTATGTTGCTGGAACTAACGCATATGGAGATAAGGCAAAGTCACAAAAATATGACTTAACTACTTATGGATTAACAACTCCTGCATCAGTTAATGGTGTTGTGATGATTATTCCTTATGTAACTGGTACAGGAAGTGTAACCGCTAAAGTGTATACTGATAACGCAGGTTTACCAGGTTCTTTATTAGGAACAAGTTTACCTATCGGTTTATCTTCAGTAAATACAGCTACTTATACAACTTTTATGTTTGGTTCAGCAGTTAATTTAACTGGCCCTGTATTTCACGTTGCTTTAGATTTCTCTGCTACTAATGCAGCTGGTGGAGATACTGTACTTGTAGCTCAAACGGATGATGGATGTGCTGATAACGCAGTAAATGCTTCTAGTGAACAATTATCAGATAACTCATGGCAATCATTTACAACTGCTTCTCCAGCAGGTTGGGGATTTACATCTACAGATTTAGCTATTTTCCCTGTGGTTACTGCTGATATCGTAAGTGTAAGAAACTTAGTAAATAATTCAGCTTCAATTTCTGTTTTCCCTAATCCAGCTAATAATGTTGTAACTGTTGACTTTACATCTAATGTAACTGCTGCAAATATTCAAATTTTTGATGTAACTGGTAAAATGGTTATTTCTTCTGAATTAGAAAACGTAGTTAATGGTAAAAACTCAACTAAAGTTGATATTTCTTCTTTAGTATCTGGTGTTTATATGTTATCTGTTAAAACTTCAAACGGAAATGCATTCAAAAAATTTGTTGTTACTAAATAATTTTTAGTTAACATATAGTTTAAAAAAGTCCTGCACAAAAGCAGGACTTTTTTGTTTTATAACTATATCTTTATAACCGTTATGGAAACTCCTCAAAAATTAATCTCTCAATCCACTCAATTAAGCAAGGAGCTAAAGGCTATTGCTGAAAAAGTATTTAATGGCCAACGTATATCTTTTGTTGAAGGTGTGTATTTATTTGAACATGCCAATTTATCGTATTTAGGAACGTTGGCTAATTATGTGAGAGAAAAAAAGAATAAAAATTTTGTTTTTTTTAATCGTAATTTTCACGTTGAGCCTACAAATATTTGCGTGTACACTTGTTCGTTTTGTGCCTATTCACGTTTAATTAAAAATCGCGAGGAGGGTTGGGAATTATCAATTGAACAAATGATGGAGTTAATAAAAAAATACGACGGGCAACTTGTGACCGAAGTTCATATTACAGGTGGTGTTATTCCGAAACAGGATTTAGCATTTTACACGTCTTTGTTTAAAGCAATTAAAGCACATCGACCAGAATTGCATGTTAAGGCATTAACTCCCGTTGAATGTCATTATATATTTAAAAAAGCAAAAGTATCTTACGAAGAAGGAATGAAATTATTGAAAGAGGCAGGTCTTGATTCGATGCCAGGGGGTGGAGCTGAGATTTTTGATAAAGAAATTAGAGATAAAATTGCTGGAGGAAAATGTAGTGCAGAAGAATGGTTAAGTATTCATGAAATATGGCACGGAATCGGAATGCAATCAAATGCAACGATGTTATATGGTCATGTGGAAACCTTTGCGCACCGAATAGATCATTTAGAAAGATTACGCCAGTTACAAGACAAAACAAAAGGATTTAATGCCTTTATACCATTAAAGTTTAGGAATGGAAATAACGATATGTCGGATGTGCCGGAAGTAAGTGTGATAGAAGATTTAAGAAATTATGCCATTAGCAGAATTTACTTAGATAATTTTGATCATATCAAAGCCTATTGGGCAATGATTGGCAGAAGTACGGCGCAATTGTCTTTGAATTTTGGAGTGGATGATATGGATGGAACTATTGACGATACAACTAAAATATACAGTATGGCCGGAGCAGAAGAACAAACTCCTAAATTAACAACTCAAGAATTGGTGGATATAATTTCTCAAGTAAAAAGAACTCCTGTAGAAAGAGATACCTTATACAATATTGTTAAAGATTATTCGATTAACTGATTTATTTAAATGAGTTATTTTTTACTAATAGTTTTTTTGTTTAGTTTATTCGTTCCAATATGTAGTTACATATTGTTTCCCTTGTATTTAAAATTAAGTACAAAAAAGAGTTTAATTTCTAAGAACACTTACGATTCTGTTATTAATTGGCCTCCTGTAACCATTGTTTTTTCAGTCTTTAATGAAGAAAAGGTTATTAAAAGAAAATTAGAGTCCATCTTAAATTCAGATTATCCTAAGGATAAAATACGAATAGTAATTGGTTCCGATCATTCTACCGACTTAACAAATAGCATCATTGAATCGTATCAATTGCTATGTCCGCAAATCACATTGCTTAAAAAAAATACCAGAAGTGGAAAATTAAAAATCATCAATGAATTAGTTGATTTGACTGAGACTGACTATTTAATTTTTACAGATGCTAATGTATTTTTCGAACAATTGACTATAAAAGCTTTAGTATATAATTTATTGTCAAAAAATGCTCAAATGGTTTGTGGAAACATTCATAAATTTTCTCCGCAAAATAATGGTATATCAGGACAAGAAATTTTTTATATGAATTTCGAAAATCAATTGAAGTATTGGGAGAGTTTGAAATACGGGTTTTGTATGGGGGTAGAAGGCGGATGTTATGCAATTGTGAAACCCTGTTTTGTTAAAGTTCCAGATGGATTTTTAATGGATGATTTTTTTATTACCCTTGATGTCATTTCTAAACATGGCAAGGTTTTGTTTGAACCAGAAGCAATTTGTTATGAGGATGTAAATGATGCCCCATTAATTGAGTTTAAACGTAAAATCAGAATCTCTTTGGGGAATTTTAGGAATTTAAAGTTTTATAAACATCTTTTATTTCCAATTCATAAAGGCTTAGGTTTTGTGTTTTTTTGTCACAAAGTATTAAGATGGATAACGCCCTTTGCAATGATTGTATCCTTTATTAGTAGTTTATGGTTAATGGTTTATTGTCCTTTTTTTGTGACTGTTTCATTAGGTTACTGTTTCTTTTTTTTATTACCCATCATCACGATTTTACTAGAAAAAGTAAATCTTAAATTACCTCTCGTAAATACAATAGGACATTTTATATTAATGAATTTCGCACTGTTAATTGGTTACTTTAAATTCATTTCAGCTTCACACGAAAGCGCTTGGGAGCCACCAAAGCGAAACGTTTAGTTGATTTAGGTTGTTAAGTTTTATTTAACATAGCCTTCAATTGACTAATTGTCTAATATTACCTATCTTTGCCGCCTTTAAAATTTATAATTAATTACGATGGTTTCTGTTAATGGTGTTACGGTTTCGTTTGGGGGATACAATTTATTTGATAATGTATCTTTTTTAATCAATCCGAAGGATAGAATTGGTTTAGCTGGCAAAAATGGTGCAGGTAAAAGTACCATGCTTAAACTATTAGCAGGACATCAATCTCCTACTAAGGGAGAGGTTAGTATCCCAAAAGAATGTAAAATTGGTTATTTACCTCAAGATATGACCCATCAGCATGGGAGAACTGTTTTTGAAGAAACTGAATCGGCCTTTGCTGAAATTAAGGCCATGCAAGCTCGCTTAGATGACATCAATCATCAATTAGAAACACGCACGGATTACGAAAGTGATGCATACATGAAATTAATCGAAGATTTAACTGAGATTAATACACGTTTAGATATAGTAGGTGCAAGTAATACAACTGAAGAAATTGAGAAAATACTAGGTGGTTTAGGATTTGAAAGAAGAGAGTTCACTCGTCAAACATCAGAATTTAGTGGTGGTTGGAGAATGCGTATTGAATTAGCAAAATTATTATTGCAAAAACCAGATGTGTTAATGCTCGATGAGCCTACAAATCACTTAGATATAGAAGCGATTCAATGGTTAGAAGAATTTATGGAAACCTTTTCTGGCGCTGTAGTTCTGATTAGCCATGATAAAACCTTTTTAGATACAGTTACTAAACGTACAATTGAAATCGTCAATCAAAAAATTTACGATTATCGCACGAATTATTCTCACTATTTAGAATTAAGAGCAGAGCGTAAAGAACAACAAGAAAACGCCGCTAAAAATCAACAACGTATCATTAATCAATATGAAACATTAATTGATAAGAATAGGGCTAAAGCTAGTAAAGCTGCCTTTGCGCAATCGTTAATCAAGAAGTTGGATAAAATGGATAGAGTAGAGGTAGACGATGTAGATACCGCGTCTGTTCGTTTTCGTTTCCCTGCCCCTGCCCATAGCGGTAAAATTGTGATTACATCAGAACATGCTGGGAAAAAATATGGCGAGAAACAAATTTTCTCAGATGCTAATTTCATTATTACTAAAGGAGAAAAAATTGGTTTAGTTGGACGAAATGGAGAAGGCAAATCAACTATGATGAAAATGATTGCGAAGAAAATCCAATTTGATGGAACGGTACAATTAGGCCATAGTGTATTGATGGGATATTTTGAACAAGATCAAGAAGAGAAATTAAATTTAGATAAAACAGTATTTGAAACGATTGATGAATTAGCGGTTGGAGATGTTCGTCGACAAGTTCGTAGTTTACTGGGGTCATTTTTATTTGGAGGAGAAGATATTGACAAGAAAGTGAAAGTATTAAGTGGTGGAGAACGCGGTCGTTTAGCATTATGTAAATTATTGTTAGAGCCATATAACTTATTGTTATTAGATGAGCCGACGAATCACTTAGATATTAAATCAAAAGAAGTGTTGAAGCAAGCATTAATTGATTATGAAGGAACAATTGTGATGGTAAGTCACGATAGGGATTTTATGACAGGGATGTGTGATCGTTTATTTGAATTTAGAGATGGACACGTGAAAGAGTATTTATGTGATATTAAAGAGTTCATGGAGATTCGCAAAGTGGAACGTTTAAATCAATTAGATTTAGATAAGTCTGGTGTAAAAGCAGTTCAAGTTGCAGAAAAAAAAGTGGTTTCATCTTCTGATTTTGAAGCGGCTGAAAAGAAAAAGCAGCAAACGCAAATTCAATCTCAAATAAAAAAAGTTGAAGAAAATATCACTCGTTTAGAAGCAGAAATAAAACTATTAGATGATAAATTAGCTATCCCAGAAGCTTATGAAGCTTTAACAAAAGACCCTCATTTTTTTGCCTCCTACAATACTTTGAAAAAGGAATTAGAAAATGAAATGGCTAAATGGGAAGATTTGAGTTCGAAATTAGCTTAGTATTAAACTTATAATAAACAAAAAAACTCCTATTCAAAGCAGGAGTTTTTTTGTTTTAATGGAAAACCGAATTGATATCTTGGTCTTTGCTTAAGCCTAATTTTTGTCGAATAGTGGATGCTAATATATTAATAGCTACGGTGTTTTCTCCTCCTAGTGGAACAATAAGATCAGCGTATCGTTTGGTAGGTTCAATAAATTGTTCGTGCATTGGTTTTACACTTTCAATATATCGATCTAATGTTTGTTCTACATCTCTTCCTCGTTCAATAATATCACGTTTGATTACTCGTAATAAGCGTTCATCAGCTGGGGCATCAACAAATACTTTAACATTGCAAATATTTCTGATGCGTTCGTCTGTAAACAAGAGTATCCCTTCTATTAAAATAACTTCTTTACTTTCAATATGAATGGTTTCTGATGATCTTGTACAGGTGATATATGAATAGATTGGTTTCTCTATACTATGACCGTTTTTTAATTCGTTGATATGTTGATATAGTAAATCAAATTCAATCGCATCAGGATGGTCAAAATTTATAAATTTACGTTCCTCAATAGAGATATTGGAATTGTCTTTATAATAAGAATCTTGCGAAAGAATAGCAACCTGATTTTCAGGAAGTATATTCAGTATTTTATTGACAACAGTTGTTTTACCCGAACCTGTGCCACCGCATATACCAATAATTAACATAATAGATTTGGAAAATTACTTCGTAAAAATAGCAAATTATTTATACTAATGTGTTTGAACACAAAATTATATCAAAATTAAGGTTTTAAATGAAAGTCAATTATTGATAATTTCCTATTCTTGATTTATAGGTTGTTATAGAGTTGTTTTGATTATCCGATTCTACTTTTCCATCTTTTAATCGAACAATTCGATGGGCATGAGCAGCAATGTCTTCCTCGTGCGTCACCAAAATAATTGTATTCCCGTTGTTGTGAATATCTTCCAATAAACCCATAATTTCAATGGAGGTTTTACTGTCTAAATTTCCAGTTGGTTCATCTGCTAAAATAATAGCTGGATTGTTTACCAAAGCTCTGGCAATTGCTACACGTTGGCGCTGGCCTCCTGATAGTTCATTGGGTTTGTGAGTCATACGATTGCTTAATCCAACTTGCTCTAATACTTTTTTAGCCATTTCTTCGCGCGTAGATTTTTCAATACCTGCATATACAAGAGGAAGCATCACATTTTCTAAAGTGGTTGAGCGAGGTAATAAATTAAAGGTTTGAAACACAAAGCCAATTTGCTTATTTCTAACTTCAGCTAATTCATCGTCACTCATTTTTGCAACAGCTAATTTATTTAGAATATATTCTCCTGACGTTGGGGAGTCTAAACATCCTAACATATTCATCAATGTCGATTTACCACTGCCACTTGGCCCCATCAAAGCAACATATTCATTTTTGAAAATATTAAGAGTAACACCGCTAAGTGCATGAATCTCTTCACTGCCAATTTTATATTCCTTTTTAATGTCTTTTAACTCAATAATGGGTTCCATGATGTAAAGATATATTAATATATAAAACGACTTGACAATTTATTTATTTGGTAGAAGGAATTGATTAACGGAAGTTTTATGAGACCAATCATTCTATAAATTTAAAGGTTCTCTTTTGAGAACCTTTAAATTTAATTAGAGAAAAATTATTGCTTAATAATTTTGTATACTTTTTTTAGATTGTTTTGTGTTATTTGAAGGATATAAGTCCCTTTGTCTAAATAATCTATGTTTAATTCTTTACGATGTTCTTTAGAAAGGTTAGTTTGTTCAGTTGTTTGTAAAATTAATCTCCCTGAAATATCATATAATTCAAATAAAACTAAATTTAAATCTGCAGTATTGAAAGTAATAGTTAGTTTACCTTCTGTAGGATTAGGGAAAATATCGAAATGGTTTAACAATGAGCTTTGTTGAATACCTGTCGCAGCGCAGGCAATAGTCCCTGTTATTTTTCTCCCTGCACGAAGAGAAGAATTGCTTTGAATAGAATCCATGAAACGCTGACCTGCTTGGCAATCATTTTTTAATTGATTATCTAAAAAATTTTGTAAGTAGTTCATGTATCTTGGAAACGCCAAGGCATTAGATACTTGATTACCGCAACCAGATGTACTTTGGCCTAATACACAATTCGTGTTACTGCCATTTCCAAAATCGCAATGAGTTAGTTGGTTTAAAATTACATGAAATTTCTTAGAGCTGTTTAACGCACTATAGTGACTATTTTGAACAGTTGTATCTGCAACACAATCTCTAGCGCCTGAAATCATTAATGTTGGCACAGTTACTAAAGATGCAGAAGAAATCGATGACGGATTCGTAGTAGCGGCAGCAAAATTAAATAAACAAGTGATGGAAGTATTACTTGCAGCACCTAAAAATGAACTGCCTGCACCCATAGAATGGCCACCTATAGCTGATTTTGCTATAACTTTTCCATTAAATGTGGTAAGGGCGGTAGAGGTAGAAATGGTATTTAAATTCATGCCTTCATTAGCTAAAAATCTTAAATCGGCTCCAAACTCAGAGTGAGTTGGCGAAAAACCACCTTCTGTTCTAGGTAATAAGACGATGTATCCGTGAGATGCTAGTTGATTGTATACATTGTCATATCCATCCCAGGTCATCACAAATCCATGACCAATCACAACAACAGGAAATTGTCCATTGGCCACTGATGTATTATTACCAGCAGTTGTTGCAGGATAATAGATTTCTGTACCTACAGGTCTTCCTGAACCAGGAAGCGTAATTCCCCCTGAAATACTATATCCGGCTGTTGTTCTACTCGCGTCATTAAAATTGACGCTCATGTGTCCAACAGGAAATGTTTGAGCGTTAAAGTTTAAGGTAGTAATGGTTGTAATAAATAGTAAAATTTTTTTCATTTTGATAAATATGATTTGAAGTTTTATTAATTGAAATAAATGTATACTTTTTTTATTCAAGGTTTTTTACCGTTCATAAAAAAAGCGTCTGATTTGAGAATCGGACGCTTTTCCATAGAGGGGATTAATATTTATTCAGTAATGATAACTAAGTATTTTGAACTTGACCAAAAATCTTCTACATTTAAAATATCTATTCTTTCCACTTTTTGATCGCCAATTAATTTGTATGAATTGCTAGGATGTGTGGTGATAATTTTAGCTTTTTTTGCACCTATATTAATGGATGTTATTTTAGACGCATCTATTTTTGTAAAATAATCTTTATTAAAATCAGCTTTTAATTTAGTTGATTTACCCATTCCAATAAAACCACCTTCTTTGGTTATCACATTTTTTTCTTTTAATTCTTTAGAAGTCCCAAATGCATAAAAGGCTGTATTTAATTTTTCTGTTTTAGCAGAACTTTCTTCTTCTACAGCTTCTAAATTCATGACAATATTACTTAATTCAATATTTTTTGCTTCTAATTGAGATTTTAAATCAGCAATCTCGCCATCTTTAGCATCGATTTGAGCTTGCAACGTAGCAATCATTTGCTCTAGACCAGCAATTTTTGAATTTGCATTCTTTAATTTTTTGCTTAATGACCCAATACGGTTCTTGTTTTTTGCTAATAAATCATAGATAGCTTGGATATCTTCTTTAATAGATTCCTCTTTACTTTTTACATCTCCGCTTTGAGAACTAGCAGTAACAATTTTTTCTTTTTCTTTAATTGCATTTAAATTGTCTTGTATTTCATTAAAAGAATTCACAAATTCTTGAAGTGCAGCTTCTTTTTCTGATAATTGACCGTTTAATTCTCCATTTATTCCAGATAAACTATCAGCTAATGGATTTGCTTCTTTTTCTGAACCACCACAAGAAATGGTAAATAAACTAGATGCAGTAATAACTGCGGCAACTAAAAATAATTTTATTGTTTTCATATGACTGTTAATGTTTTTTGATATACAAATGTATGCATTAATACAACAGTCCGGCTAAAGTAACCCTGATTTTTACATTTTTTATTTTTCACTATCATAATTAGTTTTAATTTCGCATCATGTTTACAACCGATCAACTAAAGGACCTTCATGAACGACATATCGCTCTGAAGGGGTTTCTTTGACTACGATAAGAAAAGTCACGAGTTAAAGGAACTCGAAGAAAAAACCTTAGACCCAAATTTCTGGACAGATTCCAAAAAAGCGGAAGCCGTTTTAAAAGAAGTAAAATCACGTAAGTCGTGGGTGAGTTCCTATGACAAGTTAACATCTGCTATAGATGATTTAGATACTATGTACGAATTTTATAAGAGTGGAGATGCTACTGAGGCTGATGCTGAAGAATTGTATCAAGCTGCTTTAAAGATTTTGGATGATGTAGAATTTAAAAACATGTTGAATTCGCCAGATGATGCCTTAAGTTGTGTATTGCAAATTAATGCTGGTGCTGGAGGAACTGAAAGTTGCGATTGGGCCAGTATGCTCGAACGTATGTATATGATGTGGGCCGAAAAACAAGGCTTTAAGTTATCTGAATTGGACAGGCAAGATGGTGATGTGGCTGGTATTAAATCGGTATCTATTCAAATTGATGGTGATTATGCTTATGGTAATTTAAAAGGAGAAAACGGCGTGCATCGATTAGTGCGTATAAGCCCGTTTGATAGTAATGCCAAACGTCATACCTCATTTGCATCGGTTTATGTATATCCTGTAGTAGATGATACTATTGAGATTAATATTCATCCAAATGATATTGAAATTCACACATCACGAAGTGGCGGTGCAGGTGGACAAAATGTAAACAAAGTTGAAACTAAAGTTCAATTAACGCATAAACCAACAGGTATTGTGGTGGTATGTCAGGTAGATCGATCGCAATTAGGTAACAAAGAAAAAGCTATGCAAATGTTACGCTCTCAATTATATGAGTTAGAGATGCGTAAACGTAACGAAGCTCGAGATGCCGTGGAAGAAGGTAAAATGAAAATAGAGTGGGGCTCTCAAATACGGAGTTATGTGTTACATCCTTATAAAATGGTAAATGATCATCGTACTGAATTAAAAATAACCGATGCCGAAAGTGTATTGGATGGCAATATTGATGAGTTATTAAAAACCTTTTTAATGAGTCAAGGAAAGAGAAAATAAGAGTATGAAAAAAATTCAAATATTCCATAATCCGCGTTGTGGTAAAAGTAGAGAAGCTTTGAAATTTTTGCAGGATCATGGTTGTGAAATTGAAATCATTGAGTATTTAAAGAAAACTCCTTCAAAAAAGGAATTAAAAACAATTCTGGAAAAATTAGGACTTAAAGCATTTGACATTGTTCGTCAAAAAGAATCTGTTTTTATCGATAAATTCAAAAACAAAAACTTTACTAATGATGAATGGATTCAAATCCTTTTAGAACACCCAATATTAATAGAAAGACCAATCGTGGTTGATGGCTATAAGGCCGTAATTGGAAGACCTCCTGAATTAGTTATAGAATTAGTTAACAGGAATCTGTAAATTGTGAATAAATCACCGATTTTATTTGTTTAAAAATCATTTTTGGGTTTGTAATTTTAATTTTTAACTCTACATTTGCACCCGAATTTAAAAAATACATAACATGTCTAACCAAGTTGGTAAAATTGCTCAAGTTATTGGTCCCGTAGTGGACGTTAGTTTTGATTTAAATGGTGGGAAACTACCTAGTATTTTAGATGCATTGGAGATTGCTCGTCCGGGTTCTACTCCATTAATTCTTGAAGTACAAAAACATATAGGTGAAGATATGGTTCGTACCATTGCCATGGATAGTACTGATGGTTTATGCCGTGGTATGGAAGTGAAAATGACTGGTGCGGCTATTAAAATGCCAATTGGTGATAAAGTAAAAGGACGTTTATTTAACGTTGTTGGTGATGCTATTGATGGTATCAACACAATGAAAAAAGACGATGGTGTATCTATTCATCGTCCCGCTCCTCGTTTCGAGGACTTATCTACTTCATCAGAAGTATTATTTACAGGTATCAAAGTAATCGACTTAATTGAGCCATATTCAAAAGGTGGTAAAATTGGCTTGTTTGGTGGTGCAGGTGTAGGTAAAACAGTATTGATCATGGAGTTGGTAAATAATATCGCTAAAGCTTATGCTGGTTTATCAGTATTCGCAGGTGTTGGTGAGCGTACTCGTGAAGGAAATGATTTATTACGTGAGTTTATCGAATCAGACGTTATTAAATACGGTGATGCGTTTAAACACGATATGGAAAAAGGCGGATGGGATTTATCTAAAGTAGATTTAACTGCGTTAGAAGATTCTAAAGCAACATTGGTTTTCGGACAAATGAATGAGCCTCCTGGAGCACGTGCTCGTGTTGCCTTATCAGGATTAACGATGGCTGAATATTTCCGTGATGGAGATGGAACTGGTCCAGGTCGTGATATTTTATTCTTCGTTGATAATATCTTCCGTTTTACTCAAGCTGGCGCTGAGGTATCTGCCTTATTAGGCCGTATGCCATCAGCGGTAGGTTACCAACCAACCTTAGCTTCAGAAATGGGTGCGATGCAAGAGCGTATTACGTCTACTAAAAAAGGATCTATTACTTCAGTTCAAGCGGTATACGTGCCAGCAGATGATTTAACCGATCCAGCTCCAGCAACAACATTTGCTCACTTAGATGCTACAACGGTATTAAGTCGTAAAATTGCTGAGTTAGGTATTTACCCAGCGGTAGATCCATTAGATTCTACTTCTCGTATATTAACTCCTTCAGTTATTGGTGATGCTCACTACAACTGTGCTCAACGAGTTAAATTAACTTTACAACGTTATAAAGAATTACAAGATATCATCGCTATCTTAGGGATGGATGAGTTAAGTGAGGAAGATAAATTAACAGTTCACCGTGCACGTCGTGTACAACGTTTCTTATCTCAACCTTTCCACGTTGCTGAGCAATTTACAGGTTTAAAAGGGGTATTAGTTCCAATCGAAGAAACAATCAAAGGATTTAATATGATTTTAGATGGTAAAGTGGATCAATATCCTGAAGCAGCGTTTAACTTAGTAGGCTCTATTGAAGAAGCTATTGAAAAAGGTAAGAAAATTTTAGCTGACGCTTAATATTTTAATAAAATGAACTTAGAAATTATAACACCTGATAAAAAGTTATTTGAAGGACAAGTGAAATCAGCAGTATTTCCTGGTTCTGAGGGTTCTTTTGGATTAATGAATAATCACGCCGCAATGATTGCAACTTTGAAAAAAGGAAACATTGAGTTGATCGAGGAAAATAATACATCACACACATTTGAAGTAAAAGGTGGGGTGGTTGAGGTTTTCAAAAATAAAGTGATTGTGTTAGCTGAGTAATTTTAAATATTTATAATAAAAAAACCTTCAAGATTTCTTGAAGGTTTTTTTTTGCCCAAAATTTATAAAAATTACAGGTTTATTGATTTTTTGTTTTGTTTTTGAGTAAAATTGATAATAATCATTCATTTTGGGTGTTAAAGTCTTCCTGGATTGACATTGGTCATTTAAAAGGATAAATAAGTCGACTAATTTCATTTTAGATTTAGCTTTTCCATAAAACGGAAAAAGGGACTGTAAGATTCTGTATAGTTTTTGTTTTTTCGTTATTTCGCCCCCTCATTTCTATGTTAAATCAATTTAATGGCATACGAATTGTTATAAAATGTCTTTAAATGAGTTTTTAAAATATAATAGATTAATTATCAGGATTAATAAAATTTACAAATAAAGAAAAAGGATAAACGGCATCAAGTTTATGATAATAAATAAAAATAAAATGAATACAAAAAAATCATTTAAAGCATTGTTATTCAAGTCAATTTTGTCTTTATTTGTCTTTAGTAATATTAATATTTACTGGACAAGCTTTTTTTACAAGTGTTAATGTTCAATTTGGCTTGGTTAGTGAAGTAGGAACTTTGATTTTTAAAGATGCTAATTCATTATTGGAATCAAATGTTACAAAAGAACTGGGAATTACTATCTTAACAAAAAATCGTCAAACTCAAATCATAAATAATTTTTAATAATTCAAAATCATGAATAAACCCTTATCCATAATTTTTTTAATGTTTTTTGTTTTTTCAATATATGCAAAAAACATCAGCCAACTACCAATTAATGGTGAGCATGTAGAGAATCAAAAAATCGCATTTGGTGAAGCATTTTCTTACAAGTTAGATGATAATACTTCTTGGAAAATCATTAACAGTGAAACTTTTTCAGTTTTGAATTCAGGCATTGGATCAATTGAGAAATTTATATTTTCTACTCCAGGAAATTTTGAAATTGAAATCTCTGAAGTTATTAGCACGAGTGTAAATGACTGTAAGCATGGACAATTCCCTCATAAAATTATATTAGAAGTTAGTGAAATCAAAATGATATTTGATTTCAATTCCATCAAATTTAGTCATGAGATTGTTGGCGGGCAATCTCAATCTAACAACGAAATTTCTGTGGATGTATATATTGAAAGCTTTAATAATGAAAAGGTTGTTTTTAACGATGGAAAAGTTATTAGTGCAGGCGTAGGGGTTAATATTGATGGGACATTAAAAAGTGATGGTATGCCTTTAAAACAAGGCATTAATCATTTTGTGTATACCTTAAAGGGGCAGGCCACACCTGGAACTTATATTATGTTTGATTTTTTAGACATCAATAACCAAACTGTAAGCTACCCTTATCCAACCATTATTAAATAAATTTTTATATGAATTCTCTAATTAAATTACAATTTAACATGAAATATAAAATTCTGACAGGGATACTTATAGCATTATTATCTGCAACTAGAATAATAGCTCAATGTGGGTTTTTGCCTACCTGTTCAAGTACTAATTATCTGCACTTTGGTATGGGCTCAACCACCAACGCAACAAGTTTAGAGTATGATAATTTCGTTTCTTCATACCATAGTACAGTTGTAAGAACTTCTTCTGGAGTTTATAAAGTGTGGGGAGAGGATATGGGTAGTAATGGAGTAACAGATTTATTAGCACCAACAATAATCAGTAGTGCTTCCTATACCGCTCTCGGAAGCGCCTCTGTATTGAAAGTAGGTCTTGGATCATCTAGTGGAAATACGGTACAAGGAGTTTTATTGGCAACCAATGGTTTATATGCTTGGTCAACAGAGAATTCAGTTTTACATACCAATATTACTAGCAGTGCGGCCTTTCAAAAATTGACCATTAATGGTCAATCAAACGGCTTACCTGCTGGAATAAACCCTACTGATGTTAAAATGATGTTTGCTACTTATCACACTTTAGCAATAGTAACTTGTTCTGGAGCTGTATATGTAATCACTTGTGGTCGAGCCGAAAATACTGGCACTGGAATAACCGGTGCTATAAGTGCTGCCAATGCAGTTCAGTGGTTTCAGGTTACAGAAGCAACTGCAGGAAATCCAAATATATCTAATGTTATTCAAATAAGAGGAACTGAGAATACGTTGTTCGCTCTAAAATCGGACGGAACATTATGGACTTGGGGACAGGAAACCTATTTAGGTAATAATACTAATCAGGCAGCTATCAGTCGTGCAACCTTAATGACATCACCTAGTGCTAACCCAATCAAAATGATTGGAGCAACAAGTGAAGGCGCAGTTGCTAGTTATTATGTATTGAATGCAGATGGAAACTTGTATGGATTAGGCGGAAATACTTTGAAACAGCTAGGAGATTGGACAACTACAGACAGATTGGGTTGGGTTCAACCCAAATACTCAGCTTCTGGACCAGTAATGAATAATATCCATTGGATCTCTCCTCAAGAGCAAACTGATCAATTTGCAAATATTAATGTTCTTACCGTTGATTCAACAAACTATAATTGGGGCCACCAAGATGGGGCAATGTTAGGGCGGGGAGTAGCCGGAGCTAACGGTAACTATGACCCGGGCATTCCTGGAGGGTTAACCGTAGCGGATAAAGTTTTAGCAGTTGAAACAGGTGGACATACATCGATGTTGGCAAAAAAATGTGAAGATTTCTTTGGATACGTTGGTCATAGAGTGAGAGGAAGTATGGGAGATGGAACCACTAATACTACTAACGAGAATGTTTATACATTTGCAACTGCCATTGTATATATCTGTGGTGCGAGTACAATTGATGTGGCAGTGTCAGGAACTCCCACTTTTGGTCCAACAGGGTTGTATTGTAATGGATCTTCAACAAATTTATTACCTTCACCAAGTGGTGGTGTATTGAGTATATCTTCAGGTCCAGCAACGCTTGCAGGCACAGTTATTACTTTTACTGGAACTGGTACAACCACAGTAAATGTTCAATATTTAAGCCCTTTACCTGGTTGTTCTGTTGTTAAAACTGCTACGACAACTTTATTAACTGAAAATTGTCCTTTACCACCAGTAGCAGTAACTAATTCATTAACCACACCTCAAAATACAGTTGCTACTGGAAATTTAGCAACAAATGATACTGGAGCGGGCGCTAGTTATAGCCCAACCATTACGGTCACACAACCTTCATCAACCACAGGAACTATAACTGTAAACTCATCTACAGGTGGTTATACATTTACCCCAAATCCAAGTTATGTAGGTTCAGGAACTACCACTTATACCTTATGTAATAATACAGGAAGTTGCTCAAGCACCACCATTACATACACAGTAACAGGAACAACTCCGGTAGCGGTTACTAATTCATTAACCACGCTTCAAAACACTGTTGCAACAGGAAATTTATCAACTAATGATATTGGTGGCGGAGCAATAAATAGTCCAACCTTTACGGTGACACAACCTTCATCAACCACAGGAACTATAACTGTAAATACTTCTACAGGCGGTTATACATTTACCCCAAATCCAAGTTATGTAGGTTCAGGAAGTACAACGTATACCTTATGCAATAATACAGGAAGTTGTTCAAGTACCACAATTACCTATACGGTTACAGGAACAGCGCCAATAGCGGTTACAAATTCATTAACCACGCTTCAAAACACGGTTACTACAGGAGATTTATCAACCAATGATACCGGCGGAGGAGCAATAAATAGTCCAACATTTACGGTCACACAACCATCACCAACCACAGGAACAATAACTGTAAATGCATCTACAGGTGGCTATACATTTACCCCAAATCCAAGTTATGTAGGTTCAGGAAGTACCACGTATACCTTATGTAATAATACAGGAAGTTGTTCAAGTACAACCATTACTTACACGGTTAATTCGATACCATCATTAACAATTTCAGCATCATCTTCATCCCTTTGTATTGGATCTTCATCATCATTAACTGTAACAGGAGCGAATACCTATACTTGGAATCCAGGTAATTCAAATGGATCAAGTTTAGTTGTTACACCATCTGTAACAACTATATATACTGTAACAGGTGCAAATGCTGCAGGAATCACAAATACACAAACTGTAAGTGTAACAGTTAATTCGTTACCAACATTAACAGCAACAGCATCATCGTCATCCCTTTGTGTTGGATCTTCGTCATCATTAACTTCAACAGGAGCGAATACCTATACATGGAATCCAGGTAATTCAAGTGGATCAAGTATAATTGTTACACCAACTGTAACAACTATATATACTGTAACAGGTACAAATGCGGCAGGATGTACAAATACGCAAACAGTTAGTTTAACAGTAAATACTTTACCAACTGCAGGAATAACAAATAGCACAGGCACAACGACATTAAACTGTACAACAACAGCAATCAATGTGACGGCCACAGGCGGCACAAGTTATGTATGGACAGGAGGCTTAGGAAGTTCGTCAACAGCAACGATTACTAACCCAGGAACGTATACCGTAACGGCAACAGCAGCAAACGGATGTTCATCACAATCAGTGATAACAGTAACACAAAACACGACAGCACC
>CANFTW010000020.1 GCA_947450025.1 Bacteroidota bacterium | reverse complement strand
AAAATAAAGGAAACAAAAAAGCCTTTCATCTCTGAAAGGCTTGATTTTGTTGGTACCCCAGACGGGACTTGAACCCGTACGTCCGCGAAGACACAGGATTTTAAGTCCTGCGTGTCTACCAATTCCACCACCGGGGCATTTTGGATTAAAAACAAACTCGAGAGTCAGTTTTCGAGCGAAAGACGGGTCTCGAACCCGCGACCTTAACCTTGGCAAGGTTACGCTCTACCAACTGAGCTACTTTCGCTTGTAATTCATTTAAAAGAACAACCAATTTCATTAATCGGGAGTGCAAAGATAATCGTTTTTTTACTTTGACAAAATTTTTTTTAACTTTTTTTTACCCCCCTATTAAACGCTTGATATCATTGAGTTTCATGAGGGCCTCAACGGGCGTTAAAGTATTAATATCTGTTTTTATGAGCTCATCTTTTACCTGCTCCAAGACTGGATCATTTAACTGAAAAAAACTTAATTGGTAGTCACTTTTACTCTTGGTTTTTGAAGTCATGTGATCAATCGCGTCATTCGAATTTATAGTTTCAACTTCAGACAATTCTAATTCATGATCTTTTTCTAACTTCTTTAAAATATCATTGGCTCTATCTACCACTTGTTTTGGCATACCTGCCATACGTGCCACATGAATACCAAAACTATGTTCGCTGCCACCTTCTTGAAGTTTACGTAGAAAGATAATTTTATTATTCACTTCCTTAACCGACACATTAAAGTTTTTAATGCGTGGGAAATAAGTCATCATTTCATTCAACTCATGATAGTGTGTTGCAAATAAGGTTTTTGCTCTATTTTTTGGTTGAGAATGAATATACTCAGCAATTGCCCAAGCAATCGAAATCCCATCATACGTAGAAGTGCCTCGTCCAATTTCATCTAATAAAATTAAACTACGATCGCTTAAGTTATTTAAAATACTAGCGGTTTCATTCATTTCTACCATAAAGGTTGATTCGCCACTTGAAATATTATCACTAGCGCCAACACGAGTAAATATTTTATCTACGATTCCTATCTCAGCTGTTTTAGCAGGCACATAACAACCAATTTGTGCCATCAATGTAATTAAAGCAACCTGACGTAATAGAGCAGATTTACCACTCATGTTAGGTCCCGTAATCATCATCACTTGCTGAGTATCGTTATCTAAGTAAACAGAGTTACTTACGTAATCAGTTCCAATTGGTAATTGTTTTTCAATTACTGGGTGTCTACCATCTACAATATTAATGGCAAATTCATTGGTTAAAGTAGGTCTTATGTATTGATTGTCTTTAGCTAATTTCGCAAAAGATAATAAGCAATCTAATTTCGAAATTAAGGCAGCGTTTAATTGAATAGGAATAATGTAATCAATTAAATCTCTTACTAAAGCCTCGTATAAGATTTGTTCTAAAACGGCAATTTTATCTTCGGCACCTAATATTTTTTCTTCGTAAACTTTTAATTCTGGCGTAATATAACGCTCAGCGGTTGTTAAGGTTTGTTTTCTAATCCAATCGCTAGGTACTTTATCTTTATGTACGTTGGTTACTTCTAAATAATAACCAAACACGTTATTGTAGGATACTTTTAAGGATGTAATTCCTGTGCGTTCCACTTCGCGTTGCTGTATTTGTAATAAATAATCTTTTCCGCTAAAAGCAATAGCGCGTAATTCATCTAACTCTTCATTAACACCTTTGCTTATGACGTTGCCTTTATTTAGTAATACAGGCGCTTCTTCGTTTAACTCATTTTGTAAACGATCGCGCATTAATAAACAAGGATTTAATTGCTCGGCTATTTTTTGTAATGAATGATTATCACAAGCACTTGTAGCGCCTTTAATAGACTCAATTAAATTCAAGGCACGTTTTAATTGCACTAACTCACGCGGATTAATTTTTCCCGCCGCTACTTTACTAATTAAACGTTCTAAATCGCCTATCTCTTTAAACTGTGCAATTAAATCAGCTTGTAAACTGATATGAACGCCAAAGTATTGAACCACATCTAGGCGTTCGTTGATGATATCTAATTGTTTTAAAGGCAATGCTAACCAACGTTTCAATAAGCGCGAGCCCATTGGTGTAACAGTTGTATCAATAATATCAATTAAGCATTTTCCATTATCATGGCTGCTACCAAACAATTCTAAATTACGAACCGTAAATCGATCCAACCAAACATATTGATCTTCTTCAACTCTGCTAACTGCTGTAATATGTTGTAGCTTATCATGCTTGGTTTCTCCAAGGTAGTGCAAAATAGCACCACAGCTCATAATAGCTAAATTCAAATGCTCAATACCAAAGCCTTTTAAACTACTAGTTCCAAATTGTTTGGTTAACGCTTCGTAGCCAAAGTCTTGCGAAAATGCCCAATCATCTAAACCGAAAATATAAAAACGGTCGCCAATTAAATTTAATAACGTCTGACGTTTATTTTTTTCGAATAAAATTTCGTTTGGCTTAAAACTTTGAATGAGTTTTTCGATGTAGGTAAACGAACCTTCAGCTACTAAAAATTCTCCAGTTGACACATCTAAAAAAGAAACCCCTGCGCGTTCTTTATCTAAATGAATACTCGCTAAAAAGTTATTGCTGCGATGTTCTAATACTTTATCATTAAAACTTACTCCGGGTGTTACTAATTCGGTAACGCCTCGTTTTACAATACTCTTGGTTAATTTGGGATCTTCTAATTGATCGCATATAGCAACACGGTAGCCTGCACGTACTAATTTTGGTAAATAGGTATCAACACTGTGGTGCGGGAAACCTGCTAACTCAATATGTGAAGCAGAACCATTAGCGCGTTTGGTTAAGGTAATTCCTAAAATTTGAGAAGCTTTAATGGCATCTTCTCCAAAAGTTTCGTAAAAGTCGCCTACACGAAACAATAAAATAGCGTCCGGATATTTCCCTTTCACTTCATTATATTGCTTCATTAAAGGTGTTTCTTTTACTTCCGTTGTCTTTGCCATAGAGGCTTAAAGATACAATATCCATGAGCTGTTGCTGGATTTAATTTTTAACAGAAATCGTCGAATTGTTAATATGTATATAGAGTTTTTGGGTACGTTTCTGCAGGAGACAGGCAGAAACCGGGCTGTCGCTCCAATCTTTGCAAGGTGCAGACAAAGGATTTTCGCTTGCATCCCTCGTGCACTAAATAAAAATCTGCATCTTTACATTTTACAAATGAAATCATTCAAACAACATATTATTTCTACTTGTCAACGTTTTTTAGAAGATAAAATGCGATCTCTTAACACAATCATCAAAGAAGTGTCAGAGTCATCCAATTCGGAAAGTAAAAGTTCGGCGGGTGATAAACATGAAACTTCTAAAGCCATGATGCAATTAGAAATTGAAAAACTAGGAATGCAATTAAAAGAAGCAGAAGGACAGTTAGCAGAGTTTGAAAAAATAAATTTTTATAAAAACTTTAAAACAATAGAGCAGGGCAGTTTAGTAGAAACTAATAAAGGTTATTTTTTAATAGCCAGTTCTATTGGAAAAATAACCGTTGATAATAAAACTGTTTTTGTGATCTCTAGTAAATCGCCTTTGGGAATATTAATGTTAAATCACTCAGGTGGTTATGTTTTTTCATTAAATGCCATAAGCTATCAAATAGTTTCAATTGAATAGAAACTTATGGTTTTTGTCCTTCTTTCTTCGCAAAGTATTTTTTGAAATTATAGGTAAAGGTTAACATATAGTAACGATTCAAAACGTTAGTTTGTGAATCTTGTATATAGCTATCGGTGTTAGTTCGTGATATAGAATTATTTTGATTTAATAAATCATAAACCGTTAATCGTAATTCAGCTTGCTTGTCTTTTAAAAATTTATAACCTAAGCCAGCATTCCATAACGAAATGGATTGATTGTATGCACTAGTTAAACCAGAGTAAAACGTGTTGGTATATTCACTTTGTAATACCAAACCTTTCCAAGGATTAACTGTGATTTTTAATTTAGATTGTTGTGATAAATACGTGGTGTTAGAGGAAGTTTGCAGAGTGTTATTAATTTTACTGTAGGATGAATTAGATGATAAAGTGAAATCAAATTTTTCACTAATATTACTACTAAACACTAAGCCTAAACCACCTGTGGCTGTTTTAGCTAAGTTGGTTTGCAGATTAATTAAACCCGGAATATTGGTGTAATTACCAGATACGTTGACGCTTAAATTCGTTTTGATTTTTTTAATCGGGAAAGTGTAATTAATAAATGAACGAACACTGTAATATCCATCTAAGTTAACTGGCCGCGTTATTTGAGCTCCTCTTTTTAACACAATATCATTATACACTACGGTATCTCTATTGGCAATTAAGGTGCTATTTCCAATGTAATTAGTAGAATAATTTCCTCCTAATAAAGCAAAGAAGGAAGTGGCTTTTACAGTGTTTACTCCCGAATAACGCATATTTAAATTGTTTTGAAAATCTTGCTTTAATTCAGGATTACCCGTACTTAATTGTAAAGAATTGGTGTTATTAATCACATCTTGCATTTGATCAATGCTTGGCGCATTATTACTGGTCCTATAATTAATTCTTAGATTTTTTTGAGGTGAAAATCTGTATTGTAACTGAGCGGAAGGTAAAACGGATTCGAAGGTTTTACTCAATTGGTAACTAGAAGGTATTTCTTGTTGTTTCGATAACAATGCCCATTGATATGCGGCGTTTAAAGAGAAATTAAATTTCTTTTTTTCAAAGCGGTATCCTAAGCTTCCAGATTGGGATTGGTATTGACTTTTAAAGACATTGGTTAAGGTACTATCTAAATCAGAATAATGATAGGTCGTATAATTAATGTTATAAGTTTCTTTTGACGAGTAATTATCTGTGTAATTAGCCATATAATTTAATAAGAGAAAACTTGTTTGGCTTAATGGTTCAGTATACGATATATTTCCATTAATAGTCTTTCCGTCTTTTAAAATAGTTGATTTTTGATTCAATGAATCTCCAAAAGTCAAGGTGTCTCTATAATACTGATTATCGGTATATAAATTATTTTCACCAAAATTTTTTGTAACAGTAGGGTTAAGGTTAATCGAAAAAGTTCTTCCTCTTTTTGCAAAAGAGTGTCGGTACAAAATAGGTGTAGTGATTGAATAACCGAATAAATTTGAACTTGAATTATTTCTCGAATGATTTAACGTTAATAATTCTTTTGTATTATTTCCAATTAATTTTTTTAAGCCATCATTGTTTTGAAATGATAATTTAGGTTGAAACACTATTGAATTCATAGAATCTATTTTTGTTTCAATTTTAAAATTAATACGGTGATTATAATTGTCACTTTTTGTTGTATTGTTTTCGTTGTATATTAAGCCATTATTAGAACCTATAATATATTGTTGTAATAAAGAAGATTTCGAATCGTTTTGTGTCCAGTTAAAAAAGTAACTAGCGGTAACATCTGATTTTTTGCCCCATTTGTCAGTATAATTTAATCCAAATAAAGAAGTAGTATTAATTCCATTTTGATTGCTAATTAAAAAATTATCAGCGTTGTTTTGTGGTGGACCTCCTTGGCCTCCTCCTCCTCTCATGGCTCTTCCGCCGCCGCCACCTCCGGTGCTCATTACACCGACTAAATCCTCTGAAGAAAAATTTTGTTCGTTAATGTTATTTGATTGTGCTAATATTGTTATGCGACGCGCACCTTTAAAAATGTTGACTGTAGCCCCACCTTTATATTTATCTTGATAACCATAGCCTCCATATACTTTTCCGAAAACACCATTTTTAAATTGAGCTTTAGTCGTAATATTAATAGTTTTACTAGCATTACCATCATCAAATCCTGTGAATTGAGCTTGATCACTTTTTTTATCAAACACTTGAACCTTATCGATGACTTCAGCAGGAATGTTTTTTAAAACCGCACTAGCATCATCTCCAAAAAATGGTTTACCGTCTACTAATACTTTTTTCACCTCTTCTCCTTGTGCTTGAACTTTACCGTCAACGACTGTTACCCCTGGCATTTTAGTTACCAAATCTTCAGCAGTAGCGTCTTTATTAACCTTAAAAGCTTTTGAGCTATAGCTTGTAGTGTCACCATTTTGTGTGGCTAATGCTTGCTGCCCTTCAACAGTAATTTCTTTTAAATTAGTTGAATTTTGTTTCAATGTTATTGTGGGCAAAATTAAATCTTGATTGGTTAGTTGAATGGATTTAAACATAGGTTTATATCCCAATGAAAGAATTTTTAGAATGTATGGATTGGATGCTATATTCTCTAATTTAAAATTCCCATCAATATCGGTGGTTGTTCCTTTAATAAAAGATGAATCTGGCTTTAGGAGGATGATTGAGGAGCCAATTGAACCTTGTTTACTTTCATCAACTAATTTACCTTGAATTGAAAATGTTTGAGCGCTCAAAAAAGATAGCGAGCAAATACATAAAATAAGATATAAATATTTTGAATTCATTTGAAATTTTAAAGATACAATTTCAAACCTACTATATAACAAAAAAGAAGTGAAAAGAGGTGAAAAGAATGCATAAAAAAAGCGCCTCATTTTAGGCGCTTTTTAAAGGAGTATTATCCTAAAGCAGCTTTAATAAAGCTAACAAATAAGGGATGTGGATTTTCAACAGTACTCTTATATTCTGGATGAAATTGGACACCTATAAAGAATGGATGTGTAGGAATTTCAACAATCTCTGCTAATTCTGCTGTTGGATTTAATCCTGATAAAACCATTCCAGCATCTTTATATAATTTAGTATACTCATTATTAAATTCATAACGATGACGATGACGCTCGTTGATATCTGTTTTGCCATAAATCTTATGAGCCAAAGTTCCTTCAACAATACGACATGGATACGAACCTAATCGCATGGTTCCTCCCATGTGAGAAATATTTTTTTGAGCTTCTAATAAATCAATCACTGGAGCACTTGTTGCAGGGTTCATCTCGCGACTATGGGCATCTTTTAATCCTAACACGTGACGTGCAAATTCAATCACAGCACATTGCATACCTAAACAAATACCAAAAAATGGCACGTTGTTTTCGCGCGCATATTTAATAGCCGAAATTTTTCCTTCAATACCACGGTTACCAAAACCTGGAGCCACTAAAATTCCTTTTAATCCTTTTAATTTTTCAGCAACATTTTCATCTGTTAAACTTTCACTGTGAATCCACTCTACATTTACTTTGCAATCATTGACTGCACCCGCATGTATAAAAGCTTCTGCAATGGATTTATAAGAGTCTTTCAATTCAACGTATTTTCCTACTAAACCAATAGTTACTTCTTTAGTCGGATTATGGAATTTATTTAAAAATAATTTCCATTTATCTAACTTAACCTCACTAGGTGTATTAACGTTTAATTTTTTTAAAACAATTTCATCTAGTTTTTCTTTTTCCATTAATAATGGAACTTCATAAATTGTAGAGGCATCTAAAGCTTCAATTACTGCATCAGGAGAAACATTACAGAATAAAGCAATTTTTCTTCTGATATCATTGCTGATAGCATGTTCCGAACGACAGACTAAAATGTCTGGTTGAACTCCGTACTCTAATAATAATTTAACAGAATGCTGTGTTGGTTTTGTTTTTAATTCACCAGAAGTAGCTAAATAAGGTAAAAGCGTTAAATGAATCACTGTACAGTCATCACCTAATTCCCATTTCAACTGACGAACAGCTTCAATGTATGGTAATGATTCAATGTCACCTACAGTTCCACCAATCTCTGTAATCACAAATTGATATTGCCCTGTTTTGCCTAAAATTTTAATTCTGTTTTTAATTTCATCGGTGATATGAGGAATAACCTGAACGGTTTTTCCTAAAAACTCACCTTTACGCTCTTTATCAATCACTGATTGGTAAATACGACCAGTAGTGACATTATTAGCCTGCGAAGTCGCTACATTTAAAAAACGCTCATAATGACCTAAATCTAAGTCGGTTTCAGCACCATCATCCGTCACATAACATTCACCATGTTCGTATGGGTTTAAGGTTCCTGGATCGATATTAATATATGGATCTAATTTTTGAATTGTGACAGTATAACCACGAGCCTGTAATAATTTGGCTAGAGATGCTGCGATAATTCCTTTTCCTAGAGAAGATGTTACGCCACCGGTAACAAAGATATATTTAGTGTTGATTGACATACAGTTTTTTGTAAACTGTACGTAAAGGTAAGCGTTTTTTTTGGAATAGAATTGAGGTTTTATTCACTATTTATAAAACAATTTCATTTTGTTATCTAAAAACAGATAGATTGGTTAAAATGGCCGATAACATTGAGACATAACCAGTCGAAAAATTACTTTAGTTTATCCAATTCATCGTCAGTAAAATGCTTTTTTGATTTATCCTTTGAAAACTTATCATTATTGTAATCAATCGACTTATTTTTTGGTATGGATAAGCTTGTCCACTCTGATTGCTTTAAGATTTTAGCAAAAAATACTATTTGCCCCACATGATAAGGATAATGGGCTAATTGGCGATTAATTGCTTCTAAAACCGTATGGCCTTCATTTCGGATATAAATGATTTGAGATAGGTTTTCTTGGGTTAAACTGTTTAATGTATTAAATAAACAAGCCCAGCCTTCATTCCATTGTTTTAATACTAAATCTTTTGTTTTTTCTTCTTTTAAAGCTTCAAACTCTCCATCTCTTTGACGCCATTCTTTTTCTCCATCTGTCGTTAAAAAATCGGTCCAGCGAGATAGCATATTGCCATGTAAGTGTTTTACAATAGTGGCAATACTATTCGTGTCGTCATTTAACGAGATGAATAATTGTTCAGGCTCTAATTGGTCAATGGCTTTCTCACCTAAGGTTTTATAATAGAAAAACTGGCGGTTAGCACTTCTTAAAAAATCTTCAGATACGGTCATGTTTTAATAAAAACGCCTGATGTTTTAGCATCAGGCGTTTTGGTTAAATTAGTAATTAATTAATTTCAATAATTTTTCTTTGAAACGTTCTTTTGGTAAGAAGTTGATTTCTAAATCAGCATTCATTGGCACAGGCGTATCTAAACTTCCTTCACGCATGACTGGAGCGTCAAGGTATTCGAAACAATGTTCTGTAATTAAAGCGCTTAATTCGCCGCCAATACCACCTGTTAAAGTGTCTTCATGTAACACAAAAGCACGTCCTGTTTTCTTCACCGAATCGTAAATAGCTTGAGTATCTAATGGTGCTAAGGTTCTTAAATCAATTAGATCAGCCGAAATTTCTAGATGAGCATTTAATAATTCTAATGCCCAGTGAACGCCTAAGCCATAAGTGACAATCGTAACCTGATTACCTTCTTTTACTAAACGTGCTTTGCCAAATGGAATGGTGTAATATCCATCTAAGATATCTTCATCGATACTTCTGTATAATGCTTTATGTTCAAAGAACATAACAGGATTTGGATCTTCAAATGATGCTAATAATAAACCTTTGGCATCACTTGGAAATGCAGGGTATGCAATTTTTAAACCTGGTGTTTTAAAGAACCACGCTTCGTTACTTTGGCTATGGAAAGGGCCAGCAGCAACACCTGCACCGGTTGGCATACGAACTACTACATCAGCATTTTGTCCCCAACGATAATGTGATTTTGCTAAGTTATTAATGATTTGCGTCATACCTTCGGATACGAAATCAGCAAATTGCATTTCCACCATCGCTTTGTGTTTATTGATGGATAAGCCAAAGCCAGTTCCTAAAATAGCAGATTCGCATAAAGGTGTATTACGCACACGACCTTTACCAAACTCTTCCATAAAGCCATCCGTAATTTTAAAAACCCCACCGTAATCAGCAATATCTTGACCCATTAATACTAAATTATCATGTTTACGCATCGCTAAACGCATACCATCACTAATCGCATCAATTAAACGTTTGTTTGTTTTTGTGCCAGACTGATTGGATGTATCTTCAATTACACAAGGCATAAATAATTCTGTAACTTCTTTTTCTGTATTTGGTGGAGGTAAAGTTTCAGCATAAGCTAATTCTAAACCAGCATCAATATCATGTTTAATCTCGTTACGTAAATTTTCAATAATATCTTCTGTTAAAACACCTTCATCTAATAAAAATTTCTCGAAAGTATTAACTGGATCTTTTCTTCCCCAAACATCAAATAATTCCTTAGGAACATATTTAGTTCCTGAAGCTTCTTCATGTCCTCGCATTCGGAAAGTCACACATTCTAGTAACACTGGACGAGGATTTTCTCTAATCGATTCTGCTAAATTTTTAACCGTTTCGTACACTTTTAAAACGTTGTTTCCGTCAACCGTTACACCTTCAATGCCATATCCAATAGCTTTATCAGCAAAAGATTTACAGCGGAATTGCTCGTTGCTAGGAGTAGATAATCCATATCCATTATTTTCAATCACAAAAATAACGGGTAAGTCCCAAACAGCTGCTGTATTTATACTTTCGTGAAAATCTCCTTCACTGGCTCCGCCGTCGCCGCTAAATACAACAGTAACTTTTTTCTCATCACGTAATTTGTTTCCTAACGCAATACCATCTGCAACACCTAATTGCGGCCCTAAATGAGAAATCATCCCTACAATATTGTATTCTTGACTTCCAAAGTGAAAACTTCTATCACGTCCTTGAGTAAAACCACTTGGTTTACCTTGAAATTGGCAAAACAGACGATTCATGGGGATGCCACGAGTCGTAAATACACCTAAGTTACGATGCATTGGTAAAATAAACTCGTCTCTTTGCAAGGCAGAGGCCACACCAACGGAAATGGCTTCTTGGCCGATACCGCTAAACCATTTGGCAATACGTCCTTGACGAAGAAGAATCAACATTTTTTCTTCAATTAATCGAGGGGTTAAGATATTTTTATATAGTTGTAATAACGTATCGTCTTTTTGTTTACGTCTATCAAACTTAATTGGAGATTCTGCTGTAATCATAACTCATAAATTTGTAGCGAAAATACCAATTTTAGCTTTACTTTTGAGGATAATTCATGAATAAATTACAAAACATAGTTAACAATAAGTGGTTTGCTTATGTTTTTTTTATAGGAGCACTTGCTATCAGTATTTTTCAGCATTACCGAGTCTTTTCTCTGGATGTGATAGGTTATCATAGTTGGCGTCAAACACAAACACAAACCGTCATTAATAATTTTGTAAATGTTGATTTTAATATTTTAAATCCACGACTAGATGATTTACATTATGTAAATGGTATTTATCGCATGGAGTTTCCTTTAGCACAATGGCTAGTAGCTTGTTTATATAAATTATTTGGGAATCATTTATACTTAACTCGATTGTTTTTTTATATGACGACTTGGGTATCAGTTTTCGGGATGTTTCAATTAGTCTTTGTTATCACTAAAGATAAATTAACAAGTCTGTTAACAGCTTGGCTCTTTTTATTTTCTCCTGTGATTTATTATTATTCAGTCAATCCATTGCCCGATAATTTAGCCTTATGTTTTGGGATTTGGTCGGTTTATTTTTGGATACATTATTTGCGTGTTGGAAAACCATCCTCTTTTATATGGAGTTGTATTTTCTTTTCGTTAAGTGTTGCGGTTAAACTTCCCTTTATTGTTTTTGGTGCGATGTATGTATCAAAGTTTATTGAGAAAAAAGGAAATAGAGTGTTAAATTTCAAATACGCTTACATTCCAATAATGATATTAATACCTTCTTTACTTTGGTATCTATGGGTAATTCCTTCGTGGGTAGGTAATGGAATTGTAAAGGGTGTTTTTGATAATGATAAAACATATATTCAATTGCTTGATATTTTACAATTTAATTTGATTTCTACTTTCCCAGAATTATTAATAAATTATGCAACAGTACCTTTATTTTTGATAGGATTGTATGTTGCTATTAAACGTCTCGATAAAAAAGTAAATAGTCACCGTTCTTTTATATATGTCGGTGTTTTATTAGTGGTTTATTTTTTATACGAATTACCAATGATTGATAAAGTACATGATTATTATTTGTTCCCATTTTTACCATGGTTGTTTGTTATAGTAGCATTGTCTATTCATTATATTATTTCCATGCCCTCATCAAAATTAAAATACCTCATTGTTGTTAGCGTTTTGTTAAGTCCAATAACATCTTATTTAAGATGCAATACGAGATGGAATACAGAATCTCCTGGTTTTACAAAAGAATACTTGTCTCATAAACATCAAATTCAAGCTATGATTCCTAAAACAGCTAAAGTCATGGTTATTGGAGATGATTCAAGAAGTATTGTATTATATCATCTTAAACGACAAGGGTGGAGTATTGGGCAGTATGGAATAAAAGATAAAGATTTTGAAGATGGAATAAAAAACGGAGCTACTTTTATCATTTCAGATTGCGATATGGCTACTAATGCTTTATTTATAAGACATACGGATAGTTTACTATTTAAAATTAATAACATTAAATTATACAAATTAAAATGAAACAAGTAATATTACTTTTATTAGTTGCATTTAATAGTCATGCACAAGTTATGTGGCAAATAAAAAATGACACAATCAAAAAATGGTATTACCAGGATGGTGATGAGTTTAATAATCCTATAGTGGATGAAAGTAAATGGCATTTTGGAATGCCATGGGGTAATATTTCGATGAGCCAAGATTTAGCTTTCTCTAGAAATAATATAACTGTTGTAAACGGTTTGGTTTCATTTATTGCAAAAAAAGAAAAACTATTAGCGCCAATTAATGAGTGGGAAATTAATAAATCTTATTTAGAGAAAAGTGGAAAAAAAGTAATTGATGGCATGTATGAGGTTAATTATACGGCAGCGATGTTAACCACACGTAGGCAATTTAAATATGGGTATTTTGAAATACGTTTTAAATCGACATCCGAAAAAGGGATATGGCCAGCGTTTTGGTTATTTGGAGGTGGCCCTAATGAGGAGATTGATTTTTTTGAATTAAAAGGAGAGAGAGACAATCAAATACACTTGGACGTTCATTGTCCTAAAGGTTGTGAAGATTATAGAGGTGGATTTTTGAATTTGAAAAAAAATTGGGGCGCTTGGATAAAAACGAACCAAAGTTTGGCTGAAGGCTGGAATATAATATCAGGCGAATGGCAACCTCATTTTGTGAAATTCTTTTTAAATGGTCAGCCAATAGGTTATTTTGAAGGTGATTTTAAAACGGCTCAAAATTTATTTATCAATACCTCGGTTGCTAAAGATGGTGAACCCTTTAATCCTGGTCCAGATAAAACAACACAATGGCCTAATCATTTTGATGTGGATTATGTGAGGGTGTGGAGTCAAGAGGATACGATTTATGATGTAAAGGATAAGTATAAATTGTTTGAAAATACTCAGCAAACCATTGTCAATAATGATTTATATTCAACCGGTCTTAAAAGAAAAGTGAATTATGTTTATAATAAACCCGAATTAAAGGAAGAGGAGGGGACTGTAACCTTATTGCCGGTTTTTTATAATCAATACAGTGTGTCGGTTGCAGGAAAAAACTTAAATAAAGTTCAAATCGAAGTGATAGACAAGGAACAACATACGGTGAAGGTATCAGTGATTAAAAATACTGAATATTATATTTTAGATTTAAGTTTATTACCAACAGGGCCTTATACAATTAACATGATGATTTCTGGCAAGGTTTTAATTCATAAAGTGCCTGTTATCAATCCAGAAAAAATCGGTGATATTAATAAATAGTTATGCAAGATGTGATCATAATCCTAATTTTAATCGGAGCCTTATCTTATTTAGGATATAGGTTATATAAAACGTTTACTAAAAAAAAATGTGGAGATAGTGATTGCGGTTGTAAATAATTCGTTTAATGGGAATTTTATTGAATCGCTTTTAAACTTAAGTCTAAACTCTTTACATGGTGCGTTAAGGCGCCAACCGAAATAAAATCAACGCCGCATTTAGCATAACTGGCAATTGTTTTTTCGGTAATACCCCCAGAGCTTTCAATTTCAAATTTGTTTCCAATTAGTGCTACTGCTTTTTTCGTATCAGCAATAGTATAATTATCCAACATAATGCGTTGAAATCCACCTTTCTTTAAAATCAGTTTCACATCATGTAAAGTTCTTGTTTCTACTTCAATCGGTAATTTCTTTTTAGTTTTTTTGAGGTAAGTATGTGTGGCATCTAAAGCCTCAATAATACCACCAGCAAAATCAATATGATTGTCTTTTAACATAATCATATCATATAAGCCAAAACGGTGATTTGATCCGCCCCCAATGACAACTGCCCATTTTTCAAAAAAACGAAATCCCGGAGTTGTTTTACGAGTATCAATTACTTTGGTTTTGGTGCCTTTACAAAGTGATTGCAAATAATTTGTTTTAGTAGCAATGCCGCTCATGCGTTGCATCACATTTAAGACTAAACGCTCAGCGGTTAGAAGTTTTTGAGAACTTCCCTCTACAATAAAAACAATGTCGCCCACTTTTACAGGTGTTCCATCTTTAATATAAGTAGTGATTTTAAACTTAGGGTCAATGGTTTTAAAGATTTCTTTAGCAGCTTCCACTCCAGCTAGGATTCCATTTTCTTTCACTAATAAATGACATTTTCCTTTTTTGTTTACAGGAATGGTTGCTAGTGCTGAATGGTCTCCATCGCCAACATCTTCTTTTAAGGCGTTTTGAACAAATGTTTTAAAATTGAAATGTTTTTTGTGAAGCGTAATGTAATTAGTCATTGTCATTTTCTATTCTGAACTGCGAAATTACATTTCCTCTCACTAATATGGAAATTCTATATTTACCATTATTAGTTTCTAGAGAACCTGTTATAAATTGCTGATTCCCATTCGCAACACTTGTATGTGATGTTTGGTAAGTTTTAACTTTATGTTTTGTAAAAAAATCTTCAATAACAACTTGAGCTTGAGCTTTACTCAATAAATCTTCTTGATTTAATACTTTTAAAGAGACTTTTTCTGCGAAATTTTTTACCAATGCCGAAGAGTTACCTTGTTTTAAAGCAGCGGTAATATCATCAGAGATATCTTTTAAATTAAAAGATAAACTAAACACACTAATTAAAGTAATAACAAATAGTTTCATTAATTTTGTAAAATTATAACCAATAAAAGCAATTATTGTGCCTAAAGCTACAAAATCTAAATCATAAAATGAAAATACTTTTGATTCAAATAGAAAAAACTACCGACGCTTATCTTTTAGAAGGAGTTAAAGTATATACTGAAAGATTAAAAAATTATGTATCTTTTTCTACAGAAACAATTGTAATGCCAAAACAAATTCGTCAAAAGCCATTTGATGAGCAAAAGAGAGCAGAAGCAGTTGAAATTCAGAAATTAATTGACCCTTCAGATTTTTTGGTTTGTATGGATGAGCATGGCAAGCAGTTTGCATCTATTCAATTTGCAGATTTCTTAAATAAAAGAATGGTTTCGGGATGTAAACGTGTTGTTTTTTTAATTGGAGGCCCTTTTGGTATAGATAAATCTATTTTGGATAAAAGTTCTTATGTATTGTCTTTATCAAATATGACATTTTCTCATCAAATGATTCGGTTGTTTTTTTGCGAGCAACTTTATAGAGGCTTTTCTATTTTAAAAAACGAAAAATATCACCATGAGTAGATGGTTAGAAAATTTTGAGATGTTTTCAGAGTTCATTGCATATCTATAAAAACAAAAAGGCTACTCTCAGTAGCCTTTTTTATTGTTTTCATTAATCAATGCCATTTGCGGATGATTACGTTATTTTCTTTTAATAACCTTATGTGCTGCATGAATAATATCGATGGTATCTAATTTATATTTAGTCATTAATTCGTCAGGTGTTCCGCTTTCTCCAAAGCTATCATCAACTGCTACAAATTCTTGCGGAGTTGGTGTGTGACGAGATAATAATTGAGCAACACTATCACCTAAACCTCCATTCATTTGATGTTCTTCGGCAGTAACCACACATTTAGTTTTTGCTATCGATTTTAAAATGGCCTCATTATCGAAAGGTTTAATGGTATGAATATTAATAATCTCAGCAGAAATCCCTTGCTCAGCTAATTTTTCACCTGCTTCAATCGCTTTCCATACTAAATGACCAGTAGCAATAATAGTAACATCTGTTCCTTCGTTTAACATGACGGCTTTTCCAATTTCAAATTTTTGATCAGCTGGTGTAAAGTTTGGTACAGTCGGACGACCAAAACGTAAATACACTGGCCCTTCATAATCAGCAATTGCAATCGTAGCTGCTTTGGTTTGATTATAATCACAAGGATTAATCACACACATGTGAGGTAACATTTTCATTAATCCAATGTCTTCTAAAATTTGGTGAGTTGCGCCATCTTCTCCTAAGGTTAAGCCAGCATGTGAAGCACAGATTTTTACATTCTTTCCAGAGTAAGCTACACTTTGACGAATTTGATCATACACACGTCCAGTACTAAAGTTTGCAAAGGTTCCAGTGAAAGGAATTTTACCACCAATGGTTAAACCAGCTGCAATACCTATCATGTTAGCTTCTGCAATTCCCACTTGAAAAAAACGGTCAGGATTTTCCGCTTTAAAAGCATCCATTTTTAATGAACCAATTAAATCGGCACATAATGCTACCACATTAGGATTAGTTTGTCCTAATTGTTGTAAACCAGCTCCAAATCCAGAGCGAGTATCTTTTTTTTCTGTGTATGTATATTTTTTCATAGTCGTTATTTTTTAGTCTGAACAGAGTCGAAGACTAGTTAAGTTTTACATTCGTTGTTACGGCTGAGGTTACACTGAATTTTCTTTCAATAGTATTGGTTGTTTGTTTAGCGTTCTCATATCTAAATTCCATCTTGTAATTGCCGGGTTGAAGATAAATAATTTCGTTTTGTAAACTTGTATTTAAATTACAAACCCATGTTACTTTTTTGCCATCATCTATAAAAATACTGCCATAGCCATTGCCACCTTTGGTAATATATGCATTTCCTGAGGTTGGGACCTTAATGGTATTGGTGGTGCTTTGTTGAATTTCGACATCATTCAATTTAATGCGAGGGAGGGTTAAGATTTCGATATCATATTTTCCACAAAGATACTTGTCTGTTTTGCCAAAATCTTGAATATTAAGCGTGTTCATTTCTCCTTTTTTTCTAACGATACAGGTTGGATAATATTTACTTAATGGGCCATCTAATTCTAACTTTAAATAACCTTGAGGTGCATCAACAGGAATCACATTATGTTTGCCTTGTTGTATTGTAATATTTTTCTTTTCGATTGGAGGAATGGTGTGTATCATTAAATCATAAGTAATATTTGGACTTAATACTAATGTATCTGGATTACCTCGATGGTTTAAGGTATGTAAATAATTATATTTTATTTGTTTAGTGTTTGCATCATAAAAAGTCATATTAACATCTGTTTCAGTAGGTTTTTTATTGACGTCTAATAAATCTACTTGAACGGTAGTTTGAGAGATAGCTTCAGTTAATACCAAATTCAAAACATCTTTAAAATTGGCTTCATTACTCACATCGTAAAATTTACCCATGCAACCAAATACATCAGCGAACTTTACATCTAAGCCAACTCCAATAACAAATGGTCGAAGAAAAATGCCTTTTTTTTGCAATTCTGCAGATACCTCACATGGAACACCACCACATTCTTCAATCCCATCTGTAATTAAAATAATAATGTTTCGGCAATTACTACATGGAGTAAAGTCTGCCGCACTTTCTCCTAATGAATAGGCAATAGGGGTTGTTCCTAAGGGTTCTAGTTTTTGAATTTTTTGTTTTATCAGAGCGGCTGATTTAGCGGCTGAAGAAAACGGCACTTCTAATTTGGTGTCTTTGCAGTTTCGTTCGGGTTTAATAAATGTTTGATGGCCATAGCAACGAAGAGCAAGTTCTAAATTAGGAATAGTTTTTAAACTATCTAAAAACTCACCCATGATTTTTTTAGCCACTTCAATTTTGATATTACTATTCCAAGGAGCATACATGCTATAGGAATCATCAAAAATAAAAAGGATACGGTTAGTTGGTTGCGATTTAAGATTTAAGAAAGCAGAGTTTATAAGGATTAGAAATACAACATTTCTAAAATTCCTTTTTAGTTTTCTCAAATCTGAAATCTCAGTTTTCAAATCTCAACTATTAATAATCGCCTAACGTTTCTTCTAACTGACCTAAAGCTTTCGCTAACTGCTCATCGTTAGGTGCAGATCCATGCCATTTGTGAGTGCCCATCATAAAATCAACACCAGCACCCATTTCTGTTTTCATAATGTTCACAATAGGCTTCCCTTTACCAATGAACGTTTTAGCTTTTGCTAAACCTTCAATCACTGAGGTCATATCATTTCCTTTTTCAGTTTCAACGACTTGCCATCCAAAAGCTTCAAATTTTGCTTTTAAGTTTCCTAGTGATAAAACATTTTCAACATCTCCATCAATTTGACGTCCATTATAATCAATTGTCGCAATGTAGTGGTCTACTTTATTTGCGGCTGCATAAATAGCTGCTTCCCAAATTTGACCTTCTTGTAACTCACCATCGCCGTGTAAACTGTAGATGATTGAATTATCTTTATTTAATTTTTTTGCTAAAGCCGCACCAATTGCTACACTCATGCCTTGTCCTAATGAACCACTAGCAATACGCACACCTGGCAAATGGTCGTGAGTGGTTGGGTGGCCTTGTAAACGTGTATTTAAACGACGGAAAGTTTTTAACTCTTCCACAGGGAAATAGCCACAACGCGCTAAAACACTATAATATACAGGAGAAATGTGACCATTGCTTAAGAAAAACAAATCTTCTCCAATACCGTCCATGGTAAAATTTTTAGGATGATGGTTCATAACACCGTTATATAGCGCTACTAAAAAATCCGTACAACCTAGCGAACCGCCTGGATGACCCGAGCTAACAGCGTGAACCATACGAACGATGTCGCGGCGAACTTGAGTGGACAATTTTTGAAGAGTTTGAATATCTGCCATAAGTATTGATTTTGCTGCAAAAATAGCATTTGATTAGCCTATATCACCGTAATGTTGATAATAATATCAGGATGTTAAAAAATAAAGGAATTCAAGTTTTATACACAATAAAAATCGGCTAATTGTTAAAAACTGCCCAACAATGCTACTATTTATAGCAAAGCTTAGTAATGCATTTTAATATATTTGCAGATTATATTAATTATAAAACGTTTAGAGTCTTGCTAACTTTTAATATTCTAAACGTTTTAACTTTCAAACTATTGTAAATTATGGCTTTAAAATGTGGAATTGTTGGCTTACCAAATGTTGGAAAATCGACCTTGTTTAATTGTTTAAGTAATGCAAAAGCACAAGCGGCTAATTTCCCGTTTTGTACAATTGAACCAAATGTGGGTGTTATTACCGTTCCAGATGAACGTTTAAATAAATTAGCAGAATTAGTAAAACCTCAAGCGCTACAACCCACAACTGTTGAGATTGTAGATATTGCTGGTTTAGTAAAAGGAGCCAGTAAAGGAGAAGGCTTAGGAAATAAATTCTTAGCTAACATCCGTGAATGTAATGCTATTTTACATGTCTTACGTTGCTTTGATGACGATAATATCATTCATGTAGATGGCAATGTAAATCCAGTGCGTGATAAAGAAATTATTGATACAGAATTGCAGTTAAAAGATTTAGAAGCGGTTGATGCTAAGTTGAAGAAGTTTGAAAAGCAAGCTAAAACTGGAAACGATAAAGATGCCGTGAAAACATATGCCGCTTGTTCAAAATTAAAAGAAACTTTAGAGAGTGGAAAATCTGCTCGCGCCTGTCAATTAGAAGAAAGCGAATTACCTTTTATTCAAGATTTACATTTATTGACGATTAAGCCAGTAATGTATGTGTGTAACGTAGATGAGGCTTCTGCAAAAACTGGAAATAAATACGTTGATGCTGTTAGGGAAGCTATAAAGGGTGAAGGTGCTGAATTATTAGTAATTACTGCTGCTATGGAAAGTGAAATTTCTTCGTTAGAAACCTATGAAGAAAAGCAAATGTTCCTTGGTGAAATGGGATTAGATGAACCAGGTGTCAATAAATTAATTAAACAAGCGTATAGCTTATTAAAATTACAAACCTACTTTACAGCAGGTGTAAAAGAAGTTAGAGCTTGGACGATTGAAAAAGGAATGACAGCTCCACAAGCGGCAGGTGTTATTCATACAGATTTTGAAAAAGGATTTATTCGTGCTGAGGTTATTGGTTATAACGACTATGTAACTTATGGTTCTGAAAATGCTTGTAAAGAAGTTGGCAAGTTACGGGTAGAAGGAAAAGAATATGTAGTAGCAGATGGAGATGTCATGCACTTCCGTTTTAATGTGTAATCTATAAATTAAATTTTAACACAATGAACAATCACGAAATTGATTTTAAATTATTTGGAGAAGAAATGCAATGTGTGGAAATTGAATTAGATCCACAAGAAGCAGTTATCGCTGAACCAGGAAGTTTTATGATGATGACGGATGGCATTCAAATGCAAACCTTATTTGGTGATGGAAATAACACTGGTTTTATGAGTAAATTATTTACAGCAGGTAAGCGATTACTCACTGGTGAAAATTTATTTATGACGGTATACACAAATCATTCTCAACAAAAACGCCAAGTCACTTTTGCAGCACCCTATGCTGGTAAAATTATTCCGATGGATTTAGCTCGTTTAGGGAACAAAATTATTTGTCAAAAAAACAGTTTTTTATGCGCAGCTAATGGAGTTTCTATTGGTATTGAATTTCAAAAGAAATTAGGAACTGGTTTGTTTGGAGGGGAAGGATTTATTATGCAAAAGTTAGAAGGTGATGGATTTGCTTTTGTGCATAGTGGAGGACATGTTATTGAAAAACATTTGCAACGAGGCGAGATTTTAAAAGTAGATACTGGATGTATTGTCGCATTTACTAGCGATGTTAATTATGATATCCAATTTATTGGAGGCGTAAAAAATACTTTATTTGGTGGCGAAGGTGTGTTTTATGCAACACTTACTGGCCCAGGTAAGGTGTGGATTCAAACATTACCAATTAGTCGTTTAGCTGGAAGAATTTTATCTTATGGGTCTGGAAATAGAAAAGAAGAAGGTAGTATTTTAGGCGGATTAGGAAATTTATTGGATGGAGATTAATAAACTACGAAGTTAGAAGTCAGATTTAAGAATTGTAAGGCCAAGGGCTTTATAATTTCTTAAATTTTAAATTTTAAATTTTAAATTAAAAATGGCAAAAGAAATAGCAAGTTATAACGAAGACAGTATTAAATCCCTCGATTGGAAAGAGCATATCCGTATGCGACCTGGGATGTACATTGGTAAGCTTGGAGATGGTTCGGCTTTTGATGATGGTATTTACGTGCTCATCAAAGAGGTGATGGACAACTCTATTGATGAGTTTATGATGGGAGCTGGAAAGAAAATTGAAGTGGCTGTAAAAGATGGCGCTGTTTCTATTCGAGATTATGGACGAGGTATCCCATTAGGAAAAGTAGTTGAGGTTGTTTCTAAAATTAACACGGGTGGTAAATATGATAGTGATGCCTTCAAAAAATCAATTGGTTTAAATGGTGTCGGTACAAAAGCAGTCAATGCCTTATCTATTAATTTCCGAGTAACAGCTTTTCGTGATGGACAATCTAAAACAGCGGATTTTTCTTGCGGTAATTTAGTCAAAGAATCAAAGCTAGAAAAAACAACGGAAGCAAATGGTACTTATGTAGAATTTAGACCAGATGATACCATCTTTAAAAAATACCATTACATTCATGAATATATTGACAAGATGTTATGGAACTATGCGTTTTTAAATACAGGCTTGACTTTATATTTTAATGGACAAGTTTATAAATCTGATAATGGTTTAAAAGATTTATTAGAGAAGAATATTACAGGCGAAATTTTATATCCTATTGTTCACTTAAAAGGCGATGATATTGAATTAGCAATGACACATAGTAATGAACATTATTCAGAAGAATATTATTCTTATGTCAATGGTCAGTATACAACGCAAGGAGGGACACATCAGGCTGCATTTAGAGAAGCGGTTGTGAAAACCATTCGTGAGTTTTATAAAAAAGATTTTGATCCAGCTGATGTTCGTAAATCTATTATTGCCGCTGTTTCGGTTCGTGTTCAAGAGCCTGTGTTTGAATCTCAAACAAAAACAAAATTAGGTTCTCAAGAAGTTGCTCCAGGCGGACAAACCATGCGTTCGTTCGTTGGAGATTTTATCAAACAACAATTAGATAATTACTTACATAAAAATCCTGAAACAGCAAGAGCTATTGAAGCGAAGATTGTTGCTAATGAGCGTGAACGTAAGGAACTATCTGGTATTCAAAAGTTAGCACGTGAGCGCGCTAAAAAATCGAACTTACATAATAAAAAATTACGCGATTGTAGAGTGCATTTAGATGAGGCGAAAAATCCTCGTGCTCACGAAACGACTTTGTTTATTTGTGAGGGTGATTCGGCAAGTGGGTCTATTACTAAAACACGTGATGTCAATACACAAGCGGTATTTAGTTTAAAAGGAAAGCCTTTAAATTCTTTTGGATTAGGTAAAAAAATTGTATACGAAAATGAAGAGTTTAATTTATTACAAGCAGCTTTAAATATTGAAGATAGTTTAGAAGATTTAAGATATAATAATGTTGTTATCGCTACAGATGCCGATGTGGATGGAATGCATATTCGTTTGTTATTATTAACATTCTTCTTACAGTTCTTTCCTGACTTAGTAAAAAATGGACACGTCTATATTTTACAAACACCATTATTCCGTGTGCGTAATAAAAAAGAAACAGCCTACTGTTACAGCGATGAAGAGCGTAAAGCGGCCATTGCAAAATTAGGGCCTAAGCCAGAGATTACTCGATTTAAGGGATTAGGTGAAATCTCTCCAGATGAGTTCAAACATTTTATCGGAAAAGATATTCGTTTAGAGCCAGTATTATTAGATCAACAAGCATCTATCCAACAATTATTAAGTTATTATATGGGTAAAAATACTCAAGATAGACAAGAGTTTATTATTGAGAATTTACGTGTTGAGGTTGATGCAGAAGAAGAGTTATTAAAGGCGTAATTAAAATAGATGTCAGTCTGCGCGATGTCGAAGACTATTTTTAAAAGAATGATTTAGAAAAATGGAAGAAAATATAAATAACGAACACAACGAATTAGGAACAGTGAAACATGTTTCAGGCATGTTTAAAACTTGGTTCATTGATTATGCCTCTTATGTCATATTAGAGCGTGCTGTTCCTGCGATGGAAGACGGTTTAAAGCCAGTTCAGCGTCGAATCTTACATAGTATGTGGGAACTAGAAGATGGTCGTTATAATAAAGTGGCTAACTTAATTGGTAATACGATGAAATATCACCCACATGGTGATGCTAGTATTGGTGATGCATTGGTAGCTATTGGTCAAAAAGATTTATTAATTGACTGTCAAGGTAACTGGGGAAATATTTTAACAGGTGATAGCGCCGCTGCGCCACGTTATATTGAAGCACGTTTATCTAAATTAGGACAAGAAATCATCTTTAATCCTAAAACTACTAATTGGGGAATGAGTTACGATGGTCGTAACAAAGAACCAATTACCTTACCAGTAAAATTTCCTTTAGTTTTAGCTCACGGAGTAGAAGGTATTGCCGTTGGTTTAGCAACGAAGATTTTACCGCACAACTTCAATGAATTAATTGATGCGTCTATTCAAATTTTACGTGGTCGTAAAGCGGTTATTTATCCTGATTTTGTGACCGGTGGCATTGCCGATTTTAGTGATTATAAAGATGGATTACGTGGAGGTAAAGTTAAAATTAGAGCTCGTGTCAAAGAGTTAAATTCTAAAACATTAATTATCACTGAAATTCCTTTTGGTACAACTACAGGTTCTTTAATCGATTCGATTTTAGCAGCTAACGATAAGGGAAAAATTAAAGTTAAAAAAGTTGAGGATAATACTTCAGAGAGCGTTGAAATTTTAATTCATTTACAACCTGGTATTTCTCCTGATAAAACCATTGATGCGTTATATGCTTTCACAAACTGTGAAATGAGTATTTCTCCAAATGCTTGTATTATTGAAAATGAGAAGCCTCGTTTTGTTGGTGTTAGTGAAATATTAAAAATTTCTACTCACCAAACATTAGCTTTATTAAAACGTGAGTTAGAAATTGAATTAAGTGAACTTCAAGAAAAATGGCATTTCTCTTCGTTAGAAAAATTATTTATTAAAGAAGAAATGTATATCGACTTTAAGAAATATTCTACTAGAGAAACATTATATGAATATTTATATGAACGTTTTAAACCACACCGTAAAAAATTAATTAGAGAAATTACGGATGAAGATTTACAACGTTTAACTCAAATTCCGATGATTCGTATCACGCGCTTCGACAGTATTAAAGCTGAGGAACACATGAAAGAATTAGATGCTAAAATTGAAACCGTAAAAGGTCATTTAGCTAACTTAGTAGATTATGCGGTTGAGTATTTTAAAAATTTAAAGAAAAAATACGGAGCAGGAAGAGAACGTAAAACAGAAACAAAAGAGCTAGAAACCATTGTTGCGACTGAAGTAATTATGGCTAACGAAAAGTTATATGTGAATCGTGCAGAAGGTTTTGCTGGTAAGAGCTTGAAAAAAGATGAGTTTGTTTGCGATTGCTCAGACCTAGATGATTTCATTGCCTTTACAAAAGATGGTAAGATGAAAGTTTTTAAAGTATCCGATAAAGTATTTATTGGTAAAGACATAATCTACATTGCTATCTTTAAGAAAAATGATGAGCGTACGACGTATAATATGATTTATACAGATGGACCAAAAGGAGTAACCTTTATTAAACGATTTAACGTAACGGGCGTTACTCGTGAGAAAGAATATGATTTAACAAAAGGTACAGCAAATTCTGCAGTGCATTGGTTTACCATCAATCCAAATGGTGAAGCTGAAAAGGTTCAGGTGATTTTAAAACCAGTGGCTGGTTTACGTAAATTTGAATTAGATGTAGATTTTGCAGAGATTCCAGTAAAAGGAAGAGCCTCAACAGGAAATATTGTGACCAAGTATGCGGTTAAAAAAGTATTATTAAAAACAAAAGGCACTTCAACATTAGCTGCTGAAGATTATTGGTTTAATGATGCCGTGCATCGTTTAAATCGAGAAAATAAAGGAACTTATTTAGGAAAGTTTGCTGGCGAGGATAAAATCTTAACAGTCACTAGCAAAGGATTTTATAAATTATATACCTACGATGTTTTAAATCATTTTGATGAGGATATTATTTTAATTGAGAAATATTATCCAGAACAAGTGTTGTCTTGTATTTATTTTGACGGAGAAAGTAAATCGTATATCACCAAACGTTTTATACCTGAGAATACTACCAATAAAACATTAATTATTACTGAGAATGAAAATTCTCGTATGGAATTAATAACGTCTCAAATATTACCTATTGTTGATATTAAATTCAATAAAGAAAAAGATAAGGTCATTCCTGATGAAGCAGTTAACTTAGTTGAGTTTGCGCCAATGGTTAATATGAAAGCGAAAGGAAAGCGATTAACTTCTTATAAAGTAAAAGAAATAAATTTGAGATTATCTGAAGAAATTGAAATGGAAGATTATAGTGAAGAAGATGAAAGTATTGGCGATAATGGTTTATCGCCAATGGAATTACATCGTCGAGCGATGGAGAAATTGAATGCGGATAATTTTAAAGGAAAAGACGGACAAATAAATTTTGATTTTTAAAACAGATTAATGTCAAATCGAGTAAAGTTGAGAAGCTTATAAATAGTTCTCGACTCCGCTCGAACTGACAAAGGAAAAATGTTTTTATACAGCCTTGGCATATGCGGTTTTCAAATTGGATTAAAATTAGCTTCGTATTTTAATCCTAAAGCAAAGTTATGGATTGAAGGTAGAAAAAATTGGGAAGAGCATTTAAAATCAAAAGTATCGAGTTTGCAATTGGAAAATTCGATTTGGTTTCATTGCGCTTCTTTAGGCGAATTTGAACAAGGGCGACCAGTCATCGAACAATTAAAAAAAGAGTATCCTCAACAAAAAGTGGTCCTAACTTTTTTCTCTCCATCAGGTTATGAAATTCAAAAAAATTATCCTTTTGCTGATTTGGTAATCTATTTACCAGTAGATACAACATTCAACGCACATCGTTTTATTTCGACTTTAAAACCTAAACTTTCTATTTTTGTGAAGTATGAGTTTTGGTTGAATTATTTATTTGAATTAGAAAGACAGAATATTCCAACTTTTTTAATTTCAACCGTGATTAAAAAACATCAATCGTTTTTTAAATGGTATGGAACTAATTTCAGAAAAGCCTTAAAAACGTATCAAACAATTTATACTCAAGATGACTATTCTTTGCAATTATTAAAAGAATTGAAAGTTGCTACAGGTGTTAAAGCTGGAGATACTCGGTTTGATAGAGTATTGCAAATATGCTCCTCGCCAAAAAAAATTAAAGAAATTGAAGATTTTTCTAAAGATTCGTTTGTGGTTGTTGCTGGAAGTTCGTGGCAAAAAGACGAAGATTATTTAATCGAATCTTATCTTTCTTTAAAACAAAAACATCCTCATCTTAAATTGATTATTGCGCCGCACGAAATTGATAAAAAAAGCATTGATCGTTTAAGTAATTTATTAATTAAAAATAAATTACCTTTTCATTTATTTTCTGATAATCCCCCAAGTTATACTGATTCTATTTTAGTGGTTAACGCGATTGGATTACTTTCTTCGGTCTACCAATATGGCACAGTTGCTTTTATTGGCGGTGGTTTTACGAATGGTATTCATAATATTTTAGAATCAACGGTTTATGGATTACCAGTGTTATTTGGCCCTAACTATAAAAAATTTAACGAAGCTTTCGAAGTCATTGATTTAAAAGCTGGTTTTGTGATTAATAATGCGGACGAATTAACACAAAAATTAAATCTATTACTAGAAGATAAAAATGTATTATCCGAATCTTCTGTCTTAGCTAAAAATTACGTATTTGAACACTCAGGAGCCACCAATAAAATCATTGATGGCTTAAGATTGTTTTTGTAAATACATATTGTCACACTGAGCGTAGTCGAAGCGTTTTGTTATTCCTTTAAAGCCGTCATTACAGGTCTAAAGCCAATTAAAGGTGATGCATTGATTTCATTTTTATATTCGTCATAGGCATCAATTTCTAAAAAGTAATCGCAACTATACCAACTTCCACCTTTTGTTCCAGTTTTTAAATATTTATTATTTATTTTATCGTAAGTATAAACCATTTCAGAAACATTACCTGCCATACAAAATAATCCGTAACTATTAGGAGCATAGGATTTAACATAAACGGTATGAAAGCCTCCATCGTCTATAAATTTAGGAGCATTTGTATCTGTTTCTTTAAGTTCTTCTTTACTTTTAGGAATATAAATTTCCATAATACTATCGTATTTACATTGTTCTTTTGAATAGCACATATAGTTCATTTCAAATCTCCCTTTACTATCTCTTAGATAAGTGTTGCCATTTGCATATTTTACTTGATTTTTTCCATTATTAGCGGCATATGCCCATTCGAGATCAACAGGAATTCTTAAATCATTGATTAAAGGTTTATTATTTGCCTTTAAATAATTATTAGTTTCATTTGTAAGCCATAAACAATACAATTCAGTTCCTTTACGAGAAATGTTGACTACAGGGTATTCATTATAAGCAGGATGCCAAAAATACATGTCTCTCATCGGCTCATTAAAACTCCATGGAAATTTAGTGACCCAAGCTTCTTGATTTGGTTTTGCAACTAAATAATCATCAGTTCTATTCTGAATTAGTAAGTCAGCTAAAAATATTCTGTATTCAAGATTTGTAACTTCCGTTGTTTCCATATAAAATGATTGAACAGAAAACGTGTCTTTTTTATACAAAAATGAACCCATTGGAATATAAGCATACTTGTCTTTGTTCAATTTTGCTAAAGCTTCAATCATTTTTTGCTTTTCTTTTTGAGTGGATGCTATTTCTTCAGCTGTTAATTCTTGTAAACCCGTTCCCGAAATATCTCTTTGAATTGAACCAAAAGAATGCGCTTGACTAATTCTAAAAATAGGTCTAAAGCCTGTCATAGGATTTGCTTTGACAGTTCCGTCAAGATTTTCATGGTTGAAAATTTTACATTGTTCAAAATCACTATTCCAACTACCACCTTTAGTAATGATGGATTTATTTTTATTTGTATAAACCATTTCGGCAACATTACCTGTCATACAGTATAAGCCGTAATCGTTTGGATTGTATGAATACACTAATGTTGGCATCATAGAATCGCCTAGCATATATTCTGCAGAGGCATAGGCGTTAGGGTTTTTAGCAGAACATTTGATGTGGTGATTTGGCCTTAATTTTTCACTTTGTTTTTGAATACAAAAGTTAGCTAAAAAACATCCCAATTTGTTTTGAATAGAATCTCCTGGCCATGGATATGCATTTTCATCTTTATATTTTGCTGCTTTTATCCATTCGTTTTCATAAGGTAATCGAGCTATAACACTAGTGTATTTTGAAAGTGTCATCTTACTTAACCATTTGCAATACAATTCAGCGCCTTCTTGTGTAATATTAACAACTGGATAATCATTGTATCGTTTATCTGAAAAATATAAATCTTTCATCAGGTTTCCTTTAGCATGCCCTGGAGCATTTAACCATAATGATTGGTAAGGTTTTGCTTTTAAGAATGTTTCTTTTTCTCCGTTTATTAATAAGTCAAATAGAAATGTTCGATATTCTAAATTACTAACTTCTGAATTTTGCATGAAAAATTGAGCAAGCGTATCATTGATATTGCTCATGATTGAATGAGCACCTTTTGGTATCACTAAAGCATATTTGTTTTTACTTTGCTTTAATAACCAATTGGTCATTTTTTCTTTTTGTTTCTTTGTTTCTTTTATTTCCTTCTCCGTGAGTTTAGGGAATACATAATTGGTGTCCTCATTTTTTATTTTTTTCTCCTCCTCAATATTAGAACTTGTTGGGATTTGATGTTTTGGAAATTCCTGTAGTATAGGCTCTTGCTGTTTTATAGCTTCGGTTGCAGTTGGTTGATTTTCTTTTGTCGTTTCAATTATCCTATTATTGTGAGTATAAGTAGCAACATCTTCTTTTGAATTGTTGATTATTTGCTCTGAGTTTGAAGATGATTCGTTGGTTGAGCTTGTGTTTTTTACGACTTGCTGATTATTATTTAAAAAATAATGAAAGTAAATAAATATGCTTGTTGCAATGGTGAGAATAATACACATCAATTTAGTAAAAAATGCTTTATTAATGAGCCCTGTGCATACAGGAGATGTAGGCAACACTTGATTTGATATCGTTTCCATAAGTTCTTGGTTTTTAGGATTATTAAAATCTAAATTTAAAAAGGCTTGACCTAGCAGGTTATCGAGCTCTTTTTCAGTCACACCATGGCGTGAATATTTATTATGGGTTGACATGTTGTGTTGTTTTAATTTTTACTAATTCGGCATTGACATTATCCGTTAATTGTTTTTTTAATCGGGCATAGTATACTTTTAATTGGTTTTCTGGTTTTTTAACGAACTCGGAAATTTGACTGTAAGGCATATCTTGTCCACGCATTAACAATAATATACGTTGCCAATCTTCCAGTTTTTCTAGTTCTTGTTGTAAAATTGTTAAGGGCAGGTTTTGAGTTGTGTTTGTTTCTGGTTCTTTATCAGTAAAGTTTTCGTGTAAATCTACTTCTTGGTTGTTTTTTTCAAACGACTTATTATCTCTAAAATAGTTTCGTAAAAAATTAATGTGCGTTTTAAAAATAAAAGCCGATTTTTTTTGTTCGTGTTCAAAGGTGTAATTAGATTGTACATCTGCTATTTTGTATATCGTTTTATATACTATAGCCCATGCATCATCTTTATCGATGGTATAATTTTTACAAGTGTATGTTAATAGCTTTTTAGCATACAACTCATAAAGTGATTTTACCACGTCATTGTTGGTGTTAGATAATAAATCATATGTTTCTGTCCCGAAACTCATAGTTAACCTGCTTATATACTATAACACATTTTGGTAACAAAGTATTGTGAAAATTTCAAATCTCGACGTTATTTGCGGAAAAAGCTTTGCGTCTTTGCCGTTAAATAACAGGTATTTATCCTAAGAAAATGTAGCAAAAGATTGTGATTAATAATATTCCAATCACATCCAAAACCAAACCAACCTTAAACATATCTTTAATGTCAATGCGTTTTGTGCCAAATACAATAGTATTTGCCGCTGTAGCAACAGGCAACATAAATCCTAAAGAGGCTGCAAAGGTTGCTGGTATCATTAATAATAATGGAGGTAAGTCTAAATCTTTTTGTAAAGCAATCATCACAGGAATCGCTAATTGAATGCTTGCAATATTAGAAGCAAATTCGCTAATGATAGTCACAATCACACAAATCCCAAGGATAATAAAAATGATAGGTACTCCTTTTAAGGCCGTTAAACAATGTGCTAGCCAATCGCTTAAACCAGAAACATCAAAGCCGTATGCCAATGCAAAACCACTACCAAACATTAAAATAATATCATAACGTATTTTTTTCGCATCTTCCCATTCTAATAAAGCTTCGCCCTTATTTTGTTTACTAGGAATTAGAAAAAGTAGTAGGGCAGCTAAAATAGCCACCGATGCATCGTCCACTAATTTAGGGTTAGCAAATAGATGATTCCATCCTTTATAAGTAAATGTTTCGAAGGCAATATCTGAACGAGTAAACCATAATAACATGCAACTGATAAAAATGCAAGCAATCCATTTTTCTTCGTATGAGAATTTGCCTAAGATGGTGTAGTTATTTTTGAAATGATGTTTTTCCAAATTAGTAATGGTTACTTTTTTACGTAAGTAATAAAATCGTAAAACAAAAAAAGTAGCTACCAAAAATATGGCTGATAAAGGAAAACCAATGGAAGCCCATTTCAAAAAGTTTAAATCATTTAAATCAGGAAAGGCTTCTTTGTATGCTTTAAAAAAATACATATTAGGAGGTGTTCCAACAGGTGTTGCCATACCTCCTATGGTTGCCGAAAATGCTAATCCTAATAAGATGGCGGCGGCAAAACGCCCTTTGCTTTTTTCGCCATGTATAAATTCATCAGTTTCGCTAATTAAAGCCATCACAGCGCCGAATAACATCATGGTGGTGGCAGTGTTCGAAATCCAGTTACTAATTAAATAGGCTGATAACATCACTCCTAATAAAATATGATGGGGTTTGGTGCCAACAATAGATAATATTTTAATAGCAATGCGTTTATGTAAATGCCATTTCTCAATAGCAAAGGCCAGCATAAAACCTCCAATAAATAAAAAGATGATACTATCTGTATATTGTTGTGCCACTGATTTGGTATCGGCTATTCCTAATAAAGGCATGAGTAAAAAGGGAATTAAAGCGGTCACGGCTAAATGAACCGCCTCAGTAAACCACCATAAACTCATCCAAACGGCCATGCCAGCCATCAGAGTCACTTTTGGATTAGCAGGGTCTAGATTAGTTAATAGCCAAATCAAACAAGCTGCAAAAGGCCCTAAAAGAATTAAAAGATATTTTGATATATTTTTGTTCATTGTATAATAAACAAATTTAAGATTTTAACTTTACCAAAAAATTAATAGTGCCGATGCGGATTATATTTATGGGAACTCCTGAATTTGCAGTTGCAAGTTTAGATATATTAGTGCAAAACAATTACGATATTGTTGGGGTGGTTACAGTTCCCGATAAACCGGCGGGAAGAGGTCAGCAGATACAACAATCGGCTGTAAAAAAATATGCTTTAGAAAAAGGCTTAACTATTTTACAACCCGAAAAATTAAAAGATGAAGCTTTTATCAATGCATTAAAAGAACTAAAAGCTGATTTACAAATTGTAGTAGCGTTTAGAATGTTACCTGAATTGGTTTGGAATATGCCACCACTGGGTACTTATAATTTACATGGTTCTTTATTACCAAAATACAGAGGAGCAGCTCCTATTAATTGGGCAGTGATTAATGGTGAAACAGAAAGCGGCGTGACTAGTTTTAAATTAAAGCACGAGATTGATACCGGTAATATGTTGTTTCAAGAAAAAGCACCTATTACTAAAACTACAACTGCAGGCGAATTGCATGATACGTTAATGCAAGTAGGAGCAGAGGTGATTTTAAAAACAGTGAAAGCGATTGAGAGTGGGCACTACGAATTAAAGCCACAAGATGATACACAAAGTATTCATGCGCCTAAATTATTTAAGGAAACTTGTAAAATTAATTGGAACAATACTGCTGAAAAAATATATAATTTAATAAGAGGCTTATCTCCTTATCCGGCAGCATATACCGAGTTTGTGGATAAGAATCATCAAACGCTTGGTGTGAAAATATTTGTTTCGGAAATGGAAGAAACTCAACATCCTTACCAATCAGGAGATGTGAAGAGCGATGGCAAGAGTTTTTTAAAAGTGGCGTGTAGCAATGGCTTTATACATATTAAAGAATTGCAAATGGCTGGCAAAAAACGAATGCTCATAGAAGAATTTTTACGCGGCTTTAAAATGGATGATGGTTTTAAATTCATCTAGTTTGTAATTGCCTTTTATTATTGACATGTAGCACTTGTCAGTTCGAGTTGAAAAATGTTTCTCTTTTCATTTTTCAGTATCGAGAACTGAAGTACAACTTCTCGATACGAAATACAAAGAACAGGTATTTCTAATCGAAGTGACAAATGTTTTTTATTCTTATATATATGTACATATGATTTATGGTATACTTATATATAGTAAACGCTTTATTAATAGTAAATCACACTTGTTAAGGTTCGAAAAGGGCTATGATTAGACATTTTAGCTATTTACTGAAAGTAAAAGCCCCATTATAATAGAGATACAGGCCATATTTATTAACAAAGAGCCTATTTATTAACAAAACGAACACTTTTTTTTATAAAACACTTGACAAATAAGGATTAGCGTATACATTTGTAATGTAATTAATTTAAAAAAGTTTAACCCTTAAAACAAAACAAAATGAACAAAGCAGAATTAATCGAAGCAATCGCAAACGGATCAAAATTAACTAAAGCTGACGCAGGTCGTGCATTAGATTCAACTATCGAAGCTATTGGAAAAGCATTAAAAAAAGGAGACAGAATTTCTTTAGTAGGATTCGGTTCTTTCTCAGTTGCTAAACGTGCTGCACGTATTGGTCGTAACCCTCAAACTGGTAAAGAAATTAAAATTGCTGCTAAAAAAGTAGTTAAATTTAAAGCTGGTACTGAGTTAGCAACTAACGTTAACAAAGGAAAATAATTAGGAAACTAATTAACCAAATTAACCCTCGAGTTTTACTCGGGGGTTTTTTTGTGCTTTATGTCTTTAATGGAAGGTGGATGACGCTGTTTTTTTGTATGACTAGATATGATTTTAGATTGATTACTTAAGTTAAGTATAATAAAAGAATTTAGCTACTTTCATACAGCGATCTAGCCGATACTAAGAAATCATAATGAATCATAACATTCTGTGTTATCTGCGTTCTATGTTTTAATATTAAATCGTACTTTTATATCAATGATTAATCGAGAACTTATAGAACCTTTCTCTAAACTTGAGCTATTATCCAAGCAAGTGGTTGAGGGATTTATTACGGGGTTGCATAAAAGCCCGTTTCATGGGTTTTCGGTGGAATTTGCCGAACATCGAATTTATAATAAAGGTGAAAGTACTAAGCATATTGATTGGAAGTTATTTGGTAAAACCGATAAGCTTTTTATTAAACGCTACGAGGAAGAAACTAATTTACGTTGTCAGATAATTATTGATACCTCCAATTCCATGTTATTTCCATTGGATAAAAAGGAAGGAGCGATGAATAAATTATCCTTTTCTGTATATGCAGCGGCAGCGATGATTCAGTTATTAAAAAATCAACGAGATGCTATTGGTATTACTTTTTTTGATAAAGAAATTCATAAACATTATCCTGCTAAAAGTAATCCTACTCAACAAAAGGTGATGTATCATGAGTTAGAGGAACTATTACATAAAACAGAATACCAAGATGCCTCCACAACTGAATCCGCAAAAGCCTTAGATCAAGTTGCTGAAATTATTCATCGGCGTTCGTTAGTGGTTATTTTTAGTGACCTTTTCGAAGACCAATCTAATTTAGAATCAATTTTTGCAGCCTTGCAACATTTGAAGTATAAAAAACATGATGTGGTATTATTTCATGTAGCAGATAAAAAACAAGAATTAGATTTTGAATTTGAAAATCGTCCGCATCATTTTATTGATATTGAAACGAAGCAAGAAATCAAATTAAACCCCAATGAAGTAAAGGAAATGTATTTGAAAAAAATACATGAATACACCGAAGCGATTAAACTAAAATGTGGACAATATAAAATTGATTTTGTAGAAGCTGATATTAACCAAGGCTTTGATATAGTGCTACAAACTTACTTAGTGAAACGCGGAGCGATGCTGAGGTAACGTATTACTCGAAACATTTTGTTACTGTTTTCCCATCATATCGATACAATGCCATGCCTCTAGCACCAAACCAAATAGTTTGGTATTTATCTTCAAAGATGAAATTTACTTCTTTATTAGTAATCTTTGTAAATGTTTTTTCTGTTGGATTTGAGCTTCGATGTTCCGATTTTGGTTGGTTGTTCATTAAATGCGATACTAGAAGATAAGGCAGGGAATTTATGAATTGCCTCCGATTTAGAAATGTTTGAACGCCATAATCCTCCCAATGTGTCTCCTAGATCTTTTCCATAGTCTAATTTTTTCATGTTTATTTTAGAAATTTTGTCTCTTCCTGAAAATGGTTGACATGTTTTTATGATTTAAAATTAATATTATTTTGTGTAGCTTTTTCTTTTTTGCTTCTTTTTTCTTTTGTTAATATGTGTTTATTTGTTAATAACCTGGAGTAGAATTTAGGTTTGTGTTTT
>CANFTW010000019.1 GCA_947450025.1 Bacteroidota bacterium | reverse complement strand
TTTTACAACAAACCTGTTTCTGCCTATAACGCTGACGCAAATGCGTTATTTCAAGCCAATTTGTTTTCGGTAATGCGTCAGGTTTATTTTTCGCCAAAAAATAAAAAATCATTAGATATGATGGTTTTTATCAATGGTATCCCCGTTATTTCATTTGAATTGAAAAATGAATTAACGAAACAAACCGTAAAAAACGCCATCAAACAATACAAAGAAGACAGAGACCCAAGCGAAGAAATTTTTAGATTAGGAAGGTTGATTGTAAACTTTGCCGTTGATACCGAAGAAACGTGGATGTGTACGCATCTTAAAAAAGAGAAATCGTATTTTTTACCTTTCAACAAAGGATACAACAACGGAGCAGGAAACCCGCCAAACGAGGGTATTAAAACAGACTATTTGTGGAAAGAGATTCTAACTAAACATAATCTGACCGATATTATTCAAAATTTCTGTCAACAAATAACCGAAGAAAAAGAGTACTTAGATGATAAAGGGAAAATAAGAACAAAGAAAGAAACTAAGTTAATATTCCCTCGTTACCATCAATTGTTAGCGGTACGAAGCCTTTTGGCAGACGCACAACAAAACGGAACAGGGCAAAAGTACCTGATTCAACATTCGGCTGGTTCTGGCAAATCAAATTCTATTTCTTGGTTGGCTCATCAATTGGTTGGCTTACACGACAAATCGGGTACAAATAATATTTTTGATACAGTAATTGTTGTTACCGACCGTAGGGTGTTAGATGCTCAAATACGCAACAATATAAAGCAGTTTCAGCAAGTGAACGGTGTGGTTGAAGCCATTACCGAAGGTGCTAAGCAATTAAAAGAAGCCTTAGAAGAAGGAAAAAAAATCATCATTACTACCATTCAAAAATTCCCTCACATCGTAGGAGAAATAGGCGAATTGGCAGGTTCAAACTTTGCAATTATCATTGACGAGGCTCATAGCAGTCTCAGCGGTCAAATGGCAAGGAAACTAAACGAATCTTTATCTAAAAAAACAGATGATGATGACGATGACGAAGAACATACAGAAGATAACGACACTGTAACAGGCGAAGATTTAATAACAGATTTAATTAAATCGAGAAAATTACTAAGTAACGCTAGTTACTTTGCATTTACTGCAACTCCTAAAAACAAAACCTTAGAATTGTTTGGTGTTCCCTTCCCTCAAGGAGATAAAACTAAATTCAGAGCGTTTCATCTGTACTCAATGAAACAAGCCATTGAAGAAGGTTTTATTATGGATGTGTTGCAGAATTACACTACCTATCAGAGTTTTTATGCTTTGCTCAAAAAGATAGAAGAAGACCCAGAATACGACAAGTTACGAGCACAGAAAAAACTAAGAGCATACGTTGAAAGCCACGAACACGCTATTAAGAAAAAAACGATTTTAATTATTCAGCAGTTTATGGAAAACGTTGTAATGGCAAAACGAATGGGCGGTTTGGCAAAGGCAATGTTGGTAACAAGTTCGAGAGCAAACGCTGTTAAATACAAAAGAGCATTTGACGAATACCTTAAAAAGATAAACAGCCCTTACAAGGCTATTGTTGCCTTTTCGGGAGAAATTAACGGGCAAACAGAATCTAACCTAAATGGGTTTTCGAGCAATTCAATACCGTCTGAATTTGAGAAAAGCGAATACCGTTTTTTAATTGTTGCTAATAAATATCAAACAGGATTCGACCAACCGTTGCTGCATACAATGTATGTAGATAAAAAACTGGGAGGCGTAAACGCAGTGCAAACATTATCTCGCTTAAACCGCAGTCACCCATTGAAGAAAGATACTTTTGTTTTAGATTTTGCCAATTCGGCTGAAGACATTGAAAAAGCATTTCTACCGTATTTTGAAAGTACCATTTTGGGAGAAGCAACAGACCCGAACAAATTATTTGACCTGAAAGATGCGTTAGATAATTTTCAGGTATATACTGTTGAGCAGGTAAACGAATTTTCAGATAAGATTCTTGCGAACGTTCCTGTTGACCAATTACACGCAATATTAGACAGCAGTTCCGAAATATTCAGAAACGATTTAAACGAAGAACAACAAACTGATTTTAGGGCGAAGGTAAAGACTTATGTTCGGTTGTATGTTTTCTTATCGCAGATAGTACCATTTGAAAATCCGTATTTAGAGCGATTATACATTTTCCTAAACCACCTGCAAAACAAATTAGGAGGTGACGCTCCTCTTGATTTATCAAAGGGAATTTTAGATAATATTGATATGGATAGTTACCGTTTGCAACTCGAAACAACTATAAACATTGTGTTAGAGCAAGGTGAAGAAATTCAACCGATACCAACCGATATGCGAGGGGGCAATAGCAACCCAGAGATTGATAGATTATCTAATATCTTAAAAACCTTTAATGACAGGTACGGTACTGAGTTTGAAGATACCGATAAGGTAAGACAAATGGCAGAGAACATTGCAAAAGATGTTGCAAAGAATGAGGAGTTGAAATCAGCACTTAATTTTTCTGATGAACAAAATGCTCGGATAACGAGCGATAAAATTGTTGGAGAGGAACTGTTAAAGCACATCACCACTAACTTCGACCTTTATAAATTATATTCTGACAACAAAGAGTTTAAATCGGATTTCTCAGCGATGATGTTTGGTATGGTGAAGGAAATCTTCAACAGAGGATTAAATGGTATGAAATAGCCTTAAAACGGATTTAAAAGCATCTCAGACCAGTACTATTTATCAACTTGCAATACAGTAAACAAAATCCTCGTTGCAATTTTGACATTTGCAAGGTATTTTTTTAAGTTTTAGAACGTCCTTAGCAAATTTCATTACCGATAACGTACAATTAGGGCAACTGACTTCAATTTCCGTGATATGTGCATCTCCTGCAATCTTATCCCACTTATTCATTTGTTCATTTTTATAGGATGCAACTACACGTGCATATCGTTGTGTAGTTTCTAATTCAGAATGTCCTAAAACATTGCTGATTACATCAATAGGTATTACTAATCTTAAAGAAACTACTGCAAATGTGTGTCTTGCACTATGAAATGTAAGTTCCTTTTCAATACCTGCAATTTTTGCAATATCTTTCAAATATTTATTTGTTTGAGAACACTCCTTAACTTTTACACCAAAAGCAAACCCATTTTCAGACTTACGTTGAAGTAAAGATTCAAATCTTTTTCTTATGGGTATCTTTACTTCTTTAAGTTGACCTTTTCTTCCCTTCTTCATTATTTTTACAATATGTGCACCCTTTATTTCAGATGTTTTTAAGGTTTTAATATCAGAGTGCCTAAGTCCACAATAACAACTGGCAAGGTAGTATTTCAATACCTCTTGATACTTTTCACCTAGTGGAAATGTTTTATACTTTGTAAACTTACTTTTTGAATTTCTTACAATTTTTAATAATTCACCGCTTTCATATAGGTCGTGTAATTTATTAAGTTCCTCTAATTCTAAATAAAGTGGTTCGCCTAGTTCAGGACTTCCAACGATATAGGAACTGAATGGGTAATTTTTAATTTTTCCGTCCTTAAATAACCTCAATGTGTATTTTCTAATGAAACACATAGCGTGAAATTTAGAGTTTCTTGACATTTTAAGTTTATGTAAAAGATGTGATTCATATTTTTCTAAAAATGTTTTGTCAATATCGTGAATGGATAGCGTTGGACAATACTCGTTTAATATCACCATATTCCTTTCGTAATTATAGAGTGTTTTTTCTTTAAGCAAACTCAATTCTTTTTCTTTATCAATAGTTTCTTTAACGTATTCATAAAAACTAACAGAATCTATTTTTCCTAATTGAAATAAATAAGTTTCTCTTATTTTTTGGAGATTAATTACCTGACCATTTCGTTCAAAATCGGAAATTATTTCGCTAATTTTTACTTTATGCCTTTCCACATAATCAATGTAAGAAGATGCACCCTTTACCTCCTTTTTAATTTCCTTGTTTTGCTTATCATAGAATTTTTCTTCTATTGATTTGCCGATATTGATGTAGATGTGTTTGCCATTACAAGCAACCCTTAATAACAATGGAAATTTCCTTCCTTTAGAAATGTGATTGGTTTTACAATCCAAACTAATTTTTACGTTTTTTGTCTTCATTTTAATAAGTTTTTTAGTTCCACAAATTTGTGAGCCATTTGTGAGAATTGATTGAAACTATTAGCGATACAAATAAAAAATCTCCAACCTCTTCTAAGTTTTACGCTTGATTTAGAAGGGGTTAGAGATTTCTCTCTTGAAGACAAATGTGAGAAATTAATTAGGAAACGCTTATTCTATCCATTGAACTACGGTGCCAATAATAAAGCATAAAATTACACTTTATATCATAAAAAAAGCCACCCGACATTGGTGGCTTTTTGCTCCCTCTCCTGGGCTCGAACCAGGGACCCCATGATTAACAGTCATGTGCTCTAACCAGCTGAGCTAAGAAGGAATCCTTTTTCCTTATAAAGGAGTGCAAATTTAATATCTATTTTGTAAATAAACAATATATTTGTAAAAATATTTAATCTTTTTTTATATGAGTCTTTTAGTTGTAGGTACTGTAGCGTTTGATGCTATCGAAACACCTTTCGGGAAAACCGATAAAATTGTTGGTGGAGCTGCTAGTTACATAGCATTAGCGTCTTCTTACTTTACAAAAGAAATAAACTTAGTGTCGGTTGTTGGGGACGATTTTCCTCAAGAATTTATGAATACATTGAAAGGTCAAGGAGTTAATTTGGATGGATTACAAATTAAGAAAGGCGAAAAATCATTTTTTTGGAGCGGTCGCTACCATAATGACATGAATTCTCGCGATACCCTTGATACTCAGTTAAATGTTTTAGGTGATTTTGACCCTATTGTGCCAGATTCATACAAAAATTGCGATTTTTTAATGTTAGGAAACTTAATGCCAAGTGTTCAGCAAAAAGTATTATCTCAGTTATCTAAACGTCCAAAATTAATTGTATTAGATACCATGAATTTTTGGATGGATATTGCTATGCCTGAATTAATGGAAACATTAAAGGGAATTGATGTTTTAACAATTAATGATTCTGAAGCTCGTCAATTATCTGGCGAATATTCTTTAGTAAAAGCGGCTCAAAAAATTCTAGCAATGGGCCCAAAAGTGTTAGTGATTAAAAAAGGAGAGCACGGTGCTTTATTATTTAATAAAGAGGAAGTGTTTTTTGCTCCAGCTTTACCATTAGAAGATGTGTTTGATCCAACAGGGGCTGGCGACAGTTTTGCAGGGGGATTTATTGGCTATTTAGCTAAAACAAAAGATATCAGCTTTGAGAACATGAAACGTGCGATTATTTTTGGTTCGGCAATGGCTAGTTTTACGGTTGAAAAATTTGGTACAGAACGTTTAATTGGCTTATCTCAAGAAGATGTTTCTAATCGAGTTCAAGAATTTATTGACTTAGTTCAATTTGATATTTCTTTAGTATAAATAAAAATTAAGTTAAAGCCCTCTATTGCAAAATAGGGGGCTTTTTTATTTAGATAAATTACAATTTATAAATTATCTTAGCGTTAAATAAATACGTTGAGATTTTACACTATCATATTTTTAAGTTTTGTTATTGGATGTTCCTTTTTTTTTCAATCATCCAATACTCCTATACGCATTAAGTTTATTGAAAAAAAATCAATGATTGAAATTGATGCTTTTGGAAATATATATGTCATTACTCAAAATGAAATTGTGAAGTATGGTTCAAATGGAATCTTGCAAAAAAAGTTTAGCACAAAACGTTATGGTAAAATTGATTATGTGGATGCTATGAATCCCCTGAAAATTTTAGTCTATTATAAAGATTTTCAACAAATATTATTTTTGGATGACCAATTAACTCAAACGAGTTCTATGATATCAATTGAAACATTGGGCTATGAGCAAGCAAGTTTAGTGTGTTCGTCAAGCAACAATAGTTTTTGGATTTATGACAAGCAAAATAATGAATTGTTAAGATTTAACTCAGATCTAAAAACATTAGTAAAAACAGGCAATTTAAAGCGGATTTTAGATGTTGACATAAAACCTAATTTCATAAAAGAGCATAATAACTACGTGTATTTAAATTGCCCAAATGAAGGGATTTTAGTATTTGATATTTACGGAACATTTTACAAAACAATTCCTTTAACGAATCTTAAAAATTTTAAAGTCATCAATGGCGATATTTTTTATTTCGAAGATCATTCATTAAAACAGTATCAATCTCAGAGTTTCAATACCATCGAAAAAACTTTTCAAGATACCTTAATAAAGAATGTTCTGTGGCAAAATGAACAATTCTATAAAATTTATTCTGATTCGCTTATAGTAGACTAATTTCCCTTGTTTTCTAAAAATTAGTATTTTTAGCTTATGAACAAATATTTACTTTTTTTTGCGATTACTTTTTTATATTCTAATACGTTTTTAGCTCAAACGTCCTACACTCAAACGGTAAGGGGTCAAGTCATAGATAAAGTTTCTTCTGTAGGACTTCCCGGAGCTCTTGTGCGGTTAAAAAATGATTCTACAAAAAAATATGTTACCGTAACCGATGCCAATGGTTATTTTAAATTAGATGGAATTTCTGTTGGTCGACGTTCATTTATTATTAGTTTGTTTGGGTATAATACGATGCCTTTAAATGATATTATTATTTCATCTGGTAAAGAAACATATTTAACCATTGAATTGGAAGAATCTTTAGTTCAGATGGATGAGGTTGTGGTGAATGCCGATGAACAAAAAGATGTAGTGACTGATATGCAAGCAGTTAATGTTAAAACATTTAGTATTGAAGAAACAGAGCGTTACCCTGGTTCTCGTCAAGACCCCGCTCGTATGGCCTCTAATTTTGCAGGTGTTCAAGGAACAAATGATAGTAGGAATGATATCGTTGTTCGTGGTAATTCTCCTTCAGGATTATTGTGGCGTTTAGAAGAAATCGACATTCCTAATCCTAATCACTTTGCTGTAGCTGGTTCGGCAGGTGGCCCAACTGCTATCATTAATAATAAGTATTTAGCTAATTCCGAGTTTTACACAGGAGCGTTCCCTGCTAATTATGGTAATGCCTTAGGCGGTGTATTTGATTTAAAAATGCGCAATGGAAATAATCAAAAGCATGAACGTACTTTTCAGTTCGGTATTTTAGGAACAGAGTTGTCTTTAGAAGGACCTATCAATAAAGCAAAAGGAAGTAGTTATTATATTAATTATCGTTATTCAACTTTAAAATTATTATCAGGCTTACAAATTAAACTTGGCACTAGCGCCGTTCCTCAATATCAAGACGGGGCATTTCGATTTAATTTTCCTACTCAAAAAGCGGGTGTTTTTTCGCTGAGTGGAATAGGAGGAATGAGTACGATAAAAATTATTTTAAGCACTCAGACAGAACGTCCAAAAGAATTGTATGGCGATTTAAATAGAGATCAGTATTTTGCCTCTAATATGGGAGTGGTTATTTTAAACCATGCCTATTCATTTAATAGCAGAACATTGATGAAAACCTCTTTAGCCTTTAGTGCTCAAGGTTTAAATGTTGACCATTATTTGGTTTTACGAGATAAAAATTTTCAGCCAAATGACACCTTACCTCAAATTTTAGGCTATGATTTTACTGAAACAAAAACTACAATTTCTTGGTATGTTAAACATAAAATTAATCCTAAAAATAGTTTTAAGACAGGTTTTTTTGCCAATTTATTTCACGTGAATTTTTATGACCAAGTCAAAATAAATTCGAGATATGATACATTAGCTCAATCTATAATTAATAAACCTTATAAAACTAGAATTAATACAACCGCTGATTTTTATTTACTGCAACCCTATTTTGCTTTTGTGCATAAATTCAATGAAAAATGGAGTACAAATTTAGGGGTGTTTGCACAATACTTGACACTAAGTAATAGTTGGGCGGTAGAGCCAAGAGCAAGTATACGTTATCAATTCAAACCAAATCAATCATTAAGTTTAGCTTATGGAATGCATAGTCAAATGCAACCAACTTATTTATATTTTGCAGCACCTGATAGTTTAGTAAGAGATGGAAAAACATATTCAAATCCTACCAAACAATTAGATAATAAAAATTTAGGGTTTAGTAAAAGTCAGCATGCCGTGTTAGGTTACGATTTACAGATTTCAAAATATTTTAGAACAAAAGTCGAAGCCTATTATCAGTATCTATGGGATGTGCCTGTATATGCTGTTCCATCAAGTGTTTCCCTTCTTAATCGAGGCGCTAGTTTTAATCGTTTCTTTCCTATTTATACCATGGAAAATAAAGGAACAGGTTATAATTATGGTTTAGAATTTACTTTAGAAAAAACGTTTAGTAAACATTATTTCTTTTTGTATTCGGCTAGTTTATTTGATAGTAAATACAAAGCGAGTAATGGTAAAACCTTTAATACTGATTTTAATGGACAATATATGATGAATGTATTAGCGGGTGTTGAATATGAAATTGGAAAGTCTAAAAAGAATTCTATTAATATTTCATCTAAATTTACCTATGGTGGAGGTAAGCGTTATTCGCCGGTAAATATTGCAGCTAGTAATGCCGTGATGGATGTGGTAGCAGATAATGACAAGGTGAACACCTTACAATTTAATCCTTATAATCGTTTAGATTTAAGAATTGCTTATAAGATTAATGGTAAAAAAATGGCCTATGAAATTGCCTTAGATTTAGTGAATTTAATGAATACAAAAAATGTATTAGCCCTGAGTTATGCTCCAGATCCTGCTAATGTTAATGCTGACCCTCTTATAAAAAATTATCAGTTAGGATTTTTGCCTTTATTTTATGTTAAGATTGATTTCTAAATTTTTAATTGGATTCTTTTTAATATTTCTTATTCCTGCTAAAGCTCAGGTAATTAATATTGAGAATAAACGGTTTTTGAATGATACTAATGGTTGGGTTGGCAATATCGATTTTAATTTTAATGTTTATAATAATACCCAACAAGTGCTTCAATTTTCTAATGCTATTCGTATTCAATATCAAAAAAACAGAAGCCGTTTTATTTTTTTGAATGATTTAAATTTTATCAAAGCAGGTCACACAGATTTTGCTAATTCAGGTTATCAGCATTTTAGGTATAATTATAAAGTCAATAAATGGCTTACTATGGAAGCCTTTACACAAACGCAGTATAATCCTGTCTTAAAGTTAGATTTTAGATATTTATTAGGTGCAGGACCAAGATTGAAGCTGCTTAAAAAAGAAAATGCACGTATTTATATGGCTGCTTTATACATGTATGAATATGATGATATCATGTATGGCGAAGTTAATTTATACGAACATCGAATTAGTTCTTATGTAACGGGGTCATTTACTATTTTAAAGAACCTAGATTTTACAACAACAACATTTTATCAGCCAAATATTGAAGATAAAACTGATTTTCGAATAGCCAATGAAAGTAGTTTAGAGATACATATCAATAAACATCTAAATTTTAAATCAACATTTAATATGTTATACGACACGAAACAACCATTAGGTATACCTGATTTGGTATATTCCTTTAAAAATGGCTTATCAATAAAATTTTAGAAATTATTTTTTTGTGGTATCCTTTGCTACGGCACCAGTCTTAGGTTGAATAGCAACTTCTGCCATAGCTTGATCAATCACACGACCTATTGAATCTGAAATACGTTTTGCGTTTTCATGCATTTTAAATCTGTCTTCCGCTGCAGGTTTGCACTTAACAAATACTAAAGTTAAAATTGTAGCTGATAGAATGATGTATGCTTTTTTCATAAATAACTAATTGATATGTCGAATGTAAAGATAATTTTTTGTTGTATAAAGAAATTAGAATAATTTATGTTTTAAAAAATCTAAATAACTGATGAAAATTTCAAGATTAAATTTTTTATATAAAGCAAAGACTAGGCTTTTGATGAGCTATTTAAAAATAAAAAGCCCACGTATCTATGATACGTGGACTTTTCCTAACTAACTAAACACAAATTCTTAGTGTTTTGCTTCTGCAGCTGGAGCAGCAGCAGCAGTTTCAGTAGTTGCAGCAGCAGCAGTTGAATCTGTTGTAGCCTCAGTACTAATGCCTTCTAAGCTTTTTGTTAATTCAGCTTGGATAGAATCAGCAGTACGTTTTGCTTGTTCTTCGATTTTTGCTTTTTCTTCAGCTGAAGGTCCACAAGATACTACAGTTGTAGCGATGATAGCTACTGCGATAATTGAAAATAATTTTGTCATTGTTTTAATTTTTTAAGTTGTTTGTTGTTATTTGAACATTTATACCGAAACTTTAAATTAGTAACCCAAAAAATGAATAAAATATTTAATTATTTTGTAACTAATTGGTAATTAGTTATTTAAAATTATAAAAATATCTGGTCACCCTTTTTTTAATAAGGTAAAATCGGGTTGGGATAAGAAAAAGAGAATTATTTAGATAAAAATTCGGTGATGATCTTCTCTGCTTTTACAAAGGCATCCTCTAAAACTTCATTTAAGATAAAGACATCAAATAAATCAGCAGTTTTAAGTTCTTTTTCTGCTTTTTCAACTCGTCGAGCAATGCTCTCTGGACTATCCGTACTTCTTGAATTTAAACGTTCTTCTAATATTTTAATGCTTGGAGGCATAACAAAAACTGCTAAAGCTTTTTCGCCAAATTGTTTTTTAAGATTTAATCCTCCTTCTACATCAATGTCAAATATCACATGCTTGCCTTTTGCCCAAATACGTTCCACTTCACTTCTTAAAGTTCCATAATGTGTTCCTGCATAAACTTCTTCCCACTCTAAAAACTCTTTGTTATCAATTTTTTGTTTAAACTCATCAACGCTCAGGTAATAATAGTCTTTCCCATTTTCCTCTACACCGCGTTTAGCGCGACTAGTCGCTGAAATCGAAAATTCTAATTTATCAGGAAAGGTTTTAAGTAAATGACGCACAATGGTTGTTTTACCAGAACCAGATGGTGCAGAAAAGATGATGAGTTTGCCGTTTTCCATGGGCAAAGATAATAGTTTTAGTTAAAATAAAAATCAAGAAGGATGATTTTCCTGATTCTTGAAGTATTCATACACCAAATTAGCCTTTGAATTACCTATAATTGCTGATAATTCGACTAAAGTTGCTTCTTTGATACCTTTTACAGATTTTAATTCGGTTAACAATTTCTGAGCAGTTTTATCGCTAATGCCTTTAATTTCAGACAATTCAGTTTTAAAGGTTTCTCTGCTTCGTTTGTTTCGATGATGGGTAATCCCAAAACGATGGGCTTCATCACGAATGTATTGAATGATTTTCAACGTTTCTGAGCGTTTATCTAAATATAGTGGTACCGAGTCTCCTGGGAAATAAATTTCTTCTAGACGCTTAGCAATGCCAATCACCGTCACTTTGCCCATTAAATCTAATTTTCGTAAACTCATCACTGCTGCTCCTAATTGCCCTTTACCACCATCAATCACAATTAATTGAGGCATCGGTAATCCTTCTTCGATGACACGAGAATAGCGGCGGTAAATCACTTCTTCCATAGTAGCAAAGTCATCTGGACCAACCACTGTTTTGACATTATAATGACGGTATTCTTTTTTGGCAGGTTTACCATCAATAAAAACAGGCATGGCACTCACGGCATAATCGCCTTGGATGTTCGAGTTATCAAATCCTTCAATACGACGAGGCTCTTCTTTCATGCGCAAGTCTTTCATCATTTGTTGCATGATGCGATCTGTATGCCTTTCAGGATCAATAATCGCTAATTGTTTTTCTCGTTCCCGTTTATAAGATTCTGCATTTTTAAAACATAAGTCTAATAAGTGCTTTTTGTCTCCAATTTTTGGAACGATGTATTTAGCACCTGTAAATTCAAATTCAGGTTCAAACGGAACAAAAATTTCTTTACTCGAAGAATTATATCGGATTCTAATTTCATTAATGGCAAACACTAACATTTCTTCATCAGTTTCATCCAACTTCTTTTTTAACTCTAACGTTTGAGCCTGAATGATGGTTCCATTCATAACTTTAAAGTAATTGACGTAGGCTACTTTTTCGTCACTTAAAATAGCAAACACATCGGTATCTGTGATTGATGGATGAACGATAGTAGATTTGCTTTGGTATTTTTCTAAAAGTTCAATTTTCTTTTTAGTATTAGCGGCTTGCTCGAATTCTAAATTTTCAGCATGCTCCAGCATGATTTTTTTTAAATCACGAATAGCAAAGTTTATATCTCCTTTAATAATTTCTTTGATATGATGGATACCGCGATCATAATCTTCTTCGCTTTGCTTACTCACACAAGGTGCTTTACATTTTCCAATTTGAAATTCTAAACAGGCGGTATATTTTTTTTTGTCAATATTTTCTTGACTTAAATCTAAGTTGCATGTTCTTAAAGGATATAATTGTTTTATTAAATCTAATAAAATAAACATGGTGGTTACTGAAGGATATGGACCATAATATTCACTGCCATCTTTTTTTAATTGACGAGTATGAAATACTTTTGGGAAACGTTCGTTTTTGATAACAATCCAAGGATAGGTTTTATCATCACGCAACATGATGTTGTATTTGGGCGTGAGACTTTTTATCAGATTGTTTTCTAAAATTAAAGCATCCATTTCGGTATCTACCTTAATGGTTTTGATATCTACTATTTTTTTTACCATCACTCGTAAGCGATAGGTGTCATGTTCTTTAGTAAAATAGGAGGTAACGCGCTTCTTTAAATTTTTTGCTTTACCTACATATAGCAAGGTATTATCAATGTCATAATAGCGGTACACACCAGGGGTTTCTGGTAAGGTTTTAAGAATACTTTGGATATGTTCTGAATAAGCTTCTGACACTGTGTAAAGTTAATTTTTTTACTTAATTTGTAACATCTTTAAACACAAAACTATATTTATTGCAGCACTTGATTGGGGCTTAGGCCATGCCACAAGATGTGTCCCATTAATTAAACAATTAATGAAAGATAATGTTGTGGTTATTGGGGTTACTCCAACTACTTCTTTAATTTTTGATGAGGAATTTCCGGAATTACAAAAAGTGAATATTGAAGCCTATGATATCCATTACTCTAAATCTATCCCTTTAGTTTTAAAATTACTAATAGATGCTCCACGAATATGGGCGGCGATTAAAAAAGAACATTTTCAATTAGAACAAATTGTAAAAACATACCACATTGATGTGGTGATAAGTGATAATCGTTTTGGATTATATTCAAATCAAACTGATAATATTTATATCACTCATCAATTAAATATCCAAGCTGGTATATTTTCTTCCTTTGCTAATAAAATACACCATTATTTTATTAAACAATTTCATACAGTTTGGGTCCCTGATTTGCAAGATGAGAAAACCAGCTTAGCTGGTAAGTTAACCCATCATCATTCCATAAAAAATCATAGGTACATAGGGCCATTAAGCCGATTACCAAAGACGGTATTTGGCTCAGCTAAATATGATTATTTGTGTTTATTGTCAGGCCCAGAGCCACTGCGTTCGGAGTTAGAGATAGCTCTTATAACAAAAGCTAATCAGTCAAATAAAACGGTTTGCATTGTTAGAGGAACGCATCATGTATTACAAAGTTTCATTAATAAAAATGTTGAGGTGTTTGATGCGCCACATGCTGATGATTTAGCAAGCATGATTGTAAACTCTAAAACGGTGATATGCCGAAGTGGGTATAGTACCTTGATGGATTTACATCATTTACAAAAAACAAATTGTATTTTAATACCCACTCCTGGGCAAGATGAACAAGAATATTTAGCAGAGTATTGGAGTTTAAAAACGGGTTTTTCAATGATGAAAGAAAGGGATTTAAAACATTTCAAATTTAGCTAATCAATTCACAATGGCAGTTTAATAACTCTACTTTAAGAGGTTTAAAGCACAAGTTTTATAAACTTACATTAGATGGTGCAAATGCTCAAAAAAATATCCTTTTATGTTTTTATTTTAGTTTCTATTATAGTCGCTATTTGGGGATACTTCCGATTAAAAGATAGTAAAGAACCTAATGTTTCTGTATTGGATCATATCCCAATCAATACAGTCTGCATGATTGAAACTAAAAACTACAGTGAATTAGTATCTCAATTAACTCGTCAAAATTTAATTTGGAATTCTTTATTGACTAACGAATCCATGCAAGTGGCTCAAAATGGCATTCGTTATTTAGATTCACTTGTAAACTCAAAACCAGATATAGCCTCTGTGATTGATAACAATGCCGTGTATTGGTCATTTATAAAACAAGCAAACACTACCGAGCATTTAATTTTATTAAAAGTTAAAGAGACAAATAATGAAGATTTGTTTTTAGAATTTTTTAAAACTGTGTTTTCAAAAGAACCACCAGTATCTTCTGCCCAAGTTTATTCGTTTACCAATAACCGAAAAAAATGGCTCTTAACCTTTAAAGACGGGTTAGTTTATGTGTGTTCCAATTTAAGTTTATTACAAAACAGTATAGAATTAAAAAAAGAGAATTCTATGTCGAGTAACAAAGACTACATTGATCTTTTAAAGCTGGATGGTGAACAAAAATCGCAAATATATTTTAATCACGCGTTCACTAAACTTTTACCAGAAAAGCTTTTTACGAAGCAGTCTTTATTTGGTATTGAGGTACAACTTAATGAAATTACTTTAACAGGATATTCCAATACAGATTCACTTTCCTTATTAAATTGTATTAAAAATCAACAATCAGAAAAAATAATTGGATTTGAACATCTGCCAAATCAACCTCTATCTATAAAAGGGATTACTTTAAGCGATGCTAATTTGTTTTATAAAAACATACAACAACAATTTTCCTCCAAACGAAATCAGCAAAATAATGAAGCTTGGAATACTTTAAATGATAGCGCCTTGTATAATATTAAGCAAGAAAGTTTTGAAAATTTAGATCGTGAAATACTGGAAGCGAATTATGTGATTGAAAACACCAATCAAAAAATTGTGAGTTTAAAAATAAACGATTCAGAAAAGAGCGAAGTATTATTGAAATTCATGAGCGACAGTGTATTCAATAGTAACGATTCCAAAATTTATAAACTGAACACCTCATTAAGTCAGGTGTTTGAATTTACTGAGCAAGATTTGAAAAATCAATATGCGATGATTTCTGACGGGTATTTATTATTTTTCTCTAGTAAAATGGTGTTAGACTATTATCAAACATGTTTTAATAGTAGTCAGTTACTAGGGAAAAATTTAGCATTTATGGATTATGCCAACGATAATTTAATGTTAGAGTGTAATTATTTATACTACGAAAATTCTGAAATACTCAAAAAATATGATTACCCTTCGTTTATCCAATGTCAAGAATTAGCTAATGCAGAGAATGCCACTGCTCAAGTATCATTCATAGCAAAGAATTACAAAAATAGTATTCAGGTAAGAATCAATGCTAGCCACGCCCAACCTAAATCAGAAGGGGACAGTGGATTGTCAAATGCCTTATGGACATTTAATGCCGATTCTTTAATTCAAACAAAGGTTCATTTGTTTACTAATCATTTAACTCAAGAAAATGAACTGTGTTTTCAAGATGAATCTTTCAATCTCTATTTAATTAATTCAACAGGAAATCTGATTTTTAAAACGGAAATGAATGAAGCGATTCAGTCGGAGATTTTTACAGTGGATATTTTTAAAAATGGAAAATTTCAGTTGCTATTTAATACAGAAAATTATTTGCATTTGATAGATCGAAATGGAAATGAGGTGCAAGGCTTTCCAGTAAAAACACCTTCAAGAGTTACTTCTCCATTAACAGTTTTGGATTATGATGGTAACAAAGATTACCGATTGTTTTTAGCCTGTGCCGATAAACGTATTTATAATTTTTCATTATATGGCATTAAAACAGAAGGCTTTGTTCCTGTAAAAACCGAGCAAATTGTTACCTTGCCAATTTATTATGTATCTGTTGGCGCGAGTGATTATTTAATAACTGCTGATGTTTCAGGTAAAATATATGCCTTTAGTAGGAAGGGAGTCGGTCGTATTGATTTCAAAAATAAAACCATCGAACAGTTAAAGCATTTGTATCTTCTTGGAGGTAATTCTTTGGATAACACCAAATTGATTTATGTTGATGATAAAAATAATTTACTGAATAAAATTTCTTTAAACGATCAAAAAGAGGCTTTAAAAATAGGGGATGAGTTGAGTGGGTTTAAAACATCTTTTGATTTAGTAAATGATGACAATCAATCAGATGTATTAGTATATGGCAATGGAGCCTTGTACGGCTATGATTTATTTACGAGTAAATTAGTTGAATACTTTAATGAATTAGCTGTATATGATGATGTACAATTGATTCATGCAAGCGATACTGATTGGTTTTTGGCCTATGATAAAACTGGTGAAAAAATTGACATCATCAACATGTCAGGGAAATTAGCTTCAAGTATGCAAGGTGCTACACAAAAACCATGTGTGAGTGATTTATACAAAAACGGAAAAACGTATGTATTACTAGTTAATGGTAATAAAGTAAGTTGTCAGGAATTGAAGTAGTTTATCATACTTTAGTTGAGCAATAAAAAACATAATTTTTTACTTTTCTTATTTTGGATTATTTCCAACTAATTGAAATAATTCTGCTTTCGAATTAATATTTAACTTCCTATAAATTTTACTAACGTTCATTCGAACTGTGTTAATTCCTATACTATATTTATCAGCAATTAGTTTATAGCTTAATCCTTCTAAAAGTCCATCTAAAATATCATTTTCTCGTTTTGTTAATTTTTCAGCAATTAACTTTTTATGATTAAAAAAATCAATGACTTTTCTTGCAATTTTGGGAGTCATATATGCTCCACCATTTATAACACATTCAATTACTTCCTTAAAATTCATTTCAAAACTTTCTTTATCTATATATCCAACAGCGCCATTTTGTAATGCCTTAAAGATGGTATCTGAATCATCTAAAATTGAATTCATAATGATTTTTGAATTAGGATATATTTTTAGAATTTTCTCGATGCTATCTAATCCATTAATTCCAGGCATAACAATATCAAGCAGGTATATATCTGCTTCAATTGGTTTTGCAAAGAAATCCTTTGTGTTTGTGTATATATATGAACAATTAATTTGGTCAACTTCATTAATAACGTCTTTTATCAAATTAGCTAAATGAATATCATCTTCAAAAATTATGACTTGTTTCATGATAATGGGATTTTTATTTTTATTGTTAAACCATTAGCTCCTTCTGTTTTTGAAAAGCTGCACTCACCGTTGTTTCTATAAATACGTTTTTTAATATTTCGGATTCCATTTCCATGATTTCCTTCAAGATTAGTGATGTTAACCAAACCTGTATCCGTTATTGTAATGTCTAATGTCTTTCCTTTGACTATAAATAAAAATGAAATTTTATCGGCGTTTGAATGTTTTACGCAATTGGTTACAATTTCATAAATGGAAAGCTTTAAATCTTTATACAATTCAGAGTTAATCTCAATATTTTTGTCATAATAATTTTTAAACACTACTTCTATTTTAGATTGATTGCAGATTAAATATACAAAATCGTTTAGTTCATCAAAAAAATCATGCAAGGACATTTTGGTTTTTGAAATCGAATGTATATATGTTCTAAAACTGAATAGCGCTTCTTTTAATCCATTTTGTATATTTTCTTTGTCCTTGGCTTCAAATTTTTCTTTTCTGCTAATCATGAGTAAGCGTGTTAAAATGGTTCCTGATTCGTCATGCAGATCCATAGCGATTTTAGTTTTTATTGCCATTTGTTTCTTTTTTGACAAAAAAATAAATCTAACAAATAAAACACTGATTATCACAATCAGAAAAATTAGTGATAAGTAGAAACTTGTTTTGAAATGAAAAGGAATATTTGCACTTATATTAATCTGTTTTTCCTGAACAATTTGACTAAAAGGATTATACATTCTAATTTTTAGAATATAATCATCGTAGGCAAGGTCTGATATTAAAATACAGCTCTTGTTATTGACTTTAATCCAGTTTTTTGAATCTAAACTATACTCAAATACATAACCGTTTTTATATAAATGGTCAAAATTGGCTAGGTATAACTTTATTGACTCCTTACCAGTATTAAAGTTTAATTTTTGTCCTTCAATATAATTCGAAAAAGTTGTTAAACTATCACTTTTACTTATCTCGATACCCGATATTATAAATTTGGTTGCATATTCAAATTTCTGCAATTCATCTGGATTTATCAATTCATAGGAATTTAAGCCTCCAAAAATGAGTTTACCATTTTTAAGTTTGCATGCTGATTTGTAATTATATTCAGTATTATAAAGCCCATGTTCATTATTAATAAACCTGATTGTTTTATTAATTGTATTGTAAACGGTGAGGCCATCATAAGTAGTGGCCCATATGCAATTGTTGTTATCTTCTATTAGCTTACAAACTTTTGGGTTTGATACCTCCTGTTCATTTGAATAAGATTTTAAAATTTTCAAATTGGTCATATCCAAGATTACCACTCCTTGGTTTGTGGCTAACCATATTTGCTTTTCATTTTCACGCAAGAGAATATCACGTACATCAAAATCAATTTTATGAAATAAGTCCATTAATTTGATGCCTTTATTTTTTGAGAGGTGAATTCGACTGATTCCCGAGTTTGTTCCTAAGTAGATAGTATTTGATTTTTTATCTTTTATAGCAACATGTATAATTGCTCCTTTATATAAATAGTAAGCCCTTCCGATTGCACTTAAAGGGTTGTATAACACTATTTTATTATCTTTTGTTAATAATAGGAGCGAATCCGAAAAAATTGAAATACTTTCAAAGGATTCATTATATCGTATCACGTTACAAGTATGTTTTGTGGTTTTTTTCGAAGTCAAATTTATACTGTTTAGTCCATTTCCATCAGTAGCATAATATAATTGATTTTGAAATATCAAGCCATCGGAAACGGGACAGATGCTATCTGTTAAATACCTTAATCCATCATCTTTCTCAATAATGCGAGGATAGTTGAGCAAATAGAGTTTATTGCCATTTTCTACAATGCTTCTTCGAACAAATATGGTTTCAAAATTCGAAACTGAAAAATCTTTTATTTGTTCTGAAAAAGCGGGACTTTTATTTATTCTTGTAACTCCTTGATTAGTCCCTAATAAAAAACAATTTTCACTGACTTTACACATTGACCTTAATTCTATGTTTTTATCAACTCTAGTGAGTATTTTCAAACAGGTATTATTGACAACAACATTTACATTTATTTGATTAGTAATAAACATAGGTTTTCCATGTTCGTCTTCTTTGAAAAAATTGACACCTGTCAATTCATTTATTTCAGGATGAAAAATTAGCGAATCATTTTTTAATATTTTAACTGTATGGCCGTTATGATAAATAATATTGTATTTTTCAGATGGAATTAGTTTACCGGCCTTAATGTTTTCTTTGATAGGAATTAAGATTTTCTGTTGTGGATTCAAAATACTAAATCTAAGAATACCCATTTCTTTGAGACTCAAATAAATTTGACCATGATGGATAATTAAATTATCGTTTGTTGAAACATTAAAATGTGAAACATAAATGTTCTTGTTTTTTACTTTGATTTCTAATTTTCCTGATTCAAATAAGATAGCAGTGGTGTCTCCAGAAAATGAAATCGAAAGTGGCGCCGAATTAAAAATCTTTGTAAAGGTAAGGGTGTTAGGTTGCAATTTTATAAGACCATCTGATTTTGTATATAAATACAAAAAATCGCCATTCCTTTGAATACGTTGAATTTCATTATCCTTAAAAATAGTGGGATGTGTTTTGCTGTTAAAATTGACGAAGTTATTTCCATCAAATCTTGAAAGACCATTTTGTGTCGCAATCCAAACAAATCCAATATCGTCTTTTATAATATCCTGAACATCATTTCCCGAAAGCCCATCAGAAATATTAAATGGTTGCCCTAGTGTTTGGTAATATTGACAGAATATGTTTTGAGAAGATAGAGCAAAAACCAACAACAAGTATAATTTCCATTGTGCTGGTAAATAAAATTTGCAAATCCATTTTAAATTAGATTTTATCATAAGCAAATTTAACTTTTATAAATAAGAATTTTTTTTTTACGACATAATTTTCACCCTCATACACATCTTTATGTGTATGACATTTTTTAAAAATAAGATATTGTAAATGTACTTTTATCGTCTTGATGTTTTGCTGTGGTATGCAGTACTACATCTTTAGTGATTACATGAAAATTAAATATGTCTTATTTTGTATAGAACGATGGTTTAACCTTAAACTAGGATGGATGTTTATTAATGGGCAAAAAGCCGATTATTGGAAAGATTACTTAAAACGTAAATATAGTTGAGAGGCTATTAATTAAGAGTAAAATTTGCAACATAGTTGCCAAATGAATTAATTATATAAGAGCAAATCGATATAAGTTTTTTTAAATATGCTAAATGTCATTTTGTTGTTTATATAAAAACATATTATTATTTTAGAATACGCTCACCATTGTTAGACTAGTTATTTAATGCTATAAAGTATTATTTAAACATCGTCATATATTTCCATTTGTTTAAATGATTTTATTATTAAATAATTTTATGAATTAATAATTCATAGAGAAGAAAATGTATCATTATATTTTTTCGAAATCAAAATTTAATTATAGTAAGCCATGGATATCAAACATTTAATTAGTAAAATAGTCAATTCTGGTATTGATAGAAAAATGAGTTTTAATGAAAAATTAATTATTAAGAACTCTAATAGATTGTCCATTTTAGGTTTTTTATGCCCCATTTTATTGATTTATTTTACTGCAGAGGGTAATTATTCGAAAGCATATATTCCAATCCTTGTTTTCGAATCCATTACTCTGTTATTAACACCCTATTTTAATGCTCAAAAATTATATCGTTTTTCTAAATATATTTTTTATATCCCGGCGGCCATAAATATTGTATTATGTCTCATCTATTGTGGACCAAAAGCAGGATTTGTATTTTTTATTTTTCCATTTTTCATTTATATTTTTGCGGCTTTTCGAAATATAGCCGAATTAGTAGGGTTGGTTATTTTCATGATTTTTATTTCGGTGGCATATTTTGTAATTGCCAATTATGTAGAGCCATTATGCCCCTTAAAAAATTATGATGGCATTTACAATGCAAACTTATTTTTTGGCATAATATATACACTAGCTTTTTCTATTGTTATTAATTACGAAAGTGATTCCTATATAGAGCTAGTTCAACAAAAAAATGTTCAAGTAAAGAAATCTCGTTTAAAAGTTGCCAAAAAAAATAAAGAACTGCATGATAGTATTAATTATGCTAAACATATTCAGGAGGCTTTGCTTGGTAGTAAAGATTTGATAAGTCAAAATTTGCAAGATTATTTTGTGTTATTCAAGCCTAAAAGCAGTGTAAGTGGGGATTTTTATTGGGCTACTGCTAAAAATGATAGTTTTTATTTTGCACTTTGCGATAGTACTGGTCATGGTGTGCCAGGAGCTTTTATGAGTTTGTTAAATATTTCGTTTTTAAATGAGGCGGTTATTGAAAGAGGTATTACTGAACCGAACGAGATATTTAATCATGTTCGCACACGTCTATTATCTATGATGGCAAGTTATGGTTTAAATGATGGTATGGATGGTGTTATCATGAAATTAACTATCAAGAATGATATTTTAAAAATAACTTATGCTGGAGCTAATAATAGCCCCATTATTTATAAAGATGGCACATACGACAAGTTAGCCTATGATAGGATGTCTGTAGGGAAGAGTCGCCGCGATGATTCTTTTACAAATTATGAAATTGATATTGAAAAAGGATCTACCCTCTACTTATGTACCGATGGCTACTATGACCAGTTTGGTGGCTCTGACTCAAAGAAATATATGAAAAAGCGATTGATTCAGACACTCAATGAAATTTCATTATTACAAATGAAAGATCAAAAGAATGAATTGAACACAAGGTTCGAAGATTGGAAAGGAGAATTAGAACAAATAGACGATGTGTCTATTGTAGGATTCAAATTGTAGTGAATTGTTTTAATTAATATTCAAACTTTCCAAACTCCGATTCAATCGTTACTTTTTTACCATCGTATTGCTCCACGTGTCCAATGATTTGAGCATCGACGTTAAATGATTTTGAAATTGAAATGACTTCTTGCGCTAAATTTTCAGGTAAATACACTTCTAAGCGGTGCCCCATATTAAAGACTTTGTACATTTCTTTATAATCGGTTTTGCTTTGTTCGTGAATGGTTTTAAATAGCGGAGGTAAAGGAAATAAATTATTTTTGATGATATGTACCCCTTCAACAAAGTGTAATACTTTAGTTTGCGCACCACCACTGCAATGTACTATGCCATTAATTTTAGTACCTAAAGTCGATAATAATTTTTTTACCACCGGTGCATAAGTTCTAGTTGGCGATAATACTAATTTACCTGCGGTGATGTGCTCTTTAATTTCTTTTCCATTGATATCGGTATAACTTACTTCAATTTGATCAGTTAAGTTTAATTGCCCACAGTAAGTCACTTCATTTGGCAAGGCGTTATCATAAGATTCAGGGTATTTTTCAGCAACAGTATAATTAAACACATCATGACGAGCGCTAGTTAAACCATTACTTCCCATACCACCATTATATTCAGTTTCGTAAGTTGCTTTACCAGATGATGATAAACCAACAATTACATCTCCTGCTTTGATATGATGGTTGGAAATTACATCGTCTTTTTTCATACGACAAACAACAGTACTGTCAACAATAAGGGTGCGAACTAAATCGCCCACATCCGCTGTTTCTCCACCCGTTGAGCGAATATCAATACCATTATCTCTTAAGTTTTGTAATACTTCTTCAGTGCCATTAATAATAGCCGAAATCACTTCACCTGTTATTAATCCTTTGTTTCGGCCAATAGTTGACGATAATAAAATATTATTAGTAGCACCCACGCATATCAAATCATCAATATTCATGATGACTGCATCTTGTGCAATACCTTTCCAAACGCTTAAATCACCTGTTTCTTTCCAATACACATAAGCTAAAGATGATTTGGTTCCAGCGCCGTCCGCATGCATAATAATGCAGTGTTCATTGCTACCCGTTAAATAATCAGGAACAATTTTGCAAAATGCCTGAGGAAATAATCCCTTATCGATATTAGAGATAGCATGATGTACATCTTCTTTAGATGCTGAAACACCACGTAAATTATATTTTAAGTCTGACATGTTTATTTTTTAAAAAACTTCTTTAGCTACTCTTTTTGTACTGTCTGATGTTCCCATCGTATAATAGTGTAAACATGGGGCGCCAGCTTTTTTTAATTCTTTACTTTGTTCAATACACCATTGAATGCCGATTTCCTTAACCGCTTTGTCGTCTTTACATTTTTCTAATTCCACAAATAAATCTTGTGGTAAATCAATATGAAAAATTTTAGGCAAAGCAATTAATTGAGCCTTAGAACTTAATATTTTTAAGCCTGGTATAATCGGCACATTAATCTCGTTTTTGCGGCATAAATCAACAAATTCAAAATATTTTTTATTGTCAAAAAACATTTGAGTTACAATATAATCTGCGCCAGCATCTACTTTGGCTTTTAGCCATTTCATATCGCTATATAAATTTGGTGCCTCAAAATGTTTTTCAGGATAACCTGCAATCCCCATACAAAAGTTGGTAGGAGAAGCATCTTTCATTTCATCATCTAAATAAAGACCATTATTCATGTCTTTAATTTGTTTTACTAAATCAATCGCGTAATGATGTCCGCCTGGTTCAGGTACAAATTGAGATTCCGTTTTAATACTATCGCCTCGCAATGCCAAAACATTATCAATTCCTAAAAACTGTAAATCTATTAGGGCATTTTCGGTTTCTTCTCTGGTAAAACCACCGCAAATAATATGTGGAACGGCTTCTACATCATATTTATTCATGATAGCTGCACAAATACCTACAGTACCTGGACGTTTACGAATGCTAACTTTTTCAAGATAACCACCATCACGTTTTTTGTAAATGTATTCCTCTCGATGGTAAGTTACATCAACAAAGGCCGGCTTAAATTCCATTAATGGATCAATGCCGTCAAAAATAGATTGAATACTTTTTCCTTTTAATGGAGGCAGTATTTCAATTGAAAATAAAGTGTCTTTCGCAGATTTCAGATGTTCGGTAATTTTCATAATGCTTTAAATAAAGTGCAAATGTAAGGATATCAAATTACTTATAAAAGCACATCTTAACCGATTAATGGGTAGTGCTATAAATTAAAAGCGATATCCAAACGAAAGCCCAAATTTAAAGGCATTGATAGGGAATTGGGTTTTGTTAAAATTAGAGGCCTTTGTTAAATCGTCGGCTGATGTGTAGTTGTCGATATGATAGCCTACGCCAGCTAGTAGCATAATATTGAAATTTTTTGTAGCTCTAATAAATAGGCCGTTATCAAGCATCACATAAGTCCTATTAAGGGTAAATGTATTTTGACTAAAACTAGTGGAGGAGTAGTAACCATTAATTGGATTATATACCCCTTCTGTTTTGTCATAACTACCTGTAAATTGACAAACTCCAACATAAGGGCCAACAAAATGAGTCACTTTACGCTTGCCACTAGTTTGAAAGTGAAGTCCTATACCTACCTCGTAAGTTTTAGTTTTAAATTGAAAGTTAGAAATGGAAAAGTAGGATGATGAAGAGCTTGATGAATAAGAATTGCCAGAAAAAATAGTATTGACTGCTTGTGTAAAATAGGGTGTAGCAAAACCTGCAGATATTGGCACATAGGCATGAAGATAATTATTAGCAAATTCGCGCATATAACTTAACCCAAATGACCCATTTAAGGGTTCTATAATATTGAGAAATACAATATTTTTAGTAGAGATAAGATTTGAGAATTCTCTTTTTTTGATGCTATCCTCATTATAACTGTAGTTTATAGGATTATTATAAATAACAGAAGGAGTATGAGGGACTTGAGTTTCAGCAGCAGTAATTACTTCATGTGTGCCGTTTTGATAAATAATTAAGGCAACCTCTTTTTTTGCAATGATAATTGTAGGCCCGTCTTGATAGGTAAATAACTTATATTTTATTTCATTTTGGTTAATTTCCAAAATCTTAGCTTCAACTTTACTATTATCTTTCTTAAATATCTGATCTTGCGCTATTATCAAGCCTTGAAGGCTCATAAAGGCTATAATGTAAAAAATGTATTTTTTCATGTATTTAGTCTTTTAAGATAATCATTAATCTATTATCCTATGGCGTATTTGCTTTTAATAAAGGTAATTATAATAATGGGTTTTATTTCTTATTTTTTTTGAAACATTTGTTTGTTCAGCCGTATTATATTTCTAAATTTGGCTAACTTTTTTTAAACCAATTTCAACACAATATTATGAGCAAAATTAAAGTAGCCAACCCCGTAGTAGAATTAGATGGTGATGAAATGACTCGCATCATTTGGAAATTTATTAAAGATAAATTAATTGTCCCTTATTTGGACGTAGATATTAAATACTACGACTTAGGAATGGAGTATCGTGATGAAACAAACGATCAAGTAACAATTGATGCAGCAGAAGCGATTAAAAAATATGGTGTAGGTATCAAATGTGCTACGATTACACCTGATGAGGCTCGTGTAAAAGAATTTAACTTAAAACAAATGTGGAAGTCTCCTAATGGAACTATCCGTAATATTTTAGATGGTACTGTTTTCCGTGAGCCAATCGTTTGTAAAAACGTACCTCGTTTAGTGACTAACTGGACAGCTCCAATTATTGTTGGTCGTCATGCATTTGGTGATCAATACAAAGCAACTGATTTCGTCGTACCAGGAAAAGGTAAATTAACGATGAAATTTGAAGGAGAAGATGGAAAAGTAATTGAACACGAAATCTTCCAATTTAAAGGTGCAGGTGTTGCAATGGGTATGTATAACGTAGAAGAGTCTATCCGCGGATTTGCTCACTCTTGCTTTAACGTAGCATTAAACAAAAAATGGCCTTTATATTTATCGACTAAAAACACCATCTTAAAAAAATACGATGGTCGTTTTAAAGATATTTTCGAAGAAATTTATCAAGCAGATTATAAAGCTAAATACGAAGCAGCGGGTATTGTATACGAACACCGTTTAATTGATGATATGGTTGCTTCTGCATTAAAATGGAATGGTAATTTTGTTTGGGCTTGTAAAAATTATGACGGCGATGTTCAGTCTGATTCAGTTGCTCAAGGCTTTGGTTCATTAGGTTTAATGACATCTGTATTAATTACTCCAGATGGAACTATTATGGAAGCTGAAGCAGCTCATGGTACTGTAACTCGTCACTTCCGTGATCATCAAAATGGTAAACCAACTTCTACAAATCCAATTGCAAGTATCTTTGCTTGGACTCGTGGTTTGGAATTCCGTGGTAAATTAGATAACAATCAAGAATTAATTAATTTTTGCCAAGCTTTAGAACAAGTTTGTGTGGAGACAGTTGAATCTGGTAAAATGACTAAAGATTTAGCAGTATGTGCTCACGGTAATAAAGTTAACCATGGCGAACATTACTTATATACTGAAGAATTTTTAGATGCTATTGATCAAAACTTAAAAAAGAAGTTAGGGAAATAATTAATGAGCCAAGAATTATTTGATAGAGTAGAAGATGCTTTAAAAACCATTCGACCTTATTTAGAGGCTGATGGAGGCGATGTGGAGTTGCTTGAAGTAGTTGATGGAAACACAGCAATGCTTGAATTAAAAGGAGCTTGTAGCACTTGCAGCATGAGTCACATGACTATGAAAGCAGGTATAGAAGAAACAATTATGAAGGCAGTCCCTGAAATTAAATCAGTTCAAGCAGTTCGAATATAATTATTGTAAAAAACAAACATAAAAGTCCTATTCAATTTTTGAGTAGGACTTTTTCATTAAGGATGATGTATAAAGTTCAAATAGTCAATACACAAAAACAAATTGATGCCATTATTGATTTACGTTATGATATTTTAAGAAAACCTTGGAATCAACCTAAAGATACGGCAACGGATGATTTAGAATTAAGTTCTATTAATGCCTTCATCGAACAAGATGAAGATGTTATTGCTTGCGGACGCCTCCAAGATAATGGCAGTGGGTTAGGGCAAATACGTTACATGGCAGTCAATACTAAATATCAAGGAAAAGGTTTAGGGAAATTAATCGTTGCTAAATTGGAGGAAGAAGCTAAAGCAATTGGTTTAAAAACAATTGAATTACAAGCAAGAGAAAATGCGTTAGAATTCTATAAAAGTCAAGGCTATGAGGTAAAACAAACTTCTTTTAAATTGTGGAATATTATCCAACATTATTTAATGACAAAAGAACTTAAATAAGTTTTATAAAACTATCTAACTCTTTAGTTACCATTTCAACCGAAATACCTTTAATACATTTGAAATCTGGACACTTAGAAGGGTTTGATACTCTGCTAGTATTAGCATTTAACCATGAGCTGCATGGCGCACACGATAAGTTTAATGAAACAATTTTATGTTTTGCTCCCATCCAATCATATCCATACAATTTAGGATTTGAGGCGCCCCAGATAGTGAAAGTGGGTTTGTTTAAAGCAACCGCCATGTGCATTAAGCCACTATCTAATCCAATGTAATACTTCGAGTGATAAATGATTTCCATTACTTCGTTTAAACTGGTTTTTCCAATTAAAGAAATCACGTTTGGATAATCTTTTGCATTGATGGTGTTACTTAAATGAGTTTCGGTAGCATCTCCTAATAATACAATTGTTGTATTTGAAAGATGTTTAAATAAACGAAGCCAATTTTCAAAAGGCCAATTTTTGAAAGGCGCCTTATTATTTGCTGAACTAGCTTGAACAACAATATAGTTTGATGGAAGCTTAAATGGATTGTTTTGTTGAGGTTTGTAATTTATATTAAAGTCTAAATCTTGTAAGCTAGCCTTTGAATTGAATAACAATAAATGTTGTAAAGCATCATGTGTATTCACTTTAGGTTCTATAAAGTGAATGGAATGAGAACTTTGTGCAGCGGTGAATTCTTTGTAATTTGTATAAATGTGTTTACCAAACACGGATGATAAAATTAGATGCGATTTACTATATGAAAAATGATTTAAAAATACGGAATCAAATTTCCTGAAATTAAAAATAGAAAATAGGATGAGTGATAATTTATTTTTTTTAACCTCAATTTCATCAAACAACTTTGTGTTTTCGAAAATAGATTCACAATCATATTGAGATGTAAATAAGCCTGTGACTTTGTAGCCAGATTTTTTAAGTTCATTAACCAATGGCACAAGCAATATTGCATCTCCAACACCTGCCGAAAAAAACACTAATCCTTGTTTATGTGTATTTGAACTCACTTGATTTTTTCTAAAATACAGGCGTTAATTAACTCAATGGACTGAATAGTTTTGTTTGACTGATGAATGAAGATGTAATTATTAATATAGTCTCTTTTTCCAAAGTAATCTTTAGTGTTTGTTAAGTGTGTTTTATTCTCATATGAAAACAATTGAGATTGTTTTTTTGAATAATAATAACATTTGTATCCTTTTACTTTAAATGATTCAAAAACACTTTCAATATTTATATTTTTATGATGTCTTTGTTCGATTTCAATAATCAGGGTAGGGTGATAATTTGAAATATACATTTCTGCTCCTTTTAAAACAGATAGTTCGTGACCTTCTACATCAATTTTTATGACATCAGGAATGAGTTTTTTTTCTGAAGTAAAGTTATCTAAAGTGTCCGTTTTTACTTCGTAAATAATTGCTTCAGTTTCGTTGTCTTCTTGATTATCAACTTCTAATGAACTCAAGCAATTGTCCATTACACCATTAATCACTGGGATTTTAAATTGATGTGTTCCTTTATTATCAGATAAAGCAACGTTATTTACTTTACAATGACTAAATATGGCTTTTAATTGTTTATTGAGGATTTTTTCAGGCTCAAATAAATAGATGTTTTTTGGTTGGATTAGTTTTTCGGCATAATAGGCATATTCGCCTTTATTAGTTCCAATATCAAAAAATATAGAATCCTTAGTTAATAAAAATTCTAAAAGCAATAACTCTGCATCAAACTCTGAACGAGAGAGAGTTTTCCAATTTAAAGTTTGATAATACGCAAACACGCGTTTTTTGATAAAACTAGGCGCTATAACTAATAATATACTTTTTATAAATTGTCTCAATTTCTACTAAAAATAATATGGATACAATATAAAGCAAATTTTACGGTTATGTAACAAGTCCACGAAAAATTCATATTTTTAGTGCTTTAATAAATTTATTTAACTTGCTTAAAAATATCATATCTACTTTGTTTACTAAGGGTTTTGTCGCATTAGTCAATCTAGCTATTTTATTAGTTTCATCAAAACAATTAGGAAGTGATGTGAGCGGCAAACTCAGTTTATTAATACTTGACATAGCCATTATCCAAATTATTAATGAAATTTATACTGGCTATGCGCTTGTTTACTTTATTCCTAAATTTTCTTTAAAAAAAATATATGTATCCGGAATCATCTGGACATTAATTTGTACTCTGCTGTGTTCAGTAGTGATGGGAGTCATGTTTTATTGTTTTGATATTGGAACAAGTGAAGGAAGAATACATTTATCTATTTTGTCGTTTATCATTATCCTTCATTCTTTCCACATGGTAATTATTTTGTCTAAAGAAAAGATTAAAGAATATAATTTTCTAAATTTTTTACAACCCACTTTATTGCTTCTCACACTTTGTTTAACTCTATTTGGATTTAAATTAAAGACCATAAATAGCTATGTAATTGCATTGTATGTTTCTTTTATTGTTGCCATTTTGTTTTCAAGCTCCTATTTGTGGCGTATTTTTAAAAATCAATCTCATCCTATTTTAGCATTTGATTCTAAACTTATTTTTAAAAATGGGTTCTTTAATCAGCTCGCAAATCTGTGTCATATTTTAAGTAATCGATTTAACTTTTATTTACTTGGTAATACTATTTTAGTAGGAGTTTTTGCAAGGTCATCTACGCTAATTGAATCTGTTTGGATTATCAGTGGGAGTGTTTCTCCTATTATACTTACCTACATCGCTAATTCAAAGAACTCTTCAAATGATGCTCGCATCACATTACTTCTTGCTAAAATTTGTTTTTTACTAAGTGTTAGTTGTGTAATGGTGTTATATTTTATTCCTCGTGAGTTTTTTGTGTATTTATTGGGAGAAGATTTTATACATGTTAAAACGGTGATGTTGTATTTATCACCAGGAGTTTTATGCATTAGTTTCGCTACAATTATTAGTCACTATTTTGCAGGATTAGGGAAGCAAAAAATATTATTAACCGCTAATGGCTTTGGTTTATTAGCAACTCTATGCACAAGTCATTATTTTGTATCTCGTTACCAGCTTTTAGGGGCTTGTTACTCAACTATTATTTCATATTTCGTTGCCGCTAGTATTTTAGTAGTGATGTTTATGCGTGAAAATAAATTTAGTATAATAGATTTATTGAGATTTAGGAAAGATTTCGGCTTACTAAAAAACAGTTAATCTGTCCTAAATCGATGAAGTATATACATTAAATTATTAACTGAACTTTAGTTAATAACAATTCTTCAAAAAAAGATAACCTTTATCATTATTGACCGTACAATCTAGCAAGTTGAATAAACTGTTCAATAATTCTCTAGAGTATTAACTTAATTAAATTAATTGACAAGCAGTATGATAAAACTCTACTAACCCCGATAATTCATTATTACAAGTAGGATTGAACGTATTGCGTTAAACAACAAAAAACAAAAAGCATGAAATCAATTACAAACTCTTCAAAACCTACTTGTTATGAAAACAAAATTACTAACCGCAGTTTTACTGGCGATTTTAATCCGTCCAGAGATGATTTCGCAAACTACCAACTCAAACTCTCTGATTGATAGTTTAGCAGGTTTTAATAAACAACAATGGACTAACTTTTTTTGGTCTAATCACACATCCAGTAATGAGTTGTCTGAATTCATTACATCACAACAACATCAATATATTCAGGATACCTATTTTCCACATCAGCGTATTCCAAGTACAAACCCTACTCCCCAACAAGCTTGTATAAATATGGATTTCGAGTCCGGAAATCTAAACGGTTGGAATTTAACTTCAGGATATAATCCATTATATAATTCTTTAGGTTGCTGCCAAGTGAATGGTGGCGCACAAGTTGTCACTTCAGGTGCGGGTGTCGATGCTTGTGGCGGATTCCCTATTATAGCTGTAGGAGGAAATTTTTCAGTAAAATTGGGGAATAATAGTACTGGAGGAATAGCGGATAGACTTGAGCAAACATTTAATGTAACCGCTGCCAATGCTAATTTTACCTACAAATATGCAGTTGTTTTTGAAGATCCAGGGCATGCTTTGTCTGACCAGCCAAAATTTGAAATTGAAATGTTAGATTCAAATGGCACACAAATTCCATGTACTTATTATAACGTTGCAGCTGGTCAAAATATACCAGGCTTTATTAATTCTATAAATTGTGCAAATGTAGTTTATAAACCATGGTCAAGCGTGAGCGTGGATTTAACCAATTATATTGGACAAAATGTAACGATTCGTTTTACGACTTATGATTGTGCTTTAGGTGGTCATTATGCCTATGCTTATATTGATGCAAGTTGTATTGATTTTAATATTGGACAAAGTGGAATATTATGTCAAGGTTCTTTAGTACAATTAAATGCGCCACTTGGCTTTGCTTCTTATAATTGGACACTTCCCAATGCAACGACTACTACTGGCCAAACTATCACGACAGGGTTACCAGGCTTATATATTTTAAATTTAACCACTGTTACAGGTTGTCCAGGCCCTACCTTAACCTATATGTTAAACGCATTCCCAAAACCTATAGCTAATTTTATCACGAACCAAACATCCGCTTGTACGCATACTATTTCATACATTAACACCAGTAATATTACCAGCGGGTCCATTTCATCGAGCAGTTGGATTTATGGAGATGGTAATTTATCAAGTTCACAAAATGGATTTAATAATTATACTAACATCGGAACTTATAATGTTCAGTTGGTAGTCACAAGTAATATGGGTTGTATTGATACAGCTGTTGTTCCTGTTACCATTAATCCACTTCCTATAGTTGCCTTTAATGCTAATACGGTTTGTTTAAATGGAATAACTTCCTTTACAAATTCATCATCGATTATTGGAGGCTTTATAACTTCTGCTAGTTGGCAGTTCGGTGATGGAGGTCAGTCAGCTCAATCACAACCAACTCATCAATATTTAAATTCAGGAACATTTAATGTGACGTTAAACATTACAACAAATGCTAATTGCAGTAACACAATCACTCAAACAGTAACGGTTAACCCATTGCCTAATGTATTATTTACGGCTAATAATGTTTGTGAAGGAAATATTACTAATTATGTAAATACTTCAACAATCTCCTCCGGTAGCATTTCAAATTATATGTGGGATTTTACATCTGATGGCATCACGGATAATACTAATCAAACAGTAGGATATTTATTTACTTTTCCAGGAACCTATACGACTCAATTACAAGCAATTTCTGATTTAAATTGCATAGCTCAATATTCCATGACCGTGACAGTGTTCCCAAAACCTATTGTCCAATTTATAACTATTCCAGTTTGTCAGGGAAGCGCAACAACATTTACCAATCAATCGACTATTATTAGCGGCCAAATAACATCGTTTAATTGGTTATTTGGTGACAATAGCAATTTACTTGGCTCAAATGTGTCGCATACTTATTTATCTTACGGAACTTATAATGCAACATTAACAGCTACGAGTGACCATAATTGTTCAAATTCAATTTCTCAAAATGTGATAGTGCATCCAAAACCAATTGTCAATTTCCAATCAACCACAACATGTTTAAATCAGGCCACTCAATTTAATAATCAAAGTTCTATTATTTCGGGATCTATTATTAAATATCGTTGGGATTTTGAAAATAATGGAATCATAGATGATTCTACAGCTAATCCTAGTTTTGTTTATTTAAATGCTGGTAACCAACAAAGTAGATTAGTCGCAATTTCTAACAATAATTGCATCAATCAAAACATAGGTCCAGTTGTGGTTCATTTTAATCCAGTTGCAAATTTTTCTGCACCATCCACTTGTATGCCTTCAAACACATCATTTACTAATTTATCAACTAGTGCAGATGGATTGATTACGTCATATTTCTGGGATTTTAATGGGGATAATTTGATTGATAATAACCAACCAAATCCTTTTTATAATTACACACAAGTTGGAAATTATGGTGTGAAATTAGAAGTGCAAACACAGTATGGTTGCGTAAATACTATTATAAAATCAGTTTATGTCAATGCGACACCTTCGGCTGTATTTACCGCTCAAAACAATATAGGTTGTCCTGTTCTGTGTGTTAATTTTATCAATCAATCAACTATCGGAAATGGAAATATTGTCACTAATCAATGGATTTTTGGAGATAATAGTGCACCTGATTATTCTTTAAATCCGACACATTGTTATTCAACAGGAATTTATCAAGTTACTTTAAAAGTAGTATCAGATAGTGGCTGTATTAGTAGTTCAATCCTTCCTAATTTAGTTCATGTTTATCCAACACCTATTGCTGATTTCATGGTGACGCCTTCTGAGGTTGAAATTACCACGCCGCTTATTGAAGTTCAAGATCAATCAGTGGGAGCTAGCACAGTAAAATACATATTTGATGATGGAACTATAAAAACTACAAGAGACTTTAATCATACCTTTAATACGAATGATGCCAAGACAGTGTCAATAATGCAGCTTGTAAAAAACACCTATGGTTGTAGAGATTCTATCATAAAAATAGTTCGAATTAATCCCGCGTATGCCATTTATATCCCTAATGCTTTCACTCCTAATAGCGATGGATTAAATGATGGATTTAAGGCTGAAGGTGTCGGTATAAAAGAGTTTAAAATGCAAGTTTTTGACCGTTGGGGAAATTTAATATTTGAGAGTGATGACATCAATAATGGCTGGGATGGCAGTGTTAATGGAAAAGGTGATGCTGAAAGTACAAAACAAGATGTTTATGTTTGGAAAGCTCAGGTGGTTGATGTTTTAAAGCAACATCATGATATGATTGGTCATGTGACGTTATTAAAATAATGTCAAAAAGGCATGGAAAACTATTTGGTTTAAAGTTTGATTAATTTAAGTAACCAAGTTACCTTAGTAATTCGAAAATTATAAACCTTAAAAACAAAATAAAATGGCATTAGAAATAACAGATGCAAACTTCGAAGAGTTAGTATTGAAATCAGACAAACCGGTATTAGTGGATTTTTGGGCAGAGTGGTGTGGACCTTGCCGTATGGTAGGTCCAGTTGTTGAAGAGCTTTCTACAGAATATGCTGGAAAAGCAGTAGTAGGAAAAGTAAATGTTGATAACAACTCTGGTATTTCTGCTAAATACGGAATCAGAAATATCCCTACATTATTATTCTTCAAAAATGGAGAAGTTGTTGAAAAACATGTAGGTGTTGCTGCTAAAAACATCTTAGCTGGGAAGTTAGACTCTCATATGTAAACTTGTCGTAACTATAAAAAAAGCCTTTTTGCATAGCAAAAAGGCTTTTTTTATGGTTCAATAAATCGTCAATCAATGCTTTACAGTTTCATAACATCCATTTAACACACTTCTGACATTCTCGCATTAGATTTGTTTGAATAAAAGAAAAAGATGAATACAACTCAAGCAATGATTATTTTAACAAATGGTATACGAAAATACGGTACTATTATTAATGGCGAGTATGAAGGAAGAATACAATTTATCCCCTCTTCACAAGTAACAAACATGGATCAAACAATATTATGTAATTTAATTGAACATATTCCTGTATCACATATTTATTCTATTGATACATTTTTAAAATAAATTATTTAAAAAGTCCTTCAATTTGAGCTACATGGTGCATGCCATGCCAAGCATAAAGTTGAACTACTTCGCCTAAAGTGTATTGTTTGTTATATTCAGGATGTATGTAAGTTCTTTTGAAATCACTTTCGCTCATGTGTTTTATTAAATTAGAAAAACGATTTTGCACTCCTTCAAAAATATATAACGAGTCTTGTAAAGAAGCCGTTTTGTAATCAACTGAATCCGCCCAAGCATTTTGGTTGTAAGGTTGAATAGTTGGATTATCTTGAGTTAAGGTGTGCTTCACTCTGATCCACATATTCATATGAGAATCGGCTAAGTGATGTACAATTTGTCTAACGGTCCAACTCCCTTCGCGGTATTTTAATTCTAATTCTTCTTCATTTAAGGTTGTAATGCGCTGACGTAATCGTAAAGGTGCTGATTCAATCATCAAAATAGATTGATACAAAACCTCTTTAGTAAATTCAAGATTTTTGGCTTTACCAGTGGGATATACTTTTGGGTCTAATTCTTCAGTCATAAATTTTTTGTTTTAAATAAAAAAGACAGATTAGAAATTAACCTGTCTTTTATCTTGAATCATTAATTGTTTATCTTTTAAATATGTAAAGCACGTTTTCCAGTAGCATCTAAAGCAGCTTCTTTTAAGCTTTCAGTAAATGTTGGATGCGCATGACTCATACGAGAAATATCTTCAGCGCTTGCTTTGTATTCCATAGCCACAACCGCTTCTGCAATCATATCAGCAGTGCGAGGGCCGATCATATGAACTCCTAAAATTTCATCAGTTGTTTCGTCAGCTAATACTTTTACAAATCCATCAGTATCCATACTTGCACGAGCTCTTCCACTTGCTTTGAATGGGAAAGAACCAACTTTGTATTTAATACCTTTTTCTTTTAATTGCTCTTCTGTTTGTCCAACTGCCGCAACTTCAGGCCAAGTATAAACAACGCCTGGAATTAAATTATAATCAATATGTGGTTTTTGACCAGCTAATTGTTCAGCAACAAATACACCTTCTTCTTCAGCTTTGTGAGCTAACATCGCGCCAACTACTACGTCGCCAATTGCATAAATATTATCAGCACTAGTTTTTAAGTGTTTGTCAACTTCCACTCTTCCGCGAGCATCTAATTTAACTCCTGCTTTTTCTAAGTTCAATCCTTCAGTGTAAGGTTTACGACCAACAGCCATTAACACATAATCACCTTTTAATTCAACTTTCTCTCCTTTGCCATTATCTGCAGTAACGGTTACTTCTTTACCTTTCGATACAACGCTTTCTACTTTGTGTTTCATGAAAAATTCTACTTTCAAATCTTTCTTCATCACGCGTTGTAATTCTTTTCCTAAACCAGCATCCATTCCTGGAATTAAACGATCCATGAATTCAACGACTGAAACTTTAGCGCCAATACGAGCATAAACGCTACCTAATTCTAAACCAATCACTCCACCACCAATAACGATTAAGTGTTTAGGGATTTCAGTCATTTCTAGTGCTTCAGTAGAAGTAATCACACGTTTTTTGTCTACTTCAATTCCTGGTAACGAAGATGGTTTTGAACCAGTTGCAATAATTGTTTTAGCAGATTCAATTTGTTCTTTAGTCCCATCCGCTTTAGTGATGTTGATTACCGTTTTAGATTCGAAACTACCAACACCTGAGTAAACAGTAATTTTATTTTTCTTCATTAAAAAATTGATACCATCGCAAGTCATTTTCACAACACCGCGTTTACGCTCAATCATTTGTTTTAAATTTACTTTTGGTGCTTTTACTTCAATACCATGTTCTTCAAAATGATGAACCGCATTGTAATAATGTTCAGATGAATCTAATAACGCTTTTGAAGGAATACATCCTACATTTAAGCAAGTACCTCCTAAAGTTGGATATTTTTCAATTAAGGCAGTTTTCATTCCTAACTGTGCGCAACGAATAGCTGCAACATATCCTCCAGGACCAGAACCAATAATGGTTACATCAAATTTTTCCATATATAGTATTTTGTTTGTGTTTTAATTTTAACGACCCAAATTTACGAATAATTAAGACTTTTTAAAACGTAATATTTGACTCCAAATAAATAGTAAAATTGCTGAAATTGAAGAAGAATAAGAGATAATATCTCCAAATTTCACAAATAATGTTTGTTTATCGTTAGGAGTCATGTTTTTGCTTATAACAGCTGGTTCCCAGTAGGTTGTAGCTTGTTCAATGTCACCATAAGGAGTTACAAAACATGAAATTCCAGTATTAGCACAGCGTGCAATTTCTCTTCGAGTTTCAATAGCTCGTAATCTAGAATAAGCCAAGTGTTGTCGGTGACCAGGCGTATTTTCCCACCATCCATCATTTGTTATAATAAAAATTAGATTAGCGCCATTTTCAACATAATCAGCTACATAATCAGAATATGCACTTTCATAACAAATAACAGGAGCAATGCATACCTTTTTGTTGTGGCTATAAAACACAGCTCTTTTATCTTGGACGCCTAAACTACCCATTGTCCCACCTAAATTAATGGCTAAGCTTTCTAAAGGTTTAAATATCATAGGAAAAGGCATTCTTTCAACACCAGGGACCAATTTAGATTTATGATAATAACTAATTCCTTCTTCATTTAGTTGCAAGCCTGTGTTAAATACATCAAAGTATTCTCCAGAGGTTTCGTCTTTTCGGGAAGTAGAGCTTGGTGTCTCATTTGTATTATATACATGAAATGTATTTGCACCAGTAATAATAGTAAGTTTTGGATATTTTTTTAAAATACTATCTCTTAAAAAATGAAGAGAGTATGATTCATTTTCTTTTCCCTCAATAAAGTTCTCAGTTAAATATGTTTCTGGTAATACTAAAAAATCAACTGTTGAATCAATTTTTCCATTGATTTGATTTAATAGTTTGTGAAGTTGAACAGCTGGTTCAAAATAAAATTTATCATTATAAGGATCAACATTTGGCTGAACAACAACTGTTTTATATTTGCCAGAATTGTTGTCTTCAGGGATGCTTGTAGACAAAATACTGTAAGATAAAACGATAGGTAAAAGTAATGCGATTGCAGGCTTTAAAATTGATTGTAAAGAGTAATTTTTATTTTTAATGAGCTTGTAAATCAAAATATTTACTATCAACACCCATAAACTACCGCCTGAAGTTCCTGTGAATTCATACCATTGTACCCAGTTATGATTAAAAGCAAAAGCATTTCCAAGTACAAGCCAGCTCCATGTTAAATCCCATAAAGTATGCCCATATTCATAACCAAGCCATATTGGGATAAGTAACCATATTGCCCATGTTTTATGAATTCGTTGCTTTAAATTATGCCAAATCATAAAAGTAACTGTCATAAAAATTGGATTACAAACAATCGCCATGGCTGCACCTCCAAAAGAAGCATAATAAATCCACCAGGTTACACAAATATTCCATGTAAAAAAGCTGAGGTATGAATAACCAATTAATTTTAATTTTTTCTTTCTAATCACTTCAGACTTAGAAATATGTTCTTCTATAAAAAGTAATGGAACCCAAGCGAAGAAAATAAAAATTGTAGTGGGGGCAAACCAGCCAGCACTTAGTAATAATCCGCCGAGTATTGAAAGTAATAGAAATCTTGTTTTTTGTAACATGGGTTAAATATAAATAAAAAGTCCGACCAAAATTTTGGTCGGACTTGTAAAGAAAAATAGTTTTCGCTATTCAATATCTAATTCTTTAGCTGACATTTTCAAAAGCTCCTTATCACTCGCTTTGGTTGCAGGTAAGCTTCCGTCTAATTCTGTTTTACTGATTTTTTGTGCGGCAGTTGATTCAGTTTCTTTTTTTGTTGATGCGCTATTGTCAGTTGTTTTTTCAGCAGAATTTTTTCTATATCCATAATCTTCGTCAGAGCTAGTATTAGCCTGAGTGGTGTTGTTTGGATTACTTTGTCTATAATATGGATTATTAGGATCACTATATGGATTTTGATAACCATCACCAGCAAAACCGTCATCATATCCATAAGAGTTATTAAAATAACTAAGAGTATTCCATGCTAAAAAGCCAGCTCGTTCAGCATGATTTAAAGCTCCAGCATAATCTCCCCAAAAATACAATTGCTTAGCGAACTGCTGATGTCTGATGGCTTTAGCTAACCAAGGAGAATAAGTGTCATTCCAATCAGAAAATTGTAAGGCTTGCCCGATGACTTGAGCAGATTGGCGAATAGAATTTCGAGCTGCTTTTTTCGCATTGTAAAAATTATTATATCCATATCCATAATAAGTACCGTAATAGTTTGGATAGCCTCCAATGTGAACTGAAACATTACCATTCCAATTACTACCTCCATGGTGATTTGATTGCCATCTTTCTTTATCATCTGAATGATTTTGATTTGAATGATTTGGCTGAGGCTGATCATTATGATTTCTTTGCGCTGACAAACTTAAACTAATAATGACTGAACAAATAGTAGTTAATGTTTTAATTGAAGTTCTCATGATTTCTTTTTTTAATTGTTTTGAGTCTTTTTTTCAAGGCTTATGCCAAACCAATTTATTTAACAGAACTTTACATATTCACTTTGTATCTGGTAGAATTTTGCCAATAAGTGGTAAAAAATAAACCACAGAATTGTCAATATATCTTCCTCTGACTAAAAAATGTATCTTTATGCACTAAAAATTAACTTGTGAAATTTTCTCTTCTTCATAAAGACAAACAAACTAAAGCTAGAGTAGGTGTTATTGAAACCGATCATGGTAAAATACAAACACCTATATTTATGCCTGTAGGAACTTCTGCTACAGTAAAAGCAGTGCACCAACGTGAATTAAAAGATGACATCAAGGCTCAAATAATACTTGGAAATACCTATCATTTGTACTTACGCCCAGGATTAGAAGTCTTAGAAAATGCAGGAGGGTTACACAAATTTAATGGATGGGACAGGCCCATTTTAACTGACAGCGGAGGTTATCAAGTATTTTCATTAGCCAATTCTCGAAAGTTGACAGAAGAAGGCGCAACTTTTAAATCTCATATTGATGGAAGTAAACATTTGTTTACTCCAGAAAGAGTCATGGATATTGAGCGAACCATTGGCGCAGATATTATGATGGCATTTGATGAATGCACCCCATATCCATGTGATTATACTTACGCTAAAAACTCCATGGGATTAACACATCGATGGTTAGATAGATGTTTGACTCGTTTTAATGAAACTGAACCAAAGTACGGCTACTCTCAAGCCCTATTCCCGATTGTACAAGGCTCTGTTTATAAAGACTTAAGGATTCAATCAGCTGAATATATAGCGTCTAAAAATGCAGAAGGAAATGCTATTGGCGGCTTATCGGTTGGTGAGCCTGCAGAAGATATGTATGAAATGACGGAGTTAGTTTGTAATATTTTACCAGCAGATAAACCCCGTTATTTAATGGGAGTGGGCACTCCAGTAAATATTTTAGAAGGGATTGCTTTGGGTATTGATATGTTTGATTGCGTTATGCCAACTCGTAATGCTCGTCACGGATTGTTATTTACACAAAATGGAATCATTAACATTAAAAATGAAAAATGGAAAAATGATTTTTCTGTATTAGATGAGAATGGAACTAGCTACGTTGATAAAGAATATTCAAAAGCATATTTGCGACATTTAGTCCATTGTAACGAGTTTTTAGGGGCTCAAATTGCAAGTATTCATAATTTAGCCTTTTATTTATGGTTGGTTACAGAAGCTAGAAATAGAATTTTAGATGGCACTTTTTATGATTGGAAAAATAAAATGGTTAAACAATTAGCGCAACGATTGTAATGCTTAAAATACTTGATAAATATATTCTTAAACGATTTATAGGGACCTTTTTGTTTTCTATTGCCTTGATGTTATGTATATTTATTGTATTTGATATTTCTGAGAAATTGCAAGATTTTGTGGCAGAAAAAGTACCTATTAAAGAAATTATTTTTGATCATTACCTTAATTTTATACCTTATTACGGTAATTTATTCAGCCCCTTATTCACATTTATAGCCGTAATTTTATTTACCTCAAAAATGGCGTACAAAACAGAATTTGTGGCTATTTTATCAAGTGGCACAAGTTTTAAACGAATTTTAAGGCCATATATGATTGGTGCAACTTTAATTACGGTGATGTCTTTAGTTTTGAATCATTTTATTATTCCTAAATCAAATAGGATTCGGATAGGTTTCGAAGATAAATACATTAATAATGGCTACAATACTGAGGAGCGAAACATTCATAAACAAATTGCACCTGCAACCACACTTTATATGGCAGATTATGATAATTTTTCAAATTCTGCCACACAAATTTCTATAGAGAAAATCGCCCATAATAAGCAAACTAATATGCTAAAAGCAGAAAGTATGAAATGGGATAGTATAGATGGCAAATGGAATTTGATAAATGTTTTTGAACGAGAATTAGTTTATTTTCCAATAGATTCGGCAAAATTAGGTCACCCCAAACATGTTTTTAAAGAGGTGCATAAATTTTCAAATAAAAAGAAAATTAAAATTGATTTTTCTCCTAAAGATATGATTCGGTTTCAAAGTAAAATTGAAGTTTTACCCTATTTTGAATTAAGAGATTTTATCATTAAAGAAAAATTAAAAGGATCAAGTAGAATCGAATTTTTTGAAGTAGAAATGTATAAACGAACAGCATTTCCTTTTGCCACATATATTTTAACGATTATCGGTGTTTCTATTTCATCACGTAAGATTAGAGGAGGTGTTGGATTACATATTGCTTTAGGTCTTGTATTAAGTTGTGTGTATATTTTGTTTATGCACATCTCTACTACCTTTGCAACCTCTGGATTAGCTCAGCCATTTATAGCTGTCTGGATTCCTAATATTATTTTTTCAGTTATAGCCTTTTATCTTTATAAGAAAGCACAACAATAATGATGACTTCAATTAAATATTATTTCAACACACATCCTTTACGATTTGCCATTTTTTCAGGATTAATTTTCAGATTATTTGCGGTTATTTTTTCCAAAGGATTTGGTTTTTTCGATGATCACTTTTTAATACTTGAAGCGGCTCAATCATGGGTAGATGGAACAGATTATAATTACTGGTTACCTTCTGAAACAGACCCAACACGGCAACCTCAAGGACATCCTTATTTTTATATTGGAATTCATTTTTTATTATTAAAACTCCAAACCATGATTGGGTTAACTGACCCTCAAGGCAAATTATATCTTATTCGATTGTTACATGCGCTATGGTCCCTTTTAACCGTTTATTATGGCTTTAAGATTGTCTATAAGAAATCTAATATACAAGTAGCTTCTTGGGTTGGATTAGCGCTTTCTCTTTATTGGTTTTTCCCATTTTTATGTGTAAGAAATTTAGTCGAAATTGCTTGTATACCTCCAATGGTTATGGCGACTTGGTTAGTGGTGAAAAACGAACAAAAGTTAAACACTAAAGATTCATTATTAGTTGGAGTAATGTTGGCATTAGCATTTTCTTTTCGTTTTCAAACAGTTATTTTTTCAGCAGGCTTTGGACTAGCCTTGTTGTTATTGCGAGTGCCTATTAAGTATTTAATATTAATTTTTTTGGGATTTGTTGGAACTGTTTTTATAACTCTTGGCATATTAGATATTTATGTTTGGGGAAAGCCTTTTGTTGAGTTTATGGCTTATGTTCAGTACAATATTGATAATGCTACTGTTTATGGAGTGGACGTATGGCATATGTATATATCAATCATATTAGGATTGTTAATACCTCCGGTGAGTATTTTAGTATTCGTTGGTTATTTTAAAAATTGGAAGAAAGAGCCTTTGTTATTTTGGCCAACATTTTTGTTTTTTGCTTTTCATACTTATTTTCCTAATAAACAAGAGCGTTTTATTTTACCAATAGTACCATTTATTATTATTCTTGGCTTTATTGGAGGCTATCAAATTGTTATAAAGTATCAATGGCAAACTAAAAAATGGTTTAAAAACATTATCCTGTTTTGTGTAATAATAAATTTGATTTTATTGCCAGTTCTCACATTATCGTATTCAAAGCGTAATAGGGTTGAGGCAATGTGTTATATTGCCAAACAAAATGATTGCGTTCGTTTAATCATAGAAGATTCTAATCGAGAAGATGATTTCACTATGCCACCGCAATATTATTTAAATAATTGGTCTTCAACTTATGGAATTACGAAGAAGTTTACTCCTGATAGTATGTTAGCTCACTATAAAAATTTACAGGCAAAAGACAAACCTAATTACGTTGTGTTTATGCAAGCAGAAAACATTACCCAGCGTGTTGATTCTTTAAGGAAGCGATTTCCAACATTACATTATGAAGCAACGATAGAACCTAGTTTTATTGACAAAACTATGCATTTCTTGAATCCACTAAACGATAATCAAACTACCTACATCTATAAAATACGTTGATTAAGCAAAATTCCTCAAAAAAACGCAATATTAAAATTGCTAGGTTAAATAAAAACTTTAAATTTGCGCCCCGTTATTTGAAAGAGTAATTGCTAAAATCAAAAATCAATTATTAATTTATTTTAATTAAAATAAATTTGGTGGTTAATTAAAGATTATGTAGCTTTGCAGCCCGTTATTTGAGGAAGTGAGAGTAAAAGAGGAGAGAGATAGTTTATAATAAAAAAGATTAATTTTTTTTAAAATAAATTTGGTGATTAGAAAAAGGTTATGTACTTTTGCAACCCGCAAATGAAAAGCGGATAGTTCATTA
>CANFTW010000018.1 GCA_947450025.1 Bacteroidota bacterium | reverse complement strand
ACGGTTAGTCCTAATCCTACAGTTACTGCTAGCTCTTCGCCTACTGCTATTTGTGTTGGGGCAACAGCTTCTTTATCTGCTATTGGCGCAACTTCTTATACTTGGAATCCTGGTAACTTAACTGGAGCTAACATCTCTGTGTCTCCTGCAGCAAACACGACCTATACATTAAGTGGAGATAACGGCGGAACTTCTTGTATAGGATCAACAACTATACAAATAGCAGTTAGTCCAACACCAACAGTCTTAGCGACAAGTAATCCAACTTTAATATGTAGCGGTAGTTCTGCCACATTAACAGCTACTGGCGCTACAAATTATATATGGAATCCTGGATCTATTATTGGGTCAAGTATTGTGGTGACTCCAACTACAACTACGAATTATACTTTAACTGGAGTAACTGGAATATGCAGTAGTAGCGTAACCTTAAATTTAATCGTTGGGGTATATCCAACACTAACCACAACAGCTTCTTCTTCAACCATCTGTGCAGGATTAACTACAACATTAACAGCAAGTGGTGCTGCATCATATACTTGGAATCCAGGATCTTTAACTGGATCAAATGTTGCGGTAACGCCAGCGGGAAACACAACCTATACTATTGATGGAGATAATGGCACAGGATGTATTACAACCCAAACTCTAGATATTACAGTAAACTCAGTGCCTACAATTTCAATTACCCCTTCATCGACAGTTTTATGTTCTTCTAATTCATTAACCTTAAGTGCTTCTGGCGCTAATACATATACTTGGAATCCTATAGGCGTTTCTGGAACTACAATTACAGACTCTCCTTCAATTACAACTACCTATACAGTAATTGGGAATAACACATTTGGATGTTCTGATACAGAAACAATCACTATTAATGTAGTAACGACTCCAACTATTACAGCTATTGCATCATCATCAAGTGTATGTGCTGGAACAACAGTTACCTTAACAAGTGCTGGAGCAGCCACTTATTCTTGGAATCCTGGCAATTTAACTGGAAGTTCGATAACAGTAACGCCAACCGTTACAACAACTTACACAGTGATTGGAGATAATGGTTCTGGATGTATCGACACTAAAACTGTAACCATTACTATTAATTCAACACCTTCCTTATCTATTACAACAACATCTTCTGTATTATGTTCTGCAGGATCAGTAACATTAATAGCTACAGGAGGCACTACTTATACATGGAGTCCATCTAACGCCAATACCGCAAGTATAGTTGATAGTCCAACAATTACTACAACATATACCGTAAGTAGTGATAATGGCATTGGTTGTGTAGGTACTCAAACTATTACAATCAATGTAGGTTCTAATCCAACATTAAGTATATCAGCATTTCCATCAGGAACATTATGTGCTGGTACAACAGCAACTATTACAGCCAATGGGGCTGTAAATTACACTTGGAACCCAACAGGAACAAATGGCAATACAATTTCAGATGCACCTGCAACAACAACAACTTATACGGTTACAGGTGATAATGGATTTGGATGTTCTTCAACGAATACATTTGTATTGAATGTGGCTCCAGCAGTGACCATTACTGCTGTAGCAAATCCTACAATTACGTGTGCAAATTCTACAGTTACCTTAACTGCAAGTGGGGCAAATACATATACATGGGTACCATTAAATTCATCAGGAACAATTGTTACCGCTACACCATCAGTTAGTACAACTTATACGGTAATAGGAGATAATGGAGTGTGTATTGCTTCTACTACTGTTTTTGTAAATATTACGCCAGGCCCTAGTAGTGTAACAGCAATTGCTAATAATAGCATTACGTGTAGTAATGGTACCGTTAGTTTAACTGGAAACTCTGCATCAAGTGGAGTCAATTATTCATGGACAGGCCCTAATTCATATACGTCTGCAGTTCAAAGTCCAACTAACGTGGTGACTTCTGGAGATTATACATTAACGGTAACCGATCCTATTTCGGGTTGTTCAACAACAACCATAGCAACTGTTATCAGTAATACTACTATCCCAGTTGTTGGAATAGTTTCACCAGCACCAATGTTAGGATGTAATACCAGTGTCACGCTTTCTGTCATTACAGGGACTATTCCTCCATTAAATTTCTCATGGTCTGGCCCATCTAGCTTCACTTCAACTGCTCAAAGTCCAACAACATCAGTTGCGGGAGACTATACCGTAACGGTTACAGATCCTTCCAGTGGATGTCAAAATGTTGCAGTTGTAACAATTGGCTCAAGCACAGTTATCCCTTCATATACCGCCTCAGCAATTCCTGCAACGTGCACCGGTACAGTAGAAAATACAGATGGTACAATTATTATTGCTGGATACTCTGGAACAGAAACTTATGATGTTTCACAAGCTTTAACATATACAGGAACGGCTACTTATAACACTGCTTCAGTAATTCCTCTTGGAGGAATATTAACTACTACGTTATCAAATCCTATAACCTCAACACCTTATACTATTCGTGTATTTGGAACTAATGGTTGTTATAAAGACACAACTGTATATTTAAATCCTACTATCTGTCCTGCAACTCCAACTGTTGAGATATTTATTCCGGATGTGTTTACACCAGACGGAGATGGTAAAAATGATTTTTTCGTGATTAAAGGAATTGATGGCAGAACAGTTAAAATTACCGTATTTAACCGTTGGGGTAATAAAGTATACGAAAACAATGCTTATGATAATACATGGGGAGGTATACCTAATGTAAGTGGCTTAATTGTTGGCAATAGTAAGTTGCCGCAAGGAACCTACTACTTTATTGTAGAATTCCAGGATGGCAACAATCAGCCAGTTAATGGATTTGTGGTACTGCAATATTAATTATCATCATGACATTTAAAAACATTAAAATAAAGGCAATGAAAAAATCAATATTTATTCTCATCGTAACGCTATTTTCTACCATAGCTGCAAAAGCGCAGTATGACGCAATGTTTACACAATATATGTTTAACGAAATGTATATTAATCCTGCGTATACAGGTTCTAAGGAAGCGATGGCTGTAAATTTAACTCATAGACAACAATGGGTTAATTTTCCAGGTCGTCCAATTACAACCTCCTTCACACTTCATGGTCCTCTAATGAATAATAAAATGGGATTAGGATTAAGTGTACTTAATGAACAAATTGGTAAATTAAGTCGTAATCTAGTTTACTTAAATTATTCATACAGGATTAAAACAGGTGATAAAGGACATTTATCTTTTGGATTAATGGGGGGCATTCATAATCAGGTAAATAAATTATCTGAATTAAAACCTACAGATGTTGGAGATATTCAAATATCAAATAATACTCCAAGTCTAATCTCTCCTAACTTTGGAGCAGGGATTTATTACTACACTAATAAATTTTATGCTGGTATTTCTGTGCCACGTATGGTTGACGACGGCTATTTATTTAATCAAACTGGGGGAATTATAAAATCAAATAAACTAAATCCCTCGAAATTTCATTATTACCTAACAGTAGGAAATGTATTTGAAATTAATGATGACTTGAAAATCAAACCTCAAGCCATGATTAAAATGGTTCAAAATGCACCCATACAATATGACGTGAATGTAAATGTTTTAATTAAAAATAAAATTTGGGCAGGCGTATCATATAGAAGTGGGGCAGATATTTCTGCTTTAATAGGACTACAAGTCAATCCTCAGCTATTGGTAAATTACTCTTATGATTATGCTTTAACTAAAATTCAAAAATATTCACAAGGTTCTCATGAGATTACTATTGGGTATTTATTTTCATACAAACAACGTAAAGTGGTCACTCCGAGATATTTCTAAGTATATGAAAAAATCAATTATTTTATCTACAATCATTAGTTTGTTTGCATTACAAAACAATGCTCAATCAGACTCTAGTAATTTAGTTAAAAGAAGTAATAAAGTTGAATCAAATTCAGTTACTTCAGCTAATAAATTATTCGCAAGAAATTTATACATGCAAGCTATTCCTAAATACGAAAGCGCATTAAAAAAAGATAGTAGTAATGTAAACGTTTTGCAAAATCTTGGTGAATGTTATCGTTTAACAAACAATAATAAAGGACAACTCATTTGTTACGGTAAACTAATTTCACTTGGCAAAGGAGATGATATTCATAATTTATATTATGCTCAAGCCTTAATGGGAGCAGAAAGATATGATGAGGCTAAAAAATACTTTGAGGAATTTAAAGGAGATAGCAGAGGTCAAGATTTTGCAAATGCCATTAATACTCTTCAAAAGTTTTCAAAAAATGCTGATGCTTATGCTATTGATACAGTATCTTTTAATTCAACTTATGACGATTTTTCGGCAGTTACTTTTTTAGATAATAAAGTAGTTTTTACTTCAACACGCACAAAAGGTGCTTGGATTTCTCGACACCATGGTTGGACAGACCGTAATTACTGTCAAATGTATTCGACAGAAAAAGGCGCAGGTGGGAAATATGAAAAGCCAGTTGTTTTTTTAGATAATTTCTCGTCAAAATTTAATGATGGTCCTTTTTGTTCATCTAAGGATGGGCAAACTATTTTCTTTACTAGAAACACAACGAGTAAAAAAGAAAAAAGTGTTGATGGGACGCAAAAATTAAAAATATTTCAAGCTGTTATTATTAAAGGAGATCCTCAATCTTTAATGGAAATGAAATTTAACAGTACTGAATATAACTGTGCGCATCCTGCTCTTAGTGCTGACGGCAATACCCTGTATTTTGCTTCTGATATGGGTGGCGGACAAGGCGGTATGGATATTTGGTATTGCAAAAAAGATGCAGGAGGAGTTTGGGGAACACCAATAAACATGGGAGACAAAGTAAATACAAAAGGAACTGAAATTTTCCCTGCAATAACAGAAGATAACTTACTATATTTTGCCTCGAATGGACATCCAGGTCTAGGTGGATTAGACATTTTTGAAACAAAAATCAAAAATGATATTTCTTCTAAAGTATATAACATGGGGAAACCTGTAAATAGTGAACATGATGATTTTGCCTACAATTTAAACAGCGACGGAAAAAAAGGTTTTTTTAGTTCTAATAGAAAAACTGGTGGTATGAATGACGATATTTATTCTTTAGATGTTCTAAGAAAAGTAGTGAGAGGTAAAATTGTGAATTTTATTGTTAAGGATAAAAACACACAAGAGATTGTTCCGCTAGCTAAAATTAAAATGAATGCTGATTCATTTATAACGAATGACAAAGGAGAACTTCAAGCTGTTATAGAAGAAGATATTGAATATCATTTAGGAGTAAGTAAAGAAAAATATTTTGGAATCGAAGATTTTATGTCAACAAAAACAGCTCCTGAGCAAGATGAATTTACTAAAATTATTGAACTAGAGAGAAATCCAAACCTAACTTTATTAGCTTGTATTTATGATGCGAAAACAGGTGTCGGAATTCCAGATGTAAAAATCACAATAAAAGATGTATTAGTAGATAATAATTTTGAGTTAGTGAAAACTCAAAAAAACGGAGAATACAAAAAATCATTAACAAATAATAAAGTTGGGGATAAACTTCATTATGTTATTACCATAGAAAAGGAAGGTTATTTAACAAAAACTTTAAACTTCTCATATGATATAACTAAAGAAGGAGAAATTCAATTGAATGAACTATTAGCCTTAACAATTGGAAAAGTTGAACTGGGTTATGATTTATCAAAAATGATTGATGTTAAACCCATATACTTCGATTTAGGGAAATCAGATATTAGAAAAGATGGCGCTATTGAATTAGAAAAAGTGATTACTGTTTTGAAACAATATCCTGCCATGGTTATTGAATTAGGGGCTCATACAGATTGTAGAGGGAAAGCCTCCGCTAACTTAAAACTATCAGCTGCTCGTGCAAAGGCTGCAACTGCTTATATAGTAAAACAAGGTATTGACAAAAACCGTATTTCTGGAAAAGGTTACGGAGAAAGTAAATTAATAAACTCTTGTGGTTGCGAAGGAACGGTGAAATCAACTTGTAGTGAAGAAGAACATGCGATTAACAGAAGAATAGAATTCATTATCGTTAATATAAAGAAATAAAGAAAAATCTAAAACAAAAAAACTCCCTTAGAAATCTGAGGGAGTTTTTTTATGAATCATTTCAACTATTTATTTCGTGGCGTACATCACTTCCTTAACAGTTTTCACTGTGCGAGCTACATTAGGCAATGATGCTTCAATTAATGTAGGAGCATATGGCAATGGCACATCTGCTGCTGTAATTCGGCGAATAGGGGCATCTAAATAATCAAAAGCATCTTTTTGAACACGGAAAGTAATCTCAGAAGAGATACTCGCCAATGGCCATGCTTCTTCAACAATCACTAAACGATTTGTTTTCTTAACAGAATTAATAACAGTATCATAATCAATTGGGCGAACAGTTCTTAAATCAACAACCTCAGCACTAATGCCTTCTTTTTCTAACTCTGCTGCTGCTGCTAAAGCAACTTTCATAATTTTTCCAAAAGAAACGATGGTTACATCAGTTCCTTGTCTTTTGATATCAGCTAGGCCAATCGGAATTAAATACTCTCCATCAGGAATCTCACATTTATCTCCATACATTTGCTCGCTTTCCATAAAAATAACTGGGTCATTATCACGAATAGCAGATTTCATTAAGCCTTTTGCATCATACCCATTAGATGGAACAATAACTTTTAATCCTGGGCAGTTTGCGAACCAATTTTCGAAAGCTTGTGAATGTTGAGAACTTAACATTCCTGCACTAGCCGTTGGCCCTCTAAATACGATTGGACAATTATATTGACCACCACTCATACTTAAAAATTTAGCGGCTGCATTAATTACCTGATCTATTGCTACTAAGGAAAAATTAAAAGTCATAAACTCAATGATGGGGCGCAGTCCATTTACGGCTGCTCCTACTCCAATTCCTGCAAAACCAAGTTCTGCAATTGGCGTGTCAATAATGCGTTTAGGACCAAACTCAGCTAACATACCTTTACTTACTTTGTATGCACCGTTATATTCCGCCACTTCTTCTCCCATTAAAAAAATGGTTTCATCACGACGCATTTCCTCATTCATTGCTTCGCGAAGGGCTTCTCTAAATTCTAATGTTCTCATAGTAGTTATCAAAGGTTCAAATGTAAACAAAAACCAATGGATTTAAAAGAGAATGCGAAAATTATAGAATTGATGAAAAGTTGCCAGTTTACCTCTATTATATATACATAAAACACTCTCTTACAAGGGGTTATATTTTTACCAAAACAATATAAAAAAACGAATGTTTATCACTTGATATACAGCCATATTTTTTTAAATTTGCTCACCTTTAAAAAATCAACTATGAAAATATTAGTTCCAATTAGTAATGTTCCAGATACGACAGCTAAAATAGCTTTTACCAACGGCGATACTGAATTTAATGCCGCAGGTGTTCAATTTATCATTAACCCTTACGATGAGTGGTACGCTCTTGTTCGCGCCTTAGAATTAAAAGAAGCTGGTAAAGCTGAAAAAGTAACTTTAATCCATGTTGGCCTAGCGGAGAGCGATGCAACTATTCGTAAAGGATTTGCATTAGGAGCTGATGATGGTGTTCGTATTGACGCTGAAGGACCAGATGCTTATTTTGTTGCTGAACAAGTAGCTAACTATGCAAAGCAAAATGGGTATGATTTAATCATGACTGGAAAAGAAACTATTAACTACAATGGATCTTCTGTTGGAGCAATGATTGCAGGTTTTATGGATTTACCTTTAGTTTCATTAGCAACTAAATTTGAATTAGATGGCAATAAAGCAACAGTTGAACATGATGTGGACGGAGGAACTCAAGTTGTAGAATGTGAGTTACCTTTAGTATTATCTTGTTCAAAAGGAATGGCTGAACAACGTATTCCAAATATGAAAGGAATTATGAGTGCACGTACAAAACCTTTAACTGTTGTGTCTCCAAATGAAGCAGATAAATTAACACACGTTACATCATTCACTTTATCTCCAGGAAGAACAACTTGTAAAATGATTGATGAAAATAGTATGGATGAGTTAGTAAACTTATTGCATACAGAAGCAAAAGTTATTTAATCATCTTAGTTTAACAACATTAAAATTACAATCATGTCAATATTAGTATATACAGAAATTAATAAAGGAAAAGTAAAAAAAGCATCTTTAGAAGCGATTAATTACGCTGCTAAAATTGCTGAATTAACAGGATCAAGTGTGACTGCTATTGCAATCAATGCAGATGCTGCACAAATAGAAGACATTGGAAAAGCAGGCGCTAAAAAAATATTATCTGTTAAAAACGATGCTTTAGCATCATTAGATAGTATGTTAATTTCAGCAACTGTTGAACAAGCTGCCAAAGCAGAGGGTTCAAAAATCATTATCTTTTCTTTTGACATTACAGGAAAAGCTGCAGCGCCTCGTTTATCTGCTCGTTTAAAAGCAGGTTTAGTAGCTGGAGCTATTGATTATCCATCTGTTAATGGAAGTGCTTTAGAAGTGAAGAAAAATGTTTTCTCAGGAAAAGCAACTGCAATGTATTCTATCAATAGCGATATCAAAATTATTTCATTATTACCCAATTCTTTCCCAGTAACCTTAGGAACTAATGCAGCAACGGTTGTAGATTTCTCAGCTGATTTAAGCGGAGTAAATTCAAAAATTGTTGTCAAAGAAATTAAATCAAATGATGTGAGCGGAATGGTTCCTTTGCATGAAGCTGAATTAGTTGTCTCTGCAGGAAGAGGAATGAAAGGTCCTGAGAATTGGGGAATGATTGAAGAATTAGCAAAAGAATTAAAAGCAACCACAGCTTGTTCGCGTCCAGTAGCAGATATGCACTGGAGATCTCATCACGAGCATGTTGGACAAACAGGTGTTGCGATTCGTCCAAACTTATATATAGCAATTGGTATTTCAGGAGCTATTCAGCATTTAGCAGGTGTTAACGGAAGTAAAACAATCGTTGTGATTAATAGCGATAAAGAAGCGCCTTTCTTTAAATCTGCTGATTACGGTATTATTGGAGATGCATTTACAATTGTTCCTAAATTAATAGAAGCCGTTAAAAAATTCAAAGCTAATCAAAACTAATTCAACCGATTTTTGTATATTAGATTTTCGTAAAAATGGGAATGAATAAAGTTAGATTAGAAATTGTTGGTTTATCTTATAGCCAAACGCAAAGTGGTGCTTATGCTCTTGTGTTAGGTGAAAGTGCAGGAAGCAGAAGATTACCAATTATTATTGGAGGATTTGAAGCTCAAGCAATTGCCATTGAGTTAGAAAAAATGACTCCCACTCGCCCATTAACTCACGATTTATTTAAAGCGTTTTCAGAAACATTTTCGATTGAAATAACAGAGATTTTAATCTACAATTTAGTAGAGGGTATATTTTATGCAAAATTAATTTGCACAGATGGAACACGCGAAGTTGAAATTGACGCACGAACTAGCGATGCCATAGCATTAGCAGTACGTTTTAATTGTCCAATCTATACTTACGAGTTTATTTTAAAATCAGCTGGTATTGTGTTAGATGATGAAACATTGCCATCTAACGAAAGTGCAATGACTACTCCTGCAGAAGAATTATTGTCATCAAACCCTGAAGGGGAATATCAATCAAAATCTACAGAGGAATTAAAAAACCTACTACAAACCGCTTTAGATGATGAGCAATATGAATTAGCCTCAAAAATACGCGACGAAATCAATAACAGAAAACAATCTTAACTAAAAAACCCTCAGCTAGCTGAGGGTTTTGATTTGTAGAAAATTCTATTGAACCTTCTATTCTGCAACTTTTGTAATACTTGAATATTTTAATGACTGGCTATTTTCCTTACCATCTTCTTTTACCATACATTTCTCGGAATCAGTCAATCCAGTAATAACTCCTTTTTTTGTTATAGTGAGTTCTTTCCATTGAACTTTATCTCCAATTTTATATCCTCTAAAACTAACATTATCTGACACTCCCCAAACATCTCCTTCAACAACTAAATACATGTTTTTCTTTTTCTTAACGCCATATACTTTAACATTTTTAAGAAACTCTCCCCCAGCAACATTTCTAACTGTTTCATCGACTGCTTGATCTAATGTTGTTGCTTTTGTTTTCTTTAATGCTTTTTTAACTTCTTTGTTACTGCCACCAGCATAACTTTTCAATAAAACATAGTCTGCTTTACTATCAACGTTTCTATCCGAAATCATATTTAGTTTTCCTAAATCAACAATTGTTGAGCAACTTGACAATAAAACTAAAGTTGCTGCAGATAAAATAATAATTTGTTTTTTCATATTTTTTGTTTTTAAATAATAAATCAAAATTATGAAAAAAACCAAATGTCAACCAATCAGTTGACATCTTTTTCTTCCATTATGCTGAAAATTGCCATTAAATGGAAAAAAAGGAATTTTTAAATAAATTAGGTAAGAGAATTGTTATGTTGCGAGAAAAGAAAAATTGGTCTCAATCTGAGCTGTCTCGCAATTGTGATAAAGATCGCCAATCCATAGAAAGATTAGAAAAAGGCAAAATAAATCCATCCGCATATTACTTAAAAGAAATTGCTGATGGCCTAGGAATTGAAATTAGCGAGTTATTAAAGATTTAAATAGTATATTATTAATACCTAAAAAAAGTGAAGCAATGTCTAATTACCCCCTCTTCAAAATAATTCTAAAGGTTGTACCTTTTCCTTCTTCGCTATGAAGCACAAATATTTTACCGTCATGGTAGTTTTCAATAATGCGTTTGCATAAAGATAAGCCTAAGCCCCAACCTCTTTTTTTGGTTGTATAGCCCGGTTTAAAAACAGATTTATGTTTTGATTTTGGAATACCTTTTCCGGTATCGGCTAAGTCAATAGCAACACCCTCAGGTATATCCATAATCGTGACTTTAAATTCACCTTTACCATCCATCGCATCCACCGCATTTTTACAAAGGTTTTCAATCACCCACTCAAATAATGGCACAGAAAGTTGCGCATGAATTTCAGTGTCTGGAATTTCTAAAACATAGTTTACATTTTTGGACGTGCGTTGTTTTAAATAATCCATGGCGTTTTTAACCACTAAACAAACATCTTCATCTTGCAAGGTTGGTTGTGAGCCAATTTTAGAGAAACGCTCTGTAATCATATTTAAACGCATCACATCTCGGTTCATTTCATTCACAATACTTTCATCCGTCCCATTAGAACGTAAATAATCTGTCCATGCCATTAAAGAAGATAAAGGAGTCCCTAATTGATGCGCGGTTTCTTTACTCATTCCAACCCATACCTGGTCTTGCTCCGCTTTACGTGATACGCTAAATAAAATATACGCAATTAATAAAAAGATACCGATGACCCCAAATTGCACATAAGGATAATATTGTAATTGTGTCAATAAAGGAGATTGTTCGTAGAAAATATAATTTTTAAAGCCTTCTCCTAAATCAACCGGGATTGGTGTGTTTTGTAATTCCATTTCCTTAATGGTTGCACTCAATTTTTCAGGTGTACTAATTTTTATAGTATCAATATTACCAACAGCTAATACATTTGTTTTAGTTGAGTCAGTATAGATAACAGGTACTGCTGCGCTATTAATCGCCACGTCCGAAATAAATGATTTAATTAAACTATCAAACACGACTTTAATATCCGAAAACAAACGACTGTCTTTGTGATATAAATAATTTTTCTTCCCTTTATATACATCAATCACCACAGGTTCATACATAGCCTTCATATTGGCTAATTCTTTCTTAAGCGCTTCATGATTATGTTCAGTTGCCGAATCTAAATTTCTACTAGCTGTAATATCATCATTATCGTCAGTTAAAATAACTGGCACCGTGGTATTATCTTGCAATACTTTTAATACAAATTCTGATACCCCAAAGACATCCGAACTTAATTGTTTAGTCGCTAATGCATATAATTCAGCTTTTTTAAGCTCTTCAGTTTGTAATTTTTGAAATAAGTCGTTGGTAAATTTTACTAGCCCTGCTTTTTTTTGAACAGCTTCAGCCCATAATCTTACTTTTTTTTCTTCATCATTTTTAATACCATTCACTAATTTATTAGTGTACCATAATGATGTAAACACAATGACAATAGCCACTACCAATAAGGCCCACTTCCATTGCTGCTTTCGAGAGTAAATATTCATTGATACTAATGTAGAAATTATATAACGCTATTGCAAGAGAGATATTGTTTTGAGTGCATTAAATGGTTAACTCATAAAAAAAGCGTAAGGGATAATCCTTACGCTTATTAAAACTTATGATAACAAATTAGTTAATCATATCAAAGCCTGTATAAGGCACCAGTACTTTAGGGATTTTAATGCCAGCTTCTGTTTGATTATTTTCTAATAAAGAAGCGACAATACGTGGCAATGCCAAAGCGCTACCATTTAAACTATGTGCCAATTGAGTTTTTCCATTAGCATCTTTGTAACGGCATTTTAAACGATTAGTTTGGAATGTTTCGAAGTTAGAAACAGAGCTTACTTCTAACCAACGTCCTTGCGCAGCACTCCATACTTCTAAATCATAAGTTAATGCCGAACCAAAACTCATATCACCACCACATAATTTTAATGTACGATATGGCAATTCTAGTTCTTGTAATAAGCTACTCACAAACTCTCGCATGTTTTCTAAAATCTCATATGATTTATCAGGATGTGCAATTTGTACAATCTCTACTTTATCAAATTGGTGTAAACGATTTAAGCCGCGAACATCTTTTCCGTAGCTTCCTGCTTCTCTTCTAAAACATGGAGTGTATCCACAATTTTTAATTGGCAAATCACTTTCTTTTAAAATGACATCACGATACATATTAGTAATAGGCACCTCAGCCGTTGGTATTAAATATAAATCATCTACTTGGCAGTGATACATTTGACCCTCTTTATCAGGTAACTGGCCTGTACCATATCCACTGTCCGCATTTACTAAAATAGGAGGTTGCACTTCGTTGTATCCTTTAGATGTTGCTTTATCTAAAAAATAATTAATTAAAGCACGTTGTAATCTTGCGCCTTTGCCTTTGTAAACAGGAAAACCAGCACCTGTTAACTTAACACCTAATTCAAAATCAATTAAATCATACTTAGTTGTTAATTCCCAGTGTGGTGTTGCACCAGCATGCAATGTTGGTATCGCACCATGTTCATTAACTACTTCGTTATCTTCAGGAGTTTTACCAACTGGCACAGTAATGTTAGGCAGGTTAGGAACCGTTACTAAAATTTTATGAATATCTTGTTCAATGGTTTTTAATGTTTCATCAAACTCTTTTTCTTTCCCTTTTAAATCAGCAGTTTTAGCTTTTAATGTTTCTGCTTCCTCTTTCTTACCTGATTTCATTAACTCACCAATTTGCTTTGCTAAACCATTAGCTTCCGCTTTTACATCATCGGCTAAACGTTGAGCTGATTTTCTATTATTATCTAATTCGATAATTGAATTAATAATATTTTCAGCATCTTTAAAATTTTTAATTGCTAAACGTTTTAAAACGTCTTCTTTATTCTCTCTGATGTAACTAAGTTGTAACATAGTATTGGTTTTTTGTGTGTGACAAAATTAATAGTTGAAATGAAATTTCAACTGATTTAGGATTATTTTTAATAACAGCCTTAAACACAAGAAGCCCACCGGTTTCGGAGGGCTTCAAGTTCTTAATAAATTAAGCTTCTATTATCCCTTATGCAGGAACAACCGAAACGTAAGATCTGTCATCTTGTTTCTTTTTGAAAACAACAGTTCCATCAACTAAAGCAAATAAAGTATGGTCTTTTCCCATTCCTACATTTACTCCTGGATTGTGTTTTGTACCACGTTGACGAACGATAATATTTCCAGAAACACAAGCTTGCCCTCCGAAAATTTTAACGCCTAAACGTTTACTGTGTGATTCACGGCCGTTGTTCGTTGAACCGGCCCCTTTCTTATGTGCCATTGTATATTATTTTAATGGTTAATGTTTAATTATTCTTCAGTTTTTTTAGCTGCTTTTTTTGCAGGTGCTTTTTTTGCAGGTGCTTTTTTCTCAGCAACAACCTCAACTTTAGCAACAGGATTTCTGCGGCTTGGAGCTAAGAACTCACGTACTGATTTTTCAGCTTTTAATTCATCTTTTAAAGTCTCTCCTTTAGTTAAGATACCTTGAACTAAAATTTGAGTTAAATGTTGACGGTGATTGTTCCATTTTTGGTAACCTTTACGACGTAATTTTTTGAAAACGATTACTTTATCGCCTTTTACGTGTTCGATTACTGAGGCTACAACTTTTGCGCCATCAACAGTTGGTGCACCAACAGTGATTTTTCCGCCGTTATCAATTAAGAAAACTTTGTCAAATTCCACTTTAGCACCTTCGTTAGCATCTAGGCGGTGAACGTAAACTTTGTTTCCACGTTCCACTTTAAATTGTTGCCCTGCTATTTCTACAATTGCATACATGAGTGTTAATTTTTATTGTTAATAATTTTTTTAAGGACGGCAAAGATAAGTGCTTTTTTGTATCCGACAAAGATTTTGAACACTTATTTTAGTTAAAACGCAGGCTATTTTTGACTTTCAGAAAAATGAAGTATTTATATTACTGATAATCAGCTATTTAATAGAATCTATTTCTTTGGATTTCCCTGATGAATTAATCATCCAAATACCAGCAATAATCACGATGACAGCTAAAACCTGCATTAAATTTATAATTTCTCCATCAAATAGCCCCCAACCAATGGCGACTATTGGAATTAAATAGGTGCAACTTGCCGCAAAGACTGTTCCTGACAATTTGATTAAGGTATTATATACCACCACCGAAAGGGCAGATCCTACAATTGCTAGGATGCTCACAAATCCTAAAGACCTCATGCCTTCAGGGTGTTGAGTAGCATGCGCTATCACATCTGTAAATCCAAACAAATAGATAGCTGCTACTGGGCCAATTAAGGTAAACGACCAAACGGTTGCTGTTAAAGAGTTAACATGTCCTAAATACGCCTTGATTCCATTAACACTGATTGCATAGCATAACGTTGCCGCTGCCACAAGCAAACTATACATGATATTTTTAGTTTGATCGTTTTCATGATCACCCATCGCCACTAGAGCAATGGCTCCAACAAAGCCTATCAAAACGCCTAGAACTTGATTCTTGGAAATTTTATGATTAAAGGCAATCATGCCAATCATGATGGTGAACATAGGAGTTAGAGCGTTTAGCATGCCCGTTAAACTGCTACTAATTTGAGTTTCGGCTTTAGTAAATAAAAAGGCAGGGATTAAATTTCCAAAAACTCCCATTAATAACAATCCTTTTATATTCTTTTTTAAATCAATTTTATAATGTGCTATTAAAAATGGCAACATAAATGCTGAAGCAATCGTAATGCGAAGTCCCGCAACTTCATCACTTGTAAAAGCTCTCAAGCCTTGTTTCATCAACATAAATGAACTTCCCCAAACTAATGACAGTAAGATTAATATCATCCATGAAATAGCTTTTTTGCTCATCCTTTCTATTAGCTTAATGCCATGGCATCTAATTTCATCTGTTTAATCATACTCACTAAGCCATTAGCGCGAGTTGGAGACAAATGTTCGGTTAACCCTATTTTATTAATAAACTCTAAATTGGCAGCAACAATGTCTTGCGGTGTTTGATGAGATAAGACTCTTATCATTAAAGCCACCATGCCTTTTGTTATAATTGCATCACTATCCGCAGTAAAAACAATTAAGCCATCTTTTTTTTCAGAATGAAGCCATACTTTGCTTTGACATCCCTTAATAATGCGCTCGTCTATTTTTAAATACTCTTCTATCTTTGTTAATGATTTTCCTAATTCAATCAAATGCTCATATTTTCCTTCCCAATCATCTCCAAACAGCTCAAATTCCTCAACAATTTCGTTTTCTATTTCTGCAATCCTCATTCGCCAAAAGTACAATCATTTTTTTTAATAACAGACTTCATTAAAAGTTTTATCATTCACATTCTCAGTATTTTAGATTAAACTAACTATTATCTAGGTCATTTATAGATGATTATGTAAACAAGGTTAATAACTTTGCCCCATAATTATTGGATATTTACACATAAATTAGTTGCTTAGTCGCTTGATTTTAACGCCTATTTTAAGGTGAAATAGAGTTAAATACAACACAATAATCGTATGAAAATTGGATTAGATATAATGGGGGGTGATTTTGCTCCTGCAAATTGTATAGATGGTGCTATCATGGCATTAGATTCATTGCCATCTGATGTTAAAATGGTATTGATTGGTGATAGCGAAAAAGCTAAGAGTCATTTAAAATCTAAAGGAATTTCCGAAGATAAATTTGAATTTATTCATGCAACTGATGTGATTGAAATGGGCGAACACCCAACAAAAGCATTAGCTCAAAAACCACAAAGTAGCATCGCCGTTGGATTTAAATTATTAAAAGAAAATGAGATTCAATGTTTTGCTAGTGCTGGTAACACAGGCGCGATGTTAGTGGGCTCCATGTTTTCAGTAAAAGCAGTTCCTGGTGTTATTAGACCATGCATAACATCCATATTACCAAAAGAGAATGGTGGATTTGGAATTGTTTTAGATGTTGGCACAAATGCTGATTGTAAACCAGATGTATTATATCAATTTGCTATTTTAGGTTCTGTGTTTGCAAAAGAGGTTTATAAAATTGATAACCCTAAAGTTGGGCTATTAAATATTGGCGAAGAACCTGAAAAAGGAAATTTAGTCGCACAAGCCGCTCATGCCTTAATGAAGGATACTAAAGATTTTAATTTTGTTGGTAATGTAGAGGGTATTGAGGTGTTTGAAGATAAAGCAGATGTCATTGTATGTGAAGGTTTTACTGGTAACGTTTTATTAAAAACGGCTGAAGCTTTTTATTCAATGATTAAACGACGCAACCGTAGTGATGAGTATTTTGATAAATTCAATTATGAATTATACGGTGGCACTCCTATTTTAGGCATCAACTCTAATGTGATGATTGCACATGGTAAATCAACACCATTAGCATTTAAAAATATGATGGTGTTAAGTAAAGACATCACTGAAGCAAACTTAAACGAAAAAATTAAAAACGTATTTCAATAATGATAAGAGCAGCAATTACTGCCGTTGGTGGCCATGTTCCTGATTTTGTAATGACTAATGATGAATTAGCCAAATTTGTAGACACTAACGATGAATGGATTACCTCTCGTACTGGAATCAAAGAAAGACGTATTTTAAAAGAACCAGGCAAAGCCACATCAGATATGATGGTTTTTGCAATTGAAGAACTTTTGAAAAAGCGAGGTATTGGTGCTGATGAAATTGATTTATTAATTGTTGGCACCATTACTGGCGATTTAATTTTCCCGTCTACTGCAAACATTATTTGTGATAAAATTGGCGCAAAAAATGCTTGGGGATATGATTTATCGGCAGCTTGCTCAGGATTTATTTTTGCATTAGCTACCGGTTCTCAATTTATTGAAACTGGTAAATACAAGAAGGTGGTGATTGTTGGCGTTGATAAAATGAGTGCTATTTTAAATTATGAAGACCGTGCAACTTGTGTCATTTTTGGAGATGGCGGTGGCGCTGTGTTACTTGAACCATCAGAAGATGAAAATGGAATTCAAGATTTTATTTTAAAAAGTGATGGTGCTGGTCGCAACTTTTTATACCAAGAAGCTGGTGGGTCTTTAAATCCTCCTACGCACGAAACCATTGATAAAAAAATGCATTACGTTCATCAAGAAGGGCAAACGGTATTTAAACATGCCGTTGTGAACATGGCAGAAGTGAGTGCTGATATCATGACTAAAAATAATTTAAAATCAGATGATATCACATGGTTATTGCCACATCAAGCAAACAAGCGCATTTGTGAAGCGACCGCTAATCGAATGGGCTTAAGTTCTGATAAAATGTTAATGAATATTGAACGTTACGGCAATACCACAGCTGGTACCATTCCATTATTATTATGGGATTACGAAAAATTATTTAAAAAAGGAGACAACTTGATTCTATCTGCTTTTGGTGGAGGATTTACTTGGGGATCTATTTGGATTAAGTGGGCCTATGATGGAAGTAAAGTAGGGAAATAATCCTATAAAAACATATCTTAAAAATGTCAGTTTGTGTCAACAGACTGACATTTTTTATTTAGTGCCAATTAAAAACGGTAATATTGTCGCCTTAATACTAAAAAAAGTCAATTGGCACATTTTTAGACAACAAGCAACCGTAAAATTTAAATTATTAAAATCACATAATTATGGCAAAATCAAGTACAACTGTAAATGTAAAGCCCTTAGCTGATAGAGTATTAGTTGAAGCGGCTCCAGCAGAAACAAAAACAGCAGGTGGATTAATTATCCCTGACACAGCAAAAGAAAAACCAATGAAAGGTAAAGTATTAGCTGTAGGAAACGGTAAAGTAGATGAACCAATGACTGTAAAAGTTGGCGATACTGTTTTATACGGAAAATACGCAGGAACTGAAATTCAAGTAGACGGAAAAGATTTATTAATTATGCGCGAAAGCGATATCTACGCAATTATCTAATTACAATTTAAACAACTAAACATTTTTAAAAATGGCAAAAGACATCACATTTAACATAGAAGCTCGCGACGCTTTAAAGCGCGGAGTTGATGCATTAGCAAATGCAGTAAAAGTAACTTTAGGTCCTAAAGGAAGAAACGTTATTATCGATAAAAAATTTGGCTCACCAGCAATTACTAAGGATGGTGTGACGGTAGCTAAAGAAATCGAATTATCAAACCCAGTGGAGAACATGGGTGCGCAGTTATTAAAAGAGGTTGCTTCTAAAACGGCTGATGCAGCTGGTGATGGAACTACGACTGCTACTGTATTAGCTCAAGCTATCGTAACTGGTGGTTTAAAAAATGTAGCTGCTGGTGCAAATCCAATGGATTTGAAACGCGGTATCGACAAAGCAGTTGAAGCAGTAGTTGCTAACTTAAAAGTACAATCTCAAAACGTTGGTAACGACAATAAAAAAATTGAACAAGTTGCAACGATTTCTGCAAACAACGATAGCACTATCGGTAAATTAATTGCTGAAGCAATGGCTAAAGTAAAAAAAGAAGGTGTTATTACAGTTGAAGAAGCAAAAGGTACTGATACAACTGTTGAGGTTGTTGAAGGTATGGAATTTGACAGAGGTTATATCTCTCCGTATTTTATTACTGACGTAGATAAAATGGAAGCTGTTTTAGATAGCCCATTAATTTTAATTTACGAGAAGAAAATCTCTTCGATGAAAGAATTATTGCCTGTATTAGAAAAAGCAGTACAAACAGGTAAACCAATTTTAATTATTGCTGAAGATATTGACGGAGAAGCTTTACAAACATTAGTTGTAAACCGTTTACGTTCTAACTTAAAAATCTGTGCAGTAAAAGCTCCAGGATTTGGTGATAGAAGAAAAGCAATGTTAGAAGATTTAGCTATTTTAACTGGTGGTATTTTTATTGCAGAAGATAGAGGTTTCTTATTAGAAAACGCTGACTTAACTTTCTTAGGAAAAGCAGAAAAAGTAACTGTTGATAAAGACAATACAACAATCGTTGGTGGTGCAGGTAAAAAAGCAGATATCACAGCGCGTGTGAATCAAATTAAAGCTCAAATAGAATCTACGACATCTGATTACGATAAAGAAAAATTACAAGAGCGTTTAGCTAAGTTAGCTGGTGGTGTTGCCGTACTTTACGTTGGTGCAGCTACTGAAGTTGAAATGAAAGAGAAAAAAGATCGTGTGGACGATGCTTTAGCAGCTACTCGTGCAGCAGTTGAAGAAGGTATTGTACCGGGTGGTGGTGTTGCTTACATTCGTGCAATTGCCTCTTTAGAAAAATTAAAAGGTGCTAACGAAGATGAGAATACTGGTATTCAAATTGTACGTCGTGCTATTGAAGAACCTTTACGTCAAATTTGTGCTAACTGTGGAATCGAAGGTTCTATTGTCGTTCAAAAAGTAAAAGAAGGAAAAGACGATTATGGTTTCAATGCTCGTACTGAGAAATACGAAAACTTATTAAAAGCAGGTGTTATTGATCCTACTAAAGTAAGCCGTATTGCATTAGAAAACGCAGCTTCTGTAGCAGCTATGTTGTTGACTACAGACTGTGTATTAGCAGAGAAAAAAGAAGATGCTCCAGCAATGCCAATGGGTAACCCAGGCATGGGTGGAATGGGTGGAATGATGTAATCATCATTTAACTTAATAAATAAAAAACGCCTCACAGTAATGTGGGGCGTTTTTGTTTAGGTAATTTCTTTACTTTTTATACTACTAACATTAATTATCTAAATCATTGTTTTATTTATAAAAAAGCTTTAAAAAAATATTTTAAAATAATTAAAACTACATTTCAGATGCAGCAGATTTTGTGCTTGAAGATGTTGATGTATGAACCACATTAAACTTAAATATATAAATGGTTCTGTCATCATCTGCATCATGATGCTCGCTATTATTATTTTCAGGATGATTTTGGCAATTACCATTTCCACCATGATGGCCTTGCCCGCCATGTCCATGATGCTCTTCTTCCTCAAATAATGTTACCTCAACTTCATCGCTTGCAGTGTTTAATTTTGGGCTATAGTTAAACAAATTAGTTTCGTTTAATCTATCAATCTCACTAACGACATAAGAAGATGATTGCTTGGTAATCAATAAATCTTTCTTACCATCTCCAAAATTATATTGATACGTTCTATTAGCATCTAAATTAATTTCAATAGTTTGGTAGTTTACAGTACCCTGTTTATGTTTTTTACAAGATGTAAATGTTAGACTTAACATTAATACAACTGCACTTATAGAAATATGTTTTTTCATGTAGTATATTTTGATTAATTAAATTTACGAGTTTATTCACTCATTAAATTTAAAATAGACAAACAAACTATAATATGAGGTGAAATAACATCATCAATCTTCTTTCCCAGCTAACACAACCACAATTTCACCTTTCACCGTCTTCGATTTAAAGTGGGCAATTAATTCATCCACTGTGCCGCGTGCATTTTCTTCAAACATCTTGGATAGTTCTCTCGATACAGAGACTTGTCTATCCCCACTTAAATATTCTTTAAACTCTTCTAATAACTTCACTAATCTAAATGGTGATTCATAAAACACCATCGTGCGAGTCTCTTCTTTTAAAGAAAGCAGTTTGGTGTGTCTTCCTTTTTTTTGTGGTAAGAATCCGTAAAATACAAAACTGTCGCAAGGTAAACCGCTGTTCACCAATGCCGGAACAAAAGCTGTGGCTCCTGGTAATGTTTCAACTGCTACACCGTGTTTAATGCATTCGCGCACTAATAAAAAACCAGGGTCAGAGATTGCTGGTGTTCCAGCATCCGAAACTAATGCCACTGATTTATTAGATTCAATCATTTCAACGATTTGCTCCACCGTGGCGTGTTCGTTGTGCGCATGGTAAGATCGCAAAGGTCTTTCAATTTCAAAATGACGTAATAAATGAATGGTATTACGAGTATCTTCTGCTAAAATTAAATCCACTGATTTTAAAACCGATATGGCTCTAAAGGTCATGTCTTGAAGATTACCAATAGGCGTTGGAACTATGTATAGTTTTGGTGTCATTTAATTATCTAAAAATACTATTTTTTATTTAAATCCATTTTTTCATCCCTAGGTTGATAAGGCAAGTAAGAAAAAATAAACTGAAACATCTCTTCAGTCGTTTGCATACTTCTTACGCCTTCTCCTTGTGTGACAACTTTTGGAGGATGATTTGGATTAAATGGATTTTTATCGGTGTTATCAAATGTAGCATAAGCATGAATAACCGTTCCTGCTTTAATAATAATAGGATGCTCATAGGTATAATAATACTGCCATCTAAAATCCCATTTGTTGATTTTAATTAAAGGAATGGTATCGCCATTTTGCTGAATTGCAAAAGCCAAAAACGATTTTCCTAATAAATGTAAATGTGGATTAACCGAAAGCAAAGAGATATCTATTGGTAATGCAGCCTGAGTATGAAATGTTTGAATCTTATTTGGGAGTAAAATTAATTCTGGTTCAATTTTAGAAATACCAAAGGTACCTAATTGTGTTTCAATAATAGGACGTTTAGGTTTTGGTCCATAAAACACGTTAATATAAGAACTATCTAAAACATCAATATTGCTTGGTCCGTAATGAATGTTTTTAAGCAGCACTAAAGACGTTTTATTGGTTTTATAACCTCCAATGCCATCTGGATAATTCACTGGTGAATATCCAGGTAAAAAGTAAACTGTGTTAGGGTTTAAAACTGGAAAAGTACCGTCATCGTTTAAAATATTCATTTGAGTAAATAGTTCCTTATAGTCTGAAAAATCATCTAAAGCATGAGTAATACCGGTTACGATATCTTTTTTCTTTCCTGTCTCATAGCTTATTAAATGTCCGTTAATATGATGAGCTAACTTCCGATGATTAGGAACAAATTCAAAATATCGCACAAACGTATCTTTGGCTAATTGCATAGGTAATTTAACAATATAAAAATGATCAGCGCCATTCCCTTTAATTGGAACAGGTTTCAAATATCTAATCACAGTATCTGGCTTTCCTAAAAATGATCCAGTATAAAATTGTGGTAAAGAAATTATTTTAGATTCATCTCCTTTAGGAGCGCCTTTATCAACCCATGTTTTAATTAAATCTATTTCTTCTTTTGTTAAAGCTCTTTCATTAATAAAATGCGTATAAGAAGCATCAGCTGGCCATGGTGGCATATAGCGAGTTTGTGTGACAAACTTTATTTTATTTGCGTTTTTTTTAATCGCCTCGTAACTTGTGAATTCAATAGGGCCACTCTCCCCAGCTCTATGGCAAGGGGTACAGTTTTTGTAAATAATAGGAGCTACCTCAACAAAAGTCGCTTCTTTTAAAGCCTCTTTTTGTTTGCTTTCTTGACAAGACAAGAAAAACAGTGTACTAATAAATAATAAACTACTCCTCATCTTTTTTAATTAAATATAAGGTATCTACTTTAAAAGGAAAGTATCTTCTGTAAGGATGTTTTTCGATGGTATGATAAGGTTCCAAATTTTCTCCAAATGTAATTTGATAGTTGTATCCTCTATGATCCCAATACCTATTCCAACCATCTTTTTCATAAAAGTTCCACATCATAAACTCAAATCCTCCATGAATATCGTCCACCTTCACATGGCGATGTTGTGTCAAATCGGTGATGATGTTTTCTTTAATTCTATTATAATTAAAATAATCTTTGGTTGCTAATATAGAAAATAGGCTATATATGAATAATACTATCATGACAAACCTTGGTTTATTTAATTTAAAATTAATTTGATTAACCATTAATAACAACGCCAATGAAAAAAATGATAAGGCATAACGATCATAAAAGCTTGAAAACATCGCGAATAAAAAAACATATGCAAGTAAAATCAATCCAATAAAAAGCGAGAATTTGTTTTTTTGTGAAAACCAGTTCTCTGAAGCTTTATCTTTACTATGATTAATAATTTGCAAAATAAATAACGTTGCCCCTAATAAACTTATTACTCGAATGGTTTCAAATAAGATTGGATTGTAGGTGTGTTCGATATTCATTTTAAAATGAAATGTATCAGGAGTGGTTTCTAAACCTATTCCTGAATTATATAACACATTACCAATAGGAAAAAGATGGTATACAACACATATCAAAATAATAAACAATAAAGCCAATCCTTTTCTAATTAAACTCGAATTATAAGCATCTATAAATAATGTTTTTATATTAATTATTAAAATTGGAAAAACTGTTAATCCTACGTATAATAAAAGTAAAGAAAAACGCTTGTATAAATTATCGAAAAAATCTAAGGACGTAATTTGAATTTTACTTTTAGAAAAGAATATCCCTTGATAAGAAGAAAAATCACTTAAACTAGGATAAATGCTTTTTTCGAAAAAAAATAAAATTACTAATGAGCCAAAAAATAATGCCATAGAAACAACCAATAATTTTAATGTTGTTTTATTAAATACGACATCCAATAAACAAATTGCAATAAATGCTAAAGGAACAGTTACGGCAAGTTGTCTCACAAATAATGCAATGACATAAAAAAGAAAACCTAGGTATACATATTTTAATTTATCAGTATAAAAACATTGATAAAAGAAATACACACTTGCTAAAACACTAAATAAAAAAGACACATCCGTCATATATGAATTACTTAGATTCATAAATAATGGGCTAACAAAAATAACTAAGCTTGAGAGTAAAGCCGTTTGTCTATTTTGTGTGATTTGGAATGCTAATTTTTGAATAATCAAAATTGATCCTAATCCTAATAGCAATATTGAAAATCGTAAAACGGTAAAAGAAAATCCAAATATTTTCACAAATAATACACCCCATAAAACATGAGCATATAATGTCATTGCTGGCCAATAACCAATTTCGAAACACCCTTTATGAATATATGTTTCTACAGACTTTGCATATGCCCAATCGTCATTCAAAGAAAATTCGCCTATTGGATTAATAATCCATTCTGCCAAAATAAAGAATAGGATAATTATAAATGAATTTCTATATGTACTAAAAAATAATTTCATGAATTGTGACCATTGTTTACTCTTGAATGTAAACTCTTTTAACACGGGTTGAAATACTCGTTAATACTTCATAAGGAATCGTATCCATTGCTTTGGATAATTGCATTAATTGTTCATTATTTTCAAAAATAACCACTTCATCTCCTTCTTTACAATCCACATTGGTAACGTCTATCATGCACATATCCATGCAGATATTCCCTATAGTTTTACATGGCTTTTGATTAACAAATACTGAAAAATGACCATTACCCAATTTTCTGCTAAATCCGTCGGCATAACCAATAGGAATTGTAGCAATCGTTGTTGAGTTCATTGCTATCCCTTTTCTATTGTAGCCTACTGTATCACCACACTCTAAATTTTTTAATTGAGAAATTCGAGTTTTTAACGAACTGATGTTTTCTAAATTATGTTTTTCGATGTCATTAAATCCAACACCATACATTCCTATACCTAGGCGCACCATATTGTAGTGGGCATTTTTCCAACGTGTAATCGCGCCAGAATTACAAATATGTTTTAATGTCTGGTATCCTATATTTTCTTCTATTTGGTGTGCTAAGCGTTCGAATAAGGAAATTTGATTTTTTGTAAATTCATCAAATGTCTTATCGTCGCTAGCTACCAAATGTGAGAATATACTTTTTACTTTAAATAAATGTTCCGTTTTTAATAAGTGACATAATTCGTTTATCTGATGAGATTCAAATCCTAATCGTTTCATTCCTGTATCTAATTTTAGATGCACAGGATATGGTTCCGAAATGGCTTTTAATTGCAAGGCTTTTAAAAATTCTTTGGCCACTTTAAACGAATAAATCTCAGGCTCTAAATGATATTCAATCATGTCATCATACGATGATTCTTCAGGACTCATGACCATTATTGGTAAATGAATTCCAGCTTTTCTTAATTCAACACCTTCATCAGCGTATGCTACTGCTAAATAATTGGCATGGTGATGTTGAAGCGTGAATGCAATTTCTGTACTGCCACTTCCGTATCCAGTTGCCTTAACCATACACATAAATTGAGTGTCGTTATTAATTTGAGAACGATAAAAATTTAAATTATGAACTAATCGATTTAAATTAATTTCAAGAACAGTATCATGGCTTTTTTGCTGAAGCTGTTTACTGATTTCTTCAAACCCATAACTTCTAGCGCCCTTTAATAAAATAATAGCATGATGAAACTGTAAGGATGGGTTTGCCTTATAATCTTTTAAAAATGACTGCGTGTTTTCGAAAAAATATGAATTTTCTTTGAATAAGGATTTTTGAGAGGATATTTCTTTGCCAATTCCTATAATAATATCTACATGAAATTGTGCCATTAAATCTGATACATGACTATATAATTCCCATCCTAATTTTCCACTTTGCTCAATATCAGAAAGTATCACGATTTTTTTTCCTCCGCGATGCTGCTGTTTTTGATGATGCAAAGCGATTTCTAAAGCATTGATATCTGAATTATAAAAATCATTAATTAACACGCAATTATTACTTCCTAATTTTAATTCCAATCGCATAGCCACAGCTTGCAACGTTTGCATTCGATGTTCAATTTCTTTCTGACCAATGTTTAGATGTAATAAGACAGCCCAACAAGTGATAGCATTATCAACACTTGCAGAATCTGTAAAAGGGATATTAATACTGATTTGTTCCCCTTTATATTTACCTAAAATAATAGTATGCGTGAATAAGTTTTCAATCTGCAGAATTTGAAGTGTGGCATTTTCTGCTCTAGAAATTAAAAACATTTGATGATTTAATAATTCCTGATGTTCCTCTTTTAAGGAAAGTGCATTCACAATCACTTTTTGGCATTGTGAAAATAACTGCAATTTTTCTTTCAACTTTTCCGAACTACCTTTAAATCCTTCGTCATGCGCCGTGCCTAATGACGTAAAAACACCAATCGTTGGTTGAATAATTTTTTGTAATAATGGCATTTCGCCTACCTTAGAAATACCAGCTTCAAAAATACCAAGTGTATGTTTTTGACTTAATTGCCATACCGATAAAGGAACTCCAACTTGAGAATTATAACTTTTAGGACTTCGTGCTATATGATAATCTGATTTTAAAAGTTGATATAACCATTCTTTAACAATTGTTTTACCATTACTACCAGTTACACCTATAATTGGGAGCATGAATTTTGTTCGATGATAAGTTGCTAATTGCTGAAGTGCTTTTAATGTATCTGGCACTATTAAAAAACAAATATCTTCAGGTGTCCCAATACAATTTTCAGGGATATGATTAACAATAAATACTTTAACACCTTTTTGACTTAATCCTAAAACATATTGATGACCATCATTTCGTTCAGAAGTTAGGGCTACAAAAACACTATGTAAAGGATCTGTTAACTGTCTGCTATCTATCAATAAATGTTTAATAATACAATCTGACTGACCTAATAATTTAGCAGAGATAATATCTGAGATATTGAGTGGATTATACAAAATTAAAAAAGTGGTTTATTTTATACAAAATAAACCACTTTTATGCGAATTCCCTAATTTTTAAGCCTATAAACTATGAGTTAACTAATAGTTTAAAACCTTTGCCATGTACATTAACTATTTCAACTTTAGAGTCGTCTTTAAGATACTTGCGAAGTTTAGCAATATAAACATCCATACTTCGACCATTAAAGTAATTGTCGTCGTGCCAAATCGTTTTTAATGCAAAATTTCTATCTAATACATCGTTTTTATGAACACACAACAAACGCATTAACTGACTTTCTTTAGTCGTTAATTTTTGCTCTGAGCCACTATTAATTAATATTTGTGTATCAGAATTAAACGTATAACTACCAATTTTAAAGGTCACGTCATCTGTATTGTGAACTCTCTGTTTATTACTTCTTCTTAAAACCGCAGTAACTCGAGCTAAGAGCTCATCCATACTAAATGGTTTGGTAATATAATCATCAGCGCCTGCATTAAATCCTTCTATTGTATCCTCTTTCATGCTTTTAGCAGTTAAGAAAATAATAGGCACATTTTTATCTGTTACTCTGATTTCTTTAGCTAGAGTTAAACCATCTTTAACAGGCATCATCACATCCAGAAGTAATAAATCAAACTCCTGTTTGCAAAATGCATCAAAGCCTTTTTTGCCGTCTGTAGCTAACTTTGTTTCAAAGCCCTTAGCCTCTAGATATTCTTGTAATAGTGTTCCTAAATTGGGATCATCTTCCACTAGCAGTATTTGTGTTTTTACATTTTCCATAATTCTTCTTTCAATTTATTGGTTATTATGCGTTGTTATTATTGGTTTTATAGGGCATGACAATTTTAAATGTACTACCTTTTCCTAATTCACTGTCAACATGAATAGTGCCATGATGTTTTTGAACAACGGCTTGAACATAGCTTAAGCCTAATCCAAAACCTTTGACATTATGCACATTTCCTGTAGGTACTCTGTAAAATTTATCAAAAATTTTACGTTGATTCTCTTTACTAATCCCTATTCCATTATCCTTTATACTAATTTCTATCCCTAGTAACGTATCTTTTGTTGTAATTAGTATGTTTGGATTGTCTTTTGTGTATTTTATAGCGTTATCAATCAAATTAAAAATAATATTTGTTAAATGCACCTTGTCAGCATTAATAATACAATTAACTGCCTCTAATTGTTTAGTGATTATCCCCTGACGTTGGTCAATTAATAATTGAGTGTTTTGAATAGCTTGATTTACAATCTCATGCACATCAAAGTCGCTTCGCTTTAATTTAAATTCTCCTTTATCTAAAATAGATGTTTGAAGGATACTTTCCACTAAAATACTTAAACGCTTATTTTCGTCTCTAATCATCTTTACAAAGCGCTGCTGCTTTTCGGGCGTCTTTGTTACCGAATCATCATTCAACATCTCTGCCGCTAACGAAATGGTGCTAATGGGAGTCTTAAACTCATGCGTCATATTACTAATAAAATCATTTTTAATGACAGATAATTTCTTTTGACGAGAAATGGTGGCTATTGTGTAATAAAATGCAAAAATTAATATCAAAATGACCATTAAGGAGACCCCTAACATCATCCACATGGTTTTTAATAAATAATTTTTTTGATTAGGGAATTGCACACTTAAATATTGAGGCGTAACAAATACATTATTAGGCGATAAATTAATTTTTATAGAACATCCTGTTGAATCGCAATCTTTTTGAGCATCTTTATAATTGCCATTAATTTTAGAATCAGTTAATCGACTAGATATAGAGTAAACAAAATTGGTTGTAATGCCTTCTGCTAATAGTTCTTGACGAAGAATAGTATCTAACATCAACGAATCAACTTTTGGTTTATAATCTTTGTAGACGTTGATACTAATTAACTCATCAAATAAATCATTAACAATTTCTTTTTTAGTTTGAAACAATTCATCTCGCAAGTTTTCAATACTTTTTGATGAAGTTTGGGAAGCATTTAATAATTCGTAAGGCAAAAAATGATTTTTAGAATTAATAGAATCTCCAATGAATTCTTTTTGAGACATTTTACTCGTAATAATCCCTGATGAATCTGTACTTAATTCCTCAAAAATACGAACCTGAACATCACTTCCACTGGGGTTATTGACTGTAACAATTCCTGGTTTAGTAATACGAACACCTTGTTTACGTAATTTTATTTTTTTTGCAATTTTATTAGCCGTTGCAATTTTTTCGAGTTTATTAGATGTTGATTTTAAAGCTTCTTTAACAGAACGTTCAAATTCTTCCTCTTTTAATTTAACTGAACTTTTAATCCAATAGATCTGAACCGCAATAAGGGCAATTAATGCTACGCCTACCAAAACAGATATGATTCCTAAATTATGCTTGTTCATTATTAACAAATGTAATAAAGTAAATGCGAGTTTTTTTTAGGGCTTAACGTTTTTTAACGGCCTGCGGCAAGGCTCAAAAAACATCAAGAATTAAGCACTATTCAGGTTCTTTCTTGTCGTTAAATAGTTCCAAAAATCCACTCACCAAAGATAAGACTAAACTAAACCACAGCGCTGTCCAAAAGCCATCCACTCTAAATCCATCAACCAGCTTATCTGCAAACAGAATGATTAAAGCATTAATTACTAATAAAAACAAGCCTAATGTAAAAAATGTAATTGGCAATGATAATACCGTTAAAATTGGTTTGACGATGGTATTTAAAAAAGCCAACACCACTGCTACCAAAAGAGCAGTAACAAATTTATTTAACTCTGGCGAACTTCCACTATAAAATTGGTTATTACCAATGGTAACGCCATTTAAAAAATAAGCAGTAATTAATACTGCAAAGGTTGAAATAAAAAGTTTTACAATGAAATTCATACATCTATAATCTTTATCAAATATACAACTCTTTATAGGCAATATAAAACATAAAAAAAAGCCCGTTTAAATAAACGGGCTTAATGCATTATCACATAAATGTTTTTATTTTCTTAAATCTAATTCAGCAATAATATTAGATGCTCCTCCAAGTTTTTCTACAACCCAAAGTAAATAACGAACATCTAAATTAATTGTACGATTTAAATCTTTGTCAAATTTGATTTTATGACTTAACGCTTCATAATTACCATCAAATGCTAAGCCTATTAATTCGCCTTTAGCATTTAAAACTGGAGATCCTGAGTTTCCTCCTGTAATATCATTAGAGCTAATAAAAGATACAACAATGTCTTTAGCAGATTCATCCATATACTGGCCAAAATCTTTTGCTTTTGCTAATTCAATTAATTTAGCTGGAGCATCAAATTCATAATCTCCTGGTTTATACTTTTCTAGTACACCACTTAACGTACAAATGTGACTATATTTTACAGCATCTTTTGGTGAATATGATTTAACGTTACCGAAGCTAACACGCATTGTAAAATTTGCATCTGGGTACATTTTTTTACCCTTATTCATTTCTAAAATTCCTTTTAAATACGTTTTACCTAATACAAAATTTTGAGCATTGAAATCAGAATATGCCTTAGCATATTTAGAATTAAAATTTGTGTTAAATGCATTTGCCATCATAAAAGCAGGATCTTTATGTAAAGAAGCGGTATCAGGATTAGCCATCATAGCATCCCATTTAGTATTGTCTAAAAATGCTGTATTTGAAAACACATAATTTGAAAATGCCTCATAAGTAGATTTAGATTTTAAGTCTCCAAATTTACCATTCACCATGGCGTAAAATGCAGTTGGATGCTGAGAAGCATCAATATCATTATAAAATGCTTGAGTAACAAATGCTAAAATATTTTTATCAGAAACAACATTTTCTCCTTTTATAAAATTTGTACGAGCTGTTTTCGCAGCATCAATAGCCTTTGCTATTTCTTCTTTCGTAACGTCTTTTTTACTTAAAGTTCCATCTAGTTTTTGAAGTGAAGAGGCGAAAGCAATTAACGGAGAACCAAAAATACCTTCAATCATATACACACGTTGCTTAGAATAAGGTCTCCAAGCATCATATATTTTTTTATACTCATTAAATACATTTTCAAATTCAGGTTTGCCTTTTGCCCAAGCTAAAAACGCTGCTTCATTGGTTTGTTTCTCTTCGTAGGTTTTAAACTTTAATAACTGTTTTGATTCGCCATCAAAAAACTTCCAATAGTTAGCAATACCTGCATAGTTACCTGCTAGTTGAATTTTAACTGCTGGGTCTTTTTTCATTTCTTCAAGCATAAATTTTAAACGAGCATCGCGTAAATCTACTAATGAAGGATTTTCAATGTCTGTTTTTAATTTCACTCCAAACGATGTTTCATAACGATTAGTCCCGCCTGGGTATCCCCAAATCATTGTATAATCCCCATCTTTAACTCCCTTAATAGAAACTGGTAATGAGTATTTAGATTTTAAAGGAACATTATCTGCTGCATAATCTGCGGCCTTACCATCTTTATTTGTATAAACACGAAAAATTGAAAAATCACCAGTATGACGAGGCCATTCCCAGTTATCTGTATCTCCACCAAATTTACCAATACTCTCAGGAGGAGTTCCAACTAAACGCACATCTTTATAACGCTCATATACAAACAATAAAAACTGATTTGCTTTGAACATTGAAGCAATACGACCTTCATACCCAGAACCTTCTGTTTCTTTAGTTGCCATTTCTGACAAGATTCCAGGTAACTTTTGAGTTAGTTCTAATGAAGGGATATCTTTAATTTTTTCGTTTACTTTATCAGTTACATCAACTATTTTAATTAAAAACTGAGCATGAACACCTGGCGCATAAATCTCTTCGGTTTTAGATTTTGCCCAAAATCCGTCTCTTAAATAATTATGGTCTACTGAACTAGCTGCTGCAATAGCACTATATCCACAGTGATGATTTGTAAAAATTAATCCTTCTTTACTGACAATTTCACCCGTACATCCTCCACCAAAAATGATAATAGCATCTTTGATACAAGCTTGATTCATACTGTATAATTGTTCTTTTGAAACTTTAAGGCCTTTTTTAACCATATCGGCGTACACTTGCTCACCTAATAGCATTGGCAACCACATACCCTCATCCGCTTTAGCAATTGGTTTTAACAAAAACGTGCAGGTAATAATAAATAGTACTATTTTTTTCATAAATTTTTATTTTTAAAACGTGGCTAATTTAGCAGATTTTGATAAACAATAAGCGGATTTTAGATAAACATTCCTTTTATAGGATAATTTAGAGTGTTTCAATAGCTAAATTATTGTTTTTTAATATAATAAAGCTCCGTTAAATAGATATAAGGCTCAAACATGTGATGTAAAAACACGTTTTTTCCATCAAATTTAAATTTCTCATTATACGAACTCTCTGGTTGAAGAATTATTGGAATGCCTGCAGGCATATAAAAATTACTTTTTTCAATAGGAGGGCCTTGATAGTCCTTTAAAGACTTTTTTATAAAAATTCCCATTCGCTTAGTAAGGTACTTATGGTATTTACGATTAGTTTTTACAGAAGCATCCTCCATATCCTTTACAGCATGGTTCACATAGAATCTAACTAATGGCTTACTGACTCTTCGAGTCATAATTTCTTTTCGTTTTATAAAAGGATTTGTGGGATGTAAATCAGAAATGGTTTGAATAGAAAATGGTGTTTGCGGCACCCAATCATAGGTGTTAACAATTCGATAAGCCCAACCATTTCTAGTTATAAAATCAAAATCATAGGCATAAAATAAATTGCCTGGTTTAGGAGCTGCGCAACAGTATACTTTATAGATAATATCTTTTGGAACAATTGAATCAGGGGCATATTTCAAATAAGAGCGCATTAAAAAAGACAATGCAGCGCCTTGACTATGACCTACAATAATAAATTCCTTCACTCCTTTTTTGTAATATTGGTTTATAACAGAGGTAACCAACGGCGCTAGATGAGCGATGCCAATGGCCCAACCATGATGCACAAATGATTTCTCGTCGTCAGAAAATTTATAATTAAACGTGGTTGAATCATTTAAAAGCATAGTGCCTTTGGCATTAATCATTCCACTATAAAAATTTTCCAACCAACTTGTGCCGCCAACGGTATATCTTAAACATATAACTCCAACAGAATCATCACGAAGCCAAAAATCAAATTTATTTTTTAGTCCAACTTCTGGGGAACGATATAAACGCTTATAATTATTTGGTAACGCATGAGGTGAATATTTACTGCTACTGTCTTGATGAGCCCACTCTAGATGTAAAACATCAATAAATTCATGTGCATCAAAAAAAGGTTTTAGTTTAGTTTGAGCTATTACAGAAGTAGAAATAAAACTTAGGAATAAGAAAATAACTTTATTCATCTGATGCAAATTAACCTGCAAATTTATTTTTAGGAATAATGGTACAGGTAAATCTTGAAACACAAGTGAGCTCATTTGCTTCATTATAGATCTTTATTTCCCAAACGTGATTTTTACCGGCAATATTTAATGGAGAACAAATGCCTTTAACTTTTCCATGCATGACTGCTTTTATATGATTGGCATTAATTTCAACTCCAACACCAATAAAAACTTCACTATTTATAACGAGAAGCGACGCCACACTTCCTAACGTTTCTGCCAGTGCTACATTTGCACCTCCATGCAAAAGGCCAAATGGTTGTTTTGTTCTTTCATCCACAGGCATCGTTGCTACCAAATAATTTGGACCCACTTCTGTAAAAACAATTCCAAGATTATGGCCTAATGTATGATCATTTAATGCATTTATTGATGATAAATTAGGTTCTTGATGCCAAATAGAAGTATTCATACATTTAATTTTGAGAAACGAAACTACATATAAATTTTAAATTTATGGATGCCATCTTTATACGTGTATGTTACTTGCCAATTATAAAAATCTACAATCTTCTTAATAAGAGATAATCCTAAACCTAATGATCCAGAAATAGAATTTTTATTAAATCGATCAAATAAAAATTGACGATTAATTTTATCTATATAACTAGTGTTTTCAACCGAAAAAGAATCTTCATCAACGGTAATTTTTATAGTACCATGTTCTTCCAAATTATATTTGATGGCATTAATAAGTAAATTATTTAATAAAATAGTCAATAAATTTGGGTTGATTTCTTTTATTATTTTTTTATTGTACTGCGTTTGCACTGTAATTTGTTTAGCCTCAATAAAATCTTCTAAGACTTCTATTTTTTCATCAATGGCCTGAGTTAATTCTATGGAATTAGTTTCAATAAATTGTTTATTTTCAATTCTGGTAAGTAAAATTAACCCTTCGTTGAGCTTATGCATCCGCTGTGTTGCATTATAAATTTGAACTAACAACTTATGTTGTTTTTCATTATAATTAGTTTCCTGCATTAACAACTCCAATTTAGTACTAATAATAGATAAAGGGGTTTGCGCTTCATGAGAAACGTTTTCGGTAAATTCTTTTAAATTATGGTAATCATCTTGTATTTGATGAGTCAAATCTTTCACGGTGTCATTAAGTAAATAAAATTCATCAATATCTGTTTCTTTAAAATTTAAAGTTTCATTCTTTTTAATATTCCAAGTTTTAATTTTAGTCAATGTATCATAAAATGGCGACCAAATAAACGCTGATATTAAACGGTTTAATAAAAATAAAATAACAACAGATATCACAAGAAATATTAAAACGACAACGGCAATATAATCACCGATTTTTTTTCCTTCAGTTAACGAATTACAAACAGTGACTTCATATACATTTCCATTAACATCTGTTTGAAACAATAATTCTCTTTGCGTAATATCTCCATCATTAGAAGGGTCTTTTGGGTTTTTTTGAATATATTCAATAAATTGATTTCCATACATCGTTCGATAATCAATTTTTTTGACATATATTTTTTGACCAATATTAGAAAAATAAGCATTTGGTGAAATTCCGTCTTGTAGGCCTTTAACAATTTTTTCTTTTGCAGACAATAATTGTTTATCTACTTCAGTATCTAATCTAATAAGGATAACTTGATAAACTACAAAAATACTAATAGCAAAAAGTAATACAGTAGTAATAGTTGTATAGATATTTGATTTTGTAAGAAGCTTCATAATAAAGAACTAGTCTTTAAACTTATATCCCATTCCGTATACGACTTTAATATAGTTTTTTAAGTCAGCTTCGTTTAATTTTTTCTTTAGATTTTTAATTTGGCTATATACGAAATCAAATGAGGTTGCCATATCAGCTTTGTCTCCCCAAATAGCATCTGCTAGTGCTTCTTTAGTAATTAAATGCGTTGGGTTACTTGCTAAATAAACTAGAATTTCATACTCTTTTTTTGTCAATTGTAATTGATTACCATTAGCGATAACTTTTTTCTCAGTCGTATCAATTTCTAGCCCATCAAAAGTTAAAGTATTCTTACCTCCAAAATTACGACGACGTAACACTGAATAAATACGTGCACTTAATTCAGATAAATGAAAAGGTTTTGTTAAATAATCATCTGCACCAATTTTTAAGCCTTGTAGTTTATCTTCTAAGGCATTTTTAGCTGTTACAATAATCACCCCCATTTCAGGATTATGCTTTTTGATATGTTCAACGATGTCAATTCCTGATCCATCCGGCAAACCTACATCTACTAATGCGCAGCTATAGACTACATCATTTAATTTTTGAAGTGCACTTTTAATGGTAGTTGCAAAATCACATTTATATCCGTTCTCGGTTAAATAATCAACGACATCTTCTCGTAATGATTTTTCGTCTTCAATAATTAGAATTCTCATAGGCTACAATTTGATTAGCTAAATGTAAAATAAAAAACAAATAAAATATATTTTTCAAAAAAAATACTTTTTTGTGATTTCAAAAAATATTCCTCACCTAAGTTCTTTATCCTTAGGTTTTTCAATAACTATTAAAGGTTTAGGCGCTAATCCGAATTTTTCATTCACTTCTAAAATAGCAGCTAATACCAATTGAGAGTAATTTTGTGAAGCTGACTTGAACTGTTTTGTTTCGGTTCTCCAAAGTGTATAAATCAAATCCATATTTCCTTCAGTTGGTTTAAATGTGTTCAAGGCTCTCTTAACATTTCCGGCTCCAGCATGATAGGAGTGCATGACTAGTAACCTGAACCACAATTCATTTTCTTTGTAATTTGTAATTCCTAACGAATCTAATATTTGCTTAGTTTTAGGTATACAGATTTTTTTTATTAAACAAGAGGCAGCATAAGCCGAGCGGTCAAAATCAGAACGTTCATCTATATGTTTATTTACTTTTAATCCAAATAGTCGAGCCACATCTTTCATTAACTGAAAAGATCCATAAGCTCCAGCATTAGATTTTTGAAGTTTATTTGGACTCTCAATCATTAATATTGCTTGCGCATACCATGGATCAACTCCATTCGCAATAAAATCATTTATCCCACGATTAAAATTAGCTGAAGCTTTTTCAAAATCGTAGAAAAAACTTTTTCCATTTGTTAACAAGATGCGAGCAGAGTCTGATAAACAATACCAATTTCGAAGACTATCTTTGAAGCAAGATTTTTTAGAAACATCTAATCCCTCCCAGCTTCTTATATGGGCTTTACTTAAAATATTTCTATCATGCGGTGTATTAAATAAAGCAGAATCTTTATGAAGGTTCATGATGGTTCGCCAAAATTTCACATTTGGCATCGTGTCACATCCTAATTGATAGATTTGAGTATTATAAACAAAATCCATCTTCTCTTTTGTTTTAAAATTAGAAACAGAAATCACATCTTGTCGAATATCAAAAGAAGAATCAAACACCACATTACTATCAGGAGGTGATATAATGGTTTTTAGGGCAAATATAAAAGAAACAAAAAAACTCATAAGGTTACAACGTTGAAAAGGTACTGTTATAATGACTATTTTAACCCTTAGAATCACTCTATTTTTCAACAGTCCTGATTTACTAAAGTTCTAAAACGCAGCCTGTCTTTACATGAAAATTGTATCTATATCCCTAAAAAACATTAGTTTTTCAGGAAACTAGTCATTAATCTTATTTAAATTAAATATCTGATTAACAACATTTTACAATAAAATATAAGGAGCCAACTCAAAAAAATCAGGGGAATGTTTCTTTTTTTCATTAAAAACACGTCAAAATCAAATAATTAGCCTATATTTGCAGCCCTAATTTAAAATAAATAATAATGGAAAAACGCTATGAGACGGTCTTCATTTTAACTCCCGTTTTGTCTGAAGATCAGGCAAAGGAGGCCGCAAAAAAGTTTGAAAAAATCCTTACGGATTTGGGAGCAAAAATTAATCACAGAGAGAACTGGGGCTTAAAAAAATTAGCTTACCCTATTCAAAAGAAAACAACTGGTTTTTACCACTTAGTTGATTTCTCTGGAAAAGGAACAGAAATCGCTGAATTAGAATTACAATTCAAACGTGACGAACGTATTTTACGTTTCTTAACGATTGCGTTAGAAAAACACGCTGCTACATGGGCAGACAAACGTCGTGCAAAAGGTTCTGATGCTAAAGTTGCTAAAACTAAAAAAGCTGAGGCTTAATTATTAACCCAAAAACACATTACGAAAATGGCAAAAAATGAAGTACGTTTTTTAAACCCGCCAAGTGCAGAGGTTAAAAAGAAAAAATACTGTCGCTTTAAAAAGTTAGGTATTAAATATATTGATTACAAAGACGCAGACTTTTTATTAAAGTTCGTGAATGAGCAAGGTAAATTATTACCTCGTCGTTTAACTGGAACTTCATTAAAATTTCAACGTAAGGTATCTCAAGCAGTGAAACGTGCTCGTCACATTGCTTTAATGCCTTATTTAGCAGATGGTTTAAAATAATTAAAGGAGGAAACACAACATGGAAGTTATATTAAAACAAGACCTTAAAGGGTTAGGATATAAAAACGACATCGTTAAAGTAAAAAACGGTTATGGTCGTAACTTTTTAATTCCTCAACGCATTGCAGTGTTAGCTACAGAAAGCAACAAAAAAATGCAAGCTGAAGAAATTAAACAAAGCTCATTTAAAGAACAAAAATTACGTAACGAAGCAACTGCTATGGCAGCTAAATTTGCTGATGTAACTGTTAAAGTTGGTGCTAAAGCTGGAGAATCTGGAAAGATTTTTGGTTCAGTAACTAACATTCAATTAGCTGATGCATTGAAAAAAGCTGGTTACGAAGTTGAGCGTAAAAATATTGAAATGAACGAAGATGCGATTAAAGCATTAGGAACCTACTCTGCTAAGGTTCGTTTATTTAAAGAAATTACAGCAACTATTAACTTTGAAGTTATTGCTGAGTAATTTTTAACTCTACAAAAAAAGCCCTTAGTGAACTAAGGGCTTTTTTTATGACTATAATTGAAATTATTACTCTTGCAACTCTAACCAACGCATGGTTTTTTCATCAATTTGAGAAGAAATCATTGTAAATTCATTAGACAATTTCTCAATTTCCTTAACATCTGAAATACCGCTTGCTAAAAGTGTTTCAATTTCCACTTTTCTTAATTCTAATTTCGGTAACTCAACATCCAAAGCCTCTAATTCTTTTTGTTCTTTAAAAGTCAATTTCTTTTTTTCTGATACAGCTACTTTCTCAACAGATGCTTTCTCAATTTTTATTTCTGGTGTTGACACAATGACTTGTGCAGCTGCATGATCAATGGCTTTTTGTTCTTTTGCTAATTCCTCAGCTTCTGCTTCCGAATCGTATTTCCATTGACGGTACTCACTATAATTTCCAGGAAAATCTTTCACAATTCCATCTCCTTCAAATGCAAATACATGATCCACTAAACGATCTAAAAAATAACGATCATGCGATACAATTAACACACAGCCTTGAAATTCTAATAAAAATTCTTCTAAAGTTTGAAGCGTGATGATATCTAAATCATTAGTAGGCTCATCTAAAATTAAAAAATTAGGATTTTTTACTAGTACTGTTAATAAGTACAAACGACGTCTTTCTCCACCACTTAATTTACTAACGTGCCCGTATTGAACTTCGGGTGGAAAATTGAAACGGGTTAATAAGCCAGATGCACTTAACGATGTTCCATTTGCTAAAGGAATAAATTCTGCAATATCCTTAACAACTTCAATCACTCGCTTATCTTCAGCTACCTGAATTCCTTTTTGAGAATAATATCCAAACACAATCGTATCGCCAACCGTTACCTTTCCGGTATCTGGTGGTTCAAGCCCTTGCAACATGTTTATAAATGTACTTTTTCCAATACCATTAGGACCAACGATGCCAATCTTTTCACCTTTAATAAAGGTATAAGTAAAAGGTTCTAATATTTTTTTATCGCCAAATGCTTTTTTTAAATTATGTACTTCTATAATCTTACTACCAATACGCTCAACCTTTACACTTAATTCAATTTTTTTATCGACACTTTTCTTTCGTGCTTTTGCTTCTACATCATAAAAAGCATCGACTCTAGATTTAGATTTTGTTGTACGAGCTCTGGGCTGTTTACGCACCCATTCTAACTCACGACGATATAAGTTTTTAGCTTTCTCTAACTCCGAAGCTTCCATCATGACACGCTCAGCTTTCTTTTCCATATAATAATCGAACTTTCCTTTATACTCGTATAAGGCGTGATTATCTATTTCAATGATTCGATCACATACTTCATCTAAAAAATAACGATCATGCGTTACTAACAAAATACTTTTTTTATAAGTGCGTAAATACTCTTCTAGCCATTCAATTACCGTCACATCTAAATGATTGGTTGGCTCATCCATGATTAATAAATCGGGTTCATTTAAAATAACTTGAGCAAGCGCAAGTCGCTTTTTTTGTCCGCCACTCAGCGTATTTACTTTCTGTTTTAAATCATGCAAACCCAAATTTGCACACACCAACATGATTTGAGTTTCCACATTCCATGCTTCTAAATCATTCATCTTGTTGGTTAAAATATCTAACTGATTTTCTGTTTTTTCAGAAGGATTGGCGTAATGTGTTTCAACGAGATGTGTATAATCAATCGCTGTTTTAACCATTTCACTATCGCCTGCATAAATAGCTTGTTCGATTGTATGATTATCATCTAAGTTTGGCTCTTGACTTAGAAAGGAAATACGTAACTCTTTACGAAAAGCAATATCGCCACTATCAGGAATTTCAATGCCTTGTAATATTTTAAATAAGGTGGATTTACCAGATCCATTTTTTGCAATAAGAGCTACTTTATCGCCGTAGTTAATACCAAAATTAATATTTTGAAATAGTTTTTTGTCGCCAAAACTTTTACTTAATTGATTTACTGAAAGAAGATTCATTACTATATAGTTATTTTAACCGCAAGGAGCACAGAGATAGACAAAGAGCACAAGTGATTGATGTTTGATTTGATTAATTTTTTAAATTTTTTTCAATTAAGTACCTTAATTTATCTCTGTTTAAATTAGAATTTATTTCTCCATTAACTGTTAACGACACATTACCCGTTTGTTCAGAAACTGTAATAGCTAAGGCATCTGTTGTTTCTGTTAAACCAACAGCTGCCCTATGTCGCATTCCAAAATGAGAAGGAAAATTTTCTTTTTCCGTCACGGGTAATACGCAACGGGCTGCAATAATACGATTATCTTTTATAATCACCGCACCATCATGCATAGGACTATTTTTATAAAAAATATTTTCCAACATTTTATCTGTTAAAGCAGAATCAACCACTTCGCCAGTATTTACATAAAACTTCAAATCTGATTTACGGGACACAATAATTAATGCCCCTGTTTTAGTTTCACTCATGTTAAAGCAAGCATTAATTACGGAGTCCGCATCTAACACAAAACGTGATGTTGCTACGGATGAATTAGAAAAAGAGAAAATGGTTTTCCAATTTATATTTTTTATAAACTCATTAGACCCTATGTACAAAAGGAATTTTCTAATTTCTTGTTGAAACACGACCATAACGGCAATGACACCAACATTAATGAATTTACCTAAAATAGAACCTAATAACTTTAATTCAAATGCTCTGACTATAATCCAAACAATATAAATTAAAGCTAAACCAATAAAGACATTCACCGCAGCCGTTCCTTTAACCATTTTATACAATTGGTAAAGCATAATAGCTACCAAGATGATATCAACAGCATCTGTGATTCCAAAAGTGATGAATAAACTGTAATTTAAAATTAACACAAGAGAAATTTATTTAGTATTAGTTTTGATTTTTTAATTTCACCATGGTTAAGATTGTAGCAATACCAACAGTTTGTCCAGCCTGATCAACAGCATCATATTTTTCTAAAACTTCTGGTGAACTTGCATCGTAAATATCCACTACCCATTTAACGATTCCCACTTTTACGTCTTCGCCGTTTGCAGCGGTTAATGGTTTATCGTTTTCTAATTTTTCTTTGCAAGTAAATTTCACGCCGATAGTCATGCCTGGATAAATAGGACGAGTAAAACGACATTCATCAATACCATAGTTTAATAGTACGGGCCCTTTTGGTGGATCCACAAATAAACCAGCTGCCTTTGATAAAATAAAATAACCGTGAGCTACGGTACGTTTAAAAATGGTTCCTTCTAACGCTTCGGGTTGCAAATGTGCGTAAAATTTATCTCCTGTTAAGTTTGCAAAGTTTACTAAATCATCTTCGCTTACCGTATGTGTTGGCGTAATTTCTGTTTCGCCTACTTCTAAATCTTCGAAATATTGACGAAACGGATGTACATCCTTAATAATCATTTTTGCACCAACTTGGTAGCTATTTAAAATAGAGGTAATCATAGATGGCGTGCCTTGAATAGCGGTACGTTGCAAGTAATGAAACACGCCACGTTTCCCACCCATCTCTTCTCCACCACCTGCGCGACCAGGGCCACCGTGCACTAGCATCGGCATTGGTGAACCATGACCAGTACTTTCTTTCGCACACTCTGCATTTAATATTAAAATACGACCATGCATACAAGCTGCACCAATCGTGTATTTACGAGCTACTGTTTCGCTAGCGGTGACGATAGAACTAACTAAACTTCCTTTCCCCATTTTTGCTAACTGAATCGCATCTTCAATGGTTTTGTATGGCATAATGGTACTCACAGGACCAAAGGCTTCCACATTATGACAATCAGTATTTGTAAATGGCTTTTCGTTTAAGAAAATAATAGGAGGCATAAAAGCACCTTTATGTTTATCAGCTCCTTTTACGTCAAAGTTTTCGAAACTACCAATAATAATTTTTTGAGTTTTAGACAATAACTCTACTTTTTCTTTCACTTCAATGAGTTGCGATTGCCCTGCTAATGAACCCATGCGAACACCTTCTACATTTGGATCACCAATGACGTTTTGCGCTAAACGTTTGCCCAAAGCAATTTGTACATCTTCCACCATGTTCTCAGGAACAATGATACGACGCACGGCGGTACATTTTTGTCCCGCTTTAGTGGTGATTTCTCGCGCAACTTCTTTAATAAAAATATCAAATTCGGGCATAGCAGGTGTGACATCTGGCCCCAACACACAGCAGTTTAAACTATCCGCCTCCATATTAAAATGAACAGCCTCTTGCAACAAACGTGGATGAGCCTTTAGCATTTTACCCGTTGAGGCAGAACCTGTAAAGGTAACGACATCTTGACTTTCTACATGATCTAAAATACCATTAGCGCTACCGCAAATTAATTGTAAAGCCCCATCAGGTAAAATTTTACTAGCAATGATTTCTTTCACCACCGCTTCAGTTAAGTAGGAGGTTAAAGCTGCAGGCTTCACAATAGCGGGAACTCCAGCCAACCAGTTAACTGCTACTTTTTCTAACATTCCCCACACTGGGAAGTTAAAGGCATTGATATGAATGGCCACCCCTTCTTTTGGCACACAAATATGGTGACCAATAAATGTATTATTTTTTGATAAACGCGCGACATCGCCCTCGTAACAAAACGTTTCGTTAGGAAACGATTTACGTAAAGAAGCATAGGCAAATAAATTACCAATACCGCCTTCAATATCAACCCAGCTATCTACACGTGTTGCACCTGTAGCCCAAGAGATTTTATAAAAATCTTCTTTTTTAGACATTAAATGCATGGCTAAGGCTTTTAGCATCAAGCCGCGTTGCTGAAAAGTTAACTTACGTAAGTTAGGGCCACCAACAGTGCGCGCAAACTCACACATTTTAGAAAAATCTAATCCCTTGCTACTTGCAGTCGCCACCACATCGCCTGTTATGGCGTTAAATAATTCTTGTCCGTTATCTGCTCCGGCAACCCATTGGCCCAAAGCGTAATTTTGTAATTTGTTCATAGAAATAAAGAGATAATACGCATTAAATATAAAAAAAATGGGGGAATAAGCAGGCTTTTTTTATGCTTTAATTATAGGGAAACTAATTAATTATAGCATATTTATCTTACAGATAAATTATTTTGTATTTGTTAACAAACTAGCAAGCAATGCAATCAAACAACCTATCTATCTTAGTATGATGAAATTAATTATTTTACTATTTATATTACCACTTTATATTTTTGGTCAATCCACTTTTGTATTGCCAAAAGATATAGAAACGAAAGGCTATGTTGCTGCTATTTCTGAGTACATAAAAGCCTTACCGAAAAATGATAAAAATAATTATGATACGTTGTTTATTGGCAAGCATGAAGATTTTCCTGACATTCAATTACCCAAAACAATTCAAACTATTCCTATTGTTTTACTAACAAATCAGGAAGCTGAAGAAAAATTTAAATATAGATCATCGTTTATCTTCATAAATATGATTGGCGATTTCGATAAGACTCTTAGTTTTTTTAAACTGATAGTTTTTAAAACAGAAAAAACATCTGAAAAAAATTATTGGTGGCCATTACATAATTTTAATACCGAATTTAATTTTAGTATAAATACCAAAGTGTTCGATAAAGAAAAATCCGATTTCGAATATCCATACTCTAATAAATATGCCGATAATAAATAAAATTTAAACTAATCGCTTCAAAAAAAACGTTCCAAAAGGCACTAAAGACAATAAAAAAGCCAAGCAGGCATTTTTAAAGGAGAGCTTTACTTTAAAAAACATCAAGGAAAGAAAGAGCATAAACATAACAAATAAAACACCATGTATACTGCCCATTGGTCTAACGTATTGTGGGGTATTAAACATGTATTTTAAAGGCATGGCAATAAACAATAATATCAAATAGCTATAGCCTTCTATTTTTCCTATTATTAAAAACCACTTAGTAATTGTGCTACTTTCCATTTCCTATAAATGTACAACAAAATAAATAACGAATAAAATTTTGTCAGTTCAAGTATTTTTTGTTGCCTTATTACAAAAAATATATCGAAAAATTTTAAATAGCACTTCTCGATACGTATTTTCAAAGAACAGGCAAATACTGTGTGAAGCGACAACAACCTTTTTCATTATCATTAAACTTTTGTATCTTCATTCAGCCGTATCCATTAAACTATTTCCATTATGAAAAAATTAACAATACTATTTTTAATTAATTTTCTTTTAAGCTTTTCGGTTAAATCACAAAGTTTGTATTTCCCTCCTACCACAGGCAATGTATGGGATTCTATTTTGCCATCTAGTTTAAACTACTGTCAAGCACGGATTGATTCGTTGTATAATTACCTCCAATCAAAAGACACCAAATCATTTATGATTTTAAAAGATGGAAAACGAGTTTTAGAAAAATATTTTGGCACCTACACTAAAGATTCTTTATGGTATTGGGCATCAGCTAGTAAAAGTTTAGCAGGTCTAATTACGGGGGTGGCGCAACAAAAAGGATATATTAACATCAATAATAAAGTATCTAATTATTTAGGCACTGGTTGGACAAGTGCTCCACTAGCTAAAGAAAATTTAATCTCTATAAAGCACTTAATCAGTATGACAAGTGGTTTACAAGATGCGCCACCTTTACCGTGCGATAATGAAGACACCGCTAAATCTTGTTTAACTTATCTAGTTGATGCAGGAACTCGCTGGGCTTATCATACTGGCGCTTACAGAAAAGTGCAAGATATTGTGAGCAACGCCGTTGGGCAAAATTATAATTTGGTTACAAATAACTGGATTGAAAGTAAAACTGGAATGAATGGCTTATGGTTTCAACAAGTATATTATAGCAATGCCAGAGACATGGCAAGATTTGGATTGTTAAATTTAAATAAAGGAATTTGGAACACAGATACCATATTAATGGATACAACTTATTTTAATGCGATGGTAAACTCTTCGCAAAATTTAAATTTAGCTTATGGTTATTTATGGTGGTTAAATGGAAAAGCTAGTGGTATGGCCCCCGGTTTTCAAATCGTGTTTCCTGGGACTTTAATGAGCAATGCACCTAACGATATTTATGCTGCTTTAGGAAAAAACGATCAAAAAATTTATGTGGTACCCAGTAAAAATATGGTCGTGGTGAGACAGGGAAATACAGCAGGTGGTTTTAATTTAGCAGCTTCAGCGTTTGACAATGTATTATGGGATTACATAAATAAGTTAGATTGCAGCACAACAACAATTCATGAAAACAAAAATCAATTTCATGCACTTTACCCTATTCCAATAATAAACTTATTAAATATTGATAATAGTGATGAAAGCATATGCAGGATATGTGTATATGATGTTTTTGGTAAACTCATGGACTATTGTAAACAACAAACTAAAACTATTTCTATCGATTTTTCAAAATTCGAGAAAGGAGTTTATGTTATTGAATTACATAATAAAACTATGGAAGTTATGAGAAGAAAAGTGCTTAAAGAGTAAAAGTGTTTATTGCATTTAAGCCTCTACCTCCAAAACAATTGGCGCAATCTTATACTTTTACATTTAGAGTTTTTTTAAAAAAAAATGTAAAACACATTATGTTTTTTTAACTAAAAAGCTCTAATAGGTCTAACTATGACACTTGGAGAGCCCCATTTACTGTAACCTGCAAAATTGCCATTCGTAAAATTAATTACCCATGCAGTTTGTGCACCTGATTCAGTTGAACTCCAATACCAACCATTTGAGAAATTACCTAAATTTAAAGTTTTAAGATTTAAATACATTAAAGTTAATTCGTATCGTGAGGGTAGATACCAATCCGTATAACTAGAGTTTGCATATATAGAACACACCTGAAATGCACTTGAAATTCCTCCAAATAAATTATTTGCAATTCTAGAGTTAACATCACCGCATAGATAACAATCAAATGTTGAAGATATAGCTGTATTGGTCCACGTAGTTGAAGGTATCCAATTATTAGTTCCTTGATCATTAGATGCACATACTAAACCATGCTGTCCCGTTGCATCAATATAAAATACTATTCCTCCAGCATAATTACTACCTATTGTTAGTGAAGGATTGCTAACACTTATTGTATTACTGTTGATAGATATGCCATTACCTGCAACATAAATAGGAGTATTTATTGCATAATTTGGGTATGAACCGTTGATAGTTGTATTACCTGTGCCTAATAAATTTACTGTTTGATTTGGGGCTGTATTTGTTATTGTATTTCCATTAATAGCAATACCTGTGCCCGCAACATGATTAGGAGTATTTATTGTATAATTAGGATATGTACCAATAACTGAAGACATGCCTGATGCAGCAATATTTACTGTTTGATTTGGAACTGTGTTTGTGATTGTATTTCCATTAACAGCAATACCTACTCCCGCAACATGATTAGGAGTATTTATTGTATAATTCGGATATGTACCAATAACTGAAGATATACCTGATGCAGCAATATTTACTGTTTGATTTGGTGCTGTATTAGTAATAGTACCGTTTGAAATTGAAATTCCAGTGCCAGAAGTATAAGTAGTTACATTGCCAGCATAAAGCGCATAAGGCACACTCATTAGCTCGCTTGTACCAATAATGCTATATGCTGTTCCACCTAAAAGATCGCTTTCAGTTTTAATGAAATAAGGACCATTAGCCCAATTAATTGCTGAGAAACTACCTGTTACGATAGTACCACTTCCTATAGATATAGAAACTAATCCATTTGAATTAGTAGTTGGATTTTGTGTTTCTACGTAAACTGAAACGCCAAAAATAGTGCCTTTTAGTATACTAATACGCATTCCAATTTGAGTATTCAAAACTAAATTATTACTAGAGTTTCGAATCACTGCTTGATAACTCATTCTTTGTGGAATTTGAGCAAATAGAGAAACTGTACTAAATAATACTAATAGTATTGTAAATATTTTTTTCATTTTATTAATTTTTTATAAGTTTAAATGTTTTTGCTATTGCACTATTTTTAAAGATTTTAATAAAATAAACGCCATTGACAAAATCATTCATAAAAACACTTGTATTTTGGTTCAATATTTTTTCTTCGACTATCAAATTTCCACAAACATCATTTATAGTATAGCTCATATTTTTTATTTCTTCATTTTCAATAAAAATAAATAACTGATCTAATATTGGGTTTGGATAAGCTGAAACGTCTAATTCTAAATTCTTTTCATTAACTTCTGTAACTATAAATAATTCATAAGGTTGTTGAATTCCTTGAGTTATAGTTCCATTTAGAGATGTAGCTGTTATATAGTCAATTTGTCCTACCGAGAAAGAAATACTGCCATTGATTCCAGTTGCAACTCCTCCAGATGCCGTCTGCCCCGCTTGACTAAAAAGAGTTGTAACACAACTAATACAAATGATTATTGTATAGATTATTTTCATCGTAAACTATTTAATTTTATTGCACTGTATAGGAACTCCAGTATTATCCTCATCTACAATTTTCAAATATGTAGATGATATATTTGATATTTTTAACTTTTTATTACCAAAGTAATTATTGATAACTTGTTTCCATCTTCCACTATCTTCTTGCCAATTACATTTTAATGTTATAATATCATTTTCATCTAAAAACCAATCACCATTATATGTATTACCAATCATATAATATATTCGAGTACTATTAAAAGTTTCGTTATGATTATATTTAACTAAAAAAGTACCATCATCACTAAAATTAATTATTGCGTCGTCAGATGATTTCCATGAACCAACAAGCAGATCTCGTGAGCTCGTTTTTTTAGACTCTTCTAATTTTTTCTCTAAAACAACTTCTTCTTTAGGTTGAGTATTCAGTTCAACACCAATATTTTTACCACATTGAGTAAGCATCGCTTCTTTTATTCGCTTTATTTCAATATCAATTTTAGCTTCAAAATCAGTTTTATTATACTTTTTTGTGGTTTCTTCTAAATAACATAGGCAAATACTTTCCTTTTGTTCTCCACTTAGGTTTTTATATTTGGTTGAATAGCTCATGCAATCAGAATATAAATTGTTCCTATCATCCTTCGTCCAGTTTGTTGTTTGCGCATTAATTTTAATTGAAGTTGTAAATAAAATTAATAGTAAAATTGTTCTCATATTACATCGTTTTAAATCTGTTTTGATGCAAATTTATAATAAATTACTAAATAGTGAAATATATTTCACTATTATTTTTCTAAAGTGCCACATTTTTAAACTGTGGCAAATAAAAAAGATATACTTTGGATTGTAGGTAGTAATATTCGAAAAATAAGACTATCACAAAAGATGTCTCAAAATCAACTAGCCTACGAAGCAGGAGTGACAAGAGAATTTATTAATAAAATAGAAACAGGTAATTACAATATTTCTGTAAAAAATCTTGAAAAAATAGCTCTAATACTCGAGGTCGATATTAAGAATTTATTTGAAAATTAATTTTCAACCTCAACTATAATAGGTGCAATAATAAACTTTTCGATGAGCTTTTCTATTTTAGGAGTGAGCTCATTTGTAAAGACTAAATGTTGACACTTTGGTAAACTCAGTGCTAATCGATCTATTTGACCTTGCAAACCATTTTTAATAACCATTTCTGCATCGTCAATCACAAATAATTTAATTTTATTCAAATTAAAGTTTTTACGAAAATAAATTTCTAAGACGCGTTTTGCAGTACCAATAACGATATCGGTTCCAAAATAAATAGCCTCAGTTTGCGCATCAATTTTTCCACCTTCAAAAACTACTTCAGCTCTTAAATCAGTCTGATGAGAAAACAACCTAAATTGATCTTTCATCTCCAATGCCTTTATTTCATCAGACACTATAATTAAAGCTCTTGGCGCATCTTCAAAAGCAGTGCCTAATTTTTGAATAGCACTTATGATCACTGTTGAGCTTTTTCCACATCCTAATGGCCCAATTCCAATAACATCAGCACCTCCATTAATTTTAGGAATGCATTTCAATTGCATAGGCTTTGGTTCTTCAAACCCATTTTCTAGTAAGGCAGCTGATAATTTTTTATTTAATTTTTCTTTGAACATAAAGCTAGTTATCGTTTAATTCCTTTTTTATTTAAAGCATCTTGATAAGCTTTAGCATTTTTTTGATGAATTTTATAGTCGTTGGTGAAATTAGAATATCCACTAAAATCAGGTTTAGCACAAAAATATGTAAAGTTATGTTTAGTAAAATTTAATACGGCATCTATACTAGAAGGATTAACCAAACATATAGGCCCAGGCGGTAATCCTTTATATCGATAGGTATTATAGGGAGAATCAATTTCTTTATCTGATGATAATACACGTTGAATATCAAAATTTTCGTTCGCAAAAACAATCGTAGGATCAGCTTGTAACTTCATATCCTGTTTTAAACGATTGATATAAACCCCTGCGATTTTTTGTTGTTCACTTTTAATCCCACTTTCACTTTGAACAATAGATGCCATGGTTATGACTTCAGGGATTGTGTAACCTATTGTTTTGGCTTTTGATACTTTATCTTTTGTCCAAACATCTGCATATGACTTTTCTAGTAATACAAATAACTCATTAATATGAGTTGTCCAATTAACTTCATAAGTTTGAGGGACAATTAATGACATAAAATTTTCTGAATTTAACCCATACTCATCGGTTAAAATATCTTCATTGGAACAATAATCTTCTAACTCCGGTTTTTCGATTTCAAGCTTTTCTGAAACATATTCTATAAACTGTTCCTTAGTTCGTATTTGAGAATTAAAAAACAATTTAACTTTTTCTTGTTTGCCATTTATAATCATTTTAACAATAGAACGATTACTCATCTTCGCGTCAATTCGATATTTACCAGAATTAATATTGTCTTGAAGGTGCATGCTTTTAGCTAACCATTCAAAACTAGCATGGTCATCAATAATGTTTTCAGAATACAGTTCATTCAACACATCATCAAAAGATGCATTTGTTTTAATGTAGAGATAGGTGAATTTTTTTCCATTCAGATGAACATTGCTTTTTAATATGTTTTCATATGCCCAATAACCACCAAATGCTAGTGCACCTAGAACTAACAAAATTATTACTTTCTTAAATATACCTCCTTTAGATTTTGCCACTAACTATAATAAGATTTCTTTAATTAAAACAAATACACCAACTATTAATGTAAACCAACCGAATGCTGGTTTTAAATTTTGAGAGGATACCTTAGACGACAACAAGCTTCCTAATAATATGCCAACTATACAGACAGAAGATATGATTACTAGCATTATCCAATCAATTTTTTGCTGACCAATATTTCCGGTAAATCCAATTAAGGAATTTAAAGCAATGATACAAAGTGAGGTGCCAATAGCTTTTTTAAAATTTAATCTTAAAAAGAATATCAAAACCGGAACGATAATAAAACCACCACCAGCCCCAACAAAACCAGTGATAAACCCAATAACAACCCCTAATAAGATTACGAATGGAAGACCTAATGGACTTCTAGCAAATTCGTCCCACTTCACTTCATTAATACGATTATATGTTTTCTTTTTAATCATGCTAATAGAAGATGATAAAATTAAAATCGAAAACATGATCATGATTAACATTTGCTTAGAAATTTCAAACCCTAAGAATGGAAGCACTGAAGGAATATTTGGCATGATAAATTTACGAACACAAAAAACAGTAGTTAAAGATGCTAACGCAAATTGTAAAATTGCTTCTACACTGATGTCTCCTTTCTTCAAATAGGCTATTGCTCCAATTAACGATGTCATCCCAACAATAAATAAGGAATAACTTGTTGCTTCATCGGCACTATAACCCATAACGTAAACTAATACAGGCACACCAAGAATAGAACCTCCTCCTCCAATTAATCCTAAAATTAATCCGATTACTAAAAACGCTATGCAGCCAATGATGATCAATTATTTAGCTTCTACGGTAGATAAAATATTTAATTCTTTTAATTGCTCATCACTAATTTCACTTGGACTGTCAATCATCACATCACGTCCTGAATTGTTTTTAGGGAATGCAATGAAATCTCTGATGCTGTCACTTCCACCAAACAAAGAACATAATCTGTCAAATCCGAAAGCTAAACCACCATGCGGAGGAGCGCCGAATTCAAAAGCATTCATTAAGAATCCAAATTGCTTTTGAGCTTCTTCTTTGGTAAATCCTAATAAATCAAACATCTGTGCTTGTAATTCTTTATTATGAATACGAATGCTTCCACCACCCACTTCAACACCATTAATAACTAAGTCGTATGCGTTAGCTCTCACTGCGCCTGGATTTGTTTTCAATAATTCAAAATCTGCTGGGTTTGGAGAAGTAAATGGATGATGCTTTGCATGCCATCTTCCAGCTAAAGAAGCTAATAAATTAGGGTCGCCATCATTCCATTCTAATAATGGGAAATCAATGACCCATAACGCAGAGAATGTTGTTTTATCACGTAAGCCTAAACGAGTGCCCATTTCCAAACGCAATTCACTCATGGCTTTACGAGTTTTTTCTTCGGAACCTGCTAATACTAATATTAAATCGCCAGGTTGTGAGCCGCAGGCTACCGACCAAGCTTTTAAATCTTCTTCTGTATAAAATTTATCAACGCTTGATTTTATGGTTCCATCTGCATTATGGCGAGCGTATACTAAACCGGTAGCACCAATTTGCGGACGCTTTACCCATTCTGTTAATTCATCTAACTGTTTGCGAGTATACTCGGCCGCACTTTTTGCACAAATAGCAACAACTAATTCAGCCTCATCAAATACTTTAAAGTTTTTACCTGCCACAACTTTGTTCATCTCCACAAACTTCATTTCAAAACGTGTATCGGGCTTATCGTTACCATAAAATTTCATTGCATCAGCATAAGTCATATGCGGAACATTAGGCATGTCGATATTTTTAACAGCTTTAAATAAATGACGCACTAAACCTTCAAATGTATCTAAGATGTCTTTTTGTTCCACAAAACTCATCTCACAATCTATTTGTGTAAACTCAGGTTGTCTATCTGCACGTAAATCTTCATCGCGGAAACATTTGACGATTTGATAATATCGATCAAAGCCACCAACCATTAATAATTGCTTAAAGGTTTGCGGTGATTGCGGTAAGGCGTAAAATTGCCCTTCATTCATGCGGCTTGGCACGACGAAGTCACGAGCCCCTTCAGGTGTTGATTTAATTAAAACTGGCGTCTCAACTTCTAAGAAATTTAATTGGTCTAAGTAGTTTCGAGTTTCGATAGCCATTCGGTGACGTAACTCCAAATTTTTACGCACTTCATTTCTTCGTAAATCTAAGTAACGGTACTTCATTCGTAACTCATCACCACCATCAGTATTATCTTCAATGGTAAATGGAGGTGTTACTGATTCATTTAGGATCTTAAATTCTTTTACTAATATTTCTATTTCTCCAGTGGGATTATTTTTGTTTTTACTTTCACGCTCAATTACCGTTCCTGTCACTTGAATCACAAATTCACGGCTCACGCTTCTTGCTTGAGCATTCATATCTTTATCCACATCCTCATTAAATGCTAACTGAGTAATCCCATAACGATCTCTTAAATCAATAAATGTCATTCCTCCTAAATCACGAGATTTTTGAACCCAGCCACTTAATGTAACTTGTTTGTTAATGTCTGATAAGCGTAATTCGCCGCAAGTATGTGTACGTAACATAATAAAAAATTAAGGCTCTAATTTACCGAAAAATGCTGAGGAATAGAAACAAAAAACCCGATTAAAATTAATCGGGCTTTTGTTTATTTTAATAAGAATAACTCCTCCGCTTTTTCCCAATTCACAATATTCCACCAATTAGCAATATAATCAGCACGTTTATTTTGATATTTCAAATAATAGGCATGTTCCCAAATATCTAATGCTAAAACCGGTTTTCCTTTTTCTGTAACAACATCCATTAAAGGATTATCCTGATTAGGTGTGGTTGTAATTTTTAATTTTCCATCTTGCTCAATTAACCAGCACCAACCACTTCCAAATATTTTGGCTGACTTTTCCGAAAATTCTTTTTTAAACTCATCAAATGATTTAAAATCTTTAAGGATTGATTCTGCAAGCTTTCCTGATGGTTTATTTTCTTTTGAGCTTGGATTAGGCTTCATTAACTGCCAAAATAGGCTATGATTATAGTGTCCACCTCCATTATTTCGAACAGCAGGTTCTGCCTTTGAAATGGTTTTAAAAGCCTCTTCTAATACAAACTTACCTCCCATGTTTTCGATAGCCTTATTTAACTTATCGACGTATGCCTGATGATGTTTCGTGTGATGAATAGTCATTGTTTGTTGATCAATAAAAGGTTCTAGAGCATTATAATTATAAGGTAAAGTAGGTAATGTAAATGGCGCATTTTGAAGGCCTTCATTCCCAAAGGTTTCCAAGGCATTTAATTGTTCATTACTTACTAATTTAGAAGCAATTCCAGTTAATCCTAATATTCCAATTTTTTTAAAAAAGGCTCTTCTATCTTCCATCTTAAAATTGAATTAATAATTGATTTTTTTCTACAGCAACTCCCTTATTAATGGCTATTTTTTTAATAACTCCATCGGTTGGCGATTTTAAGATATTTTCCATTTTCATGGCTTCTAATACAATTAAAGCATCTCCCTTTTTAACCTCTTGGCCTTCTGACACCATAATATTTAAAACCATACCTGGCATCGGCGCCTTAATGTCGTTTACTTTTTTAGCAGCTAAATTATCTAGACCTAAGCTATGTAATAAATCATCGTATTTATCTTTAATATCAAGACTATAAGATGTATTATTGATTTTTACAATCATTTTTTTCTCCTCAGGAACATGCTTCACAATCTCTAAATTATAGGAAACATTATCCTTTAGTAAATGATAAACTCCTTCTCTAACTTTAATAATATCTGCCGCAAATTCTTGTCCGTTTAAATGGCCAGAAAGGGTCTGATTAGTCTGTTTATTTATTTCTGTTTTAAACTCTTTTGAGCCGTTTACTTTAATTGTGTACATATAGCAAATGTAAAGGAAATTAGTGTAAATAAAAACGCCTCGAAGCATTTTCGAGGCGTTTTAAATATTTTTAGGTAGAATTACTTTTTAATAAATTCGCCCATCTTATTGTCGTAGTTTAAAAAATAACCACCTTTTGCTAAATTTGAAGCATCTACAGATGAACCAAATCCTCTTTTAACAACATTACCGTATTGATCATAAATCTCATACATGGTCTCAATAGGTTTATCTCTTGCAACAAAACTAATGTCTTTAGACACTTTTACAGGGGCAAAAGTAATTTCAGGAATATCTGATGTGAAATCAACTGGCTTTGATAAACGTGGTTGACCGCTATAATCTGTTTGACGAACTCTAATTTGATTTTTACCTGAATGTGGGGCTACTTTAAATTCATAGTTATTTGTTGAAGGCGTGCCTTTTCCGTCAACCTCACCTACCTTTACCCATTTATTCCAACGAAATTGCTCAACGGCAAATGAAAGTTTTCCAGTTTCTGATTTTGTTGCCCATTTCACATTACCATCTTTATCAACCGTCATTGATATAACTTCAAATGTACTTTTTGGCTTTAAAACTTCTGGATTTAAGACTTTAGGTTTACAGTCTTCTTTATGTTTAATTTTAATTTCAACTTTTTCTCCAATGGCTAATTTATGTGGTTTGAAATCTATTTCAAATGCACTAGAGTTAGTCTCATCTGTAGTAATATTTCCATTAACCAAAACCTCAGTGACACAAAAACCAACACCTCCGCTACCAAAGGGATTTTGAACATATAAATTTTTTCCTTGATAATTACCTTCTAAAATAATAACACCACCTTGAGAAAACCCTCTATTAATGAGAATTAAGGATAATATTAATATCGAATAAATTTGTTTCATAGTCTGATTGTTTTTAGCACGTCTGCGAAAAGTCTTGCAATATTATAACGATATTTGGGAAAAACAAAATAAAATCGACTTTTTTATTTAAAAAAAACAAATAGTCCCCAAAATTTAAAAAACAGTTGATTAATTGCTACCTTTAGGAATCTTAATTTTTTATTTGACCTATGAATCTTAAAATTTATATCCTTTTAATAACCTCGTCATTTTTTTTGTTTAGTTGCAAAAACTTGGATAAAACTAAACTATCTGACAAAAACGGAGGAACTTTTGTGATGGCAGAGAATAACCAAGTTGCCACCTTATACCCACTATCCATTACCTCGCAAGTTGAAGGCTTAGTTGTTTCGCAAATACATGAATCATTAGTAAGATTGGATTCTAAAACGTTAGAAGCCATTCCTGGATTAGCTGAATCTTGGAAAACTTCAAAAGACGGGAAAACCATCACTTTCCATTTAGCTAAGGGCGCTCATTTTCAGAATGATAAATGTTATGCAGACGGAAAGGGACCAGAAATTACTAGTAAAGATGTTAAATTTAGTTTAGAAAACTTAGCTACTAAAACAGAGTTTAATTATCATTTTAATACTATTTTAAAAGACCGATTAGTTGGCGCAAACGAATATTTTAATCAAAAAAGCACTAGCATTTCAGGGATTAAAATTATCGATGACTATACTTTTACCTTAGAGTTGGCTAACCCAAATCTTAGTTTTTTAAAACTATTAGCTAACCCATCTGCTGCTATTATTAACGAAATAGCCTTTAAAGCCTATGGTAAAGACTTAAAAACAGGAGCTGGGGCATTTGTGTATGATATTTCATCGACTCCAGACCGAATGGTTTTAGTAAAAAATCCAGTTTATTATTTAAAAGATAGCTCGGGATGTACTTTGCCATATTTAGATACAGTTGTTGTTCAGATTATTCCATCAATTGAAGATGGATTATCTCTATTTGAAAATGATAAAATTGATTTAATTAACACTTTGCCATCATTAAGAGTAAAGGATGTTGTAGAAAAAAACATTAAAGAATTTGTAAGCCACCCGCCTAAAGCATTATTACACAGAGAGCCTGAAATGCTAAGTCAATTTTATGTATTTAATACAAAACAAAAACCTTTTGATAATGTTAAAGTCAGACAAGCAATCAATTATGCTATTGATAGAGAAAAATTAGTAGATAATGTCCTACAAGGTCAAGCAATTGGTGCTTCTATTTATGGGATTACTCCTAATACATTTAATGGCTATGATATTAAAAAAATAAAAGGATACAATTTAGATATTAAGAAAGCTAAGGCATTATTGGCTGAATCAGGATTCCCTGATGCAAAAGGATTCCCAGAGGTTAGGATATTAGTTAATTCTGGTAACTCCAGAAATAGCTCAGTGGCTGTAGAGTTACAAAAACAATTAAAAGAAAATTTGAATATTAATGTTAATTTCGAGTCGCTCCCTAATGTAAAAAAGTATGAACTGCAAATGCATGGTAAAGGAGATATTTTTAGAGATGCATGGGTAGCTGATTTTTCGAGTCCAGAATCTTTTTTAAATTTATTTATTGGTGAAGCTGTTCCTGCTGATTTTGAGACAGCTAGTTTTCCTAACACCTCTCGATACCAAAATCCTAATTACGATTTATACTTTAAAAAAGGAAGAGATTCAAATATCAAAGATACTAGCTATGCTTATTTTATGAAAGCCGAGCAGTTATTAATTGATGAAGCGGTTATTATCCCATTATGGTACGAAGGATCTTATCGTTTATTAAGCAACAATGTTAAAGGTTTAAGATTAAACGGTATGCGTTATTATGATTTAACCAAAACCTATAAGGTAAAATAAACCATACGTCAACACGTATCGCTTAAAGTGAATCTTTATTAATGACAGATTATTATTCAATACTGGGGCTTACAAAAAATGCTACGGAGATTGAGATTAAATCTGCTTTTAGAAAATTAGCAAAGATCTATCATCCAGATAAAAATCCAAACGACCCAAATGCTAAGCATTTATTTGCATTAATTTTAAAAGCGTACGATACGTTAATTAATCCAGATTCCAGAAGACGATACGATTACGCTTCAAATAAGTCTTTTACAGCCGCTAAAAATTATTCCCAGGCCTTTGATTCTAAAAAAAGAGGTCAAAAAGAATGGAATATTACAGAGGAAGAAATCAAGCGGAGAGAATATTATAAAAAACACTACCAGCAGGTTAAGTATCAATCTGTAAAGCAATCAAAACAAACATCAGGTTATAGTGATTATAAATATATTTTATATGCGACACCAATTGCAGTTGGATTATTCATGTTAATTATTTCGTTGTTTAGTCATGAACCAGAAACTACATTGGAATCAAGTGATAAAGAAACTCCTGTCCAAACTCAAACAAGCAAAACAATAGTTGAATTAAAAAATGGAGATAAACCATATAATGGTGTTTTTGGAGCTATAAATACTTTTAACACTAATCATGTCTTACAAATCAATAATTCTACATTTTACGATGCTGTGGTTGCTGTATTTGACAAAAAAACTAATCACTATTTACAACATGCCTATTTGCAAAAATCATATACGGTTGAATTTTCAATGCTTCCTGAAACAGGTGTGTATTGGAAATGCGTCCTAGGCAAAAACTGGAACTCAAATAAATTATTTGCAAACAATGAAGTTCTGGGTGGCTTTGATAGTATTATTCAATACCAAAATTGGAAATCCTCTCCGACATTATTTAATAATAATTCAGATGATGATATTACGATTTTATATATTTTAAATGAACAACTAAAAAACAAACAATATATTAGTAATGATATAGAGTTTTTTAAACATTAACGATGATTAAAACTACTAAATACAAAAACGGTACAGTTTCTTTCTCTGATACAGGCAAGGGACGCGTGGTTGTATTGTTACATGGTTTTTTAGGCTCACATCAAATATGGAAAAGCACCATACAAAATCTTTCTAAGTCTTTTAGAGTTATCGCTATCGATTTGCCAGGCCACGGTGAAACAGATTGTTTTGGATACGTTCACACCACTGAGCTTTTAGCTAAAACTGTTAAAGCGGTTATGGATAGTTTGCGTTTAAAAAAATATGTGATTGTAGGTCATAGCATGGGTGGCTATGCTGCGCTAGCCTTTGCCGACTTGTATCCAGACAATTTAAAGGGAATGTGCTTATTTCACTCTTCGGCCTATGCAGATAGCGATGATAAGAAAAAAGACAGAACTCGTTCGATAAAAGTAGTGAAAGCTAATCATCAAATTTATACGACTGAAGTCATCAAAAATTTATTTGCTTCTAAAAATTTTAAATATTTAAAGAACGAAATTGCGTTCGCACAAGATATAGCAGCAAGTGTTTCTAAACGTTCTATCATTGCTTCATTAGAAGGTATGAAAGATAGGCCAAACAGAGATATCATATTAGGTATGGCTCACTACCCTATTATGATGGTTATTGGTGAGTTAGACAATGTATTGCCTTATGATCAATTACTAGAACAATCTGAATTAATAAAAGAAAAACATTTGTTATATTTAGAACACGATGGCCATATGGGATTTTTAGAAAGTCCAGAAAAAAGTCAGCGTGCTCTGAAAAAATTTTTAAGAGTCTGTTTTAAATAAAAATTAAACATGAAAATAGATTTCATCTGCGCTCAATCGAGTGATTTGCAAAAGATTGTAGCGACCTATAACTCAACCATTGATTCGCGTTTAGTAACTGCTGATTTAGAACCAGTAACTGTTGAAAGTAAACAAGGATGGTTTGATACACACTCTGAAAATCACCGCCCGCTGTGGATTATAGAGGTTAACGGAGATTATGCAGGTTGGATGAGTTTCAATTCCTTTTATGGCCGCCCTGCCTACAACGGAACTGTTGAAGTAAGTATTTATTTAGAAGAAAGTGCCAGAGGAAAAGGATTAGGGAAAGCATGTTTGCAAAAGGCATTTGATGTTTGCGGAGAGTTAAATATTAAAACACTTTTAGGTTTTATATTTGATCATAATGAGCCAAGTCTTCAACTATTTTATAAAATGGGTTTTGAAAAATGGGCTCATCTGCCAAACATAGCCAATATGATTGATGCAGAAAGAGGTCTT
>CANFTW010000017.1 GCA_947450025.1 Bacteroidota bacterium | reverse complement strand
TATTGGTTGGTAAATTCTGTGTTCAAGAATTTTCTCTTTCAAACAGACAGAAACGCTCAAGCCTCCGCTTGTCCGAATTTCTCTCCATTTTCAAGAGGTGTAGCGTTGCTTCCGAACTTTGTTGAAAACTTTTGCTGCTTTACATAGGAACCGTGTGTTAGTATCCAGTTGCCGCTACACAGTTTAAGTTCTGCTTGCGTGTCTGCATACACAGGTGGGAAGGAAATTTTGCAAGCGTATTTGGCGTAATAAAATATATTTACCTATGAAAAGAAGCGACAGATGTGCTTGTAAAATGTGTGTAGGCTATATTTTTATTCCAATAATGCAAACGTCATCGACTTGTTCTAAGTCACCTTTCCATTCTGTGAATGCTTTATCAATAATGTTTGACTGTTCAAGTTGCAATAAATCTTTATTCTTGAAAAGCAAGTCTGAAAATTGTTTGTATTTGAATTTCTTACCATTAGGTCCTCCAAATTGGTCTGCAAATCCATCGGTAAATAAATAAAAAGTTGTGTTTTCTATGTATTCTATTTTATGTGTTGTAAATGGCTTTGGATATTCAGTTTTACCTATAGGCTGTTTATCAGCCTTTATTTCTTTTAATTGATTGTCTTGAATATACCATAGTGGATTATTTGCGCCACTCCAAAATATACTTTTGTTTTTGCTATCAATACATAATAAAGAAATATCCATTCCATCCTTTACCTCGCTTGTACTTTTTTCAAATGTTTCGAGAACTAATTCTCTGGCTTTATCAAGAATTTCACCTGTTGACGTTAGATTAAACTCTTTTACAGTTCTATTCAATGCGTTACTGCAAACAACTGAAACCATTGCGCCAGGAACCCCATGTCCTGTGCTATCTGCCGCTGCAATAAAAAATAAGTCATTTATATTTTCAGCCCAATAAAAATCACCTGCAACCAAGTCCTTTGGTTTATAAAGAATGAAATTATTTGTAAGGTGTTTGTCAATAAATTCTTTAGGTGGCAAAATTGCTTCTTGAAGCCGTTTAGCATAAGTAATACTTTCTATAATTTCTTTTTGTTTTTCTTCAACTAAATGTTTTTGTGTATCTACTTCCAATTTTTGCTCAGAAATAATTTTGTTTTGTTTTTGTGATACTTTAAAACGATTATAAATAAAAGCTGCAAATACCGCTAATAATGCTAATCCGCCCAATACAAACCATAAAATGAGTTTTTGCTTTTGTTTTTCTTTATTGACAATTACATCTTTTTGGGCTTGTTCGGCTTGTTGTTTATCAAACTCTTCTTGGTATTTTTCTTTAGTAGCTTGTTTAGTTAAATCTTCATTATTAAACTTTTCGTAAAGTTGTTTGTATTTTATATAATGACATAATGCGTCTTTGTGAAAACCTAAAGTACTATCAATTTTGAAAAAATATTTTTCTATTTCAACCATGTCTCTGCCCAATCCGTAGGCTAATTGAGCTTTTTTATATTTTTCATCAGAAAGAATTTTTTTTGCTTCAGTATAATTTTCTTTAGCGTAATAAATTTTAGCAAGACTAAACTCACTTTGCATTATTCTACGTTCATTGTTAAGTTCTTTAGCTAAATTTAAACCTCTCGCTATATACACCAAAGCAGAATCATAGTTTTTGGCATCTCTGTATGTATTTCCTATTCGGTTTAAACATTGAAATTGCACATCCTCAAAACCACTAAGTTTTTTTGCCATTTCCAACGCTTTTTGATAAGAGATTACAGCGTTTTTATATTCATTATTAAATTTATACGCATTAGCAATTTCTAAAATAGTACGAGTTATTCCCTTTGATTTATTTTCATCTGAATCTGAAGTTTTTTTGCTTAAATCTATAGATTCGTTAAAACATTTTAAAGCATTTGGCAAGTCATGTAAACCTGCATAACATGAACCTATCTTGTTTATTACCCAAGCTAATCGCGTATCTTTTAATTCTATCCAAATCGCTTTTACTTTTGTATAATAGTCTTTAGCATTTTTGTAGTCACCAATGTCCTCAAACATACCGGCCATTTGAAAATATCCATAAGAAACGAGATCTTTGCGACTATGTAGTTTGGCAAAATCAATGGTTTTATTAAAATATTTAATTGCATATGGTGTATTTCCCAAATTAAAATAATAGTTAGTTATCGTTTGGTAGATTTGAAAAACAGTATTTGTATCATCAATAGTTTTAAATAATTCTAATTCATTAAATAAAATATTTCTTTGGTTGGCTGTATCGCCCAATTGTTGATAATAGAACGCACAGAAATTATAAAGATCGCCTTTTTTCTTTATCAGGTTTCTTTTTTGATTTTCGCTTTTTGCTTGCTGTAAAATATTCTCCGTAATGTCTAATCCAGCTTGGGCATATTTTAAATTATCTTTCCAATCGCATTTGTCTAAAATTTGAAAGTATAAATTTAATTTACTAGTATCATTCTTTGCTGTTTTTAAAACGGAAAGCAAACTATCTATTTGGCGTTGTTGTCCCCAGCTAGGTTTAAAAATTGCACAATAGAAAACCAGAAATATAATTTTAAATAAAGAATTTATTTTAGTGTTCATTGTTTAGTTGTAGTGTTTTATAAAGGCCACCATCATTTTTTTAATCCGACTTCCACTTCAGATTTAATCTTATTTGTTTTATACTTACCTTTCCAATAAGTAATTAGAGGTATACAAATAAGATAAGGAACAATCCAACATAACCATTTACTATCTTTAAATGGAAGATGATCTAAAATCCTTAGCATTACTCCAGCGATAAGAGAAATATAAGTAATCAACATCTTTTCCATGTGAGTAAAAAGCCATTCTTTTTTATCTTGAGTTTTACTTCTAAAAGATCGAAAATCTTTTACTGCGAGATAAAATGTGAGTAGTGCCATAAAAGCACGAACAATACTCCATTTATATCCATGATCCCAAAAACCATCATCAATTCTAAAGGATCCAAATAATAAGAGCAAACCGTTGCCGACGAAAATCGTCAGCATTAGCCAAACCAGCCAATTTGCTTTTGCATGTTTATGTTTTAAAACGCGGTAACCCACAAATAAAAGATATGAGTTGAATATTGTGATTCCTAGAAATAAATCTTTGTATTGGATTGAAACCATAACGAAGCCTGTTAATATGACACCAATAAAAGAATAGAAATAAACAAGACCTGATTTTTTATGAAGACTACTTCCCTTTGGAGAGGCAATCATCGCAATTAGTCCTGAAAGTAGAGCAATTCCAGTAAAGCCGACATGGATAACCGTAAGTGATTCATACATCATAATTAGAATTTAATAGTAGTTTGTAAAATCAAATATAATGAAATTGCTCAATATTTTACAATTTGGGAACCCTCAATCGAGCAAAATTGTAAAATACCACACGCTTGTGGCGCGCTTTGTGGCACGGCAAGTGCACGCGCACAATAACTGCGGAGCAGACCTATTATGTGCGGTGGGAATTTAGCTTATTTGATTTTGCCTGTCTTTTTGCAAAAACAAATGTGCTAAATTAGGATAGCCAAAACGGGTTTGTCAAACCCGAAAAAAAGGGGGAGAAAAAAACTATGAACAGTTCTCGAGGTCAAAAGTCAGAATGATTGTCCGATGTCTGCCAAAAATTTTGTCTAGGAGATGGCAGAAGTTTAGAAAGAAAAAGCTTATTGTCTAACGTAATTGTCTTAGGATTGTCAATGGGCAAATTACGTATAACTAGTTTATATGTATGACTACGTCATACATATCTAACCAAAATAGAGGTGCTTTGTATGATGAGCATCATATTTAGTATAAATATAATGAATTTTATAAATCATCAAAAGGACTCTTAATTTGTTGTAGATTTTTTGTGCTCACATGAGTATATATTTCTGTTGTTTTACTACTACTATGCCCCAATAATTCTTGTATATATCTTAAATCTGTTCCATTTTCCAATAAATGCGTAGCAAAACTGTGTCTCAACCAATGTAAAGTTACAGGCTTAACAATAGTTGTTTTATTTAAAGCTTGCTTTAAAACACTTTGTAAGCTTTGTTCCGAATATTTTTCGCCATCTAATTCTCCCTCAAATAACCAAATAGCCGGTTTATATTCTGTATAATAGTGCATAAGCAATTCCAATACTTTTGAGGATAGGGGAGCTATTCGGTCTTTTTTACCTTTAGCATTCCTAATCAATACCAAACCTCGTTTCGAATCAATGTCTTTTAATTTTAAATTCAATAACTCACTTCTTCTCAAGCCACAACTGTATATTAAACTCAACATTGCTCTGTGTTTTATGTTACTATGCGCATTTAGTATTGCTTTTACCTCCTCTTTGCTTAATACATTTGGCAAATGTTTTTCGCGTTTTGGGCGCATAATCAAATCTGGCTGTAGTTTTTTATCTTCTATGCTTCTAAAAAATAATTTTACAGCATTCACTATTTGATTTTGATAGGATGAGGAAAAACTATTGGCTAAAATGTATCGGTTATTAAAGTTGATTAAATCTTCATTGGTAATTTCATGAATTGGTTTATGGGCAAAATACCTCAAAAAAGTTTCTAATGAATCTGTATAGGTTTTTATGGTGCTATCTCCATACCTTCTGCTGCGCATCCAATATTTAAACTGTTTTATTTTTTCAAGCGATTCAATTTTTAAATGCTCTAGGCCATCACTTGCTTTTACTATAACCCGCGGCTTTGGTATTTCCACGTCATCATAGCTGTTCAATAATTTTAGACTGATATTGTTTTTTGTTAAGGTGCTTTTTATCAAATCCAAAGCCTCATCATAATAACTGATATGCCATGCTTTATGGCTTTGGCTCCATTTGGCATCTGCTATTTTTTTTACCAATTCAATGGTTCGCGCATCAAATTTAAATTTCAAAAATATCTTCACCTTATCTTGATGAAGACCATATTCTATGTCAATTGTGTCTACCATAATATAAAATTATGGCAAATAACTTTTGTGTTGTGCTACAATTTGTAGCATTTTAAAATACAAGTAATAAAAAAAGCTCCTTTGATGATGTCAAAGGAGCTTTTTTATATTTATAATCACTTCTATACTAACCCTTAGCTGAGCTAAAAGGAGCAGAGTAGGAACTAGTAGTTACCTTTTAATTGAACACCTTGCTCAATTTTTTGTAAGGCAGTAATGTAAGCTGCAATTCGCATAGAGGTTTTAAAGTTAGAAGCATTATCCCAAACACTTGAGAAAGCAATTTCCATTTTTTCATCATGCTTGGTATTGACTTCATTCTCACTCCAGTAATAACCTGCTTTGTTTTGTACCCACTCAAAGTAAGATACCGTTACACCACCTGAGTTAGCTAAGATATCTGGAACAACAATAATTTTTTTATCGTTTAATACAGCATCTGCTTCTGGCATAGTTGGTCCGTTAGCACCTTCAACAATTAATTTAGCTTGAATGTTGTGAGCAATTTCTTCAGAAATAACATTTTGTAAAGCCGCTGGAACTAATACATCACATTTACAGGTTAAGATATCATTCGATCCAATCACTGTTCCACCAGTAAAGCCTTTTAATACACGGCCATTTTTAGCAGCATAATCTAAAGCAGCCGCTACATCAATTCCTTTTTCGTTATAAAATGTTGCAGTGTGGTCGCCAATAGCTACAATTTTAATACCTTGTTCAGATAATAATCGAGCAGCATGTGACCCCACGTTACCAAAACCTTGTACCGCAGCAGTTACTTCTTTAGGGTTTAATCCCATTTTCTTTAAAGCAGCTAAGGTATTCACCATCACACCACGTCCAGTTGCAGCATCACGGCCTAATGATCCACCAATAACTATTGGTTTCCCAGTAATGACACCTGGGCTATCTTCGCCTGTTACTTTATTAAACTCATCTAAAATCCAAGCCATCTCACGTCCGCTTGTCCCCATATCTGGAGCAGGAATATCTTTATTCACACCAAAAACATCTTTCATACTCATAGCGTAAGCACGAGATAATCTTTCTAATTCTCCTACACTCATGGCACGAGGATCACATTTAATACCGCCTTTAGCACCACCGTAAGGTAAGTTAGCTACAGCGCATTTAAAACTCATCCAAGCAGCTAAAGCCATTACCTCATCTTGGTTCACATCCATCGCGTAACGGATACCACCTTTAGATGGACCTAATACGGTAGAGTGAACAACACGGTAACCTTCAAATACTTGAATTTTTCCGTTATCCATCATTACTGGTAAACTTACTTTAACTTGTTTGATAGGGCTACGTAATATAGTGGCAACGTCATCAGACATATTCATCAATTTAGCAGCTACGTCTAAGCGAGCTAATACGGCTTCGAACATAGATTCGTGAGCTGTTACATTTGCAGTTTGTGTCGACATAATGTTTTTGTTTTTAAAATTTAAAAGTTTTAGTTAGGGCTACAAATTTAATAAAAAATATAATGTATGATATCGATTTAGTGTAAATATGGCTTTAGTTTTAAACCTTTTACGGTTGAGAAATAAGGCTATTACTTGATTAAAATCATATATGCGTATATAAATGGGGCAACAAAGAGTAAACTATCAAATCGATCAAGTATTCCACCATGCCCTGGCATAATTTTCCCCGAATCTTTGATACCAGCTTGGCGTTTTAGCATCGATTCCACCAAATCTCCAATTGTTCCAAATATACATACCATCATTGATATCATTAACCAATGTTTTAAAGCGAGTTCTGGATACCAATGAGCTATTAAAAAAGCAGCACCCATGGTTAATATGGTGGCTCCAATAGTCCCTTCCCATGTTTTGCCTGGCGAAATGCGTTCATATAATTTATGTTTACCAATTAAACTCCCAACAATATAGGCGCCAGCGTCGCTTGCCCAAATTAATAAGATAACACCTAAAATGTAATGGAAATTATACGGGGCAAAGGTTTCGTACCATAGGGTTGAATCGGCATGCGGGCTATAAAACTTATCCATACAGGATATATTTACTAATATCATAAATGGTAACACCGCATATATTAAACCAGTTAGGGTATAGGTAATGTTGACGATGGTGTTCTTTTGATCATCAAACAAGGCAATAATAAAGGTAAAAAACACAAATATTAACACATAGGCTAAAATAGTATCGGTAGGTAAGTATACCGAAAAGCTTGAATTTGAAACAGCGCTATAGCTAAAAAGGCAAATTCCGGCTAGGTAGCCAATGGGTTTATAAGGTTTAGCCTTTAGTTTTTCTGCTAATTGATAAAATTCATGTAATCCCCAAATGGATACAATAAAAAATAAACTAATAAAGGTGATGTAGTTTGTACAAATACACGCTAATAAAATAGCAACAAAAACAGCGGCTGTAATTGTTCGGGTAGCAAAGGTTTTAAGATTTAATGCCATAAAAAAATCCCTCTCATGTATGAGAGGGATGATTGGGTTTTAATGAGGATTATTCAGAAATTTTTAAGGCTTCGTAGCATCTCACATCGCCAGCAGTACCTAAATATTCTGCATCAATGGTAACTAAACCTATTTTTTTAATTTGTTCTTTACTTAAAGGTTTTGCAGGAGTCCAGGTATCATCTACCAATTTTAAATCAACATCTTTATTTAATAAGATTTGATTTAATTGTTTTTGAGTTAAAAACACACATCCATTATCTTCTTCTTCTTCCGCTGCAATTAATATAGTACCAATTACTTTTAATTTCGGAACATCAGGCTTGTAAGTAAACTCTAAGCCATCTTGAGTATTTTGTTCTATAAATTTTATTCCTAATAAATGAATATCTGCCATAATTTAGTTTGTTTAATAAAGGCACAATTTTAACGATAAAATCCCTCTAATCAAACAAATTAGAGGGATTTATTTCAACGATTTTTATAATATCTGTTAATAAGATATCAAATTATTTTTGAATTGTAATTTTTTTAATGGCATTTACCTCCGAATTGTAAATTTTTAAAACATAGATTCCATTAGATAAATCGGACAATTGTAAAGTATTTTGATAATCTAGTTGAGTAACCGTTTTCACTAATTGACCATTGATATTGTATAACTCACATTTTAAGTTAGCTGGCGTAAATTGTGTAATGTTAATATGCAAGATATCAGAAGTTGGATTTGGATACGCATATATGTAATCGTTAAAGTTGCTATACAAATCTTTAATACCAACCGTGCTGCAACCAACTGGAGAGGTTTTAATGGCAATTCGGGCAGGAGCTGTATTTAAATAGGAATACATACGAGCTTTTTGTCCTTTGGTAAATAACGCCATGCAACCATCTGCTGAGTAATCCATATAGTTTTCTACCATGTCTGGTGGATCAATGGTTCCCCAATAAGGCGCTTCATTAGAACATGAATTGATGGTTAAATTACAATCTGAAGCTGATTTTGCGGCTTGGTTAGGAGTGTCGTCCACAAAGTCAGTTGAATCACATTGACCTGTCGTGCCTCCATCATCATCCGCCCAAATATGACGCATTCCAAAAAAATGACCAACTTCATGAACCGTAGTTCTTGCTAAATTGTTTGGTGCCGCAGCGGTTCCGTAACCAAAATATTCACTTTGAATCACCACACCATCTAAAGCAGGTACCTCTCCTGGAAAAGTAGCATAGCCTAAAACAAAAGCTTGACCGAAAATGCTCATATCGCATACCCAAATGTTTAAATATTTATCATTTGGCCAAGGATCATCTCCATTGGTTGCTGAACTTTTTACCTTATCCATATTTAATATAGGATCAAATCCAGCACTAGATGGGGCTGATTTTCTCACTATCCCAGTTGTTGGATTACCTTGAGGATCTGTTGCTGCTAAACAAAATTGAATTTCGGTATCCGCACCCAAGGTATCAAAAATGGCTCTTGTTGAAGAGAAATTAGAATTTTGTAATCTGAAGCAGGTATTTAAAATTTGTATTTGTCTAACAATCTGAGTATCAGGAATGTTTTGAGCTGCGTTTTTATAAACTACATGCACCACAACGGGTATGGTAATGATAGTGTTTTGAGGTTTAGAGGCATTCAATTGGTTAGTAGAATTACTTAACCAGTTTTTAGCGGCTATTTCTGTATTTGTAAAATTAGTTTGATAAGCAGTGTTTTGCAGACGTTGCTGATGAACGGGCATTGTGGCGCACTTATCTGAATTTTGAGCTGTTCCTATAGCAAAGGCTAATATGTTGAAGCCAAGAACCAGTAATTGTTTTTTCATATAGTTGGTTATTAATTTCAGTAAATATAAATAATGAAATGAAAAAACAAAAATAGCTTAACCCTAAACAAAAAACATGAAAAACAGAGATGACTATGGAACGGTTAGTTCGGGCGAGGTTAACACATTGCTTTTGTTTCCTGCAGCATCAAATAAATACATCACGTATTTTACATGCTTTATTTTTTTGCTATGGCGGTACTGTTGCAATCTCACGCTAATTTCACCACTAATGGGTTTTCCTTTGTAGGCACCGTCTTGCAGTTTAATGATATAGCCAGTTCTTAGAGTATCGTTAAATAAAGGACGATAATAGGCAACGTATTTATTGGTAATCGTATCTCGGTAATAATAAGTTACCCAAAATGTTCTAGTCGAATCTGAACCAGACGCTCCAATGTCCCCATCTCCATCCGTAAATTTTACTTGTATATCAGCCGAATCGCCAGTAAAAGGAATAAAGTCTTTATACGTAATTTCTGGTACAGTAGGGTATGATGTTTTTTTTACACAAGAATATATAAATACACCCAATATGCTTAAAAATAATAAATATTTAAAAAAGTATCTCTTCATAAATAAATCACCATAAATTTACGAAAAATTTAATATAGTATCCTTGTTAAAATTAAAAGATATTCAACAACAGATTTTTGAATTAAATGCCCATGCAGAATCCTATGAACACGATTTTAATCGAGTGGCTCTGGATGTATTTCACTATCAATCTCAAGCCAATTTAATTTACCGTCAATATATTCAAGAGATTAAGTTACAAGGTGATTCAATCCATCATTACAGTCAAATTCCTTTTTTGCCAATTGAGTTTTTTAAAACTAAAGAGGTTGTTTGCGGCCAAATATTGGCAAGTGCTATTCGTTTTTCAAGTAGTGGAACCACAGGGCAACTAACGTCTCAACACATCGTCAATGAGGTGACGATTTATGAAAAATCTTTTAAAAAGGGATTTGAACTCTTTTATGGAAGCCCATCTGATTATTGTATTTTAGCTTTATTGCCAAATTATTTGGAGCGCACAGGTTCATCCTTGGTTTATATGTTTGATCGATTAATAAAAGACTCAACTCATTCATTAAGTGGATTTTACCTTAATAACCTAAACGAATTAATAAACACTATTCAAGAACTCAAGCAACGAAAACAAAAAACAATTTTACTGGGAGTAACCTATGCGCTATTAGATTTGGCTGAATTAGGAATTGAGCTTACAGATGATTTTATAGTTATAGAAACAGGAGGTATGAAGGGGCTCAGGAAAGAATTATTAAAGGAAGAATTACATCAATTTTTAAAGCATAGTTTTAAAGTATCTTCTATCCATAGTGAATATGGTATGACTGAATTGTTGTCTCAAGCCTATTCAAAAAGTAATGGTGTCTTTCAATGCTCACCATGGATGAAAGTATTGATTAGAGATATTAATGACCCATTTTCTTATATAAAAAATAAAAAAACAGGTGGCGTCAATGTGATTGATTTAGCGAATATCCATTCGTGTTCATTTATTGAAACAAAAGATTTGGGAAGACAGTCTCAAAATTTTGATTTTGAGATACTTGGACGATTTGATAACAGCGATTTAAGAGGCTGTAATTTAATGATAGGATAATGGTAAAGAAGCAGTCTGATTTTTTTGATCAAGTTTATCAATTGGTTCGGTTAATCCCTCAAGGAAAGGTTACCACTTATGGTGCTATTGCCAATTATTTAGGGGCTAAATCATCATCTCGGGTAGTTGGTTATGCCATGAATCATGCTCATTTTCAAAACGAATATGTTCCAGCGCACAGAGTGGTTAATAGAAATGGTCAACTTACTGGAAAACATCATTTTACGACTCCTTATGTCATGCAAGAGTTATTGGATAAAGAAAGTATTCAAATTGAAAATGATTCTATTATTGATTTTCAGAAACATTTTTGGAATCCATCAACAGAATTAGATTTATAATTTTTTATATCCGTTTTGTCATTAAAAATTAATTACGCAACATTAAAAAAACAATATATTTGCCCTTTGCCATATGCAACAAAAAAAGTTCGTCACAAATATTGCCTTTTTAATTGTCCTTAATTTATTAATTAAGCCTTTTTGGCCTTTAGGTATAGAGCCTTCGGTTCAAAATGCCGTTGGAAATGCCTCTTATGGAGAGTATGCCATTTTATTTAATTTCTCTTTCTTATTAAATATCATTTTGGATTTTGGGGTTACTCAATTCAATAATAAAAACATTGCCCAAAATAATCATTTGCTGACCAAGCATTTTAGTAGTTTGTTTTCTCTGAAATTAGTGTTGGGTTTAGTCTATTTTTTAGTTACTGTAGTATTAGGCTTAATCATAGGCTATGATTTTAGGTATATGAAATTGCTTAGTATTTTAGCTGTTAATCAGTTTTTAATAAGCATGATTTTGTATTTACGTTCTAGTTTACTAGGACTTCATCTTTTTAAAACTGACAGTTTTGTATCCGTTGCCGATAGGGTAATTATGATTTTTTTATGTTTGGGCTTGTTATTAAGATGGTTTGGTATTGAGATTGACATTATGACGTTTGTGTATTCTCAAACCCTTGGTTATTTATTAACGGCTATTATTGCTTTTATGACTGTATACTATAAAACCGATCATTTTAAATTGAAATGGAACTGGCCATTTAGTTTAATGATTTTGAAACAGAGTTTTCCGTTTGCCATTCTAGTCTTATTAATGACCTTTTATAACCGATTAGATAGTGTGATGCTTGGTGTATTATTGCCAGAAGGTGTAGGGTCGGAGCAAGCTGGGATTTATGCCAAAGCCTTTCGTCTATTAGAAGCTGGGAATATGATAGCTTATTTATTCTCGGTTCAGTTAATTCCTGTATTTAGCAGAATGATAAAACATAAGGAGAATGTTGAGCAATTAGTAAAATTGTCTTTTATTTTACTAGTTACACCTGCCTTAGTGGTTTCGGTAGGCTGCTTCTTTTATTCCAACGAACTATCTAGCATGATTAATCATGGAGTTACCGATTCGGCTGTCGAGTTTAGTATACTAATGTTATGTTTTACAGCGGTATCGACTACCTATATTTTTGGAACCTTACTGACTGCCAACGGAAATTTAAGACAATTAAACAGCATGGCAATTATAGGTATCTGTATCAACTTAATTTTGAATTTTATTTTAATACCTCAATATAAGGCAATGGGAAGTGCATTTTCAAGTTTAATCACTCAATTTTTCACAGCGGGTATTCAAATATTTTTCGCCTACAAAATATTTAAGTTCAAAGTTAACGTGAGGTTAATTATTTCTTTAGTCATTTTTATTATTGGTATTGTCATTTTCAATTACATGTCTAGATCCTTTACACAAAATTGGATGATGAATTTTGCTATTATGTGCCTGTTCTGCGGGGCTTGGGCATTTATATCAGGGCTCTTAAGTCTCAAATCTATTTTTAGATTTGTAAAATATAAGTAGTTATAGATATTAATACCTTATGTAACTTATTGATTATTAAATTGGTTAAAGCAAGCTATTTCTTGTAAAAAATGAATGAAATATATTTGAAAATAGTATATTTGGCGCATGAATCAATCAGACTTTAACAACGAATCTATTAAGCTTATAGCTAAATTATATACTTGGAGAAAACCATTAATTGTGGTGACTTTATCAGCAGCTATTCTTTCAATTGTGGTGGCTTTTGTCATTACGCCTCAATATTTGTCAACGGCAATTGTTTTTCCATCTCGTACATTTTCAGTTTCAAAACTTTTAATTGAGCAAAATCAAGGTGGTCAAGAAGATTATATGGATTTGGGAGATGAAGATGATGCTGAGAAATTGTTACAAATTTTAAATTCTTCGGAGATTAGAACCAAAGTAGCTGATCAATATGATTTATGGGCCAATTGGAATATTGACCAAAAATCGCCTTATGCCCAACATTATTTGAAATTGAAATGGGATGATATGGTAAGCTTTAAACGTACCAATTTTGTTTCTATTAGAATTGATGTTTATGATTATGTAGCCAATCGTTCTGCTGATATTGCTAATTCCATTGTGGCTTATGCCGATTCGGTTAAATTTAGAATGCAAAGAGAAGTTGCAAAACAAGCGTTAGACATTACAAAGGAAGAATACTCAAATACTATTGCTCGAATTAATGAATTACAAGATAGTTTACAAGCAATTAAGGAACTTGGTGTTTTAGATAATAAGGCTGAGATTGCAGCTTATAGCAAAGGTATGGCAAAGGCTATTGAAAAAGGAAATGAATCGGCTCAGAAAAAACTGCAAGAAAAACTGGATGTTTTAAAAAAATATGGTACAGCTTATGACGCAGTTAATGGAGATTTAAAAAAATATCGATTAAAATATCCGATTATTAAAAACAAATTTGACGAGGCTTTAGTTAATTATAGTAAGCCAATGCCTTCTAAATTTATTGTAGATAAGGCTGTTCCTAATGAAAAGAAAGCAAAACCAGTTCGATTTTTAATCGTGGCTGTATCTACAGGTTCTGCATTTTTATTAGCCTTTTTATATTTACTCTTTACTCAACGTATTGTTGAATTAAAAAAGAAGATTAATCTTCAATTAAATTCAGAAAACAAGGATTAGTGATATGCATTTAGCAATCATTTTCTTTTAGTCAACCTCTCTTAAGTTAATACATTGAGTAAGTTTAAACATATCCAAGTATTTTATTTTGTAATGTTTAGTTACATTTTAATCAATGCTTATGCGTTGTTTTTTTCAAGAGATTTATTTTATGTATTTAATATGCTGCCTTTTGCAGTTCTGATTATTTTATTAGCTATTTTCGATATAGAAAAACTGATGTACATCATGGTTTTTTCAACACCCTTAGCAATTAGTTTAAAAGAATTAGGATATTCTGACGGTTTAAATTTGAGTCTACCATCTGAACCAGTAATGATAGGAGTGACTCTAATTTATATTTTAAACGAATTGAATGTTCATATAACGGACAGAAAAATTTTAAAACATCCCATCACCATCATTATTTTTATTCAATTACTTTGGATGTTTGTAACCACTTTAACCAGTGATATGCCAGTGATATCGATAAAATTTATGCTTTCTCGTATATGGTTTTTAACGTCTTGTTATTTTATTTGTGCAGAGTTGTTTAAAAAGAAAAAAGCGATGATTTATCACTTAATGTTTTATTCTTTGGCTCTAGCATTAGTAGCTATTATTACTACCATCAAACATGCGGCTTATGCATTTGATGAAAAAATTGCTGATTGGATTGTGTCTCCTTTTTACAATGATCATACAGCTTACGGAGCAGCCTTAGCGATGTATATTCCAGTTATGTGTGGGTTATTGTTCATGAAAAATATTTCGAGAGTGGTAAAATTAATTTGTTTAGTGCTATTAATAATATTTTTAGTGTCAATTGTGATTTCATTTGCTAGAGCAGGGTGGTTGAGTTTAGTGGTATCTTTAGGCGTTTTAGCTACATTATTACTAAAAATTAAATTCCGAACGATATTGCTTACAATTATTGGTGGCGTGATTATCTTTTTGTCTTTTCAAACAGAAATTTTATTGATTTTGGGAAGAAATAATACCGACTCTGATGGTGATATTACCGCTAATATAGAATCGATGTCAAATATTTCAACAGATGCTTCCAACTTAGAACGTTTAAATCGATGGAGTTGTGCTTTGCAAATGTTCGAAGAAAAACCTGTATTAGGTTTTGGCCCTGGTACTTATCAATTTTTGTACGCACCTTACCAAAGAAGTTATCAAAAAACAGTTATTTCAACTAATTTTGGAGATAAAGGAAATGCGCATAGCGAATATTTAGGACCATTATGCGAACAAGGATTTATTGGCGCTAGTATTGTTTTAGTGTTGGTATTAGCTGTGATGTTTTTGGGTTATAGATTGGTGCATACGATACAGGATAAGTCACTTAAGATTTTAACGATTACAATTTTAATGGGTTTAAGCACCTATTTTGTGCATGGTTTTTTGAATAATTTTTTAGATACCGATAAAGCCTCCATTCCTTTTTGGGGATTTTTAGCAATGTTGGTGTGTATCGACCTTTATTATAAAGATTCTCAAATAGAAAATGAAAAATTGATTTAGCCGAAACAGTTTATAAAAAAAGCCCATCAACATGTTGATGGGCTTTTTTATTTATTTAAAATGTTAGTTTTTAAACATTTGTAGTAATGTTCCTAATTGACTTTTTAATTCAGTTCTAGGAATAATTTTATCTAAAAATCCATGTTCTAAAACGAACTCGGCTGTTTGAAATCCTTTTGGTAAATCTTTACCGATGGTTTCTTTTACCACACGTGGTCCAGCAAATCCAATTAACGCTCCAGGTTCAGAAATATTTAAATCCCCTAACATAGCATAACTTGCGGTAACCCCACCAGTGGTAGGATCTGTACATAATGAAATATAAGGGATACCAGCCTTATCCATTAATGATAATTTTGCTGAGGTTTTAGCCATTTGCATTAGCGAAAATGCGGCTTCCATCATTCGAGCGCCACCTGATTTTGAAATGATTAATAAAGGTGTTTTTGTTTTTAAACAAAAATCAATGGAGCGAGAAATTTTTTCTCCTACAACACTTCCCATTGATCCACCAATAAACCCAAAGTCCATACAGCAAACTACCAAATCATTTCCGTTCACTTTACCATAGCCACTTCTTAAAGCATCATTTAATCCTGATTTTTTAATTGTATCTACTAATCTATCAGCGTATTTTTTTGTGTCTGTAAATTCTAAAGGATCACCGCTCACTAAATTTTCATGTAATTCAGTAAATTGATTATCGTCAAAAATAATTTCAAAATACTGTTCGCTATTAATTCTTTCGTGATAGCCGCAATCTAAACAAACATGCTGATGAGCCTTATGCTCTTGTGCTGTATGAATTTTTTTACAGGAAGGACATTTATACCATAATCCTTCAGGAGTTTCTCTCTTCTCAGTAGTTGTGGTAGTAATACCTTCTTTTAATCTTTTAAACCAACCCATTTTTTTAATATTATAAATTATAAATAATAAATGAAGTTTATTCTACATTTAAAATTTAGCATTCAACAATGTTTAAGCTACTGTAATTGTTTTATCTAAGTAAACGTCTTGAATTGTATTTAATAATTCAACACCTTCTTTCATTGGTTTTTGGAAAGCTTTACGCCCAGAAATTAATCCTTGTCCACCACCACGTTTGTTAATTACAGCAGTTGTAACTGCTTCTGCTAAATCAGATGCTCCTTTACTCTCGCCACCACTATTGATTAAGCCAACTTTACCCATATAGCAATTAGCTACTTGGTAACGGCATAAGTCAATTGGATGATCGGTTGTTAATTCAGAATAAACCTTAGGATGTGTTTTTCCGTAATTTAGAGCGGTGTAACCACCATTTTTATCAGACATTTTTTGTTTGATAATATCTGCCTGAATAGTTACCCCTAAGTGATTGGCTTGTGAAGATAAATCGGCTGCTGTGTGGTAATCCACCCCATCTTTTTTGAATGCATTATTTCGGGTATAGCACCATAAAATGGTTGCCATCCCTAATTGATGAGCGCGCTCAAAAGCTTGAGCTACTTCAATAATTTGACGGCCTGATTCAGGAGAACCAAAATAAATAGTTGCTCCAACAGCTACAGCACCCATGTTATAAGCATCTTCAACTGTACCAAACATGATTTGGTCAAACTTATTTGGATATGAAATAAATTCGTTATGATTAATTTTTACAATAAAAGGAATTTTGTGAGCATATTTTCGAGCCACAGAGCCTAAAACGCCATAAGTTGAAGCAACCGCATTGCAACCACCTTCAATTGCTAATTTTACAATATTTTCGCTGTCAAAATAAATAGGATTTGGGGCAAAAGATGCACCTGCACTGTGCTCAATACCTTGATCTACAGGTAAAATACTCATGTAACCAGAATTTGCTAGTCTACCATTACCGTATAACTGCGCAAGGCTTCTAAGAACTTGAGGATTTCTATTGCTATACACAAATGTTTGGTCAATAAAGTTCTCGTTTGGTAAAACAATATGCTCTTTAGATATGGTTTTACAAGTGTGGTTTAATAAACTATCAGCTTGTGCTCCTAATAAATCGGTTATTTTTGACATAAATAAATTCTTTTTTTTTAAGGATACAAATTTAGTGAAATATTAATAAAAATGCATAAAAAAACCCCGAAAGTTCGGGGTTTTATAAATATATCTTTAAAATTACTCAGATACTTGAACCATTTTGAAGGGAACGTTAATAATCGCTTGATAATCTTCTCCAGCTTCCAACATATCCTCATCATCTTCTTCGTAATGCCAGTTAATTGTTACAGCGCTACCGTTTTTGTGAATTGCTTCTAATTTTTTGAAAACATCTAAAATGCATTTAGATGAACTTGTATTGAAGTATTCTAATTGAATATTAACTGTTGTCGCAGGTTTTGAAGCAGCAGAATATTTATCTAACGCATCTACTAAAGGTTTGTAAAACTCAATTGAATTTTCAGGGATTGAACGTCCTTTTATTTCTAATACCCCAGCTTGAATATCAAATGATATAGTTGGTGTTTTTGGCGTACCTTCGATAGTGTATTTTTCCATAGTTACTTTATTTATATTAATTGTGGTTGTGTTACTTTTATAATAAGTGTAAAGAACGAAACTTTATTGTCAATTTCCAAAAAATTATAGTCTAATTTTTCACCAGTTTTTCTAGCAATGTCTATCATCCCTAATCCACCTCCTCCTTTTAAAGACATTTCCCCATTATTCAATACGGATTTATAGTAGTCTTTTAGTTGGTCCTTACTTAATTCATTCACTTCATCTAAACGAGATTTTAAACCATAGATGTTTTCGTTTAAAATATAATTTCCTGTGATAATATTATAGGCACCATCATTTTTTGAAATGATAAATATGGCACTTCGATGCATGTCTCCCTGACAATTTGCAGCATCATCCATATGATGATATAAATTTTGAAGGCATTCTACCAAAACATTATATACTTTTCGTTTAGTTTTAGGTTCCTCATGCATATGATCCATTTTATTCTCCATAATTTGAAGAATAGAGGTTAGTAAATCAGAGGTAATGTCTCCCTTAAAGGACAACAGAATGTTATTCTGGTCCATGTTGTCAAATATCTTGTAGGCATCAATCATAGTGGATGATTGTTAGGTCAATTACTTAAGTTTAAAAGAGATGGTTTGACCATTAACTGAATAAGTCGCATCGTCATCGCAAGTTCCGTTACCAAAATCAACTGTTCTGGTTTTAAATCCATCTGGCGTTAAATCTAATGTTCCAGACGTTATCCATTTACAATTCGATTTTTTGATTAAAGGACTAGTAATGTTAGAAGTAAAATTACGACCTTCTCTGTTTTTTCCTGATGAACTTCCTGTAATTGAGATAATGTCATCCGACTCATCAATTTTTGTAGAATAGCCGCCTATTTGTTTAACTGTTTTTGTTCCAGTATAATCAATGTTCCAAGCACCGTTTGCACAGTGACCATTAATAACATTAATCGTGTAAGTTATTGAATCAGGTTTTGTAATAGTTATTTGACCTGTATAGCTTACTGTATTTGCTTTAAAGGATACTAAATCAACGGTTACTTGATTATTGAGGGCTGACCATTTTTTAGCTGTAGTAATATTGATTTTTCCGGTTCTGTATACTCCATCAAAACCAACACAACCAATCGTTCCATAATCAATTTGGAAAGTAACTGGACCATTTTGAAAAAATCCATTGGCATTCACTACGGTATCTAAACTGACATTTGGAGTATTAGTTCCGCTAATAGCACCTAAAATCGTCCAGGTTTCGCAGGTTGCAGCCGTTTTTTTAATACCAGCTTGATTAATCCCTTTTTCATTTACAACAGGGGCAATTGCCATAAATTGTTGTTCACAGATGGCATTATCAACCACTGATTGAGTCTCAGTGTCAACCTCAGTTTTTTTCTTACAAGAATTTAAAATTAATATAGAAGAAAAAATAATACTTGCTGATAAAAGAAATTTCTTTTTCATTTTAATTGTTTTTTGTGATTTAACGGTCAAAAAAATTGCTAAAAGTTGTATCAAATATATAAACAATATCAAATATAAAAACACTTTGCAATTTTTTTTTTACAATTTTATTCCAATAATTAAAACATCATCAACTTGCTCAAAATTCCCTTTCCAAGAATTGAATTTTTGTTCAATTAGCCTTTGCTGTTCGTTAATTGATAATGTATGAATAGCTTTTAAATCGTCATAAAATTGTTTTACCATAAATTTTTTACCTTTTGCCCCTCCAAATTGATCAGCGTAGCCATCAGAGAACATGTATAAACTGCAATTTTCTTCTAAATGACGAGTATGTGTAGTGAAAATTCTGTCAAAATCTAACTGTGCGCCACCTACAGGGTATTTATCACCTTCAATTTTGGTTAGATGACCTTGTTTGTCAATTATAACCAAACTTCTGAAAGCACCAGCCCATAGACACTCATAAGTTTCGATATTGATGGCTAAAATGGAAACATCCATTCCGTCATTTGTATCAACATCGTTCTTACCTTGTTTTAAAGCTGACTGAACACCTTTATGTAACTCTTCTAAAATCAAACCAGGTTCATGAATTCCCTTTTCGGAAATTATTTGATTCAATAAGTTATGTCCAATCATGCTCATAAAAGCACCTGGAACACCATGTCCAGTACAATCTACAACGGCAATGATTTTATAATTTTCTTTTTCACCAAACCAATAAAAATCACCACTAACGATATCTTTTGGTTTATATAATATAAAAGCTTGTTTTAATTTCGAGAAAATTAAATCTTTTGAAGGTAAAATTGCTTCCTGAATACGTTTAGCATATTCAATACTACTGGTGATATCTCTATTTTTTTCGGCTAATTCTTTTGTGCGTTCAGCAACTTTGTTTTCTAATAGTTTATTTTCTTTTTTAATAAAGCTAGTTCGGTATCTAATAAATCCTATTACACCAGTCAGGGATAAAACAGCAGTCGTGATATAAAACCAAATTGTTTTCCACCAAGGCGGAATTACTTTTATGGTTATTTCATAGGAGGTTTTATTCCAAATCCCGTCGCTATTTGTTGCTTTTACCTTAAAGGTATATTTCCCTCCAGGTAATTCGGTGTATGAAACATATCTAACTGTAGTAGGAGATGACCAATCTTTATCATAACCTTCTAAATAATACATGAATTTGGTTTTTTCGGAAGAAACATAGTCTAACGCAACTAACTCAAAAGTGAAATAATTTTCTTTATAATTAAGCTCTAAGTGCCTTTTGTAAATGATATTAGTATCAATAGTAATGTTTTTTCCTTGACGGGAAAATGAATAAATAAAAGAATTTGGTGTTATTTTACTTTCCTTAATTAATAATGGGTCAAAATAATTCAATCCATTAATACCACCTACTAATATTTTTCCATCCTGACATAAAAAAGAAGCTCCTTGGTTAAATTCTCTTGCTTGAAGACCATCATTGGTATTGTAATTTTTGAAAGCTGATCCATTTTCATTTTTATCATATGGATTGAATTTTGTTAATCCAAAGTTGCTTGGTAGCCATAAATTATTTTCTTTATCTGGAATGACATCGTATATATAACTATTTGGTAGCCCATCTTTTTCGGTATAAATGGTGAATAATTTTTTCTTTAAATCAAATTTATTAAGTCCATTACTTGTGGCAATCCAATAAATTCCAGTTTTATCTTTGTATATATTATTAATACTATTTGAACTAATTGAGTTTTTATGATCAAGATGTTTAAATACGGTGACAAAGGGTTTGTTAACATCAGTAATAAAATCAACAATGCAAAGTCCACCACCATCAGTGCCTAGCATTAAGGTATGATCATCTTGGTTTTCATAAACAAAATAAATATTATTGGATGATAAGCCTTGATCGGTTGTGTAACGTTTAATAGAATAATTATTAAATGGATTAATGGCATACAAGCCATCTTTATAAGTTGCTACCCAAACGATCCCATTTTTATCTTGAATCATTTTCATAATGGTACCACCTAAGTTTTTGTCTGCTAATAATTTAGTTTCTTTTTTTGTTGAGGGATTATAAATGATAATTCCTTGACCATAACTTCCAATCCAAATGTTTTTATCTCGATCTTCCAGTAAACTTAAAACGGTTTTTACATCGTATTTTTTAAGAATAGGATTGTAATTAGAAACTTCATTGGTTTTAGGATTTAAGTTAAATAAGCCGTCTTCTGTTCCAATTAATATGTTTTTATTGCCAAGTTGATAAATTGAATAAATAAAATCATTTGCTAAGCCATTGCTTTTATTGTATAAAGAGAATTTATTTAAAGAATTGAAATAAATGTTCAGGCCATTTTCTTCAGTACCGATCCATAAATTACTTTGTTTGTCTTTTAATACACACGATATTTTATCGCTCGAAAGTGAGTTAATTTCTGTTTCACTTTTTTGTTCAATTCGGTATGAAAAGTCTTTTAAATTTAAGGTAACTAATCCTCCCCAAGTTCCAAATACTAGTTTTGATGTATCGTTAGAGTTGATGAAACATTTAACGCGATTATTATATCGGTTAGACTCATTGAAAGAAAATACATTATAAAATATTTTTTGTTTGATATTAAAAAACAAAAGTCCTCCATCAGACCCACAAATTAAATTACCTTGTTTTTGAGTTATGTTAAAAATTGTTTTTCGACGAGCGCTAATATTATTATTTAGCTTATCAACTTCTAAAAATTGCTTTGGTAATTCATAGTTAATTAGTTTTTTATTTTTTGCATCGTACTCAAAAATATAGTTGTTTTCTGAACCTATCCATATATTTCCAAACGAATCTTTAAAAAACTTCGTAAAGCTAATTTCTTGTTGTGCGTTTTTATAATAAAGTTGTTTAAAATACTTGGTTGTTTTATCATAAATATTAATACCATTGGCTGTTGAAATAAGAATTTCATTAGAGTTAACAAGGATAATATCTCTGATAATATTACTAGTTAATGAATTTTTGCTTGAATTGGCTATATAATTGGTAAAGTCTTCGGTGTATTTGTTATATATCGATAATCCACCACCATTGCTTCCAAAGTATAAGTTACCAGTATTGTCTTCAAAAATACATTTTACATCATTTGATGAAATACTTTTTGTATTAAATGGATCATTTTTAAAGGATTTGAAATGATAGCCATCATAACGATTTAAGCCATCTTGAGTGCCAACCCAAATAAAATCCTGAGAATCTTGAAAAATGGTATTAACCGTTACTGCAGATAACCCTTCATCAATGCTGAGACGTTTGAATTTTATATTTTGAGAATATCCAAATGGTATCACTAAAAAATAAATTAGTGAAACACAAAACCATTTTATAGTTTGATTGTTTTTAATGGACATAACAGGCCTATAAAATTAATAAAAATGTGTAAACCATTGTTATTTTTTATATTCTTGTATAAATTAATTGATTGTGGATTTAAAAAACAGAAAAGATATTGTTTTTTTAGTGTTAGCTGGTTTTTTTATTACTAACGCTATTGTTGCTGAATTAATAGGAGGTAAGTTAGTTCAGTTTTTTGGGCTATTTACCCAAAGCATTGGTATTATTTTGTGGCCAGTTATATTTTTGTTAACCGATTTAATTAATGAATATTATGGTAAGGATGGTGTTCGGAAATTGACGTATATAACGGTAGGTTTAATATCATTCACGTTTATTTTATTAACAATTGCCTTAAACATTCCTGCAACTTCATTTTCTCCTGTTTCTGATAATAATTTTAGGGTTGTGTTTGGTCAGTCACAATGGATTATTGTAGGTAGTATTATTGCATTTTTATGCTCTCAATTAATTGATGTGTATGTGTTTTGGGCCTTTAAAAAAGTAACCGGTAACAAACATATTTGGTTAAGAGCTACAGGTAGTACCCTAGTTAGTCAGTTAGTAGATACATTTGTTGTGCAATACATTGCTTTTGTATTGCCTGGTAAATGGTTGTTTTCTGATTTCTTGGTAAATGCAAGTTGGGGTTATGCTTTTAAATTATTGGTCGCTCTCGCCTTAATCCCAATGATATATTTGGGACATTACTTGATTGGTAAATTTTTAAATAAAAAAGATCATCTCATTAATTAATTTTATTTTACGGGATAAATCACATAATTTCTAGGCGTTTCGTATAGGGTAATTTCTATTTCATAAACCAATTTAATTTTAGAGCGAAGGATTTCGTAAATGATTCTGGCAATATTTTCAGCAGTGGGATTTAGGGATTTAAATTCTATGGTATCTAAATTCAAATTTTTGTGATCGAATCTTTCTATAATTTCATCTTTGATAAGGTCATTTAATATTTTTAGATCATAAACATATCCCGTTTGTTCATCAACTTCTCCAATAATTTTCACAATTAGCTCATAATTATGTCCATGGAAATTTGGGTTATTGCATAATCCAAACACTTCATCATTTTTTTTGTCATCAAATAGTGGGTTGTATAAACGATGAGCAGAGTTAAAATTTGCTTTTCTTAGAACAGCTGTTTTCATAATGATGTGTTTATTTGTTTAAATAGTCCGTAAAGGTAAGGTAATTTATGTTCTTTAATGTTTACAATAAGTTTCAATCAATTGAATAGCCATATCATCACCAAGGCTATCAGCTTTGTTTAAGTCTTCACAGGCCCCTCTTTTATCTTTACTCGCAAATTTTACAGCCGCTCTATTCACAAAAGCCTCCGCATAATTGTATTTAAGCTTAATCGAATAGTCAAAATCCTTTAAAGCTTCAACAAATTGTTTGTTTTCACCTTTTGCAACGCCTCTATAATTGTAGCTAACAGGATTTTTAGGATTTAATTTAATAGCTTCATCAAAATCAATAATCGCATTGGTATATTCTGCAACTTCAATTTTACAAGCACCTCGAGCAACTAGAGCCGTTTCTTCTTCGGGAAACGCTTCTAGATAAACGTTCCAATCATTGATGGCGTTTTTATAATCTTTAATTTCAAACCTAGCTTTAGCCCTTGTTTTATAGGCATTGTAATTTGGATTGGTTGCTGGCATTATTTTAAATGCCTCGTTTAATTCTCTTACACAATAAGCGTAGTCTTTCATGGCAAATCTAACTTCGCCTCTTAAAAATAGAATATCTAAGTTTCTTGGATTTAAATCAAGTCCTCTGACACATACGTCTAAAGCACTTTTATAAGCTTTGCCATCGTACATCAGTTTTGCTTGATAATAAATTAATTCAACATCTTCTGTATTTAAAATAGACGCAGAATCTAAGGTAGCTTTCGCTTCTTTAAATTTTTTTGTTTCATAATACAAAATACCCATATTTTTTAGGCTTTCATAATTATCAGGAACAAGTTTCAGAGCTGTTTGTAAATCTTTTTCCGCCCCTTTATAATCATGGTTTTTTATTTTTGCTAAAGCCATTTTGTTATAGGCCTCTAAATACTCAGGATTGATTTTAATCGCTTTTTTTAATAAAGGAATTGCTTCTTTAAATTTAGCCGAATCAATTAAATGACAAGCGTTTTTGTAAAAATCTAATCCAATATTTTTTGTTTTAGAAGTGTCTGCTTGAGAGAATCCAAAGCACCATAAAAAACACATCATTATGCCTAATATCAAACGAAAGATACCGTTCATAAAATAATATTTTGTATTTGGTTTTGGATGACTAAATTTACATAAAACAATTTAATATTTAAAATTATGCCATTTTTTATTTTCATCTTAGTACTTGCTTTGCTTGCGGTTTTATTGAGTTTTGTTACAGTTCAACAAGGTACAGTTGCTGTAATAACCGTGTTCGGAAAATACAAACGGATATTAACTCCAGGGTTAAATATGAAAATTCCTTTCATTGAAAAGGTGTATAAAAAAATATCGATTCAAAATCGTAGTGCCGAATTAGGATTTCAAGCTGTAACAATAGATCAAGCGAATGTGAATTTTACTGCCATGTTATTGTATGCGGTTGTTAATCAACAAGAAGAATCAATCAAAAATGTGGCATTTAAATTTATAGATGATAAGAATTTAATGCAAGCATTAGTTCGTTCGATTGAAGGGTCAGTCAGAGCTTTTGTTGCTACAAAAAAGCAATCTGAAGTTTTATCATTAAGAAGAGATATCGTTGAGGCCGTGAAAGAACAATTAGATGTCATGCTAGAGGAATGGGGTTATCATTTAATCGATTTACAATTAAATGACATCACATTTGATGAAGAAGTGATGCGATCGATGGCAAAAGTAGTTGCTAGTAATAATTTAAAAGCAGCCGCAGAAAACGAAGGACAAGCCTTGTTGATTACTCGAACAAAAGCAGCAGAAGCTGAAGGTAATTTTATCAAGATTTCAGCTCAGGCAGAAAAGGATGCTTCAAGATTAAAAGGAGAGGGGATAGCCTTATTCCGCCAAGAAGTGGCTAAAGGGATGGCAGGTGCTGCTAAAGAAATGGAAGAGGCTAAGCTAGATTCTTCATTAATTTTATTTAGTATGTGGACAGAAGCTGTTAAAAATTTCGCTCAAGAAGGAAAAGGAAATGTTATCTTTTTGGATGGAAGCGTTGAGGGAATGGACAAAACAATGAAACAAATGATGGCACTTAATCAAAAAGATAATTTAAAATAAGAATGAACTTATTGTTAATCTTTAGAATTTGATTTTTAATAATTATTCTTTAAATTTAATTTATTATTATGCACTAACTAAAACACAAACATATATACGACCTATCATGAAAAAACAACTATTATGTATTTTTGGAGCCCTAGCGTTAAGCTTCAGTTCATTGGCTCAAGAAAAAAGAGATCCTAATTTAATTCCATGTGCCACATATGATGCAATGGAAGAAGCCTTTAAAAAGGACCAAAACTTAAAGGTTAAATACAATCTTGTTCAATCCCAATTAGAACTTGATTATCAGAAAGAATTAAATAAAACGAAGACAAATGGTAAATTAGCTGCTGTTCCTATTTATACAATCCCTGTTGTATTTCATATTATGGGACCATTAAATATAACCGATCAAACTTTTGTTGATTTATTAACGTATATCAATAATGATTACGCTAAAACAGGAGCAGATGTATCTTCTATTAGTCCTGCATTTTCTTCTTTATATGTAGATGCTGAAATTAGATTTGCCTTAGCTAAAAAAGATCCTAATGGAAATTGTACCAATGGAGTTATCCGTCACAATAGTGACAATATTTATTGGGATCAAACTAATCCAGCCTATAATTATTCAGGAACAGGTACTAATCGTTGGCCTGTCAATAAATATTTAAATGTTTATATTGTAGAATGTATCTCAGGACCATCAAATCCTTGTCCTCCCACAGGTTCTTTTATAGGAGGTTACACTTATTTGCCGGGTTCAGCACCATCAACTAGTGCAGATGCCATTGTTATGTTAAGAAATCAATTAGCGCAAACCAATCCTACAGATTCAAGAACTTTAAGTCATGAAATGGGCCACTGGTTGAACTTATCACACGTTTTTGGTAATAATAATTGTACAGGAACTACCTGTGGAGATGATGGTATTTCGGATACACCTCCAACTCAATGTCATTTTAGTACTTGTCCGGCAAGTGTTGGAGGTAACTCTTGTGATGCTTCAGGGAATGCCAATGTAGAGAATATTATGGATTATTCGTCTTGCACTAAAATGTTTACTCAAGGACAAGTTACAAAAATGAGAGCTGCTTTAGCTAGCTCTACGGCCGGTAGAAATAATTTATGGTCAGCGGCTAATTTATTAGCAACTGGAATTACATCTGGATATACTTGTACTCCAGTAGCTGATTTTTCTGCAAATAAATTAATTAATTGTGCAGGTAATACGTTTACTTATACAAGCACTAGTCAAGTTGGTAGCTCAGGAAGTTTATTATGGACGTTTCAAGGTGGAACTCCCGCAACTTCAACGGCAACATCTGTAGCAGTATCTTATGCAACACCAGGAACTTATTCAGTTAGTTTAAAAGCTACAAATCCTATTGGAACTAATACCATGAACAAAACATCTTATGTTACCATTGTAAATGGTACAAATGGTGTTTTAGCTCCAACGATGTATGATTTTGAAGCATCAACACTTCCATCCAATATTTCTATATTAAATAATAATGCAGGAACTGTTGCTTGGGCATTAAACTCTACTAATGGAGGTAATTCAACAGCAAAGAGTATCTATTTAAATAATGCTGCTAGTTCTAATATTGGGGGCCAAATTGATATTTTTGAAACACCTATCTATGACTTCTCTAATACTACAGGACTTTCTATGTCGTATTATTATGCCTACGCTAAAAAAGTAGCAGCTCAAATAGATACCTTTAAAATTCAATATTCATTAGATTGCGGTGGAACTTGGACTAATGTGCTAGGAGTTTCTTCAGCCCCTTTAATGGCGGCATCTTCAGGAGGCACCCTAACAAGTGCTTTTGTGCCAACAGCTAGTCAGTGGGTAAATAAAACAATTGTAGCGGCTTTAATAACCACTTTAAACAATAAGCCAAGTGTGAAGTTCCGTTTTTATTTTAGAGTAGATCCGACAAAAACAACGGCAAATAATATGTATCTTGATCAAATTAATATTACCGGAAATCTGGTTACTGCGATGACAGATTTTGAAAAATCAATGGATTTAATGATTTATCCAAATCCAACTTCTTCGTCATCTACTTTGGATTTTAATTTATCAAGTGCTCAATCATACAAAATTAGTTTGTTAGATGTCACAGGAAGAGTTGTAGAGGAATCTTCTAAAATAGCTGATAATAGTGGTCATGTTAATCATATTTTAAATCAATCAGGAAATTTAGCAGCTGGTATTTATATTGTTAACATTGATGTAAATAATCAACGTATTTCCAAAAAATTAATTATTCAATAATGTAATTTTAGCTGCTCTTTATAGAGCAGCTTTTTTTATGAAACATGATAAAAATGATATTTATCAACTAATTTTCAACACGATGAAAAGTTTCCATAAAAAATGTAAATATTTGTTATGTACTTAAAAATATAAGAAAGATTATGTCTGAAGAGATAGAAAGAACAGAAAGAGAAGATTTATTTTCAAAAGCGGTAAAAGCTGGAAAACGCACGTATTTTTTTGACGTGAAATCAACAAGAGGAAATGATTATTACTTAACGATTACGGAGAGTAAAAAACGTTTCGGAACAGATGGGAAGTTTACATATGAAAAGCATAAAATCTTTTTATATAAAGAAGACTTCGAAAAATTTATGGAAGGATTAAACGAATCCATTGAAGTGATTAAAGAAAATGCACCTCCTATTGTAGAAAGAGAGTCCTATTCAAGTGAAGGGAATTCATCAAATTCTGGCGAAGTTAATTTCGAGGATTTAGGAAAATAATCTAAATAGACTATATCACACAATATTCATCTTTAAGAAAATCAGCTAATGAACGCAAGTAATTAGCTGATTTTTATTTTTTAGATTGTTATGCAAACGTTTATGCTCTCGTTTTTAAGAAATAAAAAAATAGGATCAACCTGATATACTAATTTACCCAATTTTTATTCCAAAAACATAGACTCATAATGCAATAAATTTGTAAATTCGTACCGCAATTTGTTTGTTTTTTCACGAAACATTAAAAGCATTAAATCTAAAATCACAAATTATAAATAATCAATAACACTAATCCTATGGCATTTGACATTGAAATGATTAAGAAGGTTTACGCTAACATGCCTGCGCGCATTGAAGCTGCTCGTAAAACCTTAGGTCGTCCTTTAACTTTAGCAGAAAAAATCTTGTATTCACATTTAGATGCTGATATGAAATTAACTGATTATCCTCGTGGGTCGTCTTACGTTGATTTTAATCCAGATAGAGTAGCTATGCAAGATGCAACAGCCCAAATGGCTTTATTGCAATTTATGCAAGCAGGTCGCCCAACGGTAGCAGTTCCTTCTTCAGTTCACTGCGATCACTTAATTCAAGCAAAAGTTGGTGCAAATGCCGATTTATCAAGAGCTAAAACAGAGAGCGAAGAAGTATTTAATTTCCTAGCATCTGTATCTAATAAATATGGTATTGGTTTCTGGAAACCAGGTGCTGGGATCATTCACCAAATTGTATTAGAAAATTATGCGTTCCCTGGTGGAATGATGATTGGTACAGATTCTCATACAGTAAATGCTGGTGGTTTAGGTATGATTGCGATTGGTGTTGGTGGAGCGGATGCTTGCGACGTCATGGCTGGTTTACCTTGGGAACTTAAAATGCCAAAATTAATTGGTATCAAATTAACAGGTAAATTAAATGGATGGGCAAGTGCTAAAGATGTTATTTTAAAAGTAGCTGGTATCTTAACCGTTAAAGGTGGTACTGATAAAGTGGTTGAATATTTTGGAGAAGGTGCTATTAGCTTATCTTGTACTGGTAAAGGAACGATTTGTAACATGGGTGCTGAAATTGGAGCTACGACTTCTACATTTGGTTACGACGAAAGTATGAGCCGCTACTTAACAGCAACTGGCCGTGCTGATGTTGCTGCTTTAGCAGATGGAATTAAAGAACATTTAACAGGTGATGCTGAAGTTTATGCTAATCCTTCTAAATATTTTGACGAAGTCATTGAAATTAATTTATCAGAATTAGAACCATATGTAAATGGTCCTTTTACTCCAGATTTAGCAACGCCTATTTCTAAATTAAAAGATGCAGCTATTGCTAATGGCTGGCCTTTAAAAATTGAGGCAGGTCTAATTGGCTCTTGTACAAACTCTTCTTACGAAGATATTTCTCGTGCTGTATCTTTAGCGAAACAAGTTTCTGCCAAAGGTTTAAAGTCAAAAGCTGAATTTTTAATTAATCCAGGTTCTGAGCAAATTCGTTACACGATTGAGCGTGACGGTTTCTTAAAAACATTTGATGAAGTAGGAGCAACTGTGTTTACTAACGCTTGTGGACCATGTATTGGTATGTGGGATAGAGTAGGTGCTGAGAAACAAGAGAAAAATACAATCATCCATTCTTTTAACCGTAACTTTGCGAAGCGTGCAGATGGTAATCCAAATACGTTTGCATTTGTAGCTTCTCCTGAAGTTGTAGCAGCAATGGCCATTGCAGGTGATTTAAGTTTTAATCCATTAACAGATACTTTAACTAACGAAAAAGGTGAGCAAGTTAAATTAGACGAGCCAACTGGTTACGAATTACCTCCAAATGGTTTTGCTGTTGAAGATGCTGGATACCAAGCGCCAGCAGCTGATGGAAGTAAAGTTCAAGTTTTAGTAGAGCCAACTTCTAAACGTTTACAATTATTAGATCCATTTGCTGCATGGAATGGTGTAGACTTTAAAGGATTAAAATTATTAATTAAAGCAAAAGGTAAGTGTACAACAGATCATATCTCTATGGCTGGTCCATGGTTAAAATTCCGTGGTCACTTAGATAACATTTCAAACAACATGTTAATTGGTGCAGTAAATGCATTTAATGATAAAACTGATAACGTAAAAAACCAAATCACTGGAACTTACGAAGGTGTTCCTGTAGTGCAACGTGCTTACAAAGCTCAAAACATTGGGTCGATTGTAGTAGGTGATGAAAACTATGGTGAAGGTTCATCTCGTGAGCATGCAGCGATGGAGCCTCGTCATTTAGGTGTAAAAGTGGTATTAGTAAAATCTTTTGCTCGTATTCACGAAACAAACTTAAAGAAACAAGGTATGTTGGGAATTACATTTGCCAACACTGCAGATTACGATAAAATTAAAGAAGATGATACAATTGATGTTTTAGGCTTAACTAGCTTTGCACCAGGAGTTCAGTTAACCATTGCTCTAACTCATGCTGATGGTAGCAAAGAAGAATTTAAAGTTAACCATAGCTATAACGCTCAACAAATTGAGTGGTTTAAAGCTGGTGGTGCTTTAAATATTATTCGTGCGAGTGTGAAAGCTTAATTAATAATTGATAGGCGGCCGCTGAGGCTCTCGAAGCGAAGCTACCAAATATAAAAATCCCTCTGTTATTTAACAGGGGGATTTTTTTGTAATGTTAATTGAATATTTACTTTTGAAAATATGTAATCATATAAACAATTTAGGTAAGACTGAGCAATTAGATAATATTACTATAAACGGAATCAAAGTTTAAGTTGTCATTATACTAATCTCTAGTAATTAATAAGTGTCGTAAACTTAAGACATCTCCTTTTCTAGAAATTAGTTGAATAAAATGAAATCCAAATTGAGTTTCAAATACTTCCGATATTTCTCCGGGTTTTAATCTAAATGCTACAGCTTCAAATTCCGGAACCATCATCCCTTTTATTATTCCATCATATTGCCCACCATTACTAGCAGAACCAGGGTCTTCACTATATAATTTCGCTAAGGAAGCAACACTCTCTCCTTTAAGAGCTCTTTGTCTGTAATATTCTGCTAATTTTTTAGCGTCTTTTTTTACAAATTGTATTTTAGACATACTTGTTTTGTTACCATTTTCCAGAAATTGGTTTCCTAGATTAACTGTCATGAATGCAAGTATTGGAAAAATAAATAGTTTCATCTTAACATTTATTTTTTTAAGATATCTTTTTTATAAGTAGGTAATAAATTAAGAAATTCATTGATTGTTTTCTGTAAATCATTGACATTACTTCTCCCGCCAGCGGCATTAATGTGACCTCCACCATTAAAGTGTTTTCTAGCAAATTGATTAACATCAAATTTACCTTTACTTCTAAATGAAATTTTTATTTTCCCATCTCCTTCAGAAAAAAATGCGCAAAACGTGATGCCTTTTATAGAAAAAGGATAATTAACAATTCCCTCTGTATCACCTTTTTGATGATTGAATCTTTTCAATTCTTTTTCAGATAATGAAATATAGGCTGTTTGTAATTCAGGAATTACTACCATTTTTTCGGTTAAGCAATATCCTAATAATTTCACTCTGCTTTCACTATAGGTATCATATATAGAAGTGTGAATGTCGCTTGGTTTTAAGCCGGTAGATAATAAATCAGCAAGTATTAAATGGGTTTTAGGAGTTACACTATCAAATCTAAATGAGCCGGTATCAGTCATAATGCCCGTATATAAACAAGCCGCGATATGTTTATCAATTAATTTTTTACCGCCCAATCCAACAATAAACTCATATACCAATTCACAGGTTGAGCACGCTTTAACATCATGGTAATATAAATCTGCATAATTATCGGGTTGTTGATGATGATCAATGATTACCTTTTTTGCTGTTGATGATTGAAGTAATTGTCCTAAGCCCTCTAATCTTGAATAGTTGTTAAAGTCTAACGTAAATATTAAATCACTATTTGCAACTAATGTTGCCGCTTTTTTAGGCTGTTTACTATATTCAACGACCTTTTTGTTACCTGCTAACCAATGCAAAAATTCCGGATAATCGTTTGGCGTAATAACGGTAACTTTTTTATCGGTTTTTACTAAATAATTATATAAAGCCAATGAAGAGCCCATTGCATCGCCATCCGGGTTAAAATGTGTGACTATAACAATATTGTTTGATTTTTTTACAAGGGCTTTGAATTTCGAAAACGAGTCTTTTTGCATGATTAAAATTTGAAGTACAAATTTAGGCTATTTTAGCTCGATTATTTTATATTCACACAATATTTGTATCTTTGCAGCCTAAAAAATTAATAATGGCAGGAAATATCACTTTTACAATGATTAAACCCGATGCAGTTGAAGCAAACAATATCGGGCCAATTTTAGCTAAAATAAACCAATCAGGTTTTAAAATTGTAGCTATGAAATACATGAAATTAAGCGCTGAAACAGCAGGTAAATTTTATGAAGTTCACAAAGAACGTCCTTTTTACGGAGAATTAGTAAGTTATATGAGTAGTGGACCTATTGTTGCAGCTGTTTTATCTAAAGATAATGCTGTTGCTGAATATAGAACTTTAATTGGAGCAACTGATCCAACTAAAGCAGACGAAGGAACAATTCGTAAATTATTTGCAAAATCAATTGCTGCAAATGCCGTTCACGGATCTGATAGCGATGAAAACGCTAATATCGAAGCTAATTTCTTTTTCTCTCAAATAGAGCGTTTCTAATTAATTAGAATAGTATATAAAAAAAGGATTTCTATTTAGGAATCCTTTTTTGTTTTATATTTAGTCATGCAATTTCACTTAGGATTTCAACCAACTATTAGCCTTAATAAAATAACTCACCAGGACGGTTTGTTGTTAATCGGTTCATGTTTTAGTGAGCATATCGCATCTCGATTAGGAGATTTGAAATTTAAGGTTCAGGCTAATCCTTTTGGTATTGTTTTTAATCCAAAGAGCATGGCAAACGCTCTTAATCGGATCATTCATAAAAAATACTTTTCTGAAAATGAAGTGTTTGAAAAAGAAGGAGCGTGGTATCTCTTAGAGGCGCATAGCTCAGTGAGTAGCGAAAAAAAAGAAGATTTACTGAATGAACTTAATAGATTGATTGATATCTGGAATCAACAATTACATACCACGTCTTATTTAATGCTAACAGTTGGATCCGCATTTGCTTATTACCATAAAGTACAAGAGAAAGTAGTGGCTAATTGCCATAAATTACCGCAAAGTGAATTTGACAAATTATTATTAGAAAACCATGAAATCATTGTTGATTTTCAAGAAATGATAAATGATTTAAAAGCCATCAATCCCAAAATAAAAATAGTATTCACTGTATCGCCAGTAAAACATTTGCGAGATGGAGTAGTGGAGAATAATTTAAGTAAAGCAATCTTAATTCAATCCGTGCACCAACTAGTAAAACAAAATACAGATTGTTCTTATTTTCCAGCATATGAGTTGGTAAATGATGATTTAAGAGATTATCGATTTTATGAATCAGATTTGGCTCATCCAAATACACAAGCAATTAATTATGTTTGGAAAAAGTTTTCTGAAGTTTTTTTTAATGATAAAACAATGGAAATTAATGAGCGAGTGTTGCAAATTCATCAAGCCTACCATCATCGTTTATTTAATAAAGCAACAGAATCATCGGTTAAGTTTAAACATAATTTTTATCAAAAATGTGTGACGTTGCAAGCAGAATATAGCTATTTAGATTTAAGTAAAGAATTACATTATTTTAATAATTACGAAGATTAAAGAGATTAAACACATATTTTTTGATTTAGATAATACACTTTGGGATTTTGAAAAAAACTCGAGAGAGGCTTTATCTCACTTGTTTCATGAACATAATATTCAATATTTCTGTAAAGTTAGTTTTGATGAGTTTATTGAGGTTTATGAATCTATTAATCATGAGTTATGGAGATTGTATAGTTTGAATCAAATTAAAAAAGAGGAATTAAGGTACCAACGATTTTACAAATCATTTTTACATTTTAAATATGATAATTTAGAATTGGCTCATCAGTGGGCAGATGATTATTTGAAGATTTCACCTTTTAAGACTCATTTAATTGATGGGGCGATGGATGTATTAGATTATCTAAAAGATAAATACGAATTACACATTATTACAAATGGGTTTAAAGAAGTACAACATATAAAATTAGATAGCTGCCAACTTAAGCCATTTTTTAAGCAGATTATTATATCTGAAGAACATGGGTTTAACAAACCTGATCTTCAAATTTTTAATTTAGCAGAGAGTCTTGCGCAAGCTCAAAATCATGAATGTGTGATGATTGGAGATAATTTTGAAACAGATATTGAAGGTGCTTTAAATGCGAATTGGAAAGCTATTTATCTGGCTAATACAGATTCTCATAAAGAAAATATCATCCAAAATTTAACTCAAATAAATGAATTAAGTGTATTAAAAACTATTTTATAGGTTTAAGGTTTTTGTAACCATTTCTCTATTTCAAGTTGATCTAGCCTCATATAATCAACTTCGTTTTCAACGACTGAATTATTGACCATATAAATAACTGGTAGATTAAGCCCGGCTAGGTAAATAAAACTTCTTCCGTTTAATAAGCAATATCCAATATTTCTAGCTTTCGTATCTTCAAAAAATGGTTGTATTTTATCGTATTCGCCATTTAATATTAAAAACATAGAAATTGCAGGATTTTTTTCTTTAATAATACGCATCTTTTTTGCAGCAATGCGGCAGTGGGGACAAGTCATACTCATAAAAGCAATAATATGTTTGCCTTTACTTAGTGATGTTGGAACTTGATGAACTTTAGCGTTTTTATAGACAGTTTCTAATTCTAATTTAAATTCATTTTCAGGTTTTGATAAGTATGCTTGTGTATATTCTAAGTCAACATAATTTAAAATATGAGGTAAAGCAAATGCCATGATACACGTCATCCCAAAAAACCATTTTTGTATTTTACCATAAGAAAAACCTTCATAATATTTTAAAATAATAAAGGCTATTAATAACATGATAGCATTTTTTATTAAAGCTTGGCTTGGAGTCATCGCAATAGCGTTCCCAAAGCACCCACAATTTCCATTATTTCCATTTCTGATAATAATAAAAAATAAATAAATTGAAAAAAACAGCAGTGACCCAATGGTTAATTTAATGGTAAAGCGTTTAATATATAAACCAAAAATTAAAAGAAATCCAATAAAGAATTCTAATCCAATCATAAATCGAGCTATAAAAGGAGCTAATCGCCAGCCACCAATCCCTAAATCTACAAACGTAAATTCAAATGGTTCGATAGGATACAGTTTTGTGTAAGCGCTATAAATGAATACCAAACCCATTAAAGAACTAATAAAAAAGAAAACTATTTTTATAATGAGAGGTTTCATAATTTTAATTACTATTTTTTTTCAGGGTAAAATTGAGTAAAAAAAAACTTCCACTTTTTGGTGGAAGTTTTAAATAATTAGAAATCAAATTATTTTAATGTACAAGTTGTTTTGTCTCCTGTAGAAGATTGTCCAGCTTGGTTAGTGTGAACATTTTGAGAACCTACACACATTAAGCGAGCGTCTTTTTTAGTAACTTTATACATTGTAGTAACATCTTTAGTTGTTCCTAATGTACCAGATGTTTCACAAGTACAAACTCTGTCTTTTTTGCAAGAAGCAAAAGAAATTGCTACGAAAGCAAGTGCTAATAAAGTAATTTTTTTCATTTTTTTTAGTTTTTAAAGTTTAAACAAATATATTAATATTTAGAATATTGAATAAAAATCATGAGATAATTCATGAAATTTGATTTAAAGTTAATATAACTTTTGCTATTTAACCATTAATTAACAGGTTAATTGGTTACTTAACGGAGCATGTTACCCCAGTAAGGGTTGTTGTACATAAATTTCTAGCTTCCTTTTTTGTAACGTTTATATAGGTCGCCTGAGAACTGATACTTCCATCTTGATTCGTGCAAGTACATACTCGGTCTTTTTTGCATGAAGCAAAACTAGATGCAATAAATACTAAAAGAATTATTTTTTTCATGAGAATATTTTTAATAAGTGAATGATAGAATGTTATTATTCCAAATATATTAAATTATCCGTGAACCGTTTCTTTCTTTCCATAGTTTTTTATCAATTCGGCTTCAAAAGATAACCATTGTTGCCATCTTTTATCAATATCTTCCACATGGCTGCCGTATTTTCGAGCAAAGCCTATAAACAAGGTATAATGAGTGGCTTCGCTAATCATTAAATCTTTATAAAAAGATTTTAATTCTAGGTCATTAATGTTTTCTGAAAGTAATTTAAAGCGCTCACAACTTCTTGCTTCAATCATAGCGCCAAATAATAAACGGTCAATTAATACGATTTCTTTGCGGTGATCTCCTTTTCTCATGAATTTATAAAGTTCGCCAACGTATTCATCTTTTCTTTCAAAGCCAAGTTTAAATCCTCGGTCCTTTATTTTTTGGTGTACCATTTCAAAATGTGAAAGTTCTTCTTGAGCTAATTTTACCATTTCTTCCACTAAATCCGTGTAATACGGGTAGCTGATCATAATAGAAATAGCATTTGTGGCAGCTTTTTGCTCACAATAGGCATGATCGGTTAAAATTTCTTCGATGTTTGTTTCTACGATATTAACCCAACGTGGGTCCGTTTCTAATTTTAGTCCTAACATAATTTACAGCAGATAATTTGCACAATAACTTAAGGCAAAATTAGAACATAAATCAACAACCTGCTAGTACTTTAAGATTTAATCTCTTAATTTATTTAATAAGTGATTAAGCTGTTTAATCTCCTCTGAGCTTAAAGATTTGAATAATTGTTTGGCGCTTTCATCAATGTAATCTAAAGACTGGAGTAACTCTAATCCTTTATCTGTAATGATTACATCCACACTTCTTCGATCATTAGGACATTCTCTCCTAATTAATAGTCCTTTCGTATTTAATTTGTCCACAATTCTCGAGGCATCACTCATCCTATCCAGCATTCGTTCCTTAATTAATTTGATATTACTTGGGTTTGGATGCTGACCTCTTAGAATTCTAAGGACATTATATTGTTGAATGGTAATATCTGAATGTTTAAAAAAGCAGTCGTACTGTGCATTCAACCAATTGGTTGTATACAACAAGTTAACCATTAACTTTTGTTCGTTTGATTTAAATTTTTTTTGTTGTATTTCGTCTTCTAAATTCAAAATTGGAGTAAAAAAAATGTCCCTAGTTTTGGGCTAGGGACAAAAATAATTAATTAAAGTTATTTTGCTTTAGTAATTTCAACATTGATATCTATTTTCACTTCTTCACTAACTGCAACTCCACCAGCTTCAAGAGCAGCATTCCATGATAATCCGTAATCTTTGCGGTTTAATTTACCAACTACTTTAAAGGCATAACGTTCCATTCCATAAGGATCTTTTACAATTTTTGATGCACCATAAGCTGTTAATGTAACTGGCTTAGTAACACCATGCATTGTTAAATTACCAGTTAAAGTATACGTTCCTTTTACTTTTCCTGGTTTCATTGAAGTACTTACGAAAGTGATTTTTGGAAATTTTTCTACATCAAAAAAGTCAGGAGATTTTAAATGACCATCTCTTTTTTCATCGTCAGTATTAATGCTAGCCGCATCAACATTAAAGTCAATTTTAGCATCTGTAAAATCAATTCCTTCTTTTACAGATGATACTTTTCCTTCATAGATTTTAAATTTACCTTCTGTTTCGCTTACCATCATGTGTGTTACAGAAAATCCTAATTTACTGTGAGAGGCATCTAAATTCCAGTTTGTTTGTGCTTTTGCACTTAAAGAAATAGCCGCTACAGCTAATAATGTTGGAAAAGTTGTTTTCATAAATGTTTTTTTGTTAGTTGTTTTTAAATACGCTGCAAATATACGTTATAACATTTAATGTTACAACATCTAATTTTAAATAAATGTTAAATTTATTATTACGTATTAATTTTTAATATTTCGTCTTGAAAGCCATATAAATTGACAAATTCTACTATCTTTGTTCCCCTAAATTAAAACCCACGTTGTAAGTGGGAGCAAGTATATGATAAAAATAACTTTACCAGATGGTTCTGTTCGCGAATACCCAAAAGGAACCACCTCTATGCAAGTTGCACAGAGTATCAGCGAAGGCTTAGCAAGAAATGTATTAGCCGCTAAAGTTAGCAACGAAGTAGTAGATGCTAGCAAACCAATTAATCAAGATTCAAGCTTAAGTTTGTTAACCTGGAATGATGCAGAAGGTAAAAACACCTTGTGGCATTCATCAGCCCATTTATTAGCAGAGGCTTTGGAATTATTATATCCAGGAGTAAAATTTTGGGTTGGGCCACCATTGGAAAATGGGTTTTATTATGATGTTGATTTAAATGGACAAACTTTAACACCAGCTGATTTTGAGAAAATTGAAGCTAAAATGTTAGAGTTAGCTCGTCAAAATAACGAATATAAGCGCATTGACATTACTAAGGCAGATGCTATTAAATATTTTGCTGATAAAGGTGATGAATATAAATTAGATTTATTAGAGCGTTTAGAGGATGGAAACATTTCTTTATACAATCAAGGAAATTTCACAGATTTATGTCGTGGCCCACATATTCCAAATACTGGATTTATTAAAGCTGTTAAGGTTTTAAATATTGCTGGTGCTTATTGGAAAGGCGACGAGAAAAATAAAATGTTAACTCGTATTTATGGTATTGCTTTTCCAAAGGATAAGGAGTTAAAAGAATATTTAACTTTATTAGAAGAAGCTAAAAAACGTGATCATCGAAAATTAGGTAAAGAATTAGAATTATTTACATTTTCAGAAAAAGTTGGTTTAGGCTTACCTTTATGGTTACCTAAAGGTGCAATGTTGCGTGAACGTTTAATTCAGTTTATGCAAAAGGCGCAAATGAAAGCTGGTTATTTACCAGTTGTTACGCCTCATATTGCCCAAAAGGAATTATACGTTTGTTCTGGACATTACGAAAAATATGGCGCCGATTCATTTCAACCAATTAAAACACCTCACGAAGGCGAAGAGTTTTACTTAAAACCAATGAATTGCCCGCATCACTGCGAAATTTATAAATCATCACCTAAATCCTATAAAGATTTACCGGTTCGTTATGCAGAGTTTGGAACGGTTTATCGCTATGAGCAAAAAGGAGAATTACATGGTTTAACGCGTGTACGCGGATTTACTCAAGATGATGCTCATTTATTTGTTCGCCCTGATCAGGTAAAAGAAGAGTTTTTAAAAGTGATTGATTTAGTGCTTTATGTATTTAATGCATTAGATTTTAAAGATTATACAGCTCAAATTTCTTTACGTGACCCAGAAAACAAAGCGAAGTACATTGGAACTGATGAAAATTGGGCAATGGCAGAGCAAGCAATTATTGATTCCGCAGCCGAAAAAGGCTTAAGAACAGTTGTTGAAACTGGTGAAGCTGCTTTTTATGGCCCAAAATTAGATTTCATGGTAAAAGATGCTTTGGGACGTAAATGGCAATTAGGAACTATTCAGGTAGATTATAACTTACCTGAGCGTTTCGAATTAGAATACACGGGTTCAGATAATTTAAAACATCGCCCAGTGATGATTCACAGAGCACCATTTGGTTCTTTAGAACGTTTTATTGCAGTGTTAATTGAGCATTGCGGTGGAAATTTCCCTCTTTGGTTAACTCCAGATCAGTATGCGATTTTGCCGATTAGTGAAAAATATAACGATTATGCAAAAAAAGTTTCAGAATTATTAAATATTTCCGATATTCGCGGCCTTGTTGATGAGAGAAACGAAAAAATAGGGAAGAAAATTCGCGATAATGAAGTAAACAAAATACCGTTTATGCTTATCGTTGGTGAGAAAGAAGCGGAAGATGGAACAGTTGCTGTGCGAGAACATGGTAAAGGAGATATAGGAACAATGACTATAGCAGACTTTGCAAAACTAGTACAAACAACAATTGACAATGATTTTAAACAAAAAACAATTAATTAATAAATAAAAAGCGGAGGTAGTTATTAGCGTTTTTAAAAAACCAATAAACAACAACAACAAAAATACTGGGCCTGTAAAACCTGGTACTGTTGCACCTGGACAAACTCCAGTAGTAAAGCGTCCTCGTGGATTAAGAGAAGGATTTAAACGTCCTGGTGTGAGAGAAGAACAACATAGAATAAATGGGAATATTAGAAATACTCCTATGGTTCGTGTTGTTGGTGATGATATTGAAGCAGGTGTATATCCTATTGCAAAGGCTATTGAAATGGCTGAAGAACTAGGTGTAGATTTAGTGGAAATTGCACCAAATGTTGATCCTCCTGTTTGTAAAATTATTGACTACGGTAAGTATTTATACGAATTAAAAAAGAAAGCCAAAGAAGTAAAAGCAAAAGCATCAAAAGTAGTTGTAAAAGATATTCGTTTTGGACCACATACGGATGAGCATGATTATCAATTTAAGAAAAATCACGCGATGAAGTTTTTACAAGAAGGTAGTAAAGTAAAAGCCTTTGTATTTTTTAGAGGTCGTGAGATTGTATTTAAAGAACAAGGAACTATTTTATTACTTCGTTTTGCTTCTGAATTAGAAGAGTGGGGTAAAGCAGAACAATTACCTGTATTAGAAGGTAAAAAAATGTTGATGGTGCTAGCGCCTAAAAAAGTAAGTAAATAGTAGGATTAGCATACTTGAACTAGAAAATAATAAAAGAGAGTACTAACAAATAAATAAATAACATCAAATGCCAAAAATGAAAACAAACTCTAGTGCAAAGAAGAGATTCTCTGTAACTGGGACCGGCAAAATCAAAAGAAAACATGCTTTCAAAAGTCATATCTTGACTAAGAAAACAACTAAAGGAAAACGTGCGTTAACCAAATCAGGCTTAGTACATGAGCGTGATATGAATAACATCAAGTTTTTATTAGCAATGTAATCTTTACATTACCCGGTACAACGGTTATTCAATTAACCAGAAACTACGTTTTAAAAGTGCTAAAAATTAGCCACGTAAAATCAAAAAATTAAAAAAAAGAAATGCCACGTTCAGTCAATCATGTAGCTAGTAGAGCTCGCAGAAAAAAAATCCTTAATTTAACTAAAGGTTATTGGGGTGCTAGAGGTAATGTTTGGACAATTGCCAAAAATACTCTAGAAAAAGGTTTAACATACGCATACCGCGATCGTAAAAACAAAAAACGTACAATGCGTTCTTTATGGATTCAACGTATCAATGCAGGTGTGCGCCAATATGGTATGAGCTATTCTGAATTTATCGGAAAAGTAAATGCTAAAAACATCAACTTAAACCGTAAAGTGTTAGCTGATTTAGCAATGAATCATCCAGAAGCTTTTAAAGCAGTTGTAGAACAAGTAAAATAGTTTTACAATAAATAATAAACAAAAAAAGAGGCTAATAGCCTCTTTTTTGTTTTAAGTTAAATCTGATTTAGCGCATGTATAACTGAATTACATGTCATTTGAATTTATTAAAGGAAAATTAAGTTCAACTTTAAAGTAATCAACTTCAGGATAATTAATATTAGCCTTTAATTGTTTTGACAAAGTTTTAATTAATTTTAATCCAAAACCACTTTGATTGGTGTTTTTAGTTATCCCATTACCTGAATCTGCATATTCAAAAAAAGCAATATTGTCTTTTACTTCCATGGATATATTTAATTCTAGATAATTATTGATAAAGGCATACTTGAAACTGTTTGATAATAGCTCATTAAAGATTAATCCAAATGTTATGGCTTTTGAGATATCAGTGTTAATATTTTTAACGTTTAAATTATATTTAAACTGATTGGTATTTGTTTTTGCGTAAATATTTTTATGATAATTTAATAGTTCTGATAAATAGTCCTCGATATTGATGTTAGAGAACATAGAACTTTGATAAAGTTTTTGATGAACGAGGGCTACGGTTTTTATTCTTGATTGAATATCTTTAAGTGCTTCTTTTAATTTTAAATCAGTTACACCAACTTTTTTTAGCTCAACCATCCCATCAATAATTGCTAAATTATTTTTTACGCGATGGTGAATTTCTCCTAAAAGAGTTTCCTTTTCAAAAATGGAATCGGCTAATTGAATTTCTTGTTTTTTAAATTTTGTGACATCAACGCCATATCCAATAATAATTTCTTTATTGTTAAATGAATAATAGCGTCTTTCTTTGTAATGATGTGTTCCGTTTTTTTGATTTTCATCTAACCAAATAATTTCATCTTGAGACTGAAGGAGGGTATTGAAAAAATCTCTTCGTTCTTGAGCAAAGTTATCTGGTAAATTTTTAAGTTTAGCATAATCAAAATCATCTTTTCCTATGAGCCAGTTTCTAGTTGACTCGTCCTTAATAGCCTCTTTATTTAAAAATAAATATTTATGATCCTTACTAAACACAGCAATATCAATTGGTATATTATTTAAAATTGTCTCGTAAAACTTCTTTTGATTTTCAATAGCTAATTTTTGTTGAACGATATCTGTTGATTCATAGCGAATTGCCACATATTGATAAGGTTTTCCTTCTTCATTCATAAATGGAACAATGGTTGATTCTACAAAGTATTCTGTTCCATCTTTGGCTTTATTTTTTATTTCACCTTTCCAAATATTTCCTGACGAAATGGTTTGCCACATATCTTTAAAATATTCCTTTGAATGAAAACCTGAATTTACGATTCGATGATCTGCTCCTAATAATTCTTCTTTTGAGTATTTAGAAATATTGATAAACTTATCGTTTACATAAATAATTTTTCCTTTAACATCGGTTATGCTAACAATGGCAGATTCGTCAATTGCTTTTTTATAATCTACTAATTTATTTTCAATATTTTTTTTATTAGTAATATCTCCAGATATACCTGTCATTAAAGTATGAATTCCATTAATATCTTTGATGATTTGGGTATTACTAAAAATCCATTTTATTTGATGATCTGGTGTTACAATTCTATATTCTAAATTAGTTTTTCCATCAACTGGTAATCTTTCAGTTTCTTTTAGAACACGTTCCTTATCTTCTGGATGAATAACATCCCACCATAAATTAATATTTTCATACCATTCGTCTAATGGTCTTTCGTATAGTTCAATAGCTGATTGGCTGATATATTGAAGCTTGTAGTCTGGTAAACTAACTCCCCAAACAGTTTCGGTTAATGAGCCTAATACATTTTCTAATTTTTTCGCAGTTTCTTGAACGGAAAATGCCGCACTCGTTGCCGAAATAATATCGGCAATTGCCTTTGTAAATGAGATGTCTTCGCTTGTCCATGTTATTTTATTTCCAATATATTCAACACATATTACTCCCCATAATTTATTATTAATTTTTATAGGAATATCCAACATTGAATTTATACCTAATGGTTTTAAATAGGATATGGATAATTCTTTTGTAAATTCATGATGATGTGCATCGCTTGCATCAATTATTAATTGCGATTTTATACCTTCAAAATATTTTGGAAAATCGGTTTCTAATATTTCTGAACCTAAAGTATGTTCCTTATTAACACAGTTTAATAAATCTAGGCATTTAATACTGTGTCCTGTATAATGCCAAACACTGATTCTATGAGCATCTAAACAAGTTGAAGCTCGGTTAGTAATTTCCTGAAGAACTTTGTTAAAAGAATCATATTCAATAAAGTTAATCGAGTTAATTCTATTGAGTGTATAATTATTAAGAAGTATTCTTTTTTGTTTAATTTCTTCAGATAGTTTAATTCTATTTATATCTGAAACATCTTTTAAAAATGAGTTGATTTCAGAAATTTGATTATTTTGAAATTTACAAATCACATCTCCTTCTAATTCTATTTTTTTTCCGTCTTTACTGATTAAGCTATATTCTACGGTAATATTGGGTATTTGACTAGAGGTAATGTGTTTAAAAAAAGTGGCACAATGTTCTTTAGAATCTGGATGAATGTAATTGAATATATTTGTGCCTAAAATTTCTTTTAAGGTATAATTCATTTTAGTAAGCCATGAATTATTTGCAAATTTTATATTACCTGTATGATCTAACGAAATAATTAAGTCGTTGGTAGTTTTTAGAAAATAACTATACTTCTCTTGAGTTTCAGTTATTTTAATAATAGTTTCTTGAAGTTTTTTCTGATTTTGTTCTATTAGTAGTTTTTTGTTTTCTAATTCAGTAACATCTTGTTGTATGGATACATAATTGGAGAGCACACCATACTGGTTAAAAACTGGATTTAATTGAATGGCTATTTTATATAATTCACCATTTTTTCTGTAGTTAGTAATAATAACATTACATGGTTTTTGCTTTTTAATGGCATTACTTAATTCCATTGTTTTTTCAGGTTCGGTGGCCTCTCCTGTTAAAAAACTACCGGGCTTTTTTCCAATAACTTCGTTTAATAAGTAACCTGTATCTTCTTCAAAATGTTTATTTACCCATGTTATTTTACCTTCTTTGTCGCAATAGATAACATTATTAGTGGTGTGTTTTGCTAAAATGGAGAGCTTTTCATTTTGTTCATTTTGAAATTTAATGAGTGTGTTTCTCTTAATAGATAAATAGGCATCTCCTGCTAATGATGCAAATACTTTTAATAGTGCTAAATGTTTTTCAGTAAAAGCATATGGTTTTTCGCTTTGTAAACCAAAAGCTCCAATAATTTTATTGTTTGATTTAACAGGAACATATAAACGCGAGCGTGTATGTGATTGTTTAATAGAATTAATAGAAAAAGGGTTTTTTTCAAGATCTTGATCATTTACCCATAATACTTCACCTGTTTTAAATACATAACCAGGGTGCCTTTCCAACGCAGTAGCTTCGGCGTTTTCAATTTCCTCTTTTGAAAATCCTTTGGCGTAAAATAATTTTAATTTATGTTCATTTTCATTATAGAGGTATAGGCCAGTTGTATCATGTTTGGCAATTAAATCAATTTGAACCTTAATCGTTTCAATCAGCAAATCAAAACTTTCAATATTAGCAAAGCTTTCAACAAGTTTTTCAATAACAGTTAGAGTGCTTATTAAATCGTTTTCCATTTAAATTTTACAATTATGTTTATAGCGTGTTTAATAGTGTTTATGTTTATAGATCCTTACTAGTATGTTTGTGAATCAAATAAAACTGTAAAATTATTTTTGTGATGGATTTGTTTAAATGTTACACGGTATCGGCACTATAGCCGTATATGGCTGGGTTTTTCCCTCCCATAGGCCTAATATAAGAGGATAATTGACCACGGTGATGGATTATATCGAAAAAGAAAAACCACATCATATTTGTGCGGGGCATTGTTGCAAATGATTTCCCAGAAATTAAGAGTTCAACCATTTCTGTTTCCCATTGCTCATTTGTTAGCTTGTCAAGAGCTTTCTCTACATCGGCCCACAATTGATTTAATATTTCGCTAGCCTCCTTAGCATCTTTGAAACTAAAACTTAATGTTTCATCACATTGATTATTTTCAATAATTATTTTTAAATCAAAAAGGTGAGCCAATAAGTGTTCTGTAATTTCTTGTGCTGATCGATTAATGGGATGTGGTTTATAATGTAAGGAATCATCTGGCATACATGCCAATAAATTTATGGTTGATTGCCTTTCGCTTTTAAAGCATGTCTTAAAAAAATTAAGGTTTGAATTCATATTAATTATAGTTTATTAGTAAGTTTTAAACCCAAGTACCTAATTGATTAATGCTAGTAATGATGTTTTATCTTTAAATATACAGGGGCTATTATTTGTAAATTTAAAGATAAAAACTTTAAAAAATTATATTTATGTTTGTTAATTAATCATTAAACTATTTTAATTACATTAGTTTGTATATTTTGTTAATTTGTCTATAAAAAATTTATACTTAAATTGAATTTAGATATTAAAAAAATTTGATAATTGCTTTTTTACCTTAATTTGAAAATAACCAATAAAAACTAATGATATATGTTTACAGATGGCTATGCCTATCAATTTGGTGGACCGAAAGGAAAAAAATTTAAGTATAAACCATTTAAGCAATTGTTACTTTCAATTCATCATCAAACATTTGATGAACAAAAAAGGATTTTGTCAAAAACCATCAATGATTGGAAATCAAATTTATACCAGGTAGATGATATTTTAGTGTTAGGTTAAAAATTAGTTAACCTAATCAAAAGATATTAGCTATGGTAATTTATTAAGCCATCGATAGGTGATTTTATAATATTTCCTACCACAAACCCTTTTTCTTTAGCCGCTTCTGCTAATAATTCTTTATAATAAAATCCAATAGAACCAACAGAATTGACCGGTAAATTTTTGGCATCTGAATATTTAGAGACTTGAGCATCAAAAAAAACTAAAAAACAGTTTTTAATTAATTCTTTCACGTAACTGTCATTTCTAATTTCAGATAAAAATTTCATAATGCTCGCTAAATACTTACTAGGCATGGGCTTTTTGTAGACATTTTCTAAAATTATCTCTCTATCATAACCAGCATTTTCAAATGCTTTAGTTAAATGAATCGGTAATTTACCATCAAAATAGTGCTGAACAAATGTTTTTCCAATGGTCGCTCCACTGCCATGATCGCCAAATAAGTAACCAACAGAAGGGACGTTTTCAGTTACCTCAGTTCCGTTGTATAAGCAACTATTACTTCCAGTTCCTAAAATACACGCAATTCCTCTTTCTTTACCACATAATGCCCTAGCAGCAGCTAACAAGTCGTGATTTACTTCAGAGGATATATTTCCAAATGCTAAATATAATCCTTGTTTTACTACCTGTACTTTATCGGGGGTAGAGCATCCAGCGCCATAATAGGCAATTTTTGAAATTGAATTTAGCTGATTACTTAAAACAGGAAGTAAAGTGTTCTTCAATTCATGATAAATGTCTTCGCTACTTTGAAAATACGGGTTAAATCCAATGGTTTGAAATTGAATAATGATGTTATTATTATCTAATAAAACCCAATCAGTTTTGGTGGAACCGCTATCCGCTATTAAAATTGCCATATATTTTGACTATAAATTTTTTAATCATCTAATTAAATTAGGATGATGTTCAAGTTTACAATTTTTTTCATTTGAAATAAAGGATTATGACATGTTTTTATCAAGTGTTTTATGCTCAAAAATGTGCATTTGTGTTTTTTAAGAGTCAAACATATAGTAAAAACCTCTTTTTTATTATCTTTAAAGCCTATGTTTAATATTTCTTATATTATTTACACCTTTTTTCAAAAACGTAAAGCCGTTTTTGTCGTCCTTATTTTATTAGCGTGTGGGCTATTAGGTTATTTTGCATCTAAAATTAAGTTAGAAGAAGATATCACCCGTTTTGTTCCTTCTGATAAAAATTCTCAATCTGTTAATTCAATTTTAGATAATTTAAAATCAAAGGATAAGCTCATCGTTCATGGTTCAATAAAAAACGCTGATCAAATTGATGAGTTAATTCAACAAACAGATTCTGTTTATTCTCAAATAATTCAACAAACAGATTCAAATGACTATTCAGATATGACTTACACCTTATCTGATGATCGCATGCAGCAGGTTTATGATTTGTTTTATAATAACCTGCCTTTGTTTTTAGAAGAAAAAGATTATGATAAACTATCCAATTTAATTTTAAAAGACAGTATTGATGCTACCATAGAAAGAGATTATGCCACCTTATTGTCGCCTTCTGGAGTTTTACTAGGTAAATATATTCAAAGAGATCCTTTAAACTTTACACCCATTGCGCTTAAAAAACTTCAAAATATTCAGTTAGACGAAAATTTTGAAACCTATAATAATCATATTGTCACCAAAGATCATAAACATGTTCTGTTATTTATTACGCCTTCTCATTTGCCAAATGATACCAAAGGAAACAAACGATTAATTGAGCTAGTAGATAGTGCTTGTCATCGTTTTACAAATGATACGGTATTAGTAGAATCTTTTGGAGCTTGTGTCGTTTCTGCTGGTAATGCTAGTCAGTTAAGAAAAGATAGTATTTATACATCAAGTATAGCTGTCATCGTTATCGCTTTGCTTTTAGGAATCTATTTCAAAAATCCATTAGTAACCATTTTTATTTTATTTCCAGTCGGTTTTGGAATGGGATTCGCTTTAAGTTTTTTATTTTTATTTAAAGGAGTGGTTTCCGCTATTGCTATTGGAGCAGGAGCTGTGGTGTTGGGCATAGCTATTAATTATTCGCTTCATTTTTTTACGCATTACAAACACACACGAGATGTTAAAACCGTTTTAAAAGATTTAACGGTACCGATGTTAATTGGTTGCACTACAACGGTTGGTGCATTTTTAAGTTTGTTATTTGCTAAATCGGAAGCCTTGCATGATTTTGGTTTATTTGCAGCCTTTTCATTAATAGGTGCCATGTTGTTCTCAATTTTTGTACTTCCTCAATTATTGAAATTTAGTTTTAGAAAAGAAAAAATTGAAATTGAAGACGAACATACAAAACATTCGGTTTTAGATCGATTTACAGCGTATCGTTTTGATAAGAATAAAGTGATTGTTATTTCAGCGTTTCTATTGACATTGTTATTTACGTTTTTTGCTGGAGATGTTCAGTTTGAAAGTGACATGAACAAAATGAGTTTTATGACCAAAGAAACTCGTGATGCCGAAAAACACCTAGATGAAGTGAATAATTTTGCAGCCCGTTCGGTGTATGTATTTAGTAATGGAAAAGATTTAAACGAAGCGTTAGATAACAATACTATAGTTTCTGAAAAACTTGAAGCATTAAAACAGCAAGGGTTTATTAAAAAATATTCTTCAGTAAGCACATTGTTTATTTCCGAAAGGGAACAGCAAGCTCGCATCAATCGATGGAATCATTTTTTTACGACTTCAAAAAAAGATAGTATTCGTAAGCATTTAATTTCGGCTGGTGCCAACTTTAAATTTAAAGAAACCGCCTTTCAAACATTTTATAATTTGTTAGATAATGAAGTCAAACCTTTATCTAAAGAAGATTCTGATACCCTAAATAAATTATTGTTTAAAGAATGGATTGGAAAAGTAGATGGAAAACCTTCGATTATCATCCATGTTAAAGTAGATGCCGAACATCGTCAAAAAATATATCAAGCCTTTGAATCTAATCCTAATATTATAGTATTTGATAAACAAAATTTGACAGCCAAGTTTGTTGATATCATCAGTTCTGATTTTAATACTATTTTATTACTGACCTCTATTTTAGTATTTGGGTTCATGTTATTAAACCATGGTCGTATTGAATTAGCAGTGATTAACTTTTTACCAATGCTAATTTCATGGCTATGGATTTTAGGAATTATGGCCTTGTTTGGAATAAAGTTTAATATTATTAATATTATTATTTCAACGTTTATTTTTGGTTTGGGTGACGATTACAGTATTTTCATCATGGATGGCTTACTAAATGAATATAAGTTTGGTAAAAAGAATTTAGACTCTTTTAAATCATCTATTCTTTTATCGGCATTAATAACCATTATTGGAATAGGCGTGATGGTGTTTGCCAAACATCCAGCACTACAATCTATTGCGTTAATTACATTAATAGGAATGGTTTGCGTGGTGTTTATCTCCTTCATTGTTCAGCCATTATTGTTTAATTGGATGATATTAAATAGAAGACAAAGAGGTTTATTGCCTTATTCAGCTAAATACATTTTCATCACCATTATTGGATTTGTAGGCTTCTTATTAGGTTCTTTACTAATTACCTTTTGCGGGATCGTTCTCTTTACAATCTTCCCAGCTAAAACGGCCACTCGTAAATTGATATTTCACTATATCATTATGTACACCTTCCGATTTATTTTGGCATGTTTCTTTAATGTAAAGAAAACTATTATTAATACTCAAAACGAAACGTTTCAAAAACCTGCCATTATTATTTCAAATCATCAATCGCATATTGATTTAGCACTCACTTTACAACTGTATCCTAAGATTGTTGTGTTTACAAATGATTGGGTGTATAATTCTCCTTTTTATGGATGGATTGTAAAGAAAGCTGATTATTACCGAGCATCAGCTGGTTACGAAAATTGTATTCCGTCTTTAACCGAATTAGTAAAACAAGGTTATTCTATTTTAATTTTCCCTGAAGGAACTCGAAGTGTAACAGGCGATATTTTGCGATTTCATAAAGGTGCCTTTTTATTAGCCGAACAAATGCAATTAGATATTATACCTTTATTATTGCATGGAGCAGCGGATACTGTGACTAAAGGCGACTTCCATTTTAAAGATGGTTCTTTAGCTGTAAAGATTTTAGAAAGAATAAAACCAACTGATACAACTTTTGGTGCAACCTATCAAGAGCGCTCTAAAGCAATATGTAAATTAATGCGTCAGGAATATCAATGGTTGAAAGAGGAAAGGGAAACTGTAAGTTATTTTCGTGCTCGTTTAATTCGTAATTATATTTTTAAGGGACCTGTTTTAGAATGGTATTGCCGAATTAAAACTGGATTAGAAAACAATTATCAATTATTCGAAAGCTTAATGCCTAAAACAGGTAAGATTGTCGATGTTGGTTGTGGTTATGGTTTTTTACCGTATATGTTAATGTTTAATGGCAGGCAACGTGAAATTTTAGGTGTTGATTATGATGATGAGAAAATAGCCGTTGCCGATAATTGTGCTGATAAATCTGATAAATTATCATTTGCAGTGGGAGATGTTACGGTGTATGATTTCCCTCAAGCTGATGGATTTATTATTAGTGATGTTTTACATTATTTAAAAGAAGATCAACAAATTCAAGTGATTGATAATTGTGTATCGAAATTAAATAAAGGTGGCGTGCTTGTAATAAGGGATGCTGATAAAGACATCGCTAATCGCCAAAAAGGAACTTGGTACACCGAGTTTATGAGTACAAAGGTATTTGGCTTTAACAAAACTAAAACAGATGGTTTGCATTTTGTAAGTGGAACTTTAATAAAGGATACTATTGCTAAATATCCTCATTTGTCATTAGAAGTATTAGATACAACAAAACTGACTTCTAATATTATTTATGTAGCGAGGTATAATGGCTAATAGGATTCTTTTGTTTCCTAAATAAAACCTATCTTCGCCGAAAATTAAAAATGAGAAAAATTATTGAATACAGAAAACTTTTAGGTGTGGATAAAGCCGTGACATTGAATGAACTAAAAAGCGTATATCGTAATTTTATGAAAGAATATCATCCTGATAAAATCCAGGATAATGAGGCGTTGAAATTAGAGGTAGAGGAAAAAAGTAAACAAATCATCGAAGCGTATCATTTTTTAGTGAGTATTGCTCCCGAAACTCAAGAAGCTACATTAGAACAATACAACAAAACCACGTCAAGTTCTAACATTGCTGATATAAATTATCAAGGTAAACGTTTACGAATTGATTTTCAGGATGGAAGTGTGTATGAATATTTTGGAGTTCCAGAGAATACCTATGTTAAATTAGTAAATGCCGATTCTCAAGGGCGTTTTGCACGTCGTCATATTTATACTTCTTTTTTATACAGAAATGTCAGTAAAACCTCAGTGACCTTGTAGTTTATTCTTTTATTTGAGATTGTTTTAAACAGGTCGCCGCTCATTTTTTTTTAATTTTTCCTTCTAGGTTTGTGTTTTTTCATAGTATCTTGTAAGCAAACAATTCTTTAAAAAATTAATATGAGTAACCCTTTTTTTTCATCATTCAATACGCCATTTCAAACCATTCCTTTTGATAAAATTTCAATGGAACATTATTTACCTTCTTTTGAAGAAGGTATTAAACAAGGATTGGCAGATATACAGGCAATTGTTGAAAATACAGCGGCTCCAAATTTTGTAAATACCATTGAAGCGCTTGAGAAAGCAGGTAGTTTATTAGATTTAGTTAGTAATACTTTTTTTAATTTAAACTCTTGCGAAACATCAAAAGAGATGCAAGCCCTAGCTAAAGTTATTTCTCCAAAGCTTAGTGATTATGCGAATGATATAATGTTGAATATGGGTCTATTTAAAAAAGTAGAAATTGTATTCAATCATCAATCTTCTTTAGACTTAAATACAGAGCAGATTACCTTACTTGATAAAACATATAAAAGTTTTGTGCGTAATGGTTCTAAATTAAATGACTCTCAAAAAGAAAAGTTAAGAGCTATCGATAAGGAAACTTCTCAATTGTCATTAACCTTTAGTGAAAATGTGCTAGAAGAAAGCAATGCGTATGAATTAGTTATAACTGATTTAGAAAATTTAGCAGGATTACCGGAAGGGGTCGTTGAGGCTGCTAAAATTACAGCGAAAGAAAAAGGGAAAGAAAATGCTTGGGTGTTTACTTTAGATTACCCAAGTTACGGGCCTTTTATTACCTATTCTGAAAACCGAGAATTGAAAGAACAACTATTTAAAGCCTATGGCTCTAAAGCTTTTAAGAATAACAACCATGATAATCAGCAAGTCTTAAAACAAATAGCTGTGTTACGCCATGAACGTGCTTTGTTATTAGGATATCAATCACATGCTGATTTTGTTTTAGAAGAGCGAATGGCAGAATCTCCTACTAAGGTGTTTTCATTTTTAGAAAATTTATTGGATAACGCTTTACCTTTTGCCAAGAAAGAGTTAGAAGAATTAAAATCTTACATCAACTTAAACAATGGGCCCGAGGATATAAAAAAATGGGATTTACCGTTTTATGCTGAAAAATTAAAGAAAGAAAAATTTGCCATTGATGATGAGTTGCTTCGTCCTTATTTTAAATTAGAAAATGTGATTGATGGTGTATTTGAAACTGCCAAAAAATTATATGGCTTAAGTTTTATTCAACGAAACGATATTCCTTTATATCATAAAGATGTTACCACTTACGAAGTTAAAAATGCACAGGGAGAATTTTTAGCCGTATTTTATGCTGATTTCTTTCCACGTGCAGGTAAACGTCAGGGAGCATGGATGACTTCGTTCATTAATCAAAAAATGGATAATGGCATAAATGTTAGACCGCATGTTTCTATTGTTTGTAATTTTACGAAACCAACAGATAGTAAACCATCCTTATTAAGTTTTGATGAAGTGACAACCTTGTTTCATGAATTCGGGCATGCTTTACATGGTATGTGCGCTAATGGACAATATGGTAGCATGACTGGAACAAGTGTTTATTGGGATTTTGTAGAATTACCATCTCAGATATTAGAAAATTGGTGTTATGAAAAAGAATGCTTGGATTTATTTGCGAAACATTATCTAACTGGTGAAGCCATTCCTGCTGATTATATTCAAAAAATAGTAGACTCCTCTAATTTTCAAAGTGGCCTAGCTACGATTCGTCAAATTGGTTTAGCCACTTTGGATATGGCTTGGCATAGTCAAAATCCTTCATGTATATCTAATGTTAAAGAGTTTGAAATTCAAGTAACCTCAAAAACCGATTTAATGCCTTCTGTTCCTGAGACATGCACAGCTTGTTCGTTCTCTCATATTTTTTCAGGAGGATACTCTTCAGGTTATTATTCATATAAATGGGCAGAAGTAATTGATGCTGATGCCTTTGAAGCGTTTAAAGAAAAAGGAATCTTTAATCAAGAAGTGTCTAGTTCATTTTATAAAAATATTTTATCAGCTGGGGGTAGCGAACATCCGTCCATACTCTATAAAAGATTTAGAGGCAGAGATGCAGATCCTAAAGCCTTATTAAGAAGATCAGGATTGATTTAAGAAATAAAAGTAAAATTATTTAAAGAAGTTTATACGGTAACATAAGCCGCCTTCAATAGCTATGCCATTAATAGAAGTTGAGTAGGTTTTACCCACAGAGTTACCTTGGACATCTTTAGGAGAGCTGCTTGCAAAATAATTACTAATCATTCCAAAAGCACCAAAACGTTTATAAAAATAGTATCTTACTCTTGTTCCATACCTAGCGGTGGTGCCATTTGAGTTGTATTGATAAGATCGATCATAATCATTCCCTTTTGTAGCAATAGAAAATAATCCTGCAGAGGCAAACACCGATAAATCTAATCGTTTATTGACAAACACATGATAACTACAATCAAAAGTAAACTCCGAAGTTTTCATTTTGATTAAATTGTTGCTAGTTGAAAATCCATAATAGGTTGAAGGGTTTACATTGAATACATCGTTACCTGATGTTAATCCTAAGCCCCAACGATTTGATACAGCATACTCAATAATGATTGGGTCCCTATCTCCATGAATACACTCGCTATGAATTAATGTTGGTTTCGGACCTCCAATATCATTCGTACTATAATTAGCAAGGGTAGAACCTTCGGAGAGACTAATTAATAATGCCCCTTTTTTAAATGCTTGTGCATTTACCGAAGTATGAAAGATGGATAGGATAGCAAAAAGAACAATGGATAGAGTGCTTGTAAATATCTTTTTCATATTATAAGTTTTAGTATACCAAATATAATAAAATACTTGAATTTAAAAAATGCAATTTATTTTACCGCAATTACCGAAATTTCAACATTGACATCCAATGGTAATCTTGATACTTGAACAGTTTCGCGGGCTGGAAAATTGCCCGTAAAAAATGAACCGTAAACCTCGTTCATGGATGAGAAATTATTCATGTCTTTCATGAAAATGGTGGTTTTAACAACATTGGTTAAATCCATACCAGCATCTTTTAAAATAGCCGATACATTTTCCATGACTTTTTTAGTTTCACTTTGAATATCACTTAATATTAGTTCTCCTGTTTTAGCATCTTTAGCAACTTGTCCAGATACAAATAACATGTTTCCTGAAGCAGGAACCATATTTGCATGACTGTAAGGTCCGATAGGAAGAGGGGCATTTTCTGAAGTAATAATTGTTTTCATATAAAAAGGTTTAATTGATAGGTTAAATATACTAAGCTTTAAATTTAAACCAAACTTATAGGTTACTTTTACTATGTTTGTCTTATGCTAATCAACGACGTTATTCTTGAAATAAAGAACTATAAAAATGCTTCTATTCATAAGTCAGCATTAGATATTTACAAATTATTAGATAGCAATCGAGATGTTTTTTTAAGTAAGATGAACGTCGATAATTTTAATCATGTATTAAAGCGCTTTGAAAGTTTAACCTATTCAAATCCTAAAGAGTATACATCATCTAGTTACGCCAGAGAGTATCAATCACAGTATGATTTGTTATTGTTTTATTTAGAAAGGATTGTCTAGCACTTATTCATAATACTAATTATGTTACCTTTGTATTATGAAGTTTGAAGAATACCATATCATCCCAGAAATAAAACAAAGTTTAAATGACTTAGGATTTAAGCGCCCAACAGATATTCAGTTTAAAGCGATTCCTAATATTTTAAATGGCGAAGATGTTTTGGCGATTGCTCAAACAGGAACTGGTAAAACAGCCGCTTTTGCTATACCGATTTTGCATTTAATTTCAAAGGCAGGTGTAGGTCAAGGCGTTCAAGCTATCGTGATGGTTCCTACTCATGAACTAGCCATTCAAATTACAGAAGTATTTGATAAACTAGGAAAGTACACGGACATAAAAACCTTAGGGATTTATGGCGGGGTTGATCAAGATCCTCAAATTGAGCAGCTAAAGCAGGGTGTGGATATTGTGATTGCAACCCCAGGTCGGGTATTTGATTTAGTTAATCAAGGCTATTTAAACTTAAGAGATATAAAAGTATTGGTATTGGATGAGGCTGATTTGATGTTGGATTTAGGCTTTTATCAAGACATTAATGATTTAATTAAATATCTTCCTCGATACCGTCAGACTTTATTTTTCTCAGCAACCATTAACGAGAAAATTAAAAAACTGGCCTATTCTTTAGTTCGTAATGCCATCCGTATTCAAATTTCACCCAAAGATCCAGTTTCAAAAAATGTGACACATTCAGTCATGTTTGTGAGTATGGATGATAAACGATTTTTTTTAGAACGTGTCGTTAACGAAAATCCTGAAAGTAGAATTTTAGTATTTGTGCGAACAAAGGTTCGTGCAGAAAGAGTATTTGAAGCCATGAATCGTGTGGGGATTAAAAGTCAAACTATGCATGGAGGAAAGGATCAAGGCAGTCGTTTAGAAGTGATGAATGGCTATAAAAATGGAGATTTTAAACTTTTAATTGCCACTGATATTAGTGCTCGAGGTGTCGATATTGCCAATGTAGATTATGTGATTAATTATGATTTGCCAGATGTGGCAGAAAATTACGTGCATCGGGTAGGACGAACAGGACGTGGAAACAATAAAGGCGTTGCGGTGTCATTTTGTAGCCCTGAAGAAAAACCTATTTTGGAAGAGATTGAGCAATTTATGAATAAAGAAATTTCAGTTTTAGAAGTTGCTAAAGCAGATTATTCAGAAACATTAGCCTTAACGGACGACGTGAATGATAATTGGAAAAAATTAATTGCTGATGCTGAAAAAGAAGATAAGTTGTATAAAGCTAAAAAGAAGAAGAAAAAGTAATATTTTATTAGTTAGTTCATGCGAAGTAGATAAAAAATAGTTCTTTTGATTTGTCAGTTCGAGCTAAGTCGATTATAAGAAAATTAGTTTATTATGAATTATTTACAGATTTTAATCTAGCAATAGAATCGGAGAAAAAAATAAAGAATTGGAGTCAAGCCAAAAAAGAAGCCTTAATAAAAGAGAATTGGGGTAAATTGAAAGAAAATGGAGAATTTAGGAACGAAGGTTCACATAAAAATACTTTTAGATATATAAAAAATTAAGATAATATGTCGCTTCTCGACTTCGCTCTAAGTGACTTTTTAAAAAAACAATAATATAATGAAAGTAGATAAATACATAGGTCAATCTGGTTATACTTCTCGTCGAAAGGCTTATGATTTAATTGATGCCAAGCGCGTTCTAGTGAATGGAAAATTAGCCACCTTCAGTACTAAAATAAAAGAAGGTGACGTGATTTTGATTGACGGCCAAGAACTTAAGAAAAAAGAATTTATCCCAACTTATATCGTTTACAATAAACCTAAAGGAATTGAATGTACTTCTGAAAAAATAGAGGATAATATTATTGATGCCATTGGGCATTCACAAGCGATTTACCCTGTGGGGAGGTTAGACAAAGATTCGGAAGGATTGATTTTGTTAACGAATCATGGAGAGATTATTAATAAAATTGGAAATTCTAAGTTTGAGCACGAAAAAGAATATATAGTGACACTTAATTTGCCAGTAAGAACGGCTTTTTTGAAAGAGATTGCTGAAGGTATTGAAATTCAGGGGGTAAAAACAAAACCCTGTGTGGTGTCTCGGGAACCAAATTCAAAACGCATTTTTAGAATTATTTTAACTCAAGGCCTAAACAGGCAAATCCGTAGGATGTGCAATGCCTATGATTATCAGGTTATAAAATTACAAAGGGTGCGTGTTATGAATATTCATTTAGATAAATTAAAAGTTGGCCAGTGGAGAGATTTAACAGAAGAGGAGCTAAAAGAACTCTTCGCTCAATTGACCTAGCATCTTAAATACGTGTAAGGCTATTTGGCTAGTATTTTAAAAATCATTCAATTAAAAGTAATAACTTTGTAAAGAGTTAAATAAAGATTAAATTGAATAGAGGTTTATCATGGAAAAATATACAATAAAGGCAACATCAAATACACCAACAATTGAGTTTGATTTAGAAAAAGGTGAACTGAGTATTTCAGGAAGGTCTATTCCAGAAAATTCAGTTGAATTTTATAATCCTTTATTTTCAGCGATAGATTTATATTCGAAAAATCCTAAAAGCACGACTTTAAATATTCAATTAGAATATTTTAATAGTAGTTCTTCTGCTTGTTTATTAAGTTTATTTAAGCGATTAGAGAAAATTAAAAAAGCAGCTGATAGACCTGTTTTAATTAATTGGTTATACGAAGAGAATGACGAAGATATTTTAAACGCAGGTAAAAACTTTGAAGGTATGGTTGATTTACCTTTTACAATGATTCAGGTTTCAGAGAACTAGAATTTTAAATAATAATAGTCAACTACTTTTGTTGTTCCTTATTCCAATTAATTGAAACTATTATTTCATTTCTTCTTGCTAATAATTGATATGGTGGATTATATCCCAAAAATCTAGTATTGCCATACGGCTTGATGCCTTTTTCTGATAGAATATCAAGGAGCTTTTGAGAATAGATTTGTAAATCTTTATCAGAAGCAAATCCGCTAAATTGCAAAACAGCGGCATACTCATCTGGTGTTTTTTCTATAACAATGGTTGAATCATTTGGCTTTGGAAGATTTTCTTTTGAATAAGTTGAAGGCATCACAAAACTCATACTTGAAATAGAATCGTTAATATTCATATGAACAGGAGAGGTCATAGAGATGCTTTTATTTTCATCGTTACCGCCAAAAATATATCCCGCTAGTTTTCTAAATCCTGGCCCTGAGAGTTCTTTATAGGTTTTTGCAGACGAATTAATTTTAGCAATTGTCGTAGATGGATAGAATCTTACTTCGAAATCACCATCTTTTAGGATGACAGTATATTTTTGTTCTTCTGTTTTTTTGGAAGACATGATCGTAAATGATTGAAAAATAGTAATTAATACCAGCGCTATTGATGTTATAATGAAAAATAATTTCATGTTATGATAGTTTATATACTACAAACAGATGATATGAGATTAAGTTTAATAATAGCATTAAACTTATTTTTTGATTTTTAATTTACGATTGATTATAAACTAAATCTCAAAACGACCGACGAATTTTAAATGTTCCTAATGGTTTATAACCTATAGTATTTCTAGTTGTCGGATTGTTCACCAAAAAAATCTTTCTCAGAAAACATGGAGCCTAAAATATCCTTGAACTGAATCCCTCTTTCTAAATTATTTTTGCCAATTAAAGAATGTTCTGCTAAGCCAAATAACACAAACTCCATCATCACTAATTTTTGAGCTTTTGTTAATTTCTCTGTATAGGTATCAACTAAATCGCCAAGTGCCGGAATGCTTTCTAATCCTTTTTTATAGGTTTTGTCGTTTTCTGCTAATAGTAAATCTATAACATGACCTTCGCCAAACCAGTTTATTATTTGCTGATAAGGACTTGCTTCTTTGCGTTGCTTTAGTTTAGTTGGGTCAGGGAAAATGGCCACAAATTCATTTCGAATGGCTTTGCTCAATAAATTATGAGCTACAATGCCAGCGCCTTCTTGTTCGCCTTCGTATACTAATTCAATTTTTCCATTCACAGCTGGTATCACACCAACCAAATCACTCACACGAGCAACCGTTTTATCTTCTCCGTTCATGAGCATTCTTCTTTCGGCGGTACTTACTAAATTTTCGTAAGCCGAAATAGTTAACCTTGCGGATACGCCACTTTTTGAATCCACAAATTCGCTTTCTCTTGCTTCAAACGAAATACGTTCAATAAGCGTTGCTAATAAATCACTTACCTCAATATTTTTTTGTTGCAGCTCCGTTAGTTTTGCTTCTTGCTTCGTTATTTGTTTGGAAAGACTAATACTCTTTGGATAATGTGTTAAAATTTGACTGCCAATACGATCCTTTAAAGGTGTTACAATGCTTCCTCTGTTAGTATAATCTTCAGGATTAGCTGTAAATATAAATTCAATATCTAAGGGAATTCTTAATTTAAAACCTCTTATTTGAATATCACCTTCTTGTAAAATATTAAATAAGGCTACCTGAATACGTGCTTGTAAATCCGGTAATTCATTTATCACAAAAATGCAACGATTACTTCTTGGAATAATTCCATAATGAATGACGCGTTCATCGGCATAACTTAGTTTTAAATTGGCAGCTTTGATGGGATCGACATCACCAATTAAATCAGAAATAGATACATCGGGTGTGGCTAATTTTTCGACATAACGTTCTGAACGATGTAACCAAGCAATAGGGGTTTTATCACCATGTTCAGCAATCAGCTGTTTACTTGAATTAGAAATAGGATTTAAAGGATCATCATTTAAGTCGCTGCCTGCAATAATGGGTGTGTACTCATCTAATAATTCAACGATTTGACGGGCAATACGCGTTTTAGCTTGCCCTCTTAAACCCAATAAATTCATGTTGTGACGAGATAGGATGGCGCGCTCAATTTCTGGAATCACCGTATCTTCGTATCCTAAAATACCTTTAAAAATAGATTCTTTTTGTTTGATTTTTTGTATCAGGTTATCTCTCAATTCATCTTTAATAGATTTACTGATGTATCCTGATTTTTTTAATTCTCCTAAGGTGTGGATTGTAGGTGCCATTGTATAATATGTTTTTATTTATAATTTCTTTTTTTATTGCGTTCAAAATCTTCAAAAATAAATTCTCCTAAACCTTGTAAAGAGGTATAGAAAGCTTTACCGTTATTAGCTTCTGTGAAGTCGTGAACGAAATTTTGTAAATAAGGATCGTTAGCCACCATAAAAGTGGTAATAGGTATTTTTAATCGGCGGCAACTTTGTGCAAGCGTTAAACATTTATTGACAATCTTGGTATCTAAACCATTGCTGTTTTTGTAATAGCGACCGTTTTCTTTAAGGCAAGTTGGCTTACCATCGGTAATCATAAAAATTTGTTTGTTGGCATTTTTTCGTCGGCGCAATAAATCCATCGCTAGTTCTAAACCAGCAACCGTGTTTGTATGGTATGGCCCAACTTGTAAATAGGGGAGGTCTTTCACTTCTATTTGCCAGGCATCATCACCAAACACTAAAATATCTAAAGTATCCTTAGCATACTTGCGTTTAATTAATTCCGATAATGCCATAGCCACATTTTTAGCGGGCGTAATTCTATCTTCGCCATACAAAATCATGGAATGCGAAATATCAATCATTAAAACGGTAGACGTTTGACTTTTGTGTTCTTTTTCAGAAACCGCTAAATCATTTTCTGTCATTCTAAAATCAGCAATGCCATGGTTCACTTGGGCGTTTTTAAACGATTCGAGCATCGAAATTTGTTCGAGCGAATCTCCAAATTGAAAGGGCCTGGTATCATTTGTCATTTCATCACCTTGACCCGTAAATTTTGTTGAATGATTGCCAGAAGTTCCTCTTTTTAGTTTGCCAAATATCTTTTCGAGTGCTTGCTCTCTAATGGCTTGTTCTGTTTTGGAAGTGATGATAATATTACCAGAGTTTGGAGAATCATATTTAATATAGTCTCTATCTTTTAACTCCTGTATAAAATCTTGTATGGTATAATCTGGCTCTGTTAGTTTGTATTCTTGATCTAATTGTTTTAACCAATCAATGGCTTCATCAAAATCTCCGCTGGTATAGGTAATCAACTGTTTGAAAACATCAAATAGTTTATCAAACGGGGTTTGATTTGGTTTTGTGTAGTTAGAAAATCTAAATCCTATCATAATTTCATTAACAGTAAAAGAAGGCTTTTGTTTAGTATGAGGGCTCTTTTCAGATGAGTTAGCAATTAACTTTTTTCATTGACCAAAACCTAACAGACATCTTTCATTTTAATTTTTGGACTTGATAAGGTTACTATCAAACCAATAACCGGTGTTAATACTATACACCAATACACCGATTTTTGATAACCAATTTGACGGTGAGTACCAATGGTTTTTGCTATGAATTGCGTAGCAAATAAATAAACAATAACTCCTATGATCCAATCGTATGTCATGATACTTGTATTTAAAGTAAAGCTATTGAAATTTAGGGTATGCTTGTGAGGTCTAATCTTAAAAAATCACAAAAGCTATTCGAAGTTTAGATTGGATTCTTGGCGTTTTTTTTAACACAGTTTTTTTCTTAGTTCTTCAATATAAACCAATAAATTACGGTCCAAATACCAATAAAGAATACACCAAGAAACAAGGTATTTAGGTTTTTTAGAAGATCCTTTTTAATGAGTAACCTATACAAACACCAACCAACAAAAACAATAAGAAATGCAAGAGGAATATACAGTCTAAACATATGATGAGTTTTAACGTTTGGCAGCTTCTGGCTATTGGGCTTTCGAAGCACCAACTTTCTTAACCGACAAAAGTTATTTAAAGATACCCAAGTTTTTTAGCCGCTGCAAATTAAATTTCGCGAAGCGAGCTTGCTAATAGCGCGCGGCGATGAGATACTTCCGCCCAATGGCCAGTAGGTGCTGTTACCAGTTGTGGCGGACACACAGTTTCATCTAGCTAACAGGTCGTCGATTTCTGCTTGAAGTTTCGGGATGTCGCGAATTACAATTGCCCAAATGATGTCGTCAGAAACACTGTCGTAGCCGTGAGAAATTCTATTTCTTGTGTCGACGATTTTGCGAGAATTTGTTATTTCAATATTGGGATTTTGGCTTTAAATTCTATTGACAGCCTCGCCAATGATTTCGATATTTCTTTCGATGGCGCGTTTGACTTTAAGATCTTTTTGAAAGTCTTGGAATACTTTTTTGTCGGGAAGAAATTGATTTATTTCAGAAATAGCTTGTTTAATGTCCGAGAGCCAAACCTTAATTTCCTTTTCCATAAACAAGAACTTTTGAATTTTCGATATTCTGTCTTAGGTACTGATTTTTTATTGCGTGTTGCTCAAGCAGGTCTACTTGTCTTTTTAGCAATTGTTCGAGCTGAAACTTTAAGCCAAAATAATCATCGGAATAGGATAGAGGATCATTACTGTCAATATCTACAACCAGGTCTATGTCGCTAGTAGATCTTAGTTCGTCCCTTGTCACCGAGCCAAATGCAAATAAAGTCTTTACGTGATATTTGTCGCAAAGAGCTTTAATGGTGTCGATATTTAAAGTAATCAGTTTCATTGATAATGTAAAGATACGAAATTTCTTGAAATGTAAGTCTGGGATTTGTTCCACCATTACTGTTAACGGATGGCAGCTAGAACTTGTGCGGATTTGGAACCGTGTCTTGCCGAAATGGTATTAACAAAGATAACTGCTAATTGGACTTTTGCAAAGCATAAATAACTATCTTTCGCGAAGCGACTACTTTTGCAAAAGCTTTGATGTCTGCCAAACTGTTTGCTTAGCGTGTGTTGGGCGCTGTGCTTTTTTCGATTTAAGTTGTCTAATGAACAAGCTTAAGGCAATACTTTCGTCTTCAGTCAATGGTTTCGGGTCAACATAAATTTCTAAGTCCTCTAATATTTCTTTCTTTTTCATAGCTTGTATTTATTTAAAAGATTTAATGCTGCTTTGGTGTCTAGAACTAAAAGGTGTCCACCGAAATGAATTGCACCTAATTTTTTCACATAGTGGTCTATAAGAATTGTTTTTGCTCTGAAAGAAACGAAACCGTCTGTACCATGCTGAAAAGAAAGTTTACATGCATAAGCAACTAAATTACCAGCAACACCAGCATAAACTTTATTTTCACCAATATTAAATGGAGCATTTTCAACCAAATGCATATAAACATTGTCTGGTGTCACGGCTAAACTCACTAGACCTTGAATTACGTCTGTATTATTGGTAATGGTCAGTTTATAAACGTCGCGGTCTGGTTTTAAGAACTCAGATTTCCAGTCAAATTTCCAACCGTTCTTTTTTGTAATTGTCTTTAAATCGTTTTTTGTCAAAGGCAAAACGTCAGTCGGAAAGCTGTCACTAGTAATAACGTTTTCAATTGAATTCGTTAGCTTGTCAACTTCGATCTCTATGAGATATGTGTTCTTTTTCACGTAATAAAGATACAAAATAAGAAGGATAATTCCAATTTATCTGTGTCTACAAGCATTGCGCCCAACGTTTTGCGTGCAGGCGATCGTAACCCTGTGTTGTCCCGATGCTTCTGGACGGCTGGGTTATGGCGCTTGCACGCTGTTAGCTGTGGTTTTTCTTTCTTTTTCCAAGGTCATGAATAAACTGTTTTACCCATTTGTCAATTAGTTCGTCTGTTGTTAAAAAATCATTGCCTGTATTGTGTTCAGACCAACCATTATTTCCAATCAAATCTCTGTCAAAACTTAATATCGATTGTTTATGTATGTATTCTTTATATTCTGTTTGGTCGTGGCCTTGCTTTTCATAAATACTTACTTTTAAGGTACCGTTGGCAATATCGTGTTGAATTGGATAACTGCTATTAAAGCATAGATAATATCCGTTAAATCCAAATTCATACATTGGAAGGTTTGTTCGTTCTGAAGTTGCTAAATCAAGACATGTTTCAGTGTCTTCAATAATAGGCTTAAGCACTTTTAATTTTTCGATTATAATTCTAAGTTCTCTATTTGCTTCTGTAACAGCTTCCTGACTTTTAAGAAATAACTCTCTCTCTTTCTCAGCTTTTCTTGATCGTTTGAGTCTTTCCGCTGCTTCTGCAATGGTTTCTTTACGACTAGTACCGCCTGTTTCTTTTACTTTTTGGTCAATAACCGCAATTGCACCTTCGGTTTTAAATCTTTGATAGTCCAACCAAATGTAGGTTCTCGGAATCCAGGTAGGTAATGACGAATTTGAGTCAAGATTCACAAAAAGTAAAAAGTCCCAACCTTTGTCGAGGGCTCTGTTTTTTATTGCAGTCTCTTCAATTCTTGTCCAAGGGGTTTCACCCCAGCCGTCTCGATATAAGACAACTACAACTCTGCATTCTTCATAAAATACTTTATTGAATTTCCTTTCTCCGTCTGTTCCGCCAAGTTCTTCTTGTTTCTTTGAATAAATAAATGTTGAAAGTCTGTCTTGTATATGGTCATTAAGGTCATAGGCAATTGCTTCGTCTTGTTTTAAAAACGAAAATCCTACTTCATATATATATTCTGTTTGTGTCGTCATAAAATCACAGCTAACG
>CANFTW010000016.1 GCA_947450025.1 Bacteroidota bacterium | reverse complement strand
CTGGGGCTGGAGAAGGTCCCAAGGGTTCGGCTGTTCGCCGATTAAAGTGGCACGCGAGCTGGGTTCAGAACGTCGTGAGACAGTTCGGTCCCTATCTGTTGTGGGCGTTAGAGAATTGAGAGGCGCTGACTCTAGTACGAGAGGACCGAGTCGGACATACCGCTAGTGTACCAGTTGTTTCGCCAGAGGCATCGCTGGGTAGCTATGTGTGGATGAGATAAGCGCTGAAAGCATCTAAGTGCGAAACTCACCTCAAGATTAGTTCTCTTTATAAGGGTCGTCAAAGACTATGACGTTGATAGGTTATAGGTGTAAAGGCAGTAATGTCAAAGCCGAGTAATACTAATTACCCGTAAGCTTTCTGTTATGCGCATCCAATATTTTACTGAGTTACTGCGATTAACTCGTGTCTTTTTTCAAATATGTTACTTTATTAAACTTGATTAAAAGTTTAGAAAGTTGAAAGATTTAGAATTATTCTAAACCTTCAATCTTTAAACCTTTTAATTGATGTATCCCTTTATGGCGTCTATAGCGGTGGGGATCACCTCTTCCCATTCCGAACAGAGAAGTTAAGCCCACCTGCGCAGATGGTACTTGGTCTAAAACCTGGGAGAGTATGTCGATGCCAATTTTCAAAAACCCTCATTATGTTTATAGTGAGGGTTTTTTGTTTTCAAACATTTTCTTAGCCCATTTATAAACATAAAAAAACTCTCAATATTTATTATTGAGAGGCTTTTTGTTTAATTATATACAATGCTATTTTTCTAAAGCTTCTTTCACTAATTGATTCGCCATTTTTGGATCGGCTTTGCCTTTACCCATCTTCATCACTTCACCAACAAATAAACCTAATAAATTAATTTTACCGTTTTTGTATTCTGTAATTTTTTCAGGATATTTCGCTAAAGCTAAATCAACTAATTCCTGTAAAGCACCTGTATCATTACTTTGTATAATATCTAAACGTTGCGCAATACTTAGTGGAGCTTCATCCATGGATAACATCAACTCAGGAAATAATTTTTGCGTTGCGGCTGCATTGCTAATTTTCCCTTCATCAATTAACGCAATTAAATCAGCAATGGCTTTTGGATTTACGTTGAATTGTTCAATAGCGATGGCGTTTTCGTTTAGGTAAGATTTAACACTTCCCATCATCCAGTTAGCCGCTGCCTTGTAATTTTTTGTGTACGTCACTAATTCATTAAAGTATAAAGCCAAACCTTTTAAGTCGGTTAAGTTAAGTGCATCATATTCAGACAAACCAAATTCTTTTGTGAACTTCTTTAATAAATCGTTTGGCAATTCGGGCATGTGTGACTTTACAGTATCAATATATTCTTGTGTAATAAATACGGGTTGTAAATCTGGTTCAGGAAAATATCTGTAATCATTGGCATTTTCTTTACTACGTAAGGCGAATGTAGAACCATCGGTTGCATTAAAGCTTCTTGTTTCTCCTGCAATATCTTCATCGGCTTCTAATAAATCAATCTGACGTTTAATTTCAAAATCAATCGCGCGTTGCACGTTACGGAAAGAGTTCATGTTTTTAACCTCTACTTTTTTTCCGTATTCTTTAGCATCCTTCAACATCACCGAAACGTTTGCGTCACAGCGCAGTGAGCCTTCTTCCATGTTTCCATCACAAATATCTAAGTAGCGTACTAGTTTTTTTACTTCTGTTAAATACACATACGCTTCGTCGCTACAAGTAAAATCTGGTTCTGTTACAATTTCTAATAAAGGCGTTCCCGCACGATTTAAATCAATCAACGATTCAAATGGATCAATGTCATGCATACTTTTACCTGCATCTTCTTCCATGTGAATACGCGTTAAATTAATACGTTTCTCCGTTCCGTCTTTTAATTTTACATCCACATAACCACCAGTGCAAATTGGAGTTTTGTCTTGTGTAATTTGATAACCTTTTGGTAAATCAGCATAAAAATAATTTTTACGAGCAAATTGATTTTCTTCACGAATATCAGAGTTGGTTGCAATGCCTAATTTTACGGCAAATTCAATCGCACTTTTGTTTACTTTTGGCAAAGTACCAGGATGTCCAAGTGTAATAACACTGACATTAGTATTTGGCATAGCGCCATACTCTGCTATATCATTACTGTACATTTTTGTTTTGGTTAATAATTGAATGTGACATTCTAAACCAATCACTGCTTTATATTTATCGTAAACGGACATGTTTAATTAAGAATTAAGAATTAAGAATTTAGAAGTGAGTTCACTTCTAATTCAGTGTTTAAAGATAAGGATTTTTGTTTTATAAAAATGGAACACGGATGATACAGATTTGGCTGATTTTCGCTGATTTTTTGGCACTATATTGTATATTTGGGTATGAGATTTCTAGTCTTTTTATTAATTCTGCCATTTGTATTGCTTTCTGGTAATGTAGATTCTTTGGCAAACAATCATTATAAAGTAAGGTTTAATATTCAAACAAAGTATTCTCAGACGCAATTCGATTATATTTCAGTAAATGGTCAGGCTAATACTTATGCGACATATAGTGAAGGAATGTATTGGAATTATGACGGCAAGATTTCATCGAATAACACACTAAATCCTGAAATAAAAATTGATTTTGAATTACCAATTTGGTTGAAAATTACATGTGGATTTAACTATAATAAAATTAAGTATTATACTCGTTCACAAAGAGTTAATTATAGTAAATATAATATATACGACCCTCATAGTACTCAGGCAAACCCAATAGTTATAGGTTTCAATAAGAAAGAAAATGTTGAGGGATATAATGTTGATGAACGAGAAATTATAGGGTTTGGAAGTTTTATTGGACTTGGAATATCAAAGAATTATAAGAGATTTAATTTTGATCTTGATTATAGTTTTTCCTCTTATAAAGTAACTGAAGCATATTGTTTTACTAAAGAATATGATATTAATAATTCATATCAAAAAACAGAAGGTTTTTACTTCATGGATAATTATATTCATCAGTTTGGATGGCTTATATTCAGTCATAATGTAAGCTCTTCTATTTCTTGGAATTTTTATAAAAGAACGAGTATTAAATTAGGTGCGCAATATTCTATACAGATAGGAGATATAGAAGACGAAACATATTCACATTATTCACTTTTCAAAAATCAACAATCTTATTTCTTGATTTTTGGTTTGTCTTTTTCAATACGTTGATTTAATAAACTGGACTAAATCATCTATTACATATTGAGGAATGTGCCCAGGAATATCGTATTCTTTCATGCCTCGTTCGCCAACAGTTTCTAGGAATAAATGATTTAATTTAGGGTAGGATTTATATTGCACATTTGCTTTATTTGCTAGTTCTGTTTTCCATAATTCAAACTCGCTCATAATTACTTGAAAATCATTTTCGCCGTTTAAAATATAGATGGGGATTGATAAACTTTTAGCAGTCTCTACTTGATTGAAGTTTGAAATACTTTGCCAGTATTTATAGCCAGTACCACCTAATAAGGCTTTGGGCATTTTTTTTAATTCGGTAGGATTTTTAAGTTTATCTACTAACCATTTGTTTTCGGTCAATTGCATCTCTTCAAGATTTGTAATGGTATCATCTAGTAATGCCATATAACGAGCTTGTTCTGGTAATACATCAATTAAATTTTTAGCTGGTCCCGCTAATAAGATGATGCCTTTTATTTTAGGGCTTAATTTAGCAATCATCGTTGCACACATGGCGCCTTGGCTATGCCCCATTATATAAATTTGATTGGTATCGATAAATGAAAATTGTTTTGCTAAATGTATAGCATCAATGGCATCAAATATTGTTTCGGTATAAATATCAATGCTATCCATCATTTGTTTGGTTAGTTGATGCTTGTCGTAACCACGTTTATCATAACGCAAACTCACAATACCTTTTTGAGCAAATCCTTGTGCCAAATCTCTAAATGGTTTATTTGGGCCAATGGTTTCATCTCTATCACTTATACCTGAACCATGCACAAAAATAACTAAAGGCGATTTTTGTTTAGAGGTATCACCAAACGCAATATTAGCGCCTAAGGTAAGTCCATCTCTTGTTTTTACTTCAGTAGTTAAATCGGTTACTTCAGCAAAACCATTGTAAACTTTTAATTGAAAGAAGGGCGCCTCATTAAATTCCTTAATGCTATAATTTTCTATTTTTTGTTTGGCATTTACTGTAAAGTGTATGTTTTTCTTTTCTTTCTTAAATTGAATACATAATGAGTAACGTTTTTTTACACCAGCCTCATCTTCATATATAGCAATCAATTTTTTTACTTTGCCAAATTGAGTAAAATTAGTTTCCATTTGAGCTCTTTGCGAAGCTAGAAAATCTTTTGTAAGTCCTGACGTATCAACTAATTTAAACAACTCGTCAAATCGTTTTTGTTTAATAAAATCAAACACTTTCTGAGGTAATAAGGCCGTGGTTTGTGCTTTAATTTCGACAGAAATAAGTGCCATAAGCAATAAAAAATGTATCTTTAAAATTCTCATAATTGCTTTTATATTTACAGGATAAAATTACATTTTTTTGATACCTAAATTAACGATAGATAAAATTATTGATGCGGCTCGAGTAGAGGACGTGATTGGTGATTTTATTACCCTAAAAAAGCGGGGAGCTAATTTATTAGGATTATGTCCTTTTCATGGCGAGAAATCGCCTTCGTTTACAGTATCGCCTGCTAAAGGAATTTACAAATGTTTTGGATGTGGTAAATCAGGTACAGCTGTTAATTTTATTATGGATTTGGAGAGTTTATCTTATCCAGAGGCTTTAAGGTATTTGGCAAATAAATATGGAATCGAGGTTGTAGAGAAGGAGATAAGTGTAGAAGAAAAAGCGCAACAAAACGAAAAAGAAAGTTTATACATTGTGATGCAATACGCGCAAAAGTATTTTGCTGATTTGTTGATGAACGATGATTTAGGTCGTTCTATTGGGTTAGGCTATTTTAAAGAAAGAGGGTTTTCACAAGCAACGATAGATAAATTTAATTTAGGTTATAGTTCGGAAGAGAGGCGCAAGTTTTCGGAAACAGCGGTGAAGAATGGTTACAAGCCTGAGTATTTGGTAAAGACTGGGATGTCGATTTTATCAAATAATCATGTAGAAGGAACTCCAATAACAGAGAAAGATATTTTTGATAGATACACAGGTCGTGTGATGTTCCCAATTCATAATATATCTGGAAAGGTCATTGGTTTTGGAGGTAGAATTTTAACGAGCGATAAAAAATTAGCGAAGTATATTAACTCTCCGCAAACCGATATTTACGATAAGAGTAAAACCTTGTATGGCTTGTTTCAAGCAAAGAAAACTATTATACAAGATGATAACTGTTATTTAGTTGAAGGTTATACGGATGTGATTTCGATGCATCAATCTGGTATCGAAAATGTAGTAGCATCTTCAGGAACATCGTTAACGGTTGAACAAATCAAATTAATTCATCGCTTTACTAAAAATATTACCATTTTATATGATGGTGATGTGGCTGGTATTAAAGCTAGTTTTAGAGGAATAGATTTGATTTTGGAAGAGGGGATGAATGTAAGAGTACTGTTGTTTCCTGACGGCGATGATCCGGATTCTTATAGTAAAAAAGTAACTAATGAAGAGTTTAAAGAGTTTATTAAAATCAATAGCAAAGATTTTATTGCTTTTAAAACGAGCTTACTTTATAAAGAAGTTGAACACGATCCCATTAAGCGCGCTGAATTAATTAAAGATATCGTTGAAAGTATTTCGGTGATTCCAGATGCGATTAACCGTTCGGTATATGTAAAGGAATGTTCGCGAATCATGGACATTAGCGAACAGGTTTTACAAATTGAAATCAATAAACTCATTCGTAAAAAAACCGGTAAAACTGCACCTTCAGTACAAAAAGACAATCAACAGCAAGGTAATTACCCAATTGATGATATTCCTCTAGATACGTATTTAGAAGAAGAAAAAGTGAAAGATCCAATATTGGATAGTGAAGAGAAGGAATTACTGCGCATGATGATGCAGTATGGAAATGTTTTAGTGGATGTTGAAGCAGAGGATACAGATCACACCGAACAATCTTTTCAGTTAACAGTATGTGAGTTTGTGATTTTTGAATTATGGAGAGATAATCTGCAATTTATTAATCCTATTTATCAAATGGTATTAGATGAATTTCATCATGAATTAGAAAATGGCATTATTCCTACGTTGCAAACATTTATTCATCATTCAAATCCTGCAGTTTCTCAAGTTGCTATAGATATCGCTTCTTTTTCGGATACCGTTAGCTACAAATGGGAAAAGTTTGGGGTCAATGTTCCACAAGAAGTTCATTTTATAAAGAAAGGAATTGAACATCAATTATTTAGTTTAAAAGAAAAAAGATTAAGTCAAATTCTTAAAGAAGCTAAAGAATTAATTAAAACAGCTGATCCTTTTGAGAACAAAAACGTTTATGAGTTTGTGATTCTTCTTGAAAACCAAAAAAAGCGTGTCAATAAAATTTTAGGAAGAACTATTATTAAGTAGCACTTGGTTCAAATTTCTTATTCGATTGTACGGTAGGTTCTTCATTTTTATACTTTTAATCTACTTTGTGGCAGTTTTTATCTAACTTCACTATTTGTGTGTTATATAAAAATTCTATAATAATCTAAAGAATTAAGATGATCTAGGTTTATTAATGAGTGCACACGTATTCTTGGTTATTAAAAAAGCAATCGATTTTTTATAATTATCTTATATTTGATATATGTAAATTATTTCAAATTATTATGAAAAAAGCGAAATGGATTATTTATTTTTTTTTAGTTTTTAAGGGTAACGTATTTTGTCAACTCAAAACTTTGCCAAATAGTTTTGTTCTTCAAGGAGATTTCGATAAATCAAAGACATCATTTTATGAGAATAGTATCTTAGCTGCCTCTATGGAAACCTATCGTTTGAAAGAATCAGATGTTGTTTTGAAGTTTAAAGATGGCTTTGAATGTGTTATGTATTCAGCAAAGTCTTTATTTTTAAAAGGGATTAGTATTGAAGTAAATAATTATAAAGATTCTTTCCCAAAAGACTACATTTTACCAATATTCACTATTTATTCAAATGGTCAGTTAGGAGCTGAAACACCAAGAAATCCGTCTTATAAATATTAACCGGAATTTATTTTCTATGAAAAAAGTAATTTTAACATTAATATTATCTATTTCAATAATTAGTTTATTTGCACAACCAGCAAATGATGATTGTTCAGGAGCTATTAATTTAGGGACATTGGGTAATCCGGGCGCTTGTGGTTCAGGTATAAAAAACGGATTAATCACCAATTTAGGAACAACAAATGTAGCAGCAACCGCGGAAAATCCTTATGTTTCTCTAGCGGGATGTGGTATGGCTTCACCAGCAAATAGTGTGTGGTATAAATTTACTATGCCAACTAATGGTTTAGCTATAAATATTGTGGTTTCTGGAGGTGGCGCAGCGTTAGCAAATCCAAATATTGCTTTATGGAATGCTGGAGCCGCAGGAGTTAATGGGTGCTCTGGATTAACCGGAGTTGGTTGTATTGTGGGTTCAGGAGGCTCGGCAACATTAAATATTTCGTCTGGTTTTTTGCCAGGCAATGTTTATTATATACAAATAAGCGGTAACACGGGCCAAAGTGGCACATTCAATTTAGCTGTAAACGCTTATCAGGATTGTAGTGATTGTTTAAATGCAGGAAGTTTAACCGTAAATCCTTTGCCCTTAAATGGGTCCTATAATCCTGGCCAAACAGTTAATTTTTGTTATCATATTGATAAATGGACACAAGTAGCTAATAATTGGCTTCATGGTGTGCAAGTAAGTTTAGGTCCAGGCTGGAACGCAGGAAGTCTTGTAGCAACTCCCCCTTCGCCATACTTATCTACTACTTTCTACAATAATCCTGCTTCAGTAAATTGCCCTTCATCTTGTGGAACATGGAGTTATTACCCAGCAGGCATAACTAGTAATATTGGACCAACAGCTTGGCCTCCTGGATTTTATTTTAACGGAACATATAATACTAATGCTGCAGGAACTCAGTTTGTAAGTTGTGGTTCAATTAACGATGGTAATCCAGGAAATAACTTTGGCGATGGTTATAGTAGTTCAGGAGCAGTAATTACTGTACCTGCAAACCAATGGAAATTTTGTTTTTCAGTGACTGTTAATAATACTTGTAATCCTGGAGATAATCTTAATGTAACAGTTGGAACCAGTGGTGATGGAGAAAGTGGAGGTTATGCTACGGCAGGATGCGCAGGTGATCCAAATACAACTTTTAACGCTATTTTAGCGTGTTGCCCACCAACTTATACAGTTTCGCCAACAAGCTGTTTCGGGGGCTCTGATGGATCAATAACAGCATCTGCGGTTATTGGCGCCGCTGGATCTCAGGCGCCTTATGTTTTTACATGGACAGGGCCTAGTGGTATTATCGCTACTAATACCGTTGTTACAGGGCTTACGAATAGCATCTCTAGTTTACCTATTGGAACTTATACTTTAACTCTAGTTGATAAAAATTTTTGTAGCAAAACGGTTACAATGTCAGTTACACAGCCAAGTTCTTTAACGGCAACGGTAACGCCGATTAATAGTAGTTGTAGTACTTTAGGTTCTATAACAACAGTTTTGGCTGGAGGAACTCCCGCATATACTTATACCTGGACTAGTTCGCCCGCCTTTAGTTCAAACGTTCAAAACCCTAATGGTTTAAACATAGGAACTTATTCATTAAGCGCTTCAGATTCAAAAGGCTGTATCATTACAAAAACAGTTTCTATTATTCAAACAGGTACAGTTACTTCTACTTTTACTGGTGCAACTACGCAATGTTTAGTTGGAAATAGCTTTAGTTTTAATAACACAGGAACTGCTATTGCTGCTCATTCATATAGTTTTAATCCAACAATTGGGTCTCCTGCTACTAGTACACAAACAAATTATGTTGGAGCAAGTTTTACAGCCCCAGGCACATATACCGTTTCACATACGGTAACTAGCGGAGTTTGTGTAAATACAACAACAGATGTCGTAATAGTAAATCCAAATCCTTTGGCAACCTTAACTGCTACTAATCCAACTTGTGGAAATGCTAACGGACAAATATTTATAAATAATACATCTTGTTGCGCGCAAACTATTTCTTCTTTTGCAAGTAGTTTAGGTTCTGTTTCTGGTCAAACGGTAACAGGTTTAGCAGCTGGAACTCCAGTAATCACTTTAACAAATAGTTCAGGATGTACGTTCACTGTTTCAACTACATTAACAATGACCCCTATACCAACTAGTATTACTCTTGTTCCAACAAATGCAACTTGCGGAAACAATAACGGTAGCTTTACATTTGGTTCACCCGTTGGTGGAACTCCAACATATAGTTATTCAATAAATGGTGGTGCATTTTCAGCAACTTCACCAACAACAGGATTAGCTCCTGGAACTTATTCAGTAACTATTAAAGATGCTAACGGTTGCATACTTACAAAAACGACATCTATTGTAAACGTAACTGGACCAACTTCCATTGCTGGAACAGCAAGTCCTGCTTCATGTGCGGGCGCTACTGGCTCATACACTGTAACGGGTGTAACAGGAGGAACTCCAACATATAGTTATTCTCTAAATGGAGGTGCATTAACTACTTCATCAACTTTTGGAAGTTTAGCAACCGGAACACATTCTATATCAGTAACAGATGCAAATGGATGTTCATTTTCTTCAACTTTTAGTGTAGGATTAACAGCTGGTATTACATCAGCAACAGTAAATGCATCAACAGCTAGCTGTGGTACATCAAATGCAACAGCAACTGTTTCAATTGTAACAGGTGGTGTACCAACATATAGTTATTCTTATGATGGCGGAACATACACAACAAGTGCTAATACATCCAGTTTAGCGGCAGGTTCACATACCGTTATTATTAAAGATGTAAACACTTGTACATTATCAGTAACCTATAATGTAATTAGTTTAGGAAGTCCTACAACATCTATCACCAGTTTTTCAAACGTTACATGTTTTGGATTAGCTAATGGTTCATTTACTGTGGCGATTCCAACAGGAGGCGCAGGTGCACCATATACCTATTCAATAGTTTCATCTATTCAAACAAATACAATCGGAGTCTTTAGTGGATTGTCTTCAGGAATATATAATATATCTGTTGCAGATGCAGCTGGTTGTATCGCCTCTGCATCTGTAAATATTGTTCAACCACCGCAGTTGGTTATTGCTTCTTCAAGTTTTACTGATGTATCTTGTTTTGGAGGCATTAATGGGCAAATATCAACAACTGTTCAAGGCGGTTCTCCATTATATACATACGTGTGGTCTCCCGCGCAAGCAACTAATAGTGGCATACTGAATAATTTAGCAGCAGGTTTATATAGTTTAACGGTAACGGATGTAAATAATTGTTCTATAACTACAAGTTTTACGATACATCAACCCAGTGTTTTGACAACAACATACACTTCTACTCCTGCTTCCTGCGGAAGTGCTAATGGTAGCGCTACTATTAATATAACAGGAGGTACACCATCTTATAGTGTTACTTGGAATAATTTACCGGGTAGCCCAACTGGTACAACTGCAGTTAATATGCCTTCAGGTAATAACTGGATTGCTACAATAACCGATGGACAAGGTTGTGTTGCAATTCAGACTGTAGTAGTAAATGTTTCAGCCTCTCAGTATACAGTTAATGGTTTTTCGTTAACAAAATGTGAAGGAGAAACGGTTGTTCTAACTCCAAATATTGTGAGTCAGAGTAGTGGAGTGCTTTATGATTTTATTTGGAGCAATGGAATAACTACAACTTCAGCGACTACAAGTAGTATATCGGTTATAGCAACAATAACAGGGCCAAATCAATATTCTGTAACTATAGATGATCATTGCTCAATTCTATTAGGACAAGCAGTATTTACCATAAATGTAAATCCAAATCCTGTTATAGATTTTACTGCAATACCTAGAGCAGGATGCGCACCATTAACGGTAACGTTAACAGCTACTTCTGATGGAATTAATGATACTTTTTCGTGGATAGAATTTGGATTAACAGGTAATCCTCAAATAGTAACACTCACTGATACCGGATATTATCAAGTATCATTAAATGTTACCAATCCATCAACAGGGTGTTTAAGCAATATTATCAAACCAAATTATATTCAAGTATATCCTTTACCAATTGCCTCTTTCTATGCCAATCCTTCTAAAACAACTATTTATGAATCAAATATCAGTTTTATAAATACATCTCAGGGAGCAAATAGCTATAATTGGGATTTTGGAGACCCTAATGCTCAAAATGGCTTAAATAATTCAGTAGCAGTAAATCCAAGTTATTTATATAGCAATGCTGGCACTTATACTGTTCATCTGATAGCTACTTCTGATAGAGGGTGTAAGGACACAGCAGACATAGTGATTGAAGTTATTCCTGATTTTGCATTATATATTCCAAATACATTTACACCTGATGGAAATGGATTAAACGATATTTTTCAGCCTTTAGGAGTTGGTATTGATGAAGATAGTTTTCGTATGGATATATTTGATAGATGGGGCGAAAATATTTTTTCAAGTAGTAATTTCAGAAAGGGTTGGGATGGAACTGTAAAGGGAAATTCCAAGTTAGCGCCTCAAGGTGTTTATACATATAAGATTTTCGTAAGAGATTTACTGGGTGGAAAACATCCTTTTGTTGGCCACTTAACAGTAATTAGAGATAATGATTAAATTTTTTATTTAAGATTGATTTAATGTTTAAAATAGTTAAATAATTTGTATTAACCTCAAATTAATAAGCATTCCAAAAAACATTTACTATTCTAGAAAAAACATAATTCAATGAGTTGAAAATAAAAAAGTCTTAAATAAGCACTAGTTGCCTTTTTAAAGAACATATATAATTAATTCAATCAGCCTCTTTTAAGAACAAGAACATTTATGAGTTTTTAATTCTTCTTGAAAACCAAAAAAAGCGTGTCAATAAAACTTTAGGTCGCACGGTTATTAAATAACTACTTTATTCCATTAAATCCTCGTTTTTTTAATGTTTTCGTCTAAGCGATTTTTGCTTTGAGCGAGTGAATCACCTTATCTAATTATTAAATAATTATTAAAAATTGGCACAAAGCGTTAATTTTATCGTGTTAAACCATTACTATGAAAAATACGTGCCAAGGTATTTTTATTGCCATGCTTTTTGCATTGTGCAGTAATAGCCTATTTAGTCAACAAGTAAATCCAAAAATTCAAGAAATTTATGGAGATAAAACTCAAGAACTTGTTTTAAACAACCCTGATCAATTAGTTTTATTTAATGATTTACTTGATAATCGTATATCGATTATTGAATCTGCATTTTCGTTAGACGAAAAATTTATTAAGCTTTCGGAGATAGCTCTCCTTAATAAATATAACTCAAGTCTCACAAGAGATATTGTGTTTGATCCATTAAATTTTAATCCTTTAAAGTACAATTTGATTTTTTTACCAAAAACACCAATGGTATATCGAGTAGATAATACCAATTATCTAATAGTTATTGAGCCTCAAGTAATAAATAAGAATTAATCAAATGAAAAAAATATACACTTCACTATTTATATTAATTATCCTTTTTGTTAATGCTCAAACGTATAATATGAGTAATGTTTCAGTAAATACTTGCGCAGGAACTTTTTATGATTCAGGCGGAAGCGCTGCTGTATACGGAGCTAGTCAAACATTTACCAAGACTTTTTGCCCTTCCCTTGTTGGTAATAAGCTACAAATGATATTTACATCTTTTGATCTTGAGAATAATTATGATTTTTTGACTATTTATAATGGTCCAAATACATCGTCTCCAACGCTTGGTACTTATACAGGTTTATTAGGACCAGGGACTGTTCAAGCAACCGCTACAAATACAACAGGCTGTTTAACGTTTGTATTTACATCAGATGGCAGTGTTCAAAATGCAGGATGGGCTGCAACTATTTCATGTGTTGTGCCTTGTGAAACCATTAATTCTGTATTTAATAGCTCGGTACCAGCGCCAGCAGGTGGAATTATTAAAATATGTCAAGGTCAGTCAGTAACATTTAACGGGAGTGGAACGTTTTCTTCAGGAAGTGGAACTGGAGCTAGTTACAGTTGGAATTTCGATAATGGCTTAACTGGATCAGGGGCTTCTGCAACCACAACCTATACTGCGCCTGGTGTATATGTGGTTAATTTAAACATCAATAAAGGTGGATGTATCAATAATAATAAATTTAATCAAATAGTTCAAGTTTCAACAACCCCATCTTTTTCAGCTACAACAACATCAACGACTAGTATTTGTTTGGGTCAATCGGCTACATTAATAGGTTCGGTAACACCAACACCTTTCGTTGCTAACTGTACGCCACCTATTTCCGGAACAACATTTTTACCAGATGGTTCTGGTTTGTCATATAGCACCTCTATTGTTGTAGATTGTTTTGGTTCAGCGCAAACAGTAACATCTGCAGCAGATATAAATAATATTTGTTTAAATATGGAGCACTCTTATCAAGGAGATTTATCCATACAAATTATATGTCCTAATGGTCAAACTTGTAATTTAAAAGATTATCCAGGTGGCGCATACAATTATTTAGGCGCACCTTTAGATGATCCTGCTGTTGGCCCTGGAGTAGGTGCTAATTATTGTTTTGCAATGTCGGGAACTGTTTTATTATGTAATGGACCAACAGTGGCAGGTCAAGGAACGCCACCAATGACATCTATTGCCGCTGGAACATATTCTCCAACTGGAAATTTTAGTAGTTTGGTTGGCTGCCCTTTAAATGGAGCATGGACAATTAAGGTGACAGATAATTTAGGGTCAGATAATGGCTATATTTTTAATTGGGATATCAATTTTAATGCAGCAGTCCCTGCATCTCAATCTTTTACTCCAACCATTGTTGCGCAGTCATGGAGTGGGGCTAATATTACTTCTACATCAGGTAATAATGCTGTCATTACACCCACTGCAACAGGCACCTATTGTTACACGTTAACAGCGGTCGATAACTTTGGTTGCAGTTACACAACCGTTAGATGCGTAACAGTAACACCAGGTCCTTACGCAGGTGTTAGCAATACATTAGCTGTTTGTAATTCAGCTGCGACATCTAATTTATACGCTCTTTTAGGTGCAGGAGTTTCGACAACTGGAACTTGGACTGGACCTGCTCCAGCATTAACTGGAGGCTATTTGGGTACGTTTAATCCAGCTGGTTTAGCTGCAGGTGCTTATAATTATACCTATACAGTTCCAGGAAGTGGAGGCTGCCCTCCTGCAACAGCAGTGGTTTCGGTTACAATAAGACCTAATCCTGCAGCAACTTTAACTTATACTAATCCTACCTGTGGAAATAATAATGGAATAATTGTAATTAATAATACATCTTTTGGATTACAAACTATTTCATCTTTTGCTAGTAGTATTGGTGCAGTCTCTGGCCAAACTGTTACTGGCCTAGGAGCTAGCTTGCCTATTATTACATTAACTAATAATTACGGATGTACGTATACAGTGTCAGCTACATTAACAATGTCTCCTGGTCTAACTAATATTACCATGACGCCAACAAATGCGACATGTGGAAATAATAATGGTAGTTTCACATTTGGATCTCCTGTTGGAGGTACGTCTCCTTATACGTATGCGATTAATGGAGGCGCTTTTTCTGCAGTATCACCAGCAACTGGCTTAGCGCCAGGAACCTATTCTGTAACGGTTAAAGATGTTAATGGATGTGTATATACAAAAACCACATCTATTGTGAATATTCCAGGTCCAACAGCAATTACAGGTACTACAACATTAGCCGGTTGTGGATTATTGAATGGAACTTATAATGTTACCGGAGTTACTGGTGGTACAGCTGCATATACATTTAGTGTCGATGGAGTAGCAACATCAAGTTTAACTTCAGGATTAGGCGCAGGTGCTCATACAATTTTAGTTAAAGATGCAAATGGATGTACATATAGTACAACATTTAATATCAGTTCTGCAAATGGACCAACAGCTGCAACCATCGTTACCACGAATGCAAGTTGCGGTTCTTCAAATGGAACATCAACTGTCACATCAGTAACAGGAGGATTGTCTGCTTATCAATATTCATTTGACGGTGGAGCTTATGGAACAACTACGTCAGCATCTGGTTTATCTGGAGGCACACACTCTGTAACTATTAAAGATGCAAATTCATGTACCTTAACGGTAACCTATAATGTTATCAATAATGCTCCGCCTACTGCCTCTATTTCAAGTTTGCTTAATATTTCATGTAATGGAGCTTCAACAGGAAGTTTAAGTGTTGTTCCAACAGGCGGAACTTCACCATACACCTATACATTAACCGCACCAACACAAACTAATACTACAGGAACATTTACAGGCTTACTCGCAGGTTCATATAGTATAACAGTTAAAGACAATGCAGGATGTACTGCAACTGTAACAGCAATTTTAACACAGCCTTCAGTAGTGACGGCAACCGTTAGTTCGCTTCCTGTAAATTGTTTTGGAAATGCTACGGGAACTGTTTCTGCAGGAGGCTCTGGAGGTGTAGCTCCATATACTTATTTATGGCCAAGTTTAGGAAATAGTACATTGCCATCTGTTGGAGGGGCTGTTGCAGGAAATTATACAGTCACGATTAAAGATGCGAATTTGTGTGCTATTACAAAAACAGTAACAGTGACGCAGCCCTCTTTATTAACCTTAACGTCTACTTTAACACCAGCTACCTGCGGCAATGCAAATGGTTCTGTATCGGTAACAGTAAGTGGTGGAACAACGCCTTATAATTATAATTGGAGTAATGGAAATTTAACGAATGTATTAACTTCAGTTTCAGCAGGAACCTACTCGATAACGGTGACTGATTTTAATGGATGTGTTCTAACAAGCTCAGTAACGATAACAAACATACCTGGTCCAACTGCTATTACAGGAACGACGACTCTTGCAGGTTGTGGATTATCTAATGGAACCTATAATATTACTGGAGTAACAGGTGGAACACCAGCATACACGTATAGTGTTGATGCAGTTGCCACCTCAAGTTTAACCTCAAGTTTAGCTGCAGGAGTTCATACGGTTTTAGTTAAGGATTTAAACGGATGTACATTTAGTACTACTTTTAATATTAATACAGCTAACGGTCCAACATCTGCCACAGTTATCACTACAAACGCTACTTGCGGAACAGCAAATGGAACAGCTACCATCACTGGAGTTACAGGTGGTTTGCCTGCCTATCAATATTCATTTGATGGATCAGCTTTTGCTTCAGGAACAACTGTTTCTGGTTTATCAGCGGGAACCCATTCGGTTACCATTAGAGATGCTAATTCATGTACCTTAACAGTTACTTATACTGAATTAAATAATAGTGGACCAACCGCCTCTGTTACTAATTCTGTTAATATTCTTTGTAATGGAGCTAATACAGGAAGTTTCACCGTTACACCTGTTGGAGGAACATCTCCATTTACATATACATTAACTGCGCCAGTTGTAATTAATTCAACAGGTGTTTTTACAGGTTTACCAGCAGGCGCCTACGTTGTAACTGTAAAAGATAATTCAGGGTGTACAGCAACAGCTTCCGTTACGTTAACACAGCCATCAGCATTAACTCTTACAGTTTCTTCTCTACCAGCAAATTGTTTTGGAACATCAACAGGAACCGTAACAGCTAGTGGAAGTGGAGGTGTAACACCTTATAACTATTTATGGCCAGCATTAGGTAGTAGTACGTTATCATCAGTAACTACAGCGCCAGCAGGAACATATAGCGTTACGCTAACAGATGCTAATGGTTGTGTAATTACTAAAAGTATTACAGTAACACAACCTTCTTCTTTAACGCTAACATCTGCGCTAACTCCTGCCACTTGCGGGAATGCTAATGGTTCAGGGATAGTAACGGTTAGCGGAGGAAGCCCTGCTTATACTTATAACTGGAGTAATGGAGGAATTTCAAGTATTTTAACGGGAGCTTTAGCAGGCATTTATTCACTTACAGTAACTGATTTTAAAGGCTGTGTATTAACCAGAACAGTTTCAGTGACAAATATTCCTGGTCCAACTGCGATTACAGGAACAACTACTTTAGCAGGATGTGGATTGTCTAACGGAACATATAGTATAACAGGAGTAACAGGTGGAACTGCAATATATTCATATAGTGTGGATGGTGTTTCAACTTCTAATTTAACATCAGGATTAGCAGCAGGAACTCATACAGTATTAGTAAGTGATGCCAATGGATGTATATATTCAACTACATTTATTATTGGAACAACTGTCGGCCCATCTTCAATAACTGTCAATACTTCAAATGCAAGTTGTGGAAGTGCAAATGGAACTGCAACAGTAACAGCTGTAACAGGAGGGACTCCTACTTTTCAATATTCATTTGATGGAGGTGCGTTTGCAGTTGGAGCAACCACTAACGGTTTATTAGCAGGAACTCATACCGTAACTGTTAAAGATGCGAATTCATGTACTTTAACAGTAAATTATAATGTGTTAAATAATGGAATGCCTACAGCATCTATATTAAGTACCACTAATACAAGTTGTTTTGGAGGAGCGAATGGAGGACTAACAGCATCAGGTTCTGGTGGTAGCGGTGCACCATATACTTATACTTTAACTTCTCCATACCAAACAAATGGCATTGGAAGTTTTTCTGGACTTTCTGCAGGCACTTACACGGTAATAATAAAGGATGTTGCAGGGTGTACCGCTACAACAACGGCAGTAATAAGTGAGCCAGCTTTATTAACATTAGCGCCAACTTCTATACAAGCAAAATGTTTTGGAACAGCAACGGGTACTATAAATGTTGTTGGTTCAGGCGGAACTCCTTCATATTCATATAATATTAATGGAGGCGCTTATCAGGCATCTAATTCATTTGCAAACCAATTTGCTGCAACCTATGCAGTTGGAATTAAAGATGCCAATGGATGTGTTGCATCACAAACGGTGACGATTAGTCAACCATCTGCATTATCGATTTTCGTATCTTCTCAAAATGCAAATTGTACAGCATCAAACGGTGTTGGATCTGCTACAGTAACAGGTGGAACACCTATTTATACGTATACTTGGACAGGAAATGGCGGAGCGTTGCCTGTTTCTAATGGATTACCATCAGGAACTTATACTGTTACGGCAACTGATATGAATGGATGTGTGATTTCTGGTCAAGCAGTCATTGGTGTTACTCCTGGAGGGACTGCCGTAATTTCTGCTTCATCCGCAGTTACTTGTAATGGATCTAATGACGGGTCAATGACGGCAAGTCCAATTGGAGGCACTGCACCATATACCTACTCTTGGACACCAAGTGCACAAACAAACGCTACAGCAACTAATTTAAGCCCAGGAAATTATTCTTGTTTAATTACAGATTTTTTTGGATGTAAAACCACCATTACAGGAGTGATGACTCAACCAAGTATTTTAAATATGGTAATGAATTCCAATAATGTGAAATGTTACGGAACGTCAACAGGCACAGTTTCTGCCTCTGGTACGGGTGGAACTAGTCCATATCATTATTTATGGCCAACTATTCCTAGTACATTATCAACGGTATCCAACGTGCCAATTGGTAATTATAATTGTATTGTAACTGATGCTAATGGATGTTCTATTAGTCAAACGATTACAGTTACTCAACCTACGTCCATTACTTTAACATCAACGGTAACTTCTGCTAATTGCAATCAAGCAAATGGTTCAGCAACAGTGGTTGCGTCAGGTGGAGCTTCAGCTGCCTATACCTATACTTGGAGTTCGGGATCTAATGCAGCTAGTCAAGGGTCTTTATTAGCAGGTACTTATACCATTAATGTTCAGGATGCTAACAATTGTATTCAGGTGGTTTCAGCAACGATACCAAATACTGCAGGACCATTGATTAGTATTGCATCTCAAACGAATGTAAGTTGTTATGGCGGTTCAAATGGTATAGCAACGACATCGGTAACAGGTGGAGTTGCTCCATATATCTATTCTTGGAGTAATGGTAACGTTTCGTCTATTGCCCCAAACCTTTCAAGTAATATTTATACAGTTTCAGTAACGGATCAAGCAGGTTGTGTGGCCTCAACTAATGTTACTATTACTCAACCTACCCCTTTAACAGTTGGAATTGTGACCTCTCAACCTAAATGTTTTGGAGCTATAAATGGTTACGGTATTGCTTCAGCATTAGGCGGCACTTCAGGCTATTCTTATTCTTGGTCTGGACTAGGCGGCACATCATCAACAAGTAATTTATTGGGCGCAGGAAATTATAATTTAATTGTCACTGATGCTAATGGATGTACAGTTGCATCTACCATGGCTTTAGCAAATCCACCCGCAATGGCAGCAAGTATTACTTCCACTAATGTTTCTTGTTTTAATGCATGTAATGCTACAGCAGTTGCTTCAAGTACTAATGGCATTGGAGCGGTTGGTTACGTCTGGATTGGTGGTTCTAATCCAATTATGGCGCCTTCAGCAACAGGATTATGTGCGGGAACCTATACACTATTAGCGACTGATCAAAATTCTTGTACCGCAAGTGCACAAGTTATTATTTCTCAACCAACTCAATTAGTTGCTAATATATCCTCTACAGGAAGTGTAACATGTCACGGAGGTAATAATGGATTTGCGGTAGTTTCTTCATCTGGTGGAACAGGAGGATATACATATACATGGTCACCTAATGGAGGAAGTTCATCAAATGCAAATAATTTAGCAGCAGGAGGTTATACGGTAAGCGTTAGTGATGCAAATGGATGTTCGACATCTACTGTCACAACGATTTTAGAGCCGGCACCATTTGCCACAACATTAACTACAACAGATCCTAAATGTCATGGCCTATGTGATGGGACTGCTAATATTGCTTATGCAGGCGGAGCGGGTGTTACAACATTTTTATGGTTGCCAGGATTGCAATCAGGTAACTCAGTTAATAATTTATGTGTTGGACCTCAAACTGTTTCGATTACATCGAATGGCTCGTGCCCAACTGTTTTAACTTTTACATTATCTGAACCAGCTCTATTAACAGCTGTAGTAAGTGCTACAAATTCAAATTGTGGACAATCCAATGGTAAGGCTTGCGTGGTAGTTAGTGGCGGAACTTCTCCGTTAACTTATTTATGGAGTAATAATATTAACACCTTATGTAATAGTAATGTCTTAGCAGGCGCTTATTCATTTACGGTAACAGATAATAATGGTTGTAAAGCAAATGCAAGTGGCTTAATTAATGATATTACTGGCCCAACAGTTTCAGTGCTTACTCAAACTAACGTGAGTTGTTTTGGAGGAAATAATGGAGGAGCTACTACTTTGATATCTGGTGGTACTGGCTCTGTGACAGCATTTTGGTCAAGCGGACAGACCACACAAAACGTGTCTAATTTTTCAGCAGGTCTTCATAATATTACAGTTACTGATGCTGCGGGTTGTGTTGGAACAGCCTCAGTTAATATTACTCAGCCAACACAATTGGTTACTGCAATTAGTAGTTTTACAGATGTTTCTTGTTTTAATTTAAGTAATGGCTCAGCTACAATTTTAGGTAACGGTGGAACTAGTCCTTATTATTATTCTTGGACATCCTCTGCGCAAACATCCTCTGTTTTAGTGAATGTCCCTGCAAATACCTATACAGGAACAATTACAGATGCCAATGGTTGTGCAGCTTCATCTCAAGTGGTGATTTCTCAACCACAAGCACTAGTCATGTCTGCATCAAGTTATAGTAATATATCTTGTTTTGGCGGAACTAATGGATTGATCTCAACGGCAGTTCAGGGTGGTACACCGGGTTATAATTATGTTTGGACTCCAGCTCAAGCTGGAAATAACGGTGTATTAATTGGATTAGTTGCAGGAAATTATGCCTTAACAGTTACTGACTCGAAAACCTGTTCTATAAATGCGAACTTCACTATTTTGGAACCATCGGTATTAATTTCATCATATACTTCGGTGCCTGCAAAATGTGGCGTATCAAATGGTTCAGCAACAGTTACGGTTGGTGGCGGAACACCAACGTATACATTAAATTGGAATACAGCACCAACACAGCAAGGAATGGTTGCTACTAATATGGCGCCAGGCAATAACTGGCAGTGTGTGATTACCGATTTAAATGGTTGTTCAATCACGCAAACGGTTAGTGTAGCAGATGCTCCAAGCCCTATTTTATCTGCACCAGTGGTTACTCAGCCATCTTGTTTTGGATTATCTAATGGTGATATTACTGTAAATTATACATCAGGAACAGCACCATACACAGTTGTTTGGTCTAATCCAATATCGCAAACTGTCACAACTTCTGCATTAACTCAAAGTATCTCAGGTGTTGCTCAAGGTGTATACACGGCTACATTAACAGACAGTTATGGTTGCGCTACTTCTCAACAAATAGTGGTTACACAACCAGGCTTACTATTATTATTAGTAAGCCCTGATCCTACTATTTGTTATGGTCAAACGACTCAATTAACAGCATCAGGACAAAGTGGTTCGCCTGCCTACTCATATACATGGTCGCCTAATCCATTTACCGGAGGAGGGCCACAAACCGTTAATCCTACAGTTACCACAACATATACAGTTTCCGTGAGTGATACAAGAGGATGTTCTCCATCGCCTAAGATCATCACGGTCAATGTAACTCCTCAATTAAGTGTGATAGGAAATTCAATTACCTTGTGTCATGGAGCAGCAGGCTTATTAACCCCTACAATTACAAGCCCTGGCAATGGTGGTCCGTATAATTATATATGGAATCCAACAGCGGCAAATACAAGCTCTTTAATGTATGTTGGCAATGCGCCATCAGGATTAACAACTAATACGATATCATTAATCGTAAGCGATGGTTGCACCATGCCTAATGGGGCAACTGTATTTACAGTTGTCACAAATCCATTGCCAACCGTTACTTTTACGGCTAACACCTTAGAAGCATGTGCTCCTGCTAATATTGATTTCCTTGCTACACCTGGTTCAGTTGGCAACTATTCATACACTTGGTATTACGAGGATAAAGATATGATGGGAACAACTAACCCTGTGACGTATAATTTTGCAACAGCAGATTCTGTCACTGTAAAATTAGTAATTACTAATACGACAACAGGTTGTTCTAATTCTGAAATAAAAACAAATTATATTATTATTAATAAACAACCTATTGCATCGTTTTATGCAAATCCACCAGTAGCAAGTATTTTAGATCCTAATATTAATTTTGTCAACACCTCTCAAGGTGCAGTAAGTTATTTCTGGGATTTTGGTGATCTTTCTGCGGCTAATGGTTCTAATAATTCTTCAGCCACAAACCCAAGCCATTATTACAATAACGTTGGAGTTTATAGTGTGCATTTAATTGCTACATCAATTAAAGGTTGCAGAGATACGGCGATGGTTGCAGTAGAAATTACGCCTGACTTTGCATTATATATTCCAAATGCCTTTACACCAGATGGAAACGACAAGAATGACATCTTCCAGCCAATGGGTATTGGTATCGATGAAGAAAATTATCGTATGGATATTTTTGATAGATGGGGAGAGAATGTATTCTCAAGTAATAACTTTAGAAGAGGTTGGGATGGAACTTTAAAAGGCGGTTCGAAATTGGCACCACAAGGAGTTTATATTTACAAATTATCAGTATATGACTTACGAGGTAACAAGCATCCTTATGTTGGCCACGTGACAGTTATTAGACAAAATCAGTAACAGTTGCATATAATGCTTAAAACGCAGCTTCAAAAGCGGCGTTTTTTGTGATATAAATTTGTACTTTCGTGGAAGGATTATTTTAATGACGACTTAATGAAAAACATTGCCATATTTGCTTCAGGAGAAGGTACTAATGCTGAAAATTTATTTAATTATTTTAATCAAGATAAGCGCGTAAAAATAAAGTTAGTAGTCACTAATTCTGATCAAGCTGGTGTAATCGCAAGAGCAGAAAAACATAAGAAAAATGTTCAAATCATTAGTAAAACAGCCTTTAATGAGTATACCTCTCAGATTATTGAATTTTTAAATACAGAGAAAATTGATATCATCATATTAGCTGGATTTCTTTTGAAGGTACCTGAACAATTCATTAAATCATTCCCTAATAAAATCATTAATATTCATCCGTCCTTATTGCCTAAATATGGCGGTAAAGGCATGTATGGCATACGCGTTCATCAAGCAGTTATTGAGCATCAAGAAGTGGAGAGTGGAATTACAATTCATTATGTCAATGAGGAATATGATAAAGGAGAAGTGATTTTGCAAGCTAAATGTAAGGTTGACGATACAGACACTCCTGAATCTTTATCTGCAAAAATTAGAAAATTAGAATTTGAATATTTCCCAAAAGCGATAGAAATGATATTATAACTATCGTTTCTCCTCCTTCCAGCGATAGTAGCAATCCATGACGCGGTCATACAATTCATAACCATTATGCTTAAGAATGTATTCGTTACTGAGGTAGTAGCAATATTTTCTAAATCTTTCAAAATCAATTTTGTCGTCCCCGGTCAGTTTTCGTAAGGTTTCGGCATTAAACTTTTTGGCTACCTCTTCTTGAATAAAAATTTCTTCAAAAATGGCTGCTAGTTTTCGTTGCTCTTTTCCTTTCTGACTAAACTGCATATAAAGCGCTGATATCGGACTTTGTGCGGCGTTAATAAGGCTGATTTTAGATCCTTTAATCACCCTTTTCATGTAATCTTTTTCATAAGGTTTTAATTTAAAGTCGCTAACAACAACTTGGTTAAGTTTAAAGGCGGTTTCTTCCATTACAACTGTGCATTCTTTGTACAAGCCTTTATATAATTTGCTCGCAGGAAGTTTTAATCGCGTGTAACCAACAAACGAGAATATAATCGAATCTTTATCACCGGCAGCAATAGAGAATTTACCATTACCATCACTCATTTGTCCTAGTCCTGTTTCGCAGTTAATGACATATACAAAAGGCATTGGTGTAACACTGTCGGGTTCTGTGACAATTCCTTTAATAAGATTTTGGCTAACTCCTGCATACGATAGAAGAATCAAAAGATAAAAAACTATGTTATAGGCTCTTTTCAGGAGAAAGGATAATTTTTAGATTCTATCAAATATATCGACTTATTCACAAACAGTTAATAATTTAACCTTTTTTATGGGGATATAAAGAGTAAATTTACCTCAATTTATGGATGATTTTATAGTATCAGCTCGGAAATATCGTCCCCAACACTTTAATACAGTGGTTGGTCAAAGCCATATTACCAATACTTTAAAACAAGCTATAAAAAATGGAAAAATCGCGCAAGCGTATTTATTCTGTGGTCCGCGTGGTGTAGGTAAAACAACCTGCGCACGTATTTTTGCTAAAACCATTAACTGTACTAATTTAACTTCTGATGGAGAAGCATGTGACGCTTGTGAATCCTGTTTGTCATTCAATTCTGGAGCTTCACTCAACGTATATGAATTAGATGCCGCATCAAACAACTCCGTAGAGGATATAAGAAATTTAGTTGATCAAGTGCGTTTTGCGCCTCAATTAGGAGATTATAAAGTGTATGTGATTGATGAGGTTCATATGTTGTCAAACGCAGCGTTTAACGCATTTTTAAAAACATTAGAAGAGCCGCCAAAGCATGCTAAATTTATTTTAGCTACTACCGAAAAGCATAAAATTATTCCTACGATTTTATCTCGTTGTCAGGTATTTAGTTTTAATCGGATAAAAGCCGAAGATATTACTGAACAATTAGAATACATTGCCAATACAGAGCATATTACTTTTGAGCCTGAGGCTTTACAAATCATTTCTCAAAAAGCAGATGGTGGTTTACGGGATGCTTGTTCTATTTTTGATCAAATGGTAACTTTTACAGGGAATCATTTAACCTACAAAGCGGTTGTAGAAAACCTTCACGTCTTAGATTATGAATATTACTTTAAGTTAACGGACGCTGCTTTAAACGGACGATTACCTGAAGTCATGGTTACCTTTGATGAGATTTTAAAAAAAGGATTTGATGGTCATAATTTTATTATTGGTTTTGGAGAACATTTACGAAACTTATTAGTGAGTAAAGATCAATATACCGTTCAATTGTTAGAGGCAAGTGATGCTTTGAAAAAACGTTTTTCCGAACAAGCTCAATTATGTCCAACACCATTTTTATTAAAATCCCTATCGGTCATTAATAAATGTGATATTCATTATAAGGCCGCTAAAAATCAACGATTGCAAGTTGAGATGGCACTGATGCAAATCAGTTATTTAAACGCCGCATCACAAGATGCGGAAAAAAAAAATGAGTTAAATTCGGGTTTCGAAATTCAGAGTGCTCAGCCAAAATCCATTGAACAAGCTCAGCCAGTTGCTAAATTTACGGCTCAGCCTATTGTTCAAACAAGCGCTAAGCCTGTTGTAGGGTTTAATGAACTAAAAATAAAATCTCAGTTTTTACTGCAAGATAACGCTCAAAAAAGTCAAGCTGTTGCAGTTGATGCCACAATTGTTCAAGATGCGACATCTGCAGTGGATATTGAACTGACATCGGATAGGGCACTTGATGCAGTGAAGCAATTTGCTGAAGAGAAAGGAAAAAATGGTAATAAGCAATTGTATGCAACTTTAACATCTAGTAAAATTAGTTTATCTGGTAACACCATTATTATTGAATTGAATAATGAGGTGCAAAGAGAAATGCTAGTTAATATCAAGCAAGATATGTTAGATGAGTTGAGAAAGTTATCTAGTAATAAACAAACCCAATTAGAAATTAAAGTATCTGAGGTTTTAGGAGAAGTGAAGGCCTATAAACCCTCTGATAAGTTTAAGTTAATGGCAGAAAAAAATCCAGCCCTATTAGAATTAAAAAAACGATTTGATTTAGATATTGAATACTAGTAGTTTTTTTAAGTTTTTAAAATCAATTTATTTTATTTAGCTACAAATTATAGCAATCAATCGCTATCAATTAGTGTAATTTTGAAGTTATAAATTAATCCAGTGGCAAAAACAAAAACATCCTATTTCTGTCAAAGTTGTGGCGCACAAGCTGCTAAGTGGGCAGGTAAATGCAATAGCTGTGGCGAGTGGAATACACTTGTTGAAGAAGTGATTCATAAAGAAACCAAGAATGATCGTTTACAGCTGTTTTCGGCTAATAAAAACGAGCAGCACCGTTCTAATCAGTCCGTTTTATTACAAGAAATAGGGCTGACAGAATATCCGCGTATTCAAGTTCCAGGACAAGAATTGCCAAGAGTTTTAGGGGGTGGGGTTGTGCCTGGCAGTTTGGTATTGTTTGGAGGTGAGCCTGGTATTGGTAAATCCACGTTAATGTTACAGCTCGCCTTACGTTTAAAAAATTTAAGAGTGCTCTACGTGAGCGGCGAGGAGAGTGAACAACAAATAAAAATGCGAGCCGAACGCATCGGTGTGACAACAGAAAACTGTTTTATTCTTCAAGAAACGAATACTCAAAATATTTTCACTCAAATAGAAAAAATAGAACCACAGTTAGTGATTATTGATTCTATTCAAACCATTCATACCAGTTATATTGATAGTAGTCCGGGAAGCGTTAGTCAGGTTCGTGAATGCGCAGCGGAGTTTTTGCGCTTTGCTAAAGAAACCAATGTTCCTGTGTTTATGATTGGGCATATTACTAAAGAAGGTAGCCTTGCTGGCCCTAAAGTTTTAGAACATATGGTGGATACCGTTCTACAATTTGAAGGAGATAGAAATCATATATACCGATTATTGCGCGCTACTAAAAATCGTTTTGGAAGTACTAATGAAATGGGTATTTATGAAATGAATGGGGATGGGTTAAAAGAAGTCCTCAACCCATCAGAGATATTAATTACCAATAGAACAGAGGCAACGAGTGGTGTAGCTATTGCTGCAACATTAGAAGGGAATCGCCCTTTGTTGATAGAAACACAAGCCTTAGTGAGCACTGCCGCTTATGGCACACCACAACGTTCATCCACTGGATTTGATTTAAGACGATTATCGATGCTACTCGCTGTTCTTGAAAAACGCTGTGGCTTTAGATTAGGAGCCAAAGATGTTTTTATTAATATCGCAGGTGGTATCAAAGTAGAAGATCCTGGTATTGATTTAGCCTTAGTTTGTGCGGTACTTTCTAGTAACGAGGATTTGCCAATTGCTCAAAATGTGTGCTTTGCCGCTGAGGTTGGATTAACTGGTGAAATTCGACCAGTAAGCCGCATCGAACAGCGTATTTCAGAAGCTCAAAAATTAGGCTTCGAAAAAATTTATATTTCTTCATATAACTTAAAGGGTTTAGATTTAAAACAATTAAAAATTCAGGTGATTGCTGTTACTAAAATGGAAGAAGTATTTAGTCATTTATTCGGATAAATACGAAATTCGTTTTTTCTATATGGAATGATTATTTAACTTTATATTATGATTAATCCATTGAAAATTTTCCTGTTTAGTATTTTTTTATCTTTTGCTAGTTTTAGTCAAAATCAACTTACCGATTCACTAAAAAAAATAGCGCACAGGGTGAGTAACGACTCTGCTTCTAAATTATATGTGAAAATAGCTAATATCTTTACGGGTGTGAATTCAGACAGCGTGCGCACCTACGCCTCAATAGCAGCTAAAATGGCTCCCGCTAATAGTGTTGCTAGAGGTGATGTGTTAATTCAGTTTGGTAATAGCTATCACATGGAGAACAAAGTAGATAGCGCCTTAAGTTATTTCAATAAAGCGTTATTATACTTTAAAAAAATTGGTAATGATAAAGGTATAGGAAAAGTTTATCAAAGTTTTTCATTAGTAAAACGCACCATTGGAGATATAGAGGGTGCTATTTCTGATAGTAAGAAAGCTTTACAGATATATGAGAAAATAAATTGGACGTTAGGAATTGTCAATACGCTAAATAATATTTCTAATTTATATACCGATTATCGAAAATATGATTCAGCCTTAGGCTATTCTCGAAAAGCATTTGCTCTGTCGGCTACTTTAAACGATAGTGTAAAATATTACAACATGATGATGCAAGTTGGGGTAAGATTAAACGATGCCTTAAAATTAGATTCTAGTTTAATCTTTTTAAAAAAAGCTTTGCCCTACTTTGAGCGAAATGGGTTTAATAATTATTTATTAATCTTAAATAGTAATTTGGCTAATGTTTATTGGAAGTTGAACAAAAACACTGTGCTCACTAAATTTTATTTATATAAAAGTTTAGAATATGCAAATATGGCGGGTAGTTCAGATAATTTAAAACATATATACAGAGACTTAGCGATGTGCTATATTTTTGAAAAACGCGCCGATAGTGCTGAGGTTTATTTTTTTAAAACATTAGCAATTAACGATTCTATTAATCTTCAAAAAGGATTAGCCGCTTCTAAAGATTTACAAACCAAATATGAAACTGAAAAAAAAGAATTGCAAATAAAAAATCAATCTTTTGAGATTGAAGCTCAGGAAAAACAAAACAAGCAAAAGTCTTTAATTATTTTATTCGGTACTCTGGCACTTTTAGGCACTGGTTTTTTTGCAGCCATGGCCTATATCAATTTTAAAAAAACCAAAAAAGCCAATGTGATCATTGAAAATCAAAAATTAGAGGTTGAATTGAAAAATGATGAAATTACACGTCAAAAGGATATCGTTGAAGAAAAACAAAAAGAAATTATTGATAGCATTAATTATGCAAAACGCATTCAGCAAGCTGTTTTAACGGGAGATGATGTGTGGGGTAAAGTCTCTAAAGATTATTTTATATTATTTAAACCTAAAGATATTGTGAGTGGTGATTTTTATTGGGCATATAATACACCTAATAACCGTTCTGTTTTTGCCTTGGCTGATTGCACAGGACATGGTGTACCAGGTGGCTTTATGAGTATGCTTGGCAATAGTTTTTTAAATGAAATTGTGATTGAAAATAAAATATTTAAAGCTGATGCAATTTTAAATAAACTGCGTTCTAAAATCATCAATGCATTAGAACAAAAAGGCGGTACACAACAAAAAGATGGCATGGATATTAGCTTGTGCGTGTGGAATAAAATAGATCATACGCTTGAATTTGCTGGAGCTAATAATCCTTTATGGTTGTTAAGAGGCGAGGAATTGATGGAATACAAAGCCGATAAAATGCCAATAGGCTTATATTTAGATAAGGAGGAGCCTTTTACCAGTACAACAATCAATTTACAGCAAGGAGATTTGATATATTTAAGCACAGATGGATATGCTGACCAATTTGGCGGTCCTAAAGGTAAAAAATATAAATACAAGCCGATGATGGAAATGTTATTGAAAAATAAATCTCAATCTATGGTAAAACAAAAAGAGATCTTAGAGCAAGCGTTTACTGAATGGAAGAATCATCTTGAGCAAGTAGATGATGTGTGTGTGTTAGCTATTAAAGTGAGTTAGAGAAAATAAAAATTTCTGACAGTAAAATGTAATTGACGTCGAATCATTATTGCTCTATGAGTGGGCTATACATCATAATCGCATTGTTTTCTGCTACAAGTTCTTCGGTCGTGGTTTCATCTTGAAGTGTGGTTATTTTTTTCCAAATTTTGTTATGTCTGGTATAACCTCCCCACCATTGTTGTTTAAAAATATGATCTGTTTCGTAAATTTCATAACGTGTGTTTAAATCAGATTTGCAAGTTATTTCTCCATTTAAATAAGCATCATCGAGCCATAGATGAATTTGAAAATTTTTATCTGTATTGTTTTCTAATTGCAGATCAATGTAATTATATGACAAGGTAGCGCCACATGCAAACGGAATCGTCCTATTAATGTCAGGAAACACATCATAACTATGTCGCCAGCGCTCTTTAATAGATAAAGGTGTGTGTAGCGCCATCCAGTATAAAAGGTTGCCTAATTGACAAAGGCCGCCTCCTATATCTTTTAAAACTTTACCATTGTGCAAAGTCATACCTTCTAAATAACCTTTTGATTTGGTTGGTCTTCCTACTAAATTCCATATCGAAAAAACCTGTCCAGGTTTGATAACCACCTTATGAAGATGGCTTATAGCAATTCTTAGATTTGTAATTTTATTATGTTGCAAGTACATGTCAACATCTTTTAATGGGCGTAACAAAAATGATTGATGGACAATTAAAGAGTGTTTATAGTGAGTATTTGGCTCAGGTTTAGCAAAATTGGTTTTGCTAAACCACCAATAACATTGGCGTTTAGCAATAAAGTATTCTTTACCTAAAAATTTTCTAAGCTTACCTCTATGTTTAGGCTTGTCAATTTGGTAATTATGCACCATTACCTTTTGTATATTTTATTTGACTTCTCTATACTACATAATAGTTTTAATAACATGAATGATATGTTACTAAAACTGTTTGATGAGATTAAAATATTCAACGCTTTTTTTCAAGGCATACAATGGAAGTGTTTCCATTAATTCTTTTGCTTTTTCCTCGTCAATATCTTTAAATATTAAGATAGCGCCATTGCGTGTTTGTCTTAAGAATAAATGGTCCAATATTCCTTTTTGTTTCCACTCAGCAACTACTTCTTGTTCATGCTTTAAAATTTCAGCAAAGTTTTCTGGTAAATTGTCTGTATCTATGGTTAAAATGACTTGTATTCTATTCATCTTTTTTTGTTTTATAAATTTATAATGAAGGCTCTTAGGTAATAGCCAGCTTAATTTTCAAAATTTAAATTTGTGGGCTCATCAACGGTTGGCGTTTTTTTTATGGTTGAAGAACCTGTTGAAGGTGAGAAATCAGATAAGATTTCAAATGTTATTTGATCAAACCAAATCTGCCCAGTTCCATCAAGCAAAGCTCCATAGGCAATTAGTGATGCGTGGTTTGGAACATCTAAAATAATTTCATACTTCGTCCAATCAGTTGTACCTTTAATGGGTCTGTCGCCCATATTATCGAAGGCTAGTGGCTGACGTGAATCAGTTTGGTCAACACGCATCCATAAACCTGCCCAATTGGTTACATTTTCAGATTTAACATATCCAGTCATTTTAATACGTTTTCCCAAATATTTATCTGGTTTACATTGTTGCATTAAAGTGCCAAAGCCGTTAATTTTTTCATCAATCGATTTTATGGTCGCCGCATTTTTACCATCTTGACCTTTACCTTTGTCGATTCCCATATTGTAACTTTTAGGCTTACTGCCAGCATGAAACCAACCACTAGGCAAATCAAAAGACCATAATGCTAAAGAAAGCAATATGAGACCTAGTATAGTTAAAAAAGATTTGTTCATGGTAATCTTAATGTATTGAAGTAATCTCATGAAATAAAATTAGCGACGAGGTGTTTTATATAAGTTTATAAAGTGCTTTTTCATAGAATGATTCTAGTTGCATTTTATAAATTCTAGCACACTATTAAAGATACGATGTTTTTAGTCATTAGCAAATACTAAAGTCAAAGTATGTTAGTTTAAGAGGCTTGATTTAGTTTCCAAACAATTAGAAATAAAATGGAAGGTAATAGAAAGATTAAAAGTATAAAGGAATATCCGGCTTCTGGATTGGGATTTATGGCAGCGAGTATATTAAAAATTATAAAACTTATGAAGGAGAGGATTCCTCCAAAACCAGGCTTCCAATTTGCTAATAGGATACCTAAAAGTCCAATTCCCCATACGATAAATAGGATAATAGTATACACATTGAATGAGGCGCTAGGCTTATTAATTCCTTCTATCAAGTAACCGATGAAAAAAAATAAAGTAAACATAACCATCATTGTCCCAATAATACGAGTTATCCAATGAAGGCGATTGATTGATTTTATATTTTTCATTTTTATAAGTTTATTACAAATTTTTATTTTGTTTGTTTTTCAAATCCATAACGTAAAGCAGTTTCTAAAACGTTTATATTAATATCCTTTAGACTTTTAAATTTAATGCAGTATCCACTTACAGTGGCTTTACCTATTTTCTGTCCGTAGGTTTTTACTAAATAGGTTTTATCTAGAATGCCAAAAATGTAAATAGAGATACCAGTTGTATTTGCGCTCATGCCAATTTTGTAAAACTCTTTTATTTTCCCATCAGCATATGTTATAGTGTAGTTCCCATATCCTATATTAGGATTAGAAACTGTTTTTTGAGCACTATCTTTCCCATCTAAAAACCATAACTGGCAGGAGGGTGTGATTTTTAATATCATATTATGCAAGTAAAGCATATCATGGCGTTTCTGTTCAGGTTGGCTGTCAATATATGCGTTGATAAGGTGTTGAATGCTCATATAAACAATGATATAAATTTAATGGTTTTAAGGATATTACAAATCAAAAATCAATCAATTGTTTCCTATATTTTAAAATGTCGAAGGTGTAGATATAATTGTAATTTATGTTGAGGAAGAATAAAGTTATTTTAGTCGGCAACTTTGAAATATGCTCTCATTTTATTCCACTCTTGTCCAAATATAAGTTCGTCAGAAGTCATTTTATAAATTGTATAGTCATCGAAAAAATACCTAGCAGGTGAATTCGTATGAGGCTCAATGTCAAACTTAAATTTAGTTCGTTTGAATTTTATTTCATAATAACCTTTATGAAATGGTTTATTTAAGACGGTTACATTTCCTCGTATCCCTGTTTCTATACATAATTTATTGTTAGATCTTTCAAATTCAATGATCATACCGCCATATGTGTAGGATTGTTCAGGAACAAATGCCCAGCCATTGTCAGGTGTTTTAAAATAGATAACACTATCGGTAAAGTCTTTACCAGTCTTGTCAACTATTTTATATAATTGCCATTTTTTAGCTATTCTTCCGCAAGGCGTTTTATAATATTTCTTATCGTCTTGCTCATATTTTTTACAACTATTCCATGTAAATAGGATTGCCATCGATAGTAAAAATATATTTCTCATAGTCTCTTTTTTATTGACCCTTTGAATGGCATGAAATAATGTGGCATTAATTTTTATTTGAACTTAACTTCTGGTAATAAGTGTATGAAATGATTAAGATCCCGAATATAACGAGTGGAAAAAATGTTTGTCCGTTTATGCCGTCAACAGCCCCATGACTAATTGTTGCAAAAATAAAGTCAAATGCAAATCCAGCATATGCCCATTCTTTTACTCTTTTTGGTATTTTCGGAATTACTAAAGCTAAAACTCCTAAAATTTTAAAAATAACTAAGGCATTCCCAAAATATTCTGGATAACCTAGATGTTTAATACCTTCTTTTGCAAGCTCTGTTTGTGACGTAAGCGCAGGCATAACTCCTTCAAATAAAGCGATGATTATTGTTGCTGTCCAAAAGATAATTTTTTCTTTTTTCATGTTCTTGTATTTAAGTGTTTTTTTAATGACGGCTTACAATGCTATAATTTATTTTGAAACATAGTTGGCCGAAAATGTTATATTAAAGATAAATCTTTAATATAATTTCACAAAACGAAAATTTATTAATTGGTTTTTGATTTAAATAAAGATCGATGTCAATTTATATTAGGCTTTCAACTTAATGATTTTTTAAATATCAGTTTTGTATAAGTTTCCGATATTATTTAGTGGTCGTTCTAATAATTTTTCTGCTGCTTTTTGTCCGTTTTCTTTTTGTTCAGCTGTTAATTTAGTTTCTAAATCTTGAATATCCTTTATAACTTGTTGCTGCTGTGAAATAGAAAAATCCACCTTAAATTCATTGTAGATTAAAAACCATAAATAGCTTTCAAAATAATTTTGTTTAATTTCTTTTCCATCTCTATATAAATAGGCAAGTTGTAATCTTGACGAAGTGATATATCCACTTTTTGCTAAATTTTCAGGATTTTGTAATTTGCCAAGTCTAATGGCCCATTTAATCATGTCATTAATATTTTTATCAGTACCTATTCCTGAATAGTAACAATTGACAACGTTCCACATACATGTTCCGTCATTATTTTCAGCACATTTTAAAGCGTAAGTAAAGGCTTTTTTAGGATCTTGATCAATGCCCTCTCCATTTCCATAAGCCATCATTAATTGATAAAATGCATCATTAAATCCCTGTTCGGCAGATTTTAAATACCATTCAATAGCCTTTTTTTGATTTTTTTCAACAATGGTACCCGTTTGATAACAGAAGCCTAAATTGTATTGCGCTTCGGCATTTCCTAATTCGGCTGATTTTTTGAGCAATGGAATAGCTTTATCGAACTGTTGAATTTCTAAAAATTTTTTGGATTGCAGATTTAACTCGTCTGCATTTTGTCCAAAAGTGCTCAATCCAACTATCATAATAAATAGTGTTGTTAAATGTTTTTTCATTGTGTTATATAAAAATAGTTTAAAATAGTTTACTTTAATTGTTTTGTTATTGCGAAATGGATTATCTATTCGAATACTTTTTCAATTCGAATAGTCACTCTTCTATTGGCATAACGAATGTCTTTAAGTTTTTCACTAATAGCAATTTTTCTTGTTTCAGGTATTGATTCGCCAAAGAAAGAGATTATTAGTTGGTTGACATCAATGCCATTGTTTTTTAAATAGTTAGCAACAGCCTGTACTCTTTTTTTTGAAAGGTTTATATTGTAATCAGAATTACCTTCATCATCTGTGTGTCCTTCAAGATAGATGATAAGCTTTGGCGCATCTGGTCTTTTAATTTTTTGAATAACATATGAGTATAGAAATTCAACATTTTCAGTGGTTAATTCCCATTGATTTGTTGGGTAGTATAAGGTGTAAATAGGCGCATACAATTCAGCTTTTGTCTCCCTTTTCACTGGCTCATTAGGTAACTGTTGAGAGTAACATAAATTACAATTTATAATTATCAATAGGAGTGTGATGTATGCCTTCATAAAACAACTATTAACGTTTTTGTAGCTAGTATTGTTTGCTTTTGAAACTTTGTATGCCAAAAATGGTTTTTAAAGATATACGTTTTATTGCTAGAATCAATATTTAAGTTGTTTTATGCTATTCATAAAAAAAGGTGAGAAATCTTTCTCACCTTTTAAAACGTATAATTTAAGTTTTATTTCTTAGCTGTTGGTTGCGCTGGTGTAGGCACCGTAACCGTTATAATTGTAGCTAAACCAGCTTTAGCTTGCACATGGTCTGGTTTTAACTTAACACATTGTTCCCAATAGTATTTAGCTTTGTCGTATTGCTTGTTTTGGTAATAAGCAGCTCCTAACTGGAAGAATCCTTCAGGATTTAATTTATCTAAAATAATGGTTTTTCTAAACTCATAAATAGAACTATCTAATTGCCCACGTTGTGCTTTTTGATAGCCTCTAGATAATAAATCTTGATACATCACTGTGTAGTAGCTTCTTAAGTAGGGGTTGTTAGGATATAAATATTCTGCTTGTTTCCAATAAAACAAGGCATCTCTATCTCGGTGCAATTTGAAGCTTCCTAATCCTAAATTTAAGTAACCGTTTACATAACGTGGATGTAATTCAATGGCGTGTTTTAAATATTTAATACCTTTCTCTAAAGATTCTTCGCGTTTTGCTACAAAGTTTTTAGTGTCAGATAAGTCAATATAACGTGCACCAGCATTACCTAACACTAATACAGAGTTTGGAACGGTCTCAACATCCTTTAAAAATAAAGTAATGTCATTTTTCCAATCCCAGTTACGTTCCCATGTTTTGCATCCGTATAAAAATGTCATAGTGCCTAATAATAAAAATAATACTGAGCGTTTAGCCATTAAGGACCCTGGGATTTTATCTACGCCTTTTAAAATTAACCAGGCAAAGGCAATCACAAATCCAATAGTAGAGTGAAATAATAAACGTTCGCCCATTGTTGCACCAATGTCCATTAAAATATTACCAATCATTAATAAAAAGGCAAAGTATACAGCGATGGCAAATCCTAAAATATGTTTCTTTAAAATTAATTTCACACCAGCATACATTAAACCAATATGTAATACCAATGATACTAGAGTGTCCCAACTAGCAAATGTACGGAACTGAATAGTGTTAAATGAATAATCTGAGGATAATGGATGTGGTAACCAACATAGCGTAAAGTATTTTAATAACACAAACACCTTAGTAGCCCATTGTTCTTGTTGAGTAGCTAATAAATAAGGGTTATTTAAAATTTCGGTATCAGGTACTCCTGGTTTTAATTTTACAGCAACTAAACGCATGCCTAGATAAAACAACATGATAAAGAAATGCCAACTCATCAGAGTCGCGAATTTTGTTTTTATTTTTGATGCAATTAATCCAACACCTACAATTAAATACACAAACGGGAATAACCAATAGGAAGTAGTTGGTTTTTGTCCTGGTAAAATGTGAATATCAGAATTACGTTTTACCATTAACATAAAGAGGGCGCAGGCAAAGAAAGTTCCAAAAACATATAAAGCTTGTTTAAATTCTTTGGATTGTAAAAAAGTTTTTGGGTTAAAAGTAATTTCTTCAAATACATAAAATGCAATAGGAATTAACATTACCAATACTACCGCATACTCTTTTGATAACAAGGCTAATAAAAAGTTAAAAGCTGCCCAAAATAAATTTTTGTTATTTTTCTCCTGCATGTATTTAAAAGAATAGAAGAATGTTAGCGAAATAAAGATTAATGAAAACAACTCATCTCTACTTTTTACATTGGCAATCGCTTCGGAATGTATAGGGTGCATTAAAAAGATTAAAGCCGCTAAAAAGGCTAAATCATGGTAATTTTTAAAAATATAGTTTCTAAAAAACAGATACAATAACATCACCCCAATGATGAAAGAAATAATATTAACAAAATGGCGAAGCGATGCGCCATTTACTTGGCAGTCAACTTCATTAAATACACCGTCGTCGTTAATATCCTCTTCTACATCATTTTTTTTGTTCCCATTAGTATCCCAGCATTGTGCAGGATATAAGCCGTCTTTTGGATAAGCTCCAATAAATTCTTGTTCAATCGCAAAACTCACAACTGATAATGGACGGTAACGACCACCTGCTAACTGATCGGTCGCATTCATTCTTCGATAAAAACTCTCGTAGGCATCTTTAGTCATAATATCTTTAATACCCTTAACGCCTTTAATAACGTGGTCGTTTTGGTGAATAATAATACCGTCATCTAAGGCATACTCATTGTTTAAAGAAGTTAAGTTAAAAATCAGTCCTAAAAGGACAATCACAATAAATGGTGCGGTTTGATTTTTAAATGGAAAGAAATGAAATGTATTCTTTAACTCTTTAAAAGTAGGTTGTTTTGTACTTGCTGTTTGTTTTGCCATAAAAATAGAGTGTTATCTTACAAATATACTTAAATCTTGAAAAAAACGATTTTTAGGTTCAAAAAATTAGTTAAAAAACAGTAAATTGCCCTATCGTTGACATGGGAAAACATCTCTTGAAATTATATGCTGTTTTTATGTTTGGCATCCTTTGTGCCCTCTTTTCATATATTCTTTCCCGAAATAATCATTTTACAACTCAAGAGCTAGCTCATAGTGCTCAAATTCAGTTGCAACAAAAAGAAACTATTGCTCAATCTCATTTAGAAAAATTATCAGCTTCCTTAAAAATTGCACAACCAAAAGAACTTTTTAATCAATATAAGGAGACTATGAGTGATTTTTTGAATCATGAGGAGTTAACCTTTTATATATACAAACGTGATAGCTTGTGCTTTTGGACAGATAATCAACCAGCTATTGATTTTTACGCTTACAAAAATAAAGCTAAGGCGCAATTAATTAAAACCCGAAATGGTTGGTATGAATGCATTCAAGAAAAACCTTCGGTAACTTCACCCTATACTATTGTAGCACTGATTTCTATTAAGCCTGAATATGATGTCGAGAACCAATATTTAAATAATCATTTTGGAGCTTGGCTTGATCTTCCTGAAAACACCAAATTATTGACGCCTGTAAGTTTTTTAAGCCATGCGGTTAATTCAAAATTCGGCATACCGTTATTCGAAATTTATCGTTCAGATGGCTTATATAACAACCCAACCGTTAATATGTATTCTTCTATACTTTTTCTTGTTGCCATTTTACTTTGGTTGATTAGTTTATTAATGGTATTAAAACGCTATGTACGTGATCGTTCAAAGTTTATTGCAGTTTTCATTGTTATTGGTCTTGTTATTCGATCAGTGATGATCTATTTTAAATGGCCAGGCGTATTTTATGAAACAAGCTTTTATGATGCCAAATTATTTGGAGATGCCGCTTCTTTTTATTTTTCATATTTAGGTGATGTTTTAATCAATACGGCTTGTATCTTTTTATTGTCTGTACTTATTTTTAAAGCTCCCCATTCTAAAACGACTTATCATCTTTCTCTCAATTGGTTATTGAGTTTATTATCGTTAGTGATTCTCTCGTTTTTTTCTTTTCAGATTCGTTGGTTGATTGGTAGTTTAGTAAATAACTCAACGATTTCTTATAACATTAATGAGTTGTTTAGTTTTAATACGTATAGTCTAATTGGCCTATTATCGGTTGGTTTTTTACTATTCTCGTTTTATTTATGTTTAGATCGATTTGTTCAATTTTTAGCTCGCATCCATGTGTTTACTAAATTCGGTTTATTATCATGCAGTATATTAATCATTGCTCTTATTACTTATTGTTTAATGAAGCAACTACCTCTCGTTGACAATTTATGGCCATTGTTGTTTTTTTGTATTTCAGTGTATATTCATCAAACAAAATCTCGGTATCATTTTATAAATATTGGTGTAATTGTTTTTGTGGCTACATATGCGGCTAGTTCATTATTTAATCATAATGAACAGATAAATAAAGTGCAAACCTTTGAAGCGATCTCCTATAGCTTAGCCGATCGCCAAGATGTGATTGCAGAAAACGAGTTTAATAAAATTAGTTCGTCAATTAAGAGAGATGTACAATTAAAGCAACTCTTAAACTTATTGCCATTAAGCACTGAGCAAATTGAACAAACTATTAGGCAGCAAAATTTTAGCGACTATTTTGAACGTTATGATATAGTGATGTCATTATTTAAAAACGATTGTACGCCAGTGTTTTTGCAATTAAATCCAATTTATTTAAATGAAGATTATTTTAAACAACAAATAGAGCGAGGCGGCTCAAAAACCATTAGCGAAGATTTATATTTTATTGAGAAAGAAAAAAAATCGGCACGTTATATTGCTAAATTAAAAATCGATGACCTTTCTAAAGATCCAACTAAAACATTTCATTTATATATCCAGTTAGAGCCAAAATTAGCGGTTAACCTAGGAGCTTTCCCTGATTTATTGCTCGATAAATCCTTAGAAAATAAATTTGAATCAAAACAAATTTCTTATGCGGTGTATGAATCAAATCGGCTATTAAATACCTTCGGAGAATATCAATATCCATTATTCGTTTCACGCCATGGCATGAAAATCTCTACTGGAGATGGTTATGAGCATTTTTTTTATCAACCTAAACCAAATGTCATCATTATTATTTCTGACAAAGAATTTGGTATGTGGGGGCAGTTTACATCCGTGTCTTATTTATTTATTTTCTTTTCCTTATTAGTGCTTCTGAGTGTGTCCTTTAACTCCATTTTTATTACTAAAAATTACAGTATCAGTTCTCTTAATCATCGTATTCAATTTATATTAGTTTCAATAGTAGTTTTGTCATTAACCGCAGTTGTTTTTGGGACCATAGTGGTGGTGAATTCCCAATTTGAGTTGAAAAATAAAAAAGATTTAATTATAAAATCTCAATCCGTTTTAAAAGAGCTACAGCCAAGTGTTGGTCAGCAACAGTATTTAGATCCCTCTTTTAAAGAGGCGACCTCTTATAAATTAAAGCGGTTGGCACAATTATTTGGTAGTGACATTTCATTGTTTGATAAAAATGGATTATTGTATGCCACCTCTCAACCTGCTATTTATGATCAAGGTTTGATATCTAAATTCATGAATCCACGCGCCTATATAAGCTTTAAAAAAGTGATACGAGCTAATTATTCGCAAAAAGAAAATATCGGAACTTTAAATTATCTTTCGGCATATATTCCGTTTTACAGTAAAAACGATCAGTTGATAGGCTATATCAATCTCCCATATTTTTCTCGCCAAAAAGATTTAGAAAAAGAGTTAACAGCATATCTTACGACCTTAATTAATATTTATACCATTTTATTTGTGATAACGACTTTGATTGCCTTATTGGTATCCAATTTGTTAACTAAACCACTTCGAATAATTAAGCAACAAATTTCTAATATCCAGTTCGGTAAATTTAACGAGTCGCTTCAATGGAAATCTAACGATGAGATTGGAAATTTAGTAGCAGAGTATAATGCTATGTTGATTAAACTAGAAAAAAGTTCAGAGTTATTAGCTCATTCAGAGAGAGAAAGTGCGTGGCGTGAAATGGCAAAACAAGTCGCCCATGAAATTAAAAATCCATTGACTCCCATGAAATTAAACATCCAACATTTGAAGAGAGTAGTGGAATCGCATCCGGATGATATTAATGAGCGCGTAAATAGAGTTTCTGAAATGTTGATTGAACAAATTGATTCACTATCTCATATTGCGACCGAATTTTCGAACTTTGCTAAGTTACCAAACCCGAACTTGGAACCTGTTAATTTAGCTGATGTGTTACGAAGCATTGCTGATTTATTTCAGCAAAATACCCGCTGCCATTTATCATTACAAAGTCCTGATGAGTTATGGATTCTAGCTGATAAGGAACAGTGCTTGCGTATATTTACAAATTTACTAAAGAATGCAGAGCAATCTATTCCCGAATCGCGAATAGGAAATATAGAAGTGTTTGCTTTTGTATTAGAAGATTCAGTGACTGTAAAAGTTAAAGATAATGGCTGTGGTATTCCTGAAGAAATTAAGCCTAAATTGTTTACTCCAAATTTTACAACTAAATCTACTGGGACAGGCTTAGGGCTTGCGATGGTAAAAAGTGCTATTGTATCTTTCAACGGTTCTATTAATTTTGAAACAGAACTCAATAAAGGAACAATGTTTACAATTGTATTGCCTTTGTTAAAAATGTAGTTATAGTTTTTTCAAACTGTTGGAGTGAATATTATACAAGTATAAGCCTTCATTTTTTATACATGTATAAATCCCTTCATATATTAACTGAATGCTGTCATATTCAATGGGTAATATAAGTTTGCCTTCTGCATTTAATAAGCCAATCAAATCGTCTTGATTCACTTGGTATAAGCTAGTATTCATGATACTGATATTTCCATTTTTAACACTGTATAAAACTTTTCCGGATTTTTCGATTAACATTGTTTGATTTTTTTTGGAAACAATAGCTAAGTTGTTTTCAAAATCGGAAGCTCTTTCAAATTCAAAAGCAGTAATTGGTTTTAGTTTTCGGTCAACATAACCAAACTTATTTTTTTTCTGAACGCGAATAATGTCGCATTTAGCAAAAAATAAATTGCTATAGGTCCCAAAATTGATGCTAGTTCGTCCGTTCATGTCTACTAATGCGACCTCTTCTTCTTTGATTAATTTAAAATATTTCCCATTGGTATAGTATTTAAGATCTAAAGAAGGATTGTATGAGTATTCAACCGACGTTACAAAGCATTTTTCTTTTCCATTAAAAAAACCATAAAGACCATTTTTCACAACCAAATATATATCGTTTAGGCAATGCGTCACATAATCATACTGACAAGGCAAAATGATTTGTTCGTTAATATTTATTAATCCAAATTGATTATTGTTTTTTACAACAGCAATGGCATTAGAGTCAATATCTGAAATCCAATCCCATTGAGCTTCTAAAGTGCGATTGTTGATATCAACTAGTCCGTATTGAGAAGATAGATAATAGGCGTACCTATTTTTAAAATTACCTAGTTTGTTATATGAAAACGGAATCATGACTTCCCCTTTTGCATTAATGGCGCCATATACATTATTTAATTTACAGACATATAATTTATTTGAGGCTGGATTGATATCTTGATAGCCTTTTGAAATAATTTGACCAGAGCGGTTGATTAAAAAATAAGCATTATCTTTTTTTACAATGGCAATACCATCTTTATAATTTTCAGTTTCCTCAAAATAGTAGATGGATGTTTTATTCCCTTCTTTATTGATATAGTAGCAACTGTCGTTTTTGCAAACTGCAGAAAAACCTTCACTAAAGGGTAATGCATCATCAAATTGAGGTTTAATGATCCAGTTGCCTACTGTATCTATAAAACCAAAATGATCACTAGAATCTTTAATTGGAATTAAAATGTTTTGAGAAAGTGTAATTTCTTTTAGAACAGACTCATTGTAAGGATAGTCGGGATATTTGGTAAGGAAGGTAGTCAACTCTTCTTTATTATAATGGTTTACAGATAGGCTGTATAATAATTTCCATGCGGCTTCTTGAGTTAATGACGTACTAAAATGTTTGATGAAGGTGTATGTACTATCTGATGAGTGTAATTGTTGTATGGCAGAAAATAAAAGTCCTTCAGCGTCTGTTATGTTTGGATTAGAAGGATATTTTTTTATAAAAGCTTCTAACTCATAAATGGTTTTATGAGGAACGTTTTCATTATATTGAAAATCATAAAAAGAAAGTTGTGCTTGTTGGTACAACATGCTTTCGGGATATTTTAGTAGGAATTGTGTTATACTGTCACTAGATTTAGAAAATGTAGCATTTTCTAAGGCCATGGCATCTCTTGAAAAGTAGCTTCGGTTAAGCAACTCTTCATTTGCAAAATAAAAATGAGTTAAAAAATAATTAATGTCTTTTATGGAACGATTCACACAATATATTTGAAACCCTTTTTTACAAATGTTGTCAGCTAGAAAAATAATAGTTAAAGTATTGATGTGATAATTGCAAATCGTTAAACTATCTTTAAAGGCGTTTTTAGAAATGGCAATGTATTTAGCGGCGCTATCAATATTTGAAAATGGATTATCGGTTCTGAAATAAATAGTTGCTAATCCGTATGATGATTCACAAGGGTATTTCTGTTGGATTTTATAAAAAAGTTGTTTGGCTTTAAAATAATCAAATATAGAGAGGGCTTCATAAGCCTCCGTCATTTTATTAGCTTGAGCTTTGAGTCCAAAACAAATTATAAATAGTAGTATTATTTTTCTCATCAATTCAGTGTAAAATTATAAATTGCAGCCAAAATAAAATGAAAAGATGTTGACAATAGGAAAAATGATTTTTGCAGCTTGTTTTGTGGTGGTTTTTGTGGCGGCTATGATTTGGTCATACAAAAAGGACAGTTTTACCAATAAGATTCATTTTAAAGGTGCTTCAAAAGTCCTTGTGATTGCAATTTTGGTTCTATTTTTATTATTTATATATGTTAAAATGCGCCACAAAATTTAATTTGTGTACCTTTTTTATCTAATTTTGGTTTGTTAAAACCAAACCTTTTTAGATGAGACGTTTATATTTTGCATATTTAATAATCTTTATATCTATTCATGTTTCAGCTAATGTTTTAGTGATAGAGGGTAAGTTTCAAAGTAAAAATATCTATATCCAAAATTCTTTTGCGGCTAACGGTGTTGGTTTTTGTGCTACTGAAATTAAAGTAAATGGTAATATCACCACAGACGAAGTAAACTCTTCTGCTTTTGAAATTGATTTAACGGCTATGAATCTTCAGCCAGGTCAAAAAGTGGTGATTGAGATTAGTCACAAAAATGATTGCACTCCCATTGTTTTAAATCCAGAAGTGCTTAAACCTCGTCCAACTTTTGAGATTGTGACTATGAATATTCAGTCAAATGGAATTTTAAAGTGGACCACTAAAAATGAAAATGGTTCAATCCCATACATTATTGAGCAATTTAAATGGAATAAATGGGTTTATGTAGGAGAGGTTCAAGGCATTGGAAGCCCAGGTAATCATGATTATTCTTTTCAAATTACGGCTCATAGCGGCGAAAATAAGTTTAGAGTTAAACAAGTTGGATTAGGCGCTACGCCTAAAGTCTCAGCGGCAATTGTTTGGAACTTTGAACTTGAGAAACCAAATTATATGCTCACTAAAGATCATAAGCAAATACAATATTCTATGAATACTGATTATGAAGTTTATGATGCTTATGGCGCAATTGTAAAAAAGGGATTTGGTAAAGAAACAGACATCGACAATTTAGTAAAAGGCAAGTATTATTTATGTTTTGATAATCAAGTAGCTGAATTTAACAAAAAGAAATAAACTTATTTTTTTGTTTAATGAAGTTATATTTTTAAAATCTTAAGCCCATTCCAAATTCTAGGTAATTATGAAATAAGCGAATTCTTGTTTCTTTAATTGGAATACTATTGAATTCAGTTGCGTAAATCAAATTAGCAAAAAAATGATCACCATTATATCCTAATTGAGCCTTTAATGTCGCATAGGTCGGGTAATTTATCCAAAAATGTTTTTTGTCGGTTTGAGTATAGCTTTGTATTTGAAATCCTGTTCCTGCAAGTGCCACAGGTGTGAAGTGAAATTTTTTAATGACAAATTGATACCCAAATCCTATATAAATAAGGGTACTTGTGAAATTACCATATCTTAATTTATTTAAATTAGGATACAAATCACCTTGAGTTGGAGGTACAAAGCTTGTATCTGCATCAATACGTTGATAGCGTTCAGATAAACCCATTAAAAAAGAGCCAGCACTTTTCTTTTGTCTCTCTCCTTGAGCAAAGGCAGCATTCATAGAGAAATTTTTATTAAAGTTAAAAGATAGGTTTAAGCCGCCTTCGATAATACGTAATTTAGATGATCTAGGATATCCTAGCGAGTCTCTGTTCCAATTTGGGTAATACGATTCGTAATTTTTTAAATAAAAGCCTTTGTAATCTCTGTAAAATAATCCCCAGTTAACAATTCGTCCTTGTATGTTAATGTTGATATTTCTAAACTTTGTTTCACCATATAATTTTTTTAGATGGTCGCTTGCAGGTAATTGCATAGCGGCTGATATATATACTTTTTTAATTTTTAAGGATAGGCCTACTACGCCTGGGATAGCTGGTTTATATTTGAATTTTTCGCCTTTTCCAAAAAGCCTATTGCTAACGTTTACGGAAACTTCAGGAAATACAAATCTAGGCCTAATTAAAAAATTTTTAGGAAAGGATTCAATATTATCTGGTAATTTATTTTTTTCTGCTTTCTTTCTTTCTTTCTTTTCCTCTCTCGTTTCCTTCTGTTTTTTTTCCTTTTTTTGAGCAATAATAGCAGTGCTTAACAGTAAAGTGAGTAAAAGAATTGTATGTTTTAAAGAAAATGACATGATTACAAACTTAAAAAAATATTCAGAATGAGAAAGATAAGAATTACATGTATTATTTTTTTATTTTTACCATCTCGTTATGATGGAAGCTCAAGATCAAAAGGCACTTGTAAAGCAAAAATTCAAACAACTTAAATGTTGTGTGCTTATTCCAACCTATAATAATTCTAAAACTATTGAACAGGTTATTCACTCAACATTAGAATACTGTCAGGATGTGATGGTAATCAATGATGGTTGCACAGATGGGACGGCACATATTTTATCGAAATACCCTCAATTAAAAGTTGTCACACATCCCATTAATCAAGGTAAAGGAAAAGGCCTGAGAAATGGGTTCTTAAAAGCAGTTGAATTAGGATTTGATTATGCTATTAGTATAGATAGTGATGGACAACATTACCCAAAAGATTTTATTTTATTTCTAGATAAAATAGAGCAGCAACCAGGTAGTTTAATTATTGGTGCTCGAAATATGACAGTAGAAAATGTTCCAAATAAAAGTAATTTTGGTAACAAGTTTAGTAATTTTTGGTTTTGGGCAGAAACGGGTATTTCATTACCAGATACACAGAGTGGCTATCGATTGTATCCAGTAAAACGATTAAAAAAGATATGGTTATTTACCACGAAGTTTGAGCTAGAAATTGAAGTCATTGTGAAAGCAGCATGGCGAGGAATACCGGTGCTGTCGGTGCCAGTAAGCGTATATTACGCCCCTGAAGGAGAGAGAGTGTCACATTTTATTCCGAGTAGAGATAGTACACGTATTAGTTTTTTAAATACGTATTTAGTCATTCTTGCCGCATTATTTTGGCGTCCAGTAATGTTAATTAGAAAAATGACGTTAACGAATTTGAAAAAAGCGTGGAAAGAAGAAGTTTTAGCTACTCACGAAAGTGCTTTCAATAAGGCTGTTTCGGTAGGTGTTGGTTTATTTTTTGGCATTGTTCCTATTTGGGGGTTTCAATTTGGATTAGCCATTCTTTCTGCGGTTTATTTTAAACTTAATAAAGTAATTGTTGGATTAACGGCTCAAATCAGCGTTCCCCCTATGATTCCATTTATTGTTTATGCAAGCGTAAAAACCGGAGAATATGTTTTAAACCAACAGGTTCATTTAAATTTTAGCGAAGCAATTACTATTAAAATGGCAATTAATATTGGTTTAATATATGTTATTGGGGCATCAGTATTATCTGTAATTGTAGGTATCGCTGGTTTTATGGTAACATGGTTATTGTTAAAAATTTTTGGTTATACACCAACTCATCATGACCGAAAATCCTAATCGTTACTTTATAGTAAACAAGCCATATAAAATGGTATCTCAGTTTGTTAGTCCAGATAAAGTTAATTTATTAGGTGATATTGATTTTGATTGGCCCGAAGGAACTCATGCTATTGGACGTTTAGATAATAATTCAGAAGGTTTATTAATACTAACGACAAACAAACGTGTCACAAAATTATTGTTTGAAAGTGATACCCCTCATAAACGTACGTATTTGGTTCACGTTGAAAAAATAGTAACTCTAGAACGATTACTTCAATTGCAAACAGGTATTACTATCAGAGTAAAGGGTGGAGGATACTATACCACATCGCCATGTGATGTAGAAATAGTTGATAAGCCAGAAAACTTACCTAAACGTGCTCATGAATTTAGAGAAGATTTGCCAAGTTCTTGGCTTTTAATTACGCTCACTGAAGGCAAGTATCATCAAATTCGTAAAATGGTATCATCGGTATACCATCATTGCAAAAGATTAATTCGAATTTCTATCGAAGATTTAGAATTAGGAGATTTACAACCTGGTTGTGTACAAGAAATAGAAGAAGAAATGTTCTTCAAAAAATTAAAGATTGAAAATTGGAAGGAATAAATAATTTACTTTAAAAATTTCTTTAATGCGGATATGATTTTTTTCGCATCATCATCTTCTAATTGCATTCCAAATTTCATGACTTTGGCTTGGCACGTAAACTCAATACGTTCACCTCCTTTTACCCAAAAAGTTTGGCTAAAAGTATCTGCTATACTTCCTTTGGTTAAGGTAATTATATCAATCTCTGAAACTAAGTTGATATCAAACTCTTTAATTTTTCCTTTACCATTAATGTCTTGTTGATAAAACATGATTCCATTTTTTATCCATAATTTTTCTTTACCAAAGCGTTTCCACATAAACACTCTAATAATTTTAAATTCAAAATAAGCCCAGAATGCTAACCAAATAATGATGAATAGTCTTGCGCTTTCTTGTTGCAAAGTAAAATAATTTGCAATAACAATAACGCCACTGACGCTCCAAGCTAATAACCATAAGAACATTAAGTTTACTTTCTTTTTGTCGTCGGTAGGTAAAATTACCAAACTAAAAACTTGATCTTTAATTAAAATCGAACAACGTTTACCTATCGTTTGAATGTTTTCCATAAATAAGTTCTTCGTTACATTTTAACTAAATATTTTCCTTCCATGACAGGAATTACAGGACATTGATTAGGTGTTAAGCAATATTTTATATCACGCTCTAGATCCAATTTAGCTAAACGATTGCGATGCGAAGAATTTGATAAGAACTCAAACATATCCTGTTTAGCGATATTGTATAAATGTTTTGATGCAATAGCTGAATCGCAAGTGATCTCAAATCCTGATTCGGTGGTTAGTTTTTCTACAATAGCACCTGCAAAAATAGTGTCTTCTAAATTGAATTTATTTTTCCATCCTGCGCAAACTAAAATCACATCTTTTTTTTGTTCTGCTAAATATTCACATAGGACATCTAAATTTAAGAAGCTTCCAACTAAAATTTTGGATGCTTTACGACTTGCCTCGATAGCTTGTGTTCCATTGGTTGTTGAAATGGCAATGGTTTTTCCTTTCACTTTATTATTCATGTAGCCAAAAGGACTATTACCTAATTCAAAACCTTCTATCATTTCTCCATTTCGCTCAGCCGCTGCTAAATATCCATTTTGTTGGTATTCTTTTGCTTCTTCCACTGTGGCAACAGGAATCATTTTACTTACCCCATTATAAAATGCTGTAACAATTGCTGAAGTGGCTCTGAAAATATCAATTACCACCACAATAGATTCATCCTTATGAAAAAGATTGTAAGCTTGTGGTGTGTAGCAAACTTCGATGTTCATGTTGTTATTTTTTTAAGAAAGGTATTTTACAAACTTTAGCTTTAATTGCTTTATCTCTAATTACCACAAAAATCTCTGTATCTGCTTTTGCAAAATCTTTATTCACATAACCCATACCAATAGCTTTGCTTAAAGTTGGTGATTGTGTTCCTGAAGTTACCTTGCCAATAATGTTTCCTTGAGCATCAGCAATTTGGTAATCATGTCGAGGGATTCCTCTATCAATCATTTCAAAGCCAACTAATTTTTTAGTTACACCATCCGTTTTTTGTTTTTCGATAGCTGCACGGTTTGTAAAATCTTTTGTAAATTTTGTAATCCATCCTAAACCAGCTTCAATTGGCGACGTTGTATCGTCAATATCGTTTCCATATAAACAGAATCCCATTTCTAAACGCAAGGTATCACGAGCTCCTAACCCAATAGGTTTAATTCCAAGCTCAGTACCAGCTGCAAATATAGAATCCCACATTTTTTCAGCATACTCATTTTCAAAATAAATTTCAAATCCACCGGCACCTGTATAACCAGTATTAGAAATCACCACATTATCTACTCCGTTAAATTTCCCTTTTGCAAAAGAATAGTAAGGTATATCAGATAATTTTACATCGGTTAATTTTTGTAATGTATCTATCGCTTTAGGACCTTGAATAGCTAATAAAGATGTTTTCTCTGAAATATTATGCATCTCAACATTCTTAGTGTTGTGTTTACTAATCCAATTCCAATCTTTATCAATATTCGAAGCATTAACTACTAACATATATGTTTTTTCATCAACACGGTATACAATTAAATCATCTACAATCCCGCCATCATTATTTGGTAAGCATGAGTATTGAGCTTTTCCATCAGTAAGCACAGAAGCATCATTACTTGTTACTCTTTGAATTAAATCTAAAGCGTTTTCTCCCTTTAAAATAAATTCTCCCATATGACTCACATCAAATACACCAACAGCATTTCTCACAGTGGCATGCTCATCGTTTAATCCGCTATAAGAAACAGGCATATTATATCCTGCAAATGGAACCATTTTAGCTCCTAAAGAAATGTGTTTTTGTGAAAGTGCTGTGTTTTTCATATGTCTATATTGTTAGTTTTTTAATAGTATTAGGGTTGCCAGTTTTTTGATTGGATTTTTCGTAAAAAGGGCTATTTCTTAATATTTTAATTCTTGTGCTATTCTTTAATTTGTGGCAGTAAATCTACTATTTTATTAGAGATTTTAAAACCTCTAAATACTTAACTTTATTAGCATTTACAGAGTAGTTTTTAACCACCGTTTCTCTTCCTTCTTGTCCCATTTTATTACGCAATTCAACATTTTCAATCAATTGAGATAAGTAACTTACCCATTCTTGTTGGGTTGTAGCCAAAAAGCCGTTTTTGCCGTGTTCTATGATTTCTGAATTCACCCCCACGTCACTCATAAGGGTTGTAACACCACAAGCCATGTAGGATAAGCCTTTTAGACCACATTTACCTTTTACCCATTCATCATTTGGTAGTGGCATAATTCCAATATCAAACTGATTTAAGTCATCCACTTCTGTTTGAGTGCTCCAGTTTTTGCTAATCACCTTAATTTCAGGATGTACATAAGAGCCTTGACCTATGATATGAAATTCTACTTTATTTGGGTATTTATTTTGAATTTCTTTTAAAGCAGGAATTGCTATTTCAAAATGTTTAATTGTACTGATACTGCCACTCCATCCAATAACTATTTTTTTGTCAGGCTGAGCGGAGTCGAAGCCTCTTAATTCAGGCTTTGGAATATGAAAATCGCTATCAATAGTTGTTGGTATAATTACCGTATTGGGATTAAACGATTTAGCGTAGTTTGCTAAAAATGTATTGCCTGCAATCACGCAATTTGCATGAGCAATATTAATTTTAGTTTTGTTCGGATTTTTTAAAAATTCGAACTTTTTATTTTCAGGCGAGGTATCTAGAAGCCATATACTATCGTCGAAATCAAAAACAACCTTATTATTTTTATAGAATTGTTTTTCAAAATAGGAAGATCCTAATAAAAGAGCTTCTCGTTGAATGAAAATTATATCGAATTTTTTAGCTCTTTGTAAATCTTTAAACCTTATAAAAATTGATTTAAAAAGTATCCAAGCTTTTTTTAAATAATTGCCGGGATGGTAAAAAATTCGGTCATCTTTTTCTGTAATGATTTCAGAAAGTTCCCAATTAAATCCTTCAGATTTAAAGTAATTTAAATACTGCTCAAACCGATATCTTTGACTAGGAGAACGATTTAAACGGTGATCGGCTATGATAAGAACAGAGGGCATATATTTTCTCTTTTTCCTAGACGTTATTTTTATTAACTAGTAAATATACTAAAAATACTAAATATGGCTAATTGCCTAATAAACGATGGTTTTAGAGATGTCTTTAATTGATAATGAGTTTTTTAGTAATTGCAGTTGTTTCTGAGTATAGGGTGATAAAGTAAATCCCCTTACTTAAATGATATGGATTAAGATTAATTTTTAATTGATTAAGACCAGTTGTGATTAAAATTTCTTTTTCTTCAATATTATTCCCTAAAGCATCATGTAACACATAATGATAATTTTTTTGTGAAGGACTAATGATGCTCAGAGTGATTTGATCATAAGTAGGATTAGGATAAATAATTAAATCGTTAAACAATGTTGATTCTGATAAGTTCGTTGGCATTAAAAATAGAATCCCGTCACTAACTATGCTATCACTTAACAAACCAGCACCATTAATGGATTTTACCATCATATAATATTTTTGTTGATTAAGCAACGATAAATTAGTTTTTGTTGAATTTAAATTTAGGGCATTGTTTGTCCATGAAACGACATTTTGTGATCCTGCAGTTGTGCCAATCGCATAATAGTAATTCATCACACCAGAGTTTGTGTCTTTTGCAGCTGTGTAGTTTAAATCTAATTGTGTCCCAATAAAAGTTGTATCAATATCATTCGCAGTTCCGTCATTAATAGTAGATGAAGTGATTGGTTTAGTCCAATCAATATCTAAATATTGATTAGAGATGGTAGATAAATTATTGGCGTTGTCTTTTGTAATACTGCTGATATTTCCTCCAGATATATTTGGCGAAATGTTTTCGTTTATTAAATCATTTGTATTTGACGCCCCAACTAAAATTGTATTTGAAGCTGCTCTTGATCTGAAAATTTTAAAATCATCAATTTTAAAGGTGCTGTTTCCTGTTCTGAACGATACAGAATTCCCTGAAATATATGGTGTTGCATCTGTCCATGAGCCTATGAATACATCATTTTGCCAAACTTTTATTTCACCTGTTATTCGATCATAAGAAATTTTGTAATCATAAGTTGTTCCTGGGCTAATAGTAATATTTGCAGAGTATGTTGGTAGTCCAATGGTATTGGCGATTGATTTGTAAAATTCAACTGAATTTTGATCAGGTCTAAACCAAATCATATAACTATTTCCTCTCTGTGTTTGTGATGGATTATCGCAGGCAATATAAATACCCGCTCTTCGATTTGTGTTCGTTCCAGTGATTGTTCCTTTAAAATGATATAAGTAACAGTTAGATAAATTTTGTTCTACAGATGCATAAATATTAGTATTGCTGTTTGTTTCATCTGTTTGAATTAAAGCTCCCGATGAAATACCCCATGTCCCTAAAGAAGTTGTCCAATCGGGATGAATAGCTGAGCCATTAAAATCATCATTAAAAAAACCTCTCGCGCCGTTTGCTCTCCATTCAATGCCGTTATAGTAACTTGCTTGGTAAAAACTTTTTTCAATCCCTGTTCCGCCAATATTGTCAGAATCTGAATAGCTAGCTGTGAAGTTTTGAGTAATCCATCCACTAGGAGTTATAATTTGAGTTGTTGGAATAACGTTGTCTTGTATGCAGCTCCAAATTGCCCTGAAACCGCTTTTGTTTGTTGCATTATCTGATTTGAATTTAATTGTGATAGCGTTTCCAGTAGAAGTGATTAACGATGGAATAACAGTTCCTGAATACGCTCCTAAAATAGTCGCTGCTGCTGATGTCCCGTCAAATATATACAACGAGTCATAACCTTGCTCCAAATCCAACTTAGTGAAATTTAATTGAACTTTATTAGCACCCGTTGGAGCAATGGTATATAAATATGATTCGGCATCGTAGTAATTTCTGTTTGGCCCTCCCATATCAAAAATACTATCGGTGCAAGCTACGGTGGAGCAGGTAGAAAATTTACCTTTAATCAAATTCCATAAATCACTATAACCGTCGTCGTACCCCAATGCCCATATACCAATGCCGCCAATACCTCGTTGGTTTACCATATCAAATTTACGGCCGTAACTGTAGATGTCGTCGATCCAGCATTGACGCCATAAACCGGCGTTTTGATAAGAATAAAAAGGATTAAAACTGTTGCTGTCCCAATTTTTGTTTGCACTGGAATAGGTTGCTGAATTGTTTCTCACATAATTATAAGTTCTTGATGCTGTGAAGCCACCTGTAGTATTTGATGGAGCCGTTGCCGCTAAAGTTTCCCATTCTCTTCCATACCAAGGTAGGCCTAGCAATAATTTATTTTTACTAGCACCTTGTTTTAAATAATAGGTAATGGATTTTGATAATGTTTGATTATAGCTTGTTTGGAAATTATAAAGAGGAGCCTCTGGTCCAGCTTGTGCTGAACCCGAATAATAATAATCGTAACCCATAATAATAAAATTATCTACTAGTGGATTTAGAGCGGCAATATCAAAAGTTCCGCTCCAATCAACAGCATATAGTGCTACCGTGACTTTATAATTTGAATTGGCGGCATGCACCTGATTGCAAAGATTGGTCATGAATGTTGTAAAGGGAGTTTTATCAATAGCGCCCATTCCTTCAAAATCTATATTAATACCATTACTACCTGGGCGAGAGTTCAATAAATTTATTGCATTTGTGATAAAGGTTTGTTGTGCAGATGAGCTTGCCCAAAATGTTGAATGACTAGCAAATAAGGTAGCGCAAAAGTGCACATTCACACTATTACTAATAGCAGTAGTTACAGCGCCACTGCTAGCCCAGGCGAATGACGTATTGGTATTATTACCTGTTGTAGGGCTAACCGAATAATCAAAATACACAAAATCACTTAACATGCTCCAGTCATAATTTGTATATACTGAGCCAACCCAATACGGATGCCAGCCATATACTTTTTTATTAAGACTGCAAGTAAGAGAATTTGTTTTGGATGCAGGAAGACTAGGTGAGGGCATGAATCCATTTTCAATAACTTGTAAGCTATCCCATTGAGCATCATTAATAAATGAGTAGTTTTTGTAATGTTGGCTTTGCTCTTGAATGGTTGATTGTTGAGCAAATAGAGAAATAGGAAAAAGAAGATTAATGAGTAATTTCTTTATCATAAGATGTGGTTTAGGCTAGTAAATATAACAAAAAAAGCCACCCGTTATGACGGGTAGCTTTGATAAAAGATATTAAATTGCTTTTAAAAAGCTATTATTTATGCGTTTTTTCGCTAGATACAGTTAATTTTTTACGACCTTTAGCTCTACGAGAAGCTAAAACTCTACGGCCATTTGCAGAAGCCATACGCTCACGAAATCCGTGTTTGTTTCTTCTTTTACGTTGCGATGGTTGGAAAGTGCGTTTCATGATATTAAGTATTTAATTTTTATATGTTTTTCAAAATTGGACTGCAAATATAGTGGATTTTTATAAAGACACAAATTTTTTATGAATTTTAACCTAAAAATAGGATTTTTTTTAAATTTAAGCAGTCTTAAAACATTACATTTGCAGCCTAAAATAGTTTAAAATGGCAAGAGGAAACGGCGTAAAATATAAACCAGAGGATGATATCCCCAAGGCAAAACTTTCTAAGGCAAATTTTAAAAAATCCTTCAGATTATTCAAATATTTAGGGAAAAGTAAGTGGGTTTTTGTGTTAGGGATGTTTTTTGTTGCTGGAACGGCGGCTGTGGGGCTTTATTTTCCAATTGTAGCTGGTAAAATGTTTGGTTACATGGGTCAGCTTGGCATGGCAACTAATTTATTTACAAGCAAAGTATCAGGCACGGGTTTAGATTTATTTATACTTCTTGTTATTCAAGGCTTAGTATCCTTTGGCAGGGTTTATACATTTTCTATTGTTACTGAAAATATATTAAAAGGCCTGCGAACAGATACATTTAATAAACTGGTGCAAATGCCCATGAGTTTTTTTTCTAAAAATCAAGTAGCTGATTTAAGCAGTCGATTGTCTACTGATATTAATGTTATTTCAGAGGCATTCACTATAAATATAGCGGAAGTGATTCGACAAACTATTGTTGGAATAGGTGGTATTATTTTATTAGTATATTTCACTGGATGGGATGTAGCAAAATGGTTTTTGGTTATTATTCCCCCAATTACGATAGTAGCAATTTTGTACGGCAGAAGGATACGTAAATATTCAAAAGCGCTCCAAGATAAAATATCGGAATCCAGTGTTATCGTTTCAGAAGCATTAACCGGTATTACAAGTGTAAAAGCATTTACAAATGAGCAATTGGAAATTGGCAAATACAGTAAAGTAACTGCTGAAATTAGGAAGTTCGGTATTAAATACGGCATTATGCGCGGTGCTTTTTTTGCTTTTATTATCATGTGTATTTTTGGTTCTATATTTTTTATTTTATTTAAAATGTTATTGTTGATGAAGTCAGGCGCATTAAAACCTGAAGAGTTTGGAATCTTTATGATGTTATCTTTGTTTGTAGCGGGTTCATTAGGAGGATTGCCAGAACAATTGGCATCTATTCAACGTGCATTAGGCGCAACGGATAGAGTATTTGATATTATAGACGATACTAACGAGGTAATAAATTTAGCTCATCGCAATAACTTAAATTTAAATAGAGTGAAAGGTGATTTAGAATTCAAAAATATAAAATTCACCTATCCAACTCGCCCTGATTTTGTAGTATTAAAAGATGTGTCATTTAGAGCTCATGCTGGTCAAACTATAGCCTTAGTTGGTAGTAGTGGAAGTGGGAAATCAACTTTGGCATCTATGGCTTTACGTTTTTATGAGCCAAATGAAGGTGAGTATTTAATTGATGGAAAAAAATCAACGGATTATGAGTTGACTGAACTACGTGATCAAATGGCAATTGTCCCTCAGGATGTATTATTATTTGGAGGAACAATTAAAGAAAATATATTGTATGGTAAACCTAATGCTACTGAAACAGAAGTTATAGAAGCTGCTAAACAAGCTAATGCCTTTGATTTTATTATGAGTTTTCCTGATAAATTTGAAACTTTAGTGGGGGATAGAGGAATTCAATTATCGGGAGGACAACGTCAGCGTGTGGCGATTGCCCGAGCGGTATTAAAAAACCCATCTATTTTAATTTTAGATGAAGCAACGTCATCCCTAGATAGTGAAAGCGAACGTTTAGTGCAAGAGGCTTTAGATAAGTTAATGATCGGCAGAACATCTATTGTCATTGCACATCGATTATCAACGATACGTAATGCTGATAAAATTGTGGTATTACAAAAAGGTGAAGTAGTGGAGATGGGAACTCATCAAGAATTGATGAACAACCAAAGTGGCTTATATCAAAAATTGAGTAAACTTCAGTACGAGTTAAGCTAGTAGCTATAATAAATATCGAAAGTCGTATTTAAAATTTTTATAGACGCCATATTAGCGATAACCATTTCTTTAAATGGTTTCAAATCAAACGACACTTTTTTTAATGTAAATGTTTTACAAAACGAAGGTTCTATCCAACGGGCTTTGAAATTTAATTTAGAATTCTTATCTATGATGCTATCAGTGATGAGTTCTAAATTTCCATTACAGCCTCCGTATATAATAGTTAATTCTAAACAATCACCGGTCACTTGGGCGTCTTTTATCTCGCACAAATAACCTGGTAATACTTCAGGAATTACTTTGTAAATTTTTATCGCAGCACAATCATTGGTGTTAGCGACTATGCCATTAATTTCCAATTCTTTTTGTTGGCTAAATCCATATATTGAATTTAGAAAGCACAGAACTAGTGGGACTATTTTTTTTAAATCCATCTAATTTTTAAATAGTTTTAACGCCCAGTTTTCTTTTTTTCGCATGAGTTCTGCATCTGCTTTAGATTTATCTTTGTAGCCGCATAGATGCAAAATGCCATGAATCATTACGCGATGGAATTCGTCGTCAAATGTTACTTTGTATTTTTCTGAATTCTCTAAAACTCGTTCAATGCTAATGAAAATATCGCTATTGATAGTTTTACCTTCGGTATAGTCAAAAGTAATAATATCGGTCAGCGTATTATGATTTAAATGCTTGACGTTAATTTCTAGCAATTCATCATCAGTGCAAAAAATGTAATTAATGGTACCGAGTTTATGCTTTTCTTTTTCGGTGACACTTTTAATCCATTGCTTTAATTTTGTTTTTCCTTTAAATTTAAAAGCAATACTCTGGTTATGGAAGGAAATCATTAATTTAAATTGAAAGTCAGTAATACTTCTTGACCATTATTATTAAACTCTACCTTATCAGCAAGATTTTTCATTAAAAAAATTCCGCGCCCACTTGGTTTATCAATATTTATAGGATCTGTAGGGTCAGGTAGGCTGTCATAGTCAAAACCCATGCCTTCATCAGCCACGGAAAATTTAATATTTTTTTCTCCAGGTTCAAATCCTATTTTAATGTGTTTATTGGGATTGCCCTGATTGCCATGATACATGGCGTTATTAACGGCTTCCGTTACTGCAATTAATATGTTTCCGTAATTATCTTCGTTTACTTTAAATACTTCACATACATCTTCTACTAAACGTTCAACTAATCTAATATTTTCAGAGGCGGATGCAATATTTAGTTTTTCTCCTTTGGCTGGTATCATTTGTTTACGCTATTAAAATATTCATTTACCTTTTGTTTGTAATATGGCGTCAAACTTGGTGGCACCGTATTTAGCAATTCTAATTCTTTTTCTTTAAGTCTCTTATACTCTAAAAATTGTGAAGGGTTACTTAAAAGTTCACTTTTTGCCTCATTACTTTTTCTTTTTTCATCTTGTTCCCTTTCTCGCTCTGCTTTTTCACTTTCTAAAAGTTTAGTAATGATATCTTGCTGACGTTTCATTGTTTCTTGAGTAATTTGTCGATTAACAATGTCTTTTTCGGTTTGTTCCATCATGTCGGTAATATTACCTCCAGGATTGGATCCTCCTTCTTTTTTAATTTTATCCATCATTTGCTGCATTTGTCGTCTTAAAGCCTCTTGTTGTGCAGCCATTTTTGCCAATTGTTCGCTCATCCCTTGACCTTGAGTGCCCGGCATTGTTCCATTTTGTCCGCCTTGTTGACCCATGCCACTTTTTCCTCCGGGCTTTTGACCTCCAGGCTTTTCGCCGGGTTTAGATCCTGGTTTTTGCCCTCCCGGTTTTTGTCCTTGTTCCAATTGTTTCTTTAATTCCTCTAATTGTTTATTTAGCTGTTGTTGCATTTGTTTCATGCTTTGCATGCTAGGTTTATTGCCTGACGAAGAGCTTGGTTTTTTGCCTTTTCCTGGTTTTTTGCAACTACCACTTCCGGGCTTGCCTTCCTTGGCTTCTTTTTGCATTTGTTCTAAAGATTCATTGAGCATTAAAGCTAAGTTATTGATAGAGGTCATTGAATATTGCATACGCATTTGAGCATTAGATTGCATTCGCTCTGCTAACTCATATACCGCTTTGCTCATATTCATATTAATTGCTGAAATTTCTCGATTTACATCAGCGCTTATTTTTGGATTTCGTTTACTTAGCGCTAGTAAACTATCCTCAATGATTTTAGAATCATCTTGTAATTTTTTTTGTGTTTGAGTGATTTTTAAATATTGAGGATTGTCTGCACGTATTTTTGATAATTGACCCATTAAATCTTCTTGAGCAAAGGATAAGTTTAGTAAGTTTTCTAATATTTGACGAATCGATTGCATGTCTTCTTCTTGTTCTTCTTTTTCCATGCTATCCATAGCTTTTTGCATTTGATCTTTCATCTCTTGCATTTTATCAGAAGCTTCTTTTTGAGATTTAGAGGCATTTTTTTTATTATTCTGATTTAATTGCTCAGAACTTTTCTCCATCTCTTTGCTAATTTCATTTTGTTTTTCTTCTGTTTTGGGCAATTCGTTTGGTTGCTCAAGAGCTGCATTTTTTTCTTGCATCTCTTTTAACTCTTTTTTTAAATCTTCAAATTGCTTATTTAAATCGTCTTGTTTTTTTTCTAATTCTTTATTAGAAGCTTCTTTTTTATCCTTTGATTCAGTTTTATCTTTGTTGTCACTTTTCGAGTCTTTATTGTCTGATTTGTTTTCATCAGATTTTGGTTTATCCGCCTTTTTTTCTTGATTGTCTTTATTTCCTTCCGTCTCTTTTTTTAAGGCGTCTTGTTTATCTTTTAATTCATCTAATTTATCAATAGCTTGTTGTAGTTTTTGTTCCACTTCCATTTGCTTAAATGCTTCTAGAGTTCTATCTAACTCCTTCTCCATATCTTTATTAGAAAGTTTTAATTCTTCTAGCTTTTGCTGAACTTGATTTTTATCTAATTTATCTAACATCTTATTTAACTCATCAAATAATTTTTTCATTTCAGGAGTCATAATGTTTTCAAACAATTGTTCTAGTTGTTTTTGTTTTTCCAATAAAGATTCATCAAGCTGCTGGTTTTCTTGCTGTTGCTGATTGTTAAGTTGATTTTCTTGTTTTGTTTCTTCTATTTTGTTTTTTAATTCGTTTTGTTTTTTGAGGATGTCTTCTAATTTTTTCTTTTCCTCATAACCCATTTGTTTTTTTTCAGTCAGTTTTTTGCCAAGGTCATTAATATCTTTTTGTAAATCTTTTGCTTTTTTAATGCCATCGTCTAAATCTTTTTTAATCTCAGAATTGTTTTTATCTGTTGCTTGATTTAATTCATCAATGGTCGGAGCCTTAAACAACATGGTTTGTGTTTTAGCGGATTTTGAACCCATAACACCATCATTATCCCATACTTCAAAATAGTATTCAATTTTATCTCCAGGTAAAACATTAAAACGCGAAGCGTCTAAAAAGTAATAGTAAGGTTGAGTGATTTGAGTTTTGTTTACACCCATTATTTGTTCTCCATTTTTTACAATGGATTTGCCTGTTGAATCTTGAGTGTAATGAACGTATTTAAATGCTAAACGATTAAACCCATAATCATCTTTAATAGTTCCTGAGAAATAAATGTTTTTAGGGTTTAAAGAATCTGTTTTTTCGCTTACGTCAATTAATGGAACTTGGTCAGGTATAACGTTAATGGTATAATTTACTGAATCAGGATTTTGTTTTAAAAAATGATTCATGGTTTTGATGCTGTAGCTTGTGCTTTGCATCATGCGTTTTGAAAATGCAAATTCATCTTCTGATGAGCGAGAAATATCAACTAAGGTATCAGCAAAATTTAAAAAAATATTGTCTGTATTTTTAGTATGGAACACCCATTGCATTTTAGTGCCTTGTGGTAATTGCATATCGCCAATATTGGAAACAGTTTCATTTTTTTTATTGAGATAAGTAGGATATGTTAATTGAATATCAAACTTCATTAACATTGGTTTTGGTAGCACGCTTAATTCATATGATTTTGAATTAAAGCCTGCCGCATTAAATACGAAGTCTAAATTTTTTTGAACGTTTTTAAATGTGTAGTTATAATTTACATTATCCACTTTCTTCATTTTATGATCAACGCCATCTACATTGATAAAAACTTCATTGGGAATTTCGTTACCATTTAATTTTAATTCCAATACATAATCTTGTTGCTGAATTGCTTCTAAAGATTTATTGTTAATGGCAAATTGAAATGGTGCTGCTTTTTCAAAATAAGTTTGGTGAAACACAATACGTTCGGTTCCATCTTTGATAATGCTTGGTTTAATAACTAATACCAATAGCATCAAGGCAATCGGAGGCAAAGCATATTTTAAATATTTCTTATTTTCTCCAATATCAATAGCTGATGTAAATGGAATAGGCTTTAGCTCCTCCATTTTTTGATTGATACTAGCCGTTAATAAATCGGGAGATAAAATGGAACCAGAGTTACGTTGTAATTGTAAGGTGTTTAATAATTTATCATTGATATTATTGAAATGAGTTCCTACGATATTGGCTGCTTCGTCATAAGAAATCACTTCGCCGAGTTTGTTTAATTTTAAAACAGGAATGGCAATGTATTTAAATAATACAAAACCACTGGTTGCTAAAAACGAATAAAATAAAATAGTTCGCGTGGTTGTTCCAAACTCTGCAAAATATTCTGCTACCACTAAAAATAAAAAGGCAGCCACTAATAATCCGCTCGTATACAATAACCCTTTAATGAGTTGGTTTTTGTAATACTTGCGAATAAACTCATCAAGTTTATAAATTAATATATTTTGCTCTGAAGCCAATTTATTGGTATTTACACAAATTTAACGAAAACAAGGGAGGATTAAAATAAAATTTCTGTTAAATAAAAAAGCGACTTAATTTTTTGTTAAGTCGCTTTAAATAAGTGTTATAAAGAAAAATTACCCAGCAACTTTAGTCGCTTTTTTCTCTTTTAAGATTTCTAAAACTTCGTTATGAATTTGTTCAACTGAAAAACCACACTCTTGATATAATTCGTTTGGCTCTCCGTGCTCGATAAATTTATCAGGAATACCTAATCGTTTTACTTGTGCGCTGTAATTATTTTCGGCCATGAATTCTAATATAGCGCTACCAACACCACCAACAATAGTCCCATCTTCGATGGTAATTATTTTTTTGTAGCGAGCAAATACTTCGTGTAACATCGCTTCATCTAGCGGTTTAGCAAAACGCAAATCGTAGTGAGCAGGAGTAATGCCTTCTGCTTCTAATTTTTCAATAGCTTTTGCAGCAAAGTTTCCAGGATGGCCTAAGGATAAAATCGCAACCTCTTTTCCATCTTTTAATTTACGGCCTTTCCCAATTTCTAATTTTTTGAAAGGAGTTTTCCAGTTCACCATCACGCCATTACCACGCGGGTAGCGGATACTAAATGCTCCTTTTACTTCATCTAATTGAGCGGTGTACATTAAGTTACGCAGCTCTTCTTCATTCATAGGCGCACTCACAATCATATTGGGAATGCAACGGAAATAAGCAATGTCAAATGCGCCGTGGTGTGTTGGGCCATCAGCACCAGCAATTCCACCTCTATCTAAACATAAAACAACTTTTAAATTTTGCAAAGCCACATCATGCACCACTTGGTCATACGCACGTTGCATAAACGAAGAGTAAATGTTGCAATAAGGAATCATGCCTTGTGTTGCTAAACCTGCACTAAACGTTACGGCATGCTGTTCGGCAATACCTACGTCAAATGCTCTGTCAGGCATCGCTTTCATCATAATATTTAATGAGCAACCACTTGGCATAGCAGGCGTGATCCCCATTATTTTTTTATTTTGCTCAGCTAATTCTACAATCGTATGTCCAAATACATCTTGGTATTTTGGAGGTTGAGGTTCTTTAGGAACTACTTTAATAATTTCTCCTGTCTCTTTATTAAACAAACCTGGCGAGTGCCAAACTGTTTCATTTCCTTCTTCTGAGAATTTATAACCTTTTCCTTTTTTAGTTAAAACGTGTAATATTTTTGGGCCAGGTATATCTTTTAAATCGGCCATGATTTTCGTTAAACGAACTACATCGTGTCCATCTACTGGTCCAAAATAGCGGAACTTTAACGATTCAAATAAATTGCTTTGTTTTAATAATGAAGTCTTAACAGCATTTTCTAATTTACTTGCAATTTCTTGAGCATTTGGTCCAAATTTGCTAATCTTTCCTAATAATTCCCAAACTTTATCTTTTGTTTTATTGTAAGTATGAGAGGTTGTAATATCCGTTAAATAATCTCTTAAAGCACCAACGTTAGGGTCAATGCTCATACAGTTATCATTTAACACTACTAATAAATTACTGTTTGAAATACCGGCATGGTTTAAGGCTTCAAAAGCCTGACCAGCAGTCATAGAACCATCTCCAATAACAGCAATGTGTTGTTTATCTTTAATGCCCATGTATTGGCTAGCAACAGCCATCCCTAAAGCACCGCCGATAGAAGTAGAAGAGTGACCAACGCCAAACGTGTCATATTCACTTTCTGAACGTTTTGGGAAACCACTAATGCCTTTGTAAATACGGTTTGTGTGAAACACATCACGACGACCAGTAATAATTTTATGTCCGTATGCTTGATGACCTACGTCCCATACTAATTGATCGTAAGGTGTATTGAATACATAATGTAAGGCTGTGGTCAATTCAACAACGCCTAAAGAAGCACCAAAGTGGCCGCCTTTCACAGATACGATGTCGATGATGAATTGACGCAATTCTGCACAGAATTGTTCTAATTCTTCTTCTTTTAGTTTTTTTAAGTCGGCAGGGGAATTCACCTTTGCCAATAATTCACCAGGTATAACACCTGAACCCTTAACAATTTCCATTACAACAAAGATAAACTATTTTATTAATTGTAAAAACGTGATTTTTAACCTCTTATTACCTCTTTAATGGTTAACAAACGTTAAACAAAATAGTTTAGTTACAGGAAAATGATTTCTTTTTCTTGTTTAGACGTAATGGTTCCGATTTTAGCAAAATATTGATTTTGAGATTCTAAAAAAGTATCCATTTCCTTTTCATGAGATGAAGAAACGCTAAATAACAAGCCTCCAGATGTTTGAGGGTCGCAATAAAAAATAAAATCTAAATCTGTCATGCCTGCAATGTATTTGGATTGTGCGTTGTAATTGCGAGTGGTGTTATCAGGAAACACAAATTGTTTAGCGTATTCTTTGGCTGCTTCAATAATAGGAAGTGATTCTTTTTTGATGGAAGCTGAAAGATTGGTGTCGGCTAACATTTCTAATAAATGGCCTGCAAAACCAAAGCCTGTGACGTCAGTGATAGAATTTACAAAAGATAAAGCGCCTAATTTTTCGCCAATCGAATTTAAAGCCGTGGATTGTTCCAATAGTATTTGATAATGCGTTTCATTCAAAAGACCTCTTTTTAAAGCAGTACTTAAAACACCAATCCCTAATGGTTTTGTAATGTATAGGATGTCATTTTCTTTAAGGGCGTTATTTTTTTTAATATGTTCTTTTTTTACTAAGCCCGTTACTGCTAAGCCGAATAAAGGTTCTTGTGTATCGACACTGTGTCCGCCAGCTAATGGAATACCAGCTTTTGCACATATTTCTTGTGCCCCTTTGATGACTTGTTGCGCCACATCTGCTGGTATTTTATCGACTGGCCAGCCTAAAATGGCTACCGCCATCAATGGCTTTCCTCCCATGGAATACACATCACTGATTGCATTACAAGCTGATATCTTGCCAAAATCAAAAGCGTCATCTACAATTGGGGTAAAAAAATCGGTTGTACTAATAATACAGTTCCCATCTTCCAGTTCGTAAACAGCAGCATCGTCCTTGGTTTCATTGCCTACTAATAGGTTTTTGAAAACAACATCTTGTTTGCAACCGCTTAATATTTCTTCTAAAACAGCGGGTGCAATTTTGCAACCACATCCGGAGGCTTTGCTATATTGTGTAAGTTTTATTGACATTTTATTTTAAAGTTTCTATCATCTCTTTTACTTTTTGAGCATTAATGGTAGCATCAATTGTATCTGAGTTTAAATGAATAATAGGTTGTTTTTTGTTCTTATAACTAAACTCATAGGCTTTATCGTAGTATAATAAAGATAATCTAGCAACATCATGTAAATTATTGTCATCTAAATATTGTAAACATTGTTTTGTATTTAGAGAGCCTAGTTGTTGAGCAATTTTAATCACACAAGATTTGAGCGCTTCAATATTGACGGTTGTATAATCATCTACTAATTTTTGTACGCGTAATTCAAATGGGATTTCAATTTTTAATATAGTTGCCTGTTTCATTTGCTGCCATAATCCAATGGGAATTTTATTATATCCAATGGTTTGAGATTCGTCTTCTATAATAATATATTTGGAATTATTGAGTTCTGATAATTTGTCATATAATTGGTGTTCAAATTCCTGTTGAGGATTTTGTTTTTGTTCATTAATACTTCCAAAAGCAGAGCCTTTATGATGAGCGATATGTTCTAAATCAACAATTTGTAAGTTCTGTTCTTTTAGTTTTTTTAAAATGTCTGTTTTGCCGCTTCCAGTTTTTCCTCCTAATAAAATTATTTTGCGTTCTTGCTCAAAATAATTTAAAGCATAATTTCTAAAAGCTTTATAGCCACCTTTCATAATCACAGCATCTAATCCGGAGGTGTTCATGAGCCAAGCAAAACTGTTACTTCTCATCCCTCCTCTAAAGCAATACACAAATACCTTTTTGTTTTTACATAATGCCTTAACTTGATTCACGAAGGAGGTCATTTTTGGCGAAACAATTTCTAATCCCCTATTTACTGCTGTGTCTTTTCCTTGTTGTTTGTATAGTGTTCCTATTTCTGCTCGTTCACTATCTTCGAATAATGGAATATTGATAGCATTAGGCACATGGCCTTTAAAGAACTCAATAGGAGCCCTCACATCTATAATTAATTCACCTTGGCTATTGTTTATGAAATTAGCTACTTCAAGAGCATTTGCAGTCATTAGCACGAAGCTACATAATATTTCACTTAATTTCCCAAGGATTAGATTTTATCCAAAAATTCTACCAATAAAATGGTTATGAATACCAAATTGTTTAAATCTTGTGAGATATTTCATGAAATAAACTCAAAAGCATGGGATTTTATATATTTTTTTGTATAATATTGTAATAATGAAACTTACCAAATTATTAACCATAATTTTGTTCCTATCTATTGGAATAACTACGCCCATTTTAGCTCAAGTAAAGGGTGGTCGTAAAAAAGAGCACCGTAACCAACGAGGTGGAGGTAAGAAGCTTTTCGGACACAAATCTAAAGGAAATGCTGCCACCTTTGCTAAGGGAGGTAAAAGAAAGAGTTTGTTTGCTCGCATATTTCAAGGGAATAAAAGCGGAAGCGCTTGGGTGTATCACAAAACTCAACCAGGAAAAAAACAAAAGAAAGAACAAGCCAAATTATTTTCACGTAATCGTACAAAAGGAAAACAATATACTGATGGTATTATTGCTCAGCAAAACCGAAAGCGATCTGCAACAAGGGTAAGAGGTAATCAATCATTTAGTAAGAGAAAACGATAAATACTTTTTAAAACTTTTTTAATGAATCTCATCTTTTCGGATGGGATTTTTTAATTTTACACTTTATTCAAACTTATGAATGTATTAATTTTAGGATCAGGAGGAAGAGAGCATGCTTTTGCATGGAAACTAGCTCAAAGTAAACAATTAGAAAATTTATATATAGCTCCAGGAAATGCTGGAACCGCTCAATGTGGCACTAATGTTCATATTTCAGCAACAGATTTTGACGCTATCAAAAATCTAGTTTGGGAAAAAGGAATTGATATGGTGTTGGTTGGCCCTGAAGATCCTCTCGTAAAAGGAGTGCATGATTATTTTTTAGCTGATGAAGTTTTAAGAGAAATCCCAGTTATTGGCCCACGAAAAGATGGCGCACAACTAGAAGGTAGTAAAGATTTTAGTAAACAATTTATGTTTAAACATGGCGTGCCAACTGCAAAATATAAAAGTTTCACTAAAGAAAATATTCATGAAGGCGCAGCCTTTATTGATAGTTTAACGCCACCTTATGTCTTAAAAGCAGATGGTTTAGCTGCAGGAAAGGGCGTGCTGATTATTGATGATGCCGACGAGGCGAAGGCGGAATTACAAAACATGATTTTGAATGCCAAGTTTGGTAATGCCGGTAATACGGTAGTGATTGAAGAATTTTTAAAAGGCATTGAATTATCAGTGTTTGTATTAACAGACGGAAAATCCTATAAAATATTACCAGCTGCTAAAGATTACAAACGCATTGGAGTAGGTGATACTGGTTTAAATACTGGTGGAATGGGAGCGGTGAGTCCAGTGCCATTTGCTAATGAAGCTTTTATTAAAAAAGTAGAAGAAAAAATTGTGAAGCCAACGATTAATGGTTTACTAAAAGATGGGATTGATTATAGAGGATTTATTTTTATTGGTTTAATGAATTGCGATGGCGAACCAAGTGTGATTGAGTACAATTGCCGAATGGGAGATCCTGAAACCGAAGTGGTGATTCCACGCATTGAATCGGATTTATTAGATTTACTGCAAGGCGTGGCAACACAAACTTTGCATGAAAAACAATTTAGTGTAACATCTGATATTGCAACCACTGTTGTATTAGTAAGCGGTGGATATCCAGAAGATTATGAAAAAAATAAAGTGGTTACAGGATTAAATAATATTACAAATAGTCAAGTTTTTCATTCTGGAACTGCTTTAAAAAATGAGGAGGTCGTTACTAACGGTGGACGGGTATTTGCCATCACATCATTTGGTAAAACAATAGAAGAAGCTGTTGCTAAGAGTTTTGTAACTGCCGAAAAGCTTAATTACGATGGCAAATATTACAGAAGTGATATTGGAAAAGATTTGATGAATTGGGGGAAGTAATGATATCGCACGTTGATTCTGACAGTTTTCAGAGTACAGAATCATCAACTTGAACTTGAATGTAAGCTCAAAGCTACAAGTTTGTAAGTTACGCATCCTGATGCAAAGTCTGTGTTAGCTACTGCCTTTTAGTTCATTTCGGAGAAGTCTGTTTATATAAATGTCATAAATTGTCAGGATACCAATTAAAGATATTGTCACCCATACACCCCAAAGTCTTTCACTGCCCAACGATAATGAATGAGCTATTAGTAGAAAACCAAAAGCAAGAATGTCGAGAAAAACAATTGTTCGTCTTGCATTTTTGTCAATGATTTTTACTGTTAAGTTTACAATTAAAAATAGGAAAGCAATTGGAGTTGACATGAAAATGATCCAAGGAAAAGAGTCGATAACAGTTGCAAGTCCTGTATAAATGTCTTTGTCTGGGGTCAATATAGGCTTTAGAATTGGAATCTTGTCGACAATTTTATGTGACGATAAATCATCTTTATTCTTAGAACTATTATTTGTAGAGGCGGGTGTCGGAAGACTAATATTTTCCTCAGCAACGTTGTCGGAGTCTGTTACTGAAATAGCTGAGTCGTCTTTTGCAACTTGTTCCGCCATTATCATTTCAGTTTTTGCCATTTCTTCTTGTAATTCATCTTCACAACTTGCATGGAAAAAAGGAAGAAGAAAACAACATAGAATTAAGATATGTAGTCCTTTTGAATATTTAAGATGGTTTATCATGTCATTTATTGTTTGTCATAGCTTGTGAAAAACCGCTGTTATGTGTAGCTTTTTTTCAATATTACCAAGCAAGTACTTTTGGTTGAACGGTTCCTTGCTTTTGCGTTAAACCATACTGGTCTTTTCATAATTCCGTATCCGATTTGAAAAAAAGCAGAGGAAAGTCCAGCCAAAAGTATTGCGATAATAAGTGATACTTTTTTCATTTTAATTTATCTAATTCTGCCCAGTTCATTCGGTTTTGGCTACTTTGTTTTTGTAAAGTTACGCCTAACGTTTT
>CANFTW010000015.1 GCA_947450025.1 Bacteroidota bacterium | reverse complement strand
TTAAAAAATACATACCTGAGGAAAGGCTAGACAAATTAATTTGAGAAGTAAAAGAAGAAGAATAAACAAGCACACCCAAATAGTTTTGGATTTCAATAGTTGAATTTTGTAATTGGTTGTTTTCATCTACAAGATTTATTATTGATGTTGTAGGATTTGGATAAATTGAAAAATGTAAAGGTTCATTATATTCTTTTACGCTTACATCTACAAAAGCCCCACAATTAACAGATGTGTTACCACCAATCCATTTAGTAAATGGCATAGCTGGTGTTGAAGAATCATTTATAGTTAAGTAAGCACCGCCAAAATATAGTTCATTATTGTATTCAGTAGCAAATTCAACTCCGTTACCCATTGGTGGCATAAACGTACACCACTTTTGATTAACAAAATCAAACTTCGCTATATTAGTATAGTAGTTAAAGACACCCTGACCAGTTGATAATTCATTGATACTATCAAATACGCCCATAATATATAATTCACCATTTACTTTAGCGATATTGTGAATTGTGCCAACCGTTTCAACACCTTTTCCAAAACCTAACCATTTAGTGCCGTTCCAAGCAGCAAGACCTGAACAATTTGTGCCGCCAACTGAATAGAATCTGCCGTAAACAAACAGCAATGAATCTATTACTTTTAAGCCAAAAACACCCTTGTTTACATTGCCATAAATACCCGTCCAAGGATGCCAACTGACACCATCATAAAATGCGATATTGGAGCACGAACTACCCGGACTTACTTCACCAGACATATATAATTTGCCTTTATAGTTTGCCATACCAGAAACACAAGTGTAATATGGATAACTTAGGCTATGCCAGTTAGTACCATCAAATTTTGCAAAGTTGTTTGTCTTAATTCCACCGATACTATCAAACCCTCCAGCTACATATAATTCATTATTATAAGAATCTAAATATTCAACAGTACCAGAACCATTTCCCGCTTTCATTCTAAAATTTAATGTGTCCCAATCAGTACCGTTCCATCTTGCAATATTATCTGAGTGGTATTTTCCAGCTTTAGTGAATTGTCCACCTACATATAATTTGTTTTGAAACATTTTCATTGCAACTGGTTTAGAAGGTGTAAACATTCCTTTCCATTGAGGGTCTAAACCAGCACCAAGACTGTCAAACTTAATACCATTGTATTTTATAATTCCTTTGGTATTGATATTATTTATTTGCTGAAAATCACCACCGAGATAAAGGATATTATTTATAGTGTCTTTTTCGCATACGGTAACGAACGGGTGTGAATTAGGCATTGAATCAATAACGCTAACCCAAGTTTGGCTATACGATTTGCACAGCCAAACAAAGGATAACATTATATAGGTTATTTTATTCAATTTACTCTTTTACTATCTTAAACGAACTATTAAATTCTTTATTGCTAATTACAAAAATATACATACCTGATGCCCATTTATTACAATCAATAGTTTGTTCATTACCAAAAATTGTTTCCTCGTGAACGATTTGACCAACAGTATTGTATACTTTCAATGTTACTTTTTCTTTTAGCTCAGCATTTATTTTTAAAGATACAAAATTATTTGCAGGATTAGGGAATGCAATTACATTATTAGCAAAAATCACCTGTTCTTTTACTCCAACAAAATTGTAAGGATAAAGGCTAAATCTTGAAATAAATCCATCAGCAGAGCCCACTCCATTATTTAAAGTGCTATCAATCAATGAAGCATTTGTCGCATTGTAAGCAATTGGAAAATTATTACTTGCAGTATTTCCTGTTACATATAAATTGTAATTACCGTTGCAATCAGAATTATAGATGTAGTCGTTTGATGAACCTCCAAAATAATGAGCGTGGTAAATTTGTTTATTTGCATCGAATACAGCAATAAAACCATCCGTATTACTTGCTGTAGTCCATGTGTTATCGGTATATGCACCGCTTGGAGTTGTTGAACCATAAACTAATGAATCGCTATATACTTGACCTGACAAATAAATTAGGCCAGCATTATCACGAGATAAACCACCTACACCAAAACTTTTACTTGACCCACCTCGGCCATAATGAGTTATCCATTGATGTTCTAAACTCGAATTAATATAACCAATAAAAGCAGCTGTACCAGCGTGTCTTGAACCATCATAATAAGCACCAGATTTTTGTTTTAAAGGGAAACCACTTGTTGAAGAAACATTTCCTGCAAAATATAAATCACCAGTGCTTGGATTGTAAACCGCTCTGTAAATCCTATCAGAAAAATTACCGCCTACAAAAGTAGCGTAATTAGGCGTTCCACCTGATGATAATCTAACAATTGCACCATCAGCATATCCATTTGAAGAAGCATCATATAATACATTTGTATTTCCCGGAGTTGGGTTCATAACAGGAAAACTTGTTTCATCACTTTCGCCAACTACAAATATATTTCCTGAATTATCAGTTAAAATATCGTTACCATACTCTTGAGTTTGAAACCCAGTAAGAGCATTACCTCCGAAGTAAGTTAAAAAACTAACGACCTGTGATGAATTCATTTTACCAATTAACATATCAAAATCATCAGATGATGTTGTTCCGTGTGTACTTGAATAAGCATTAACTACAGGCAAATCATCAGATGATGTTGTTCCTGTAAAATATAAATTATCGCTTCCATCAATGTATATTGAATTTATATATTCGGATCTTGAACCTCCTACATACCTGCCGAATGCAATATGTGTACCAATAGTATCAAATTTAATTATAAATCCATCCGTTTTATTTGTACTCAAAGTTCCGTTATTGCCATTAAACGCTTGGTTTGTTTCACCCATATTATTTGTAATAACTAAATCCGATGATTGAGTAAATCCAGCAATAAAAACATTACCCGCAGAATTGATAGCAACTGAGTTAGCCCAATCTGGACCACTAGCGCCATAATAAGTACAATATCTAAGTGTATCATCAGCTGTATATTTTAATACTGTAGCATCAATTGAGCCAATAGGAAATGGAGTTGATTGATATGCTTTCACCGTTGGAAAAGTACCGCCAGAAGATTGACCGCAAACAGCTCTATTACCATTTGATGCAACTTTAATGTCTCTAAAATAGTCTGTTCCGTTTCCTCCATAATAAGTTGAATAATCCAAATTAGCTTGTGTACTTGTTACTGATGCAGGTGGTATATTTTCAACTACAATGATTAATGTTTGGGTAGTTGTGTATGATGGTGTAGAAATAGTATAATTATTTCCTGTTCCCTTAACCCAACTTGATGCTGTTAATGTAGTCGTAACGCCTGCGCTGTTAACCATATAAGCATTTGGTCTTTTTAGTGTAATATCTCCCATTACACCGTCTATAAATAGATTATTTGATGTAATAGTGGTTGTAGTTGCACCAGTGATGTTTAATCTGATGTCTTTTACCGAACCACCTGGCTTTACGACAAAATAATATTTCAGACCTTTTGAATTACTAAAATAATGTAAGTCAATATTTTGATATAAATCTTGTGTTACAACTCGATCATAACCACGAACATTAGTTATAGGGTCTCCTACATCGCCTAAAAAATAATTTAAAGGGTATCCTTTTGGGCTATATCCATAAGGTTTAGCTGAATTACTCGATAGTGAGAAAGTAACTGAAATTCTTTCAATAGAATCAGTTGAAGAAGCAACTGTGTCTACCGACATATAAACATAATTATAAGCACCTTTTTCTAAATAGATTTCTGGATTCAAGTTATGTGTATAATATAATGGTGTAGTTGTACTATGTGCCGTTTCATCTCTTATCTGACCTTTATTTGTATGGAAACCTATGTTTTTATTTGATGCTTCTCCATTAAGGTCAACTGGGTTTGTAATATCCTTTTGAACGTACTTAACTGTCATAAAATTATAAGTGTTTGGCGAAGTTGCGCGCTGACCTGTAACAATAACATTATTCAATGAATCTAAAGCCATATTTGTAGCTTGGTCATTTAAAGACATTCCATCCGTAAAAATATCCCAAATTTTAGCACCAGTTGATGAATTATATTTGATAGTGTAATAATCTGTATTATTTGCAGAAATTGTTTGATAACCTGTAATATACAAATTTGTAGAAGCGTCTAAAATCATATCTGCTCCTTCATCATCACCATTACCAGAACCATTAATAGTTTGAGTCCATTGAAGAGTTCCGCTACTATTTAATTTCATTGTAACAATATTACGTCCTTGTGTTGAACTTGTTGAATAACCTGAAATATAGACGTTACCAGAAGCATCTGCTTGAACGGCTCTTGTAACATCATCTAAATTACTTGCGCCGTTATAAGTATAGGTCCAAGCAGAAACTAAAGTACTATTTAGTTTCTGCACATAATAATTGTATCCTTGTCCAGAAACAAATGATGATCCAACAATGTAAATATTACCGCTACCATCAGAGGTTAAATCAGTAACCGCTGTAACACTTGAAGTTGTAGTAACTGTACTGATATTTGTAGCCGTTAACGAACCATTAGATTGAGCATAGGTTAACGTTGCCAATTTATAATTATTAGTTGAAATTGTAACAGGGCCTGTAACTGTTAAGTTTGAACCACTAATAACAACCTTAATAGCAGAATCATCTAAATGAGAAGTATAATCATAAGCACTAACCCATTGTTGAATACCCGAAGTATTATATTTAATTGTAACAAAATCAATATTACCACTTGCATTATAACTACCTCCTGTTATGTAAACATTCCCAGATGGGTCAAGAATAACATGTTTTCCAGCATCAAAGCTATTCCCTGAACCATTGTACGTTGTTGCCCATTGATATACACCAGCAGATGAATACTTCATCGTGATAATATCAGTTGTTGGAGAGGCTGTATTTGTAGTTACTGCGCCTGTTAAAATAGCGTATGTATCTGTTACTACTAATCCTGCTGCAAAGTCATGACCGTTACCAACTCCAGCATATTGCTGAATCCATAACTGAACCCCTGCAGAATTATATTTTGCTAATAATATATCTGTATTACCAGCCCCATTTACAGTTGCTCCAGCTACATAAATGTTACCAAAAGCATCCGTTTTAGTAACATTTTTATAGAAAAAGTTTTGTGTGCCAGCTGTTGTTTTCCAATCCTCAAAAGCCATTGGTACAGCTTGTGAATAAAGCATGTTACCAAATAAGGTAAATGCAATCAATAAGGTAATGTGTTTAATCTTCATATCTCAACTATTTATTTTAATATAAACATACTATATGAAACACACTCATACTTAATCAAAGTAATCATTAAACATTCTTAATTTCACAATATATCAAAAAGTTAAATTCTGAATTTTAGAATTAAAATTTTTAAATTCAGCTACACCATTAGTAATAACAAGAGGTTCAATGGTTTTTACAAAAAAATATGAATTCAATAAAATACATATGATATTAAATTTAATACTTAGTAAAAAGCTTAAAAACAAATTTACTTAGATGAAACCTAAGTACTACTACTTAGATAAAAAATTCAGTAGTACTACGTATTGTATATATCGTAATCTAAAATTAGTTTTGTTATTTATTTAAAACATTTAAAAAAAACTCATTAAACAATGCCAAAACCTATCAACTTAGCAATCGTAGATGATCATCCCGTTTTTCGTCATGGCTTAATGGCACTTTTAAAAGAATTTGATAACATCAACATTGTTTTTGATGCAAGTAATGGAAAAGAATTGTTAGCAGAGTTAAAACATAAAAAAACCGATGTAATTTTACTTGATATCGAAATGCCTATGATGGGTGGCAAAGAAGCTTTAGATAGAATTAAAGTCAATTACCAAAAAATCAAAGTTATTATGATGAGCTCACATTTTAATGATAACTATATAGTTGAATTCATTAAAAGTGGAGCTTGCGCTTTTTTACCTAAAAACTGTGACGTAGAAATAATTCTTACAGCTGTAAACTCAGTGTATGAGTTTGGCTATTACTATGATGATAAAGTATCAAATGCAATGGCATCCATGCTTAAAAACCCACCTAATACAGATGATTTGATTCCTGATATCTTTTTTACCTCTCGTGAAATAGAAATTCTCAAACTCATTAATAATAAAAAATCAAATTATGAAATTGCAGATACCCTAAATGTAAGCGTAAGAACTATCGAAGGGCATCGGTATCGTATATCCAAAAAAACAAAAACAAATAATCCTATTGAACTTATGGATTATATATACCAAAATAATATGTTCAAAAAACTTTAATTTTTCTCTCAAAATAGAGTACTACTACTCTATAAAAAATCAGGTAGTACTTCGTATTGGTAATATAAAAGGATAAGTGTAAGTTCAACATTGTTTTCATATAATTATCTAAATATTAGTAATACATTTTTAAAAAATAATCGAAAAATTAAAACAAAAATTACATACACTAAATAATACTTATCAAAATCAATTAAGCCTTACAATAAAAATAAAAAAACTATGAAGTTAAAAATTAAAAAATTACTTTATAGCTGTCTTATTATGACAGCTATCATTAACGTACGAAATTTAAACGCGCAAACATGTTTAGATTTAGTAACAAATGGAGGATTTGAAACATTTTCATCAGCAGGGTCTAATAAAGTTGCTAATGGTTGGAGTAATCTTAACCTTTCTTTTACACCTGACTTATTTAATAATGTTGCAAATGGTAGTGGGTATGGTGTGCCATGTAACATTAATGGTTATCAAAATGCTCATGGCGGCAATTCATACGCTGGTTTATATCAGGGTGCTACAAGTTCTGGTTTTCCATATAGCTGGACAGAAGGCATACAAACTTCTTTTTCAAATTTAATGACTGTTGGTAAAATGTATGAAGTTAGCCTATGGGTAAGTAAAGCTGATTTATCTATCAATAGTTATGATAACTTAAGAATAGATATTGGAGGCGGCGGTAATACTATTTATTATACTTATACTGTACCACCAAATTTATCAAATGATAAAACTAATTGGGTAAAAGTAAGCTTCCCTTATTGCGCTGCTGTGGGAGATGAGTCTTTTATTAATATATATTCAATTGCAAACCCATTTGGAGCATCTACAACTTCAACTACAAGTGGATGTACTTATACTAATACTAACGCTGGAGCATACATATATGTTGATGATGTTTCAGTTAAAGAAATTAATTTTAACGTACCATCACAAACTATTTGCGCAAATACTACAGTTACTTTAGCTGTTAATACGCCAACAAATTTTTGTGTCGCAAATTCTACATTTTATACATATAATTGGAATTTTGGTGATGGAAGTCCTGTTGTTAATACAGGTACAAATATTGCAACAACTCATGTTTATGCTACTACAGGTAATTACACAGGTTCTTTAACTGTTAATACAAGCTATTGTTCTAATACTTATACCTATAGTATAAATGTACCAACTATTAATGTTACAATTGCAACCAATACAAATAGTATTTGTAATGGCATAAATAGTTTTACAGCAACTCCTAGCCCAATAGGCACGTATTCTTATTCTTGGTCTGTAAAAGATGCTACTACTGGTTCAATTATTCCGACTTCTAATTATACTATTACCGGGAGTGCAACGAACACACCAACTATTAATTTTGCTACAATTAATCAAAACGTAAATGTTTGCGCAACTATTACTAATACTTTAGGTTGTTCAAATTCAGGTTGCATCACTTTATTATCATGTTGTGCAAAACCGCCAAACACAACTAAATTTACAAATACAACCTTTACAACTTCCACAACCTTAACAGGTACAACCACTGTTAAATATCAATTTAGCGGTACTATCACTGTTAGTTCAGGTACTTTAACTATTATGACAGCAGATGTTACAATGGATCCTTTAACTAGATTTATTGTAAATTCGGGAGCATATTTAAAAATACAAGAGTCATACATTCATGGATGTAATGCCATGTGGAACGGAATTTTTGCACTTAATAATTCCACTGTTGAAATTGGGGTTTCAAGAGTGGAAGATGGAATCAGAACGATAGTTGATTCTACTGGAGGATCAACTATTATTTTAAAAGCGAATTATTTTAATAAAAATTATATAACATTGCTTTGTAGGGCTAATAAATCAAGCGTAAGTTATTTAGATATTTATTCAAACGCTTTTACGTCAAGTGCAATACCAGTTCCAACAGGTTTACCTTACATGCCTACAACTCCAAATCTTAGTTTTGCGCCAAATTTATATAATTATAATGTTGTTAACTTATTACCGCCTTACCAAACATCAAAAGCCTACACGGGGATTCAATTATTTAATACTTTGCAAGCAGGAGCAACAAATAGTATGATTACCATTGGACGTTCAAATATAGGTATAGAAAATATTTTTGATAAATTACAAATCGGTATTAATGCGTCAAATGCAAACGCACTCATACAAAATAACGTCTTTCAAAATATAAAATATAATACAAATCAAGGCGTTTATAACACAGGAGTAATGATTTATAGCCATTCATCTATTGCTTTGCCAAATGCTGCTTGCAATGTTCAAATTGGAGCAAACAGCATCAATCAAAAAAACATATTTATTGATAATGATTATGGTATTTATAGCCGTTATAGGAATACTATATATGTTGCCAATAATACATTTAGTACTCAAACAACAGGTTTTTATATGGAAACAAATTTTGGTGGATTAACAGTTGATGTGGTTAAGAATAAATTTACCGCAAATTTAAAAGGTATTTTATTTACTGATAATTCAAACGTCATCGGTAACATTACCGAAAACCGTTTTGATAACAGTTCGGCAACAGTTGGCACATACTCTACTAATGTTGGTATTACTTTAAGTGAACCTACAGTTCTTACAGGTACACCAACAGTTTATGGTAAATACACGGTTTATAATAATTATATCAATAATCATTATAACGGAATTAAAACCATAAATACGTTTAGTACTCAAATAACCGATAATGAAGTTCATATGGCTCAGGATAATACACAAGACCATTTTCAATCGGGTATTAGTGCGGAGGGCTCTAGTTTTGCAAATACAACCAATAATACCGTTGATATGACTTCATTAAATAGTGGTTCATGGTGGCATTTTGGTATTTATTATGTTAATGCATCTTCGCCTTTTATAAATTGCAACAATATTGACAAAACCGCTGTTAGTATTAAAATACAAGGCACTTGCAGTACATTAGCAAACACAAATGAGTTTGTAAATAATAAAATGAGTAATGCTGCATATGGTGTTTGGTTAGATGGCGGTGATTTTAATAATAGCCAAGCCTACTGGGTGGGTGCTACTCCATTTGCAGGCGATAATACTTGGACTGGTACTATGGCACAAAGAACTTATGTAAGTGGTAATGGCAATGCTAGTAATAGATTTTTATATACACAAAATGGAGCACAATATTTAGTTGCTGCTTCTAATTCAACAAATACAGCTGGTTCGATTCCTTTCTATGGTAATAATAATTCAACAGCTAATGCATCCAATACTTGTACTGCACAAAGCATTACGCCTGCCTTTAAGATGAGTTCCAATAATAATGTTCGTTTATTTGCAAGTGCTCATCAAATTGCTCAAAGCACTTTAATTGCTAGTAATATTACTAATGCAGCAAATACTAATCATTTAAATAAACGTTATTTATTGCAAAACATTTTATCACAAAATGCTGATTTAAGTAATGATACGATACTTACTAATTTTATGGGAGCTATTCGTCAAACTAATATTGGTAAATTAAATACAATTGATAGTTTATTTCAGTTAGCTACCCTATCAGATGATAGCACTCATAGTATTTGTAATTTAGCAGTAGTTCAAAATAATGCTATTGTTCCAATAAATACTATTGAACAAAATCATAAGCAGTTCAATCGTATTTATGCGGATTATTTGAATGGTGCGTTAAGTAATGGGCAGATAATTCAATTACGTAAACTGGCAGTTAAATGCCCTGATACAGATGGGCATGCCGTGTTTCAGGCAAGAGCGGTTTTAGCGAGCTTTGATAAAACTATTTATTATAGTAATTGTGATGATGATAGAAAAAATAATCGTATGCGTGATGATAATAATTTAGTGGCAACTGATAATAATCAAATTATTGTATATCCAAATCCAAGTTCTAATGAAATTAATACATTATTAATTTTAGAAGAAGGTAAAAGTGCTACTATTTTAATTTATAATTTACTAGGCGAATTGGTAAAACAAAACGTTTTACAAAATGGCAACACTAAAATAGATATGTCTGATTTAAAATCAGGTACTTATATATACAATATTATAATTGATAATAGTTCGGTAAAAAATAATAAATTGATTATTTTAAAATAATTGAGTAAATTGGAGTACCATATTTATGGTGCTCCAATTTTTATAAGATGTTGCACAGATACAAATACATATTTTTTTTATTAATTATTTTTAATAGCATATTTGGTCAAAACAATTTGGTTCCTAATTCGTCTTTTGAGGATACTATTGGTTCTTATACGTGTTTTTCATATATGGCTATTCATAATACTAAATATTGGTTTAATCCTTCAAATAGTTCCCCAGATTATGTAAATAGTTGTGCAAATACATTTACTACAAATTATCCAGCTATAGCCACAGTACCACAAACATGTTACGGCCATCAATATCCTCGCACAGGCGATGCTATGGTTGGCTTAGGAACTTATATTGTATATACAGTAAACGATTCAATTAATTATTTTTCAGAATATGCGTGTGTTAAGCTTAATGACACATTAAAGTCAGGCGTATGCTATTATAGTGTATTTTATGCTGTGTTGGCAGATATATGCGAATACAATACAAATAGATTAGGGATGTATCTAACTCAAAACTCGTTTACTACAAGTATAGGAAACTTTACAAATACGATAGAATGTCAGGTTCAATTTGACACCACACAATATTTTACAGATACTTTAAATTGGGTGAAAATTAGCGGCACTTTTACAGCACAAGGTGGCGAAACATATTTAACCATTGGTAGTTTTAAAGACGGAACTCACGTTAAAAAAATTGGCTCAACAAGTGGCTTTAACACATTGTGTGGTATTGCAGGAGATCAACATCATTATACTTATTTTTATATTGATGATGTCAGTTTATATGAATGTAATCCACAAAGTGTTAAAGAAATAAATAGTAAATATCATTTTAAATTATATCCCAATCCATCAAGCGAAGAAATTACAATTGAAATGGATATGGGTTCCAATGAACAAGCTTCTATTTTAATTTACAATTTACTTGGCGAGTATATTAAAGACCAAACTCTTCGAAATGGAGTTACAAAACTAAATGTATCAGAGCTAAATGCAGGAACATATTTTTACAACTTAAAAATAAATAGTAGTACATTTAAAACAGACAAACTAATTATCATTAAATAATTAACTATCTTAGTGTTCCGCCCCATAAAGGCGGAACACTTGTTTTATGAAACAGTTAAAATACATACTTTGTTTTGTTTTGTTTTGAATTAAAAGCACAAGTTAATCTTGTTCCTAATTATAGTTTTGAAGATACTGTTTCGACGCAAATGTGTTTTTCATATATGGGTTTAAACAAAACAAAATACTGGTTCAATCCTTCAAATTCAACACCTGATTATATAAATGTATGTGCAAATACATATACGGCTAATTACCCTCTTACAAGCACCATTCCACTAACTTGTTATGGCTATCAATTTCCCAAAACTGGAAATGCCATGGTTGGTATTGGTGTTTACAAAGTCCCAACAATAAATGATTCTGTTAATTATTATTCGGAATATGTTGCTGTAAAGTTAAATGATACATTAAAGGCAGGTGTTTGTTATTATGGGGAGTTTTATGCAGTATTGGCAGATGTTTGTGAATTTAAAACAAACAGATTAGGGATGTATCTGTCTCAAAATTCGTTTACAACAAGTGTTGGAAGTTTTACCAATAGTATTGAATGTCAAGTACAATTTGATACCACATACTATTTTACGGACACATTAAATTGGGTTAAAATTAGCAGTACGTTTACGGCGCAAGGAGGCGAAACTCATTTAACTATTGGGTGTTTTAAAGACGGAGATCATTTAAAGAAAACCAGAACATTAAGCTCTTTTAATTCACTTTGTAGTTTTTCAGATAACCCAAATGATGTTATATATATATATATAGATGATGTAAGTCTATATGAATGTAATCCCATAAGTGTAAAAGAACTATATAATAAATATCATTTTAAATTATATCCTAATCCATCAAATGAAAAAATAAGCCTCACTATTAATTCTAAAAATCAAACAGGATTAAACATTAAATTAACCGATGTTCTTGGAAGAGAAATAAAACAAATTGAATACGAAGAAGAAATTGATATTTCTGATTTAGAGCAAGGAATTTATTTTTTAACTGTTTTTCAAAACAATCAATTATTAGTAACAAAGAAAATTATTAAACAATAATTTTGGCGTTTAAGATTTATGGCATTTTAAAATTTAGCGTGTAAATCAAATAGCATCAAATGTGGTAGCATGTGCGCAGATTCTTTGGGCTGTTCGCGAAGCGCTTCAAAGGGCAGAGCGTTAAAAAAAATGTTTAGTAAACATTTTTAGCGATGAGCCAGCATGCGCTCGGAAGATTGATGCTATGCAGATTTTAGCTAACTTTTAATGAGCCTTGTCACGTCAAAGCGTGATTGTCAACTTTTTGTTTCAATACAAAAAGTCAATTTTTCGACTATCACAAAATCATATCACGCCTTGGCGTGATTGTTTACTTTTTGGCTGCAAAAAATAAAAGACTGTTCTACTCCTTAATAACTTTCTTCGTTACTAAGGTTTTATTTCCTTGCAGTATAGAAACAAAATAAATTCCTGTTTCAAAATAAGATATATTGATTTGTTTTTGGTAATCAGTAACTAATAATTCTTTACCTAACACATCACTTATTTTAATTTTTAAATCATCAGAATGTATGTTGCCAACGTTAATATTTATCACATCATTAGTTGGATTTGGACTCACTCCAACAACTTCACTCAAATAACTTATATCTCTTACCCCCACCGGACTCACACTCACCGTTATCACATCACTGGTGACTGCCTTACACTGCGTTTTAGTTACTGTATAGGTTGTAGTTACACTTGGACTTGCTTTAGGGTTAGGGCAATTGGTACAACTTAAACCTGCTGTCGGTTGCCAACTAAATAAAGCAGCCTCACTATTATTTGCTCCAACAACCACACTATCTCCTTGGTATACTAAAGTATCATTTTTTGCTTTAGCAATTTCTACTTCTTCTACACTAACTTCATCTACATAATATAATGCTAAGCCATTACAGTTAGTTGGATATTTATTTAAAATATAATGTTGACTATGCGTAAAAAAATCTCCAATAGCTAAATAAGCTTCGTTGCCAATAGCAGTAAAGCTACCGCTTACTTCTGTCCAGTTTAAAGTATCTCCAATAGCAACGCTTGGTGTGCTTACGACTTGTGGAGTGTATTGCCCAGCAATAGCTACTGTTGGACCACCTGCTACAAAACAGGGAAAAGGAGTTGGTGTTAATAATGCTCCTAGCTTATCAATAGTATATTTGGCATTATTCCATACACTTACATAATAAGTGACGCAATATATTTTACCAGATTTTAGCGTATCAATTAGTTTAACTTGAGGAACAGTACTCTCTTGTACAGAACTCATTACAAAACTTCCAATATCAATATACGCAACTCCAGAATGTGGAATTTGATAGCTTTTCATGCATGGATCATTATATTGGTATGGTGTTTTAAATAATGAAGCCGTTTGACATGATTGGTAGTATGCAGAAGTTCCCATATTAGAATTGGCTGTACACCAAGGAATCGCATTTTCTAAATAAGGATTTACACAATCAACACCTTGTTCAAAAGATGGATTAGGCACTAAATTTTGTGCTTTGTTTTTTATTACAAAACAAAACAAAACAAAACCTATTAAACACCAATGTTTCATAATTTAAAGATACAAAAAAGAGGAGCAAATTTGCTCCTCTTTTAATTTTTATTTACTGATAATTAATTTATCTGTCCATAACAAGGTTTTATCATGACTAATTTGTATAAAATAAATACCATTGTTTAAGTTATTCGTACTAATATTTGTGATATTATCTAACTTATCAATAGAGCCTTTAAATACTAATTTACCTGCAATATCAACAATAGTTACTGTAGCATCTGTATTATTTTTTAAATCATACGCCAACATAAAACTACCATTATTAGGATTTGGGTATAAACGCGCTTGTACACCTTCTGCAACACTAACACTTTTTGCTTCATCATCATAACCCATTCGTGCCGTTAGCTTGTTGGTGTAACAACTATCGTTATAATCTTTACTTAAAAAAGTAATGCTTTGCAGTAATGCTCTGGCTTCGTAAACTGCATTACCATACTGTTGTGGACATAAATTGGCAATGGCTGCTAAGTTATCTAAATCAGTATTTGATTGAATGCCATTGATGTATAATATATTATAGGCATTTTGTGTTTGAGTGATATCATTAGTAGTTGATGCAGAACTATTTTTAGTGCTTGCTAAATTTAAGTTACCATTTGCTAATAAACTATCAATATCAGCATAAGCATTAATTGCTGTATTTTGCTGTTGATTGTAAAAATTAACTAAAGTGACATTACTACTAGGTGTTTGAGTTAAATCATCAAACATAAATTGCTTTAATAAAAATTTATCTTGTGGCGTGTATCCTGCATTGGTACTTGGTAATATAGTGTTAATGTAGCGCACAAAATCTTCATCTCTATCCTCTATACTACTACCACCAGCACTTACTTTTAAGCCTGAAGTTAATATTGTTGGGCATGAGGTATAATCATTAACAGCTGTTGTAAATGTTGTTGTTGCAAAGTTGTATAAATGAACAGGACTTGATGGTGCTGCCCATCCATTATCGAAAGGTACTTCGGTTGAGCGCACCCATAAAGGACTATTTGCAGATATGCTTGGTATTGTCCCACCTAACGGCCCACCCACATAGGTTTGGTTAGGGTCAGCATTATTAGCAGCTGGCCAAGCGCCTGTCCAAAGGTTAGCACTAGCCCCAGTTACAGTGCCCGTATTACTGCCTTGCATACCTACAATACCTCCGTTGCTTAATACCAAACCACGGCGCATTGGATAAACAAAATTATTTTTTAATAAACCGTCACCAGGGCTAGAGTTACCACCTTTATACTCCACACCAACACCCGTTTGTGTAATAGTGTTACATTTAATTTTACAACCAGGGCTGTTTTCACACAATATACCATGGTGGTTTACATTCCACGTCGCAAGATTAGTACTAGTTAATGAACCGTAAATTGTATTATTATCTGCGGTTACAGCATTACTACCAGTTATATAAATTCCCTTAGGGTTTGTTCCAGAAGGGTGTATAGTAAATGTATTGTTACTAATACGTAATCCAACGCTAGTAGCGGTTACTTTAACTCCAATGCTTACATTACTAAAAGTATTAGCTGCTATGCGCATATTATTTAGGGTAGGTGTAAACGTTAGTGCCGAATTAAATGTAACTCCTTCTCTGACACCATTTACATTTGAGGTGTTTATGGTATTTTGAGCAATGCTCATCGTATTAGTACTACTTGGAGCAACTGTGTAATTAGCTGTAACAGGATAGTAATTGTTATTAAATGTGTTATTATTTACTCGCATTACATCTCTGGCATTGGTTGCAAACACACCGTTTAAACCATAACCGGCTTGCCCCACCAATCCAACGCCCCAATAAATACCACCCCAAACTGGGTCAGTTGTAAAAGATTGAATAGAAGATAAATGTTCTGTATTTTGAATATCAACTGTATAGGTGTTATTGGTAATGATACTATAGCCCATATTACTAAAGGTTGTAGTGGCGCCAATGGTAGGCGTGATCGCTGGTTTTACATTTAAGTAGCCAGAGTTTTCAGAATAAATACCCACGCCTGCAGGCTTAGGCACAAAATTTAATGCATAGCTATAGGCTATCCCCACGGCATTATTAAAATTCACATTATTAACATTGGCATTAGTATTAGTAAAATAAAAACCATAGTCTTTGTTTTTTACAACAGAATAATTGGCAGGTAAAGTGGGTGTATTGTAATTTAAAACGCCTACGTTATTTGTTTTTATTCCTGCATAGCTTCTACTTTTTACAGTAGGAGCATAATAGCTACTGCATTTTAAATTACTACCTGGCGAGGTAGCTGATGATTCAGATAAGTAATTAATTGGTGGAGTATAATTTAAATCAAAAGCAGATCCTGAATTTGTTGAAAAACTAATATCAACATCAATATAATTTTTATTAAACACAACACCACTTTGCATAATAATTCTACTTAAAGGATTGGTGCATGAAATAGCTTTATAAGCATCTTCAATTCTTGTTTCAACACCCCCCAAGGCAATCTGTGCAGCATTAGTTGCATTACTCTGCAACTCAATACCTTGCCACATACCACTACAACTATAAAATTTCGTTAAACCAATTCTAACTTTCGCAGTAGGAGGTATTACCACTTTTGAACCCGTGCTCATTAAAAAAGATTTATTATCCAGCGAAGCGGAATTAATATTTGGATCATCCCACGACCAAGCTAAAGTTAACGTACCAGTTACAAAATACGACCCATTTGCAATTTGTGTGGGAGATGTTAACGTGTAATTATTTAAAACAGGTAAAGCTGTGTTTGAACAAGTATTGGCAACATAGTTTACACAAATACTTTGGGTAGTTGAGCCACCACAAAGCGTATTATTTACTGTAAGGCTTATAATTTCGGGTTGCGATAAATTAAAATTTGTAGTGGCTGTTGGGGCGCCACTAGGTAACCAACTAAAGGTTAAACCAGTTGTATTGGTAATTGAGGTAGAAAGAATAATTGTATTTGTACCAGTTCCGTTTGCAATAACTGGTGATGGAGGATTGGTTAAAATGCTAAATGGCGCAGGTGGATTAGAAGAAACAAATACCGAACTAATAGCGCTACTAGTGCAACCATTTACATTTATACCAGTAACGGTATAATTTGTAGTAACAGTTGGGCTAACCACCACCATTGAGCCTGTTGCAGCGCCGGGAGTCCAAGTATAAGCAGATGCGCCGCTAGCAGTTAAGGTAGCCGTATTACCGCTACAAATACTGGCAGAGTTAACAGATAATGTTGGACTTGCAACTGCTGTTATTGTTTTAACTGCCGTGTTAGTACAACCATTTGTTCCAGTAACATTAATCGAATAAGTATTAGAACCTGCAACAGCAGTGTATACTAATGTATTAGTATTACATCCTGATGAGCAAGGAAACCAACTGTAAGTGCTTAATCCAGCTGTGGCTGAAAGTGTAACAGTGCTACCGGCACAAACCGTAGCAGAAGAAGCTGTTATGGTAACAGTTGGTTTTGGGTTTACCAAGATGGTTAATGTTTTAGTATTGGTACACCCTCCATTATTACCTGCTACTGTATAAGTGGTTGTAATTGTTGGAGAAACAACCACTGATGCACTATTTAAAGCTCCTGGGCTCCACGTGTAACTTGTGGCGCCACTGGCTGTGAGTGTTGTGCTATTACCGGCACAAATAACTGTAGGCGATGCAGTGGCCGTTAAGGTAAAATTTGGTGCAACATATATCGTAACGGTTTTAGTACTGACACATCCCGAAGTATTAGCTCCAGTAACAGTGTATGTAGTGGTTATGCTAGGCGTAATAGCAATTGAACTTGTGTTGGCTCCTGTACTCCAAGTATACGTGCTAGCCCCAGATGCTGTTAAGGTTTTTGTTTGTCCAGCACAAATGGTTTGAGATGGCGTTACAGTAAGAATAGGCGGGTTAACAACAGTTACTAAAGCTACTGCGGTACTTGTACCACAAGAGTTTGAGGTAGATACGGTATATGCCGTTGTAACTGTAGGACTAACAACTATTGGATTAGTTGTTTGGTTAGTAGACCATGTATATGAAGTTGAACCTGTTGCTGTTAATGTGGCGCTTTGCCCTGTACAAATAGTTTTTGAATTAACAAAAATAGTTGGTGTGCCAATAACATTGAGATGTAATAATATTCCATCGCATTGAGTATCAACTAGTGCTGCAGCGATAACATCAACATTACCTACTGTTGATGGTGTATAAACACCACATTGATAACCAGAGCCTACAATTACGGGTGGATCGCCATTTGAAAATGAAAAAGTTTGAGTTGAACCATTAGTTTGATTGCAATCCCAGGTGATGCAGATAGGGGTACCAATACAGATATTAATAGTTGGAGCATTTCCTGCACAGCCCTGATAACAAGCATAATTTACACCTGTATTATAATCAGCAGTACAAAATGTACATAGAGGTATTAATACTGTTTGATTTATTGATAATGTATAATTTGATTGGGTGTTAGTATTTAAAAAGCTAAGCTTAATATAATATACACTGCTAACAGTTAAGGTATTACTCACAATTGTTTTTATACTATCATTAGGTGTTGTTAGCGAGTCTTTTGTAATTAAATTAAGCGTTGCACAATTACCACTATATAATTCTACTTTACTAACATTAACATTATTATATAATTCATTAACGTTTAGGTTTAAAATTTCTGAAGTTGCTGTAAACTTATACCATTTTTCAGCACCTAAAACACTTAAAGATTGTGTATAAGTTTGAGTTACCGTAATGGCGTTAACACAATCTACACCTGTTTGTGCTAAATTAGTTTTAGTTAGTCCTAATCCAATTAATAACAGGCAGGTTAAGAGACGATTTTTGTGAATTTTCATAAAAGTGCTGATTTTAAATATTTTTAATTGGGCGCAAATATATTATTAAATATCATTAATAATATTAACTTCATCACTTTTTTAGAATTAAAAAAAAGTAAAAAAAATCTCTTTGCTTGAGTATTATTAAGCAATTCGTGATAATTTTTTTCTGCGATCTTATGTAAATTAAACAAGCATTATTCTCTCACCATTTTTTTACTATCTACTACTTTACCATCAGCTACTAAGGTGTAATGATATAGTCCTGATGATAAATCAGCTGCAAATACATTTACCCTGCCTTTACCTCGTGTTTTAATATCAAGTGTTTGTATGACCTGACCGTTTGAGTTAAAGAAAATCAATTGCGCTTTTGAAACGCTTTCAGGCACATTGTATGCAATTGTTGTTTGTTCTGCAAATGGATTTGGTACATTTTGATTTAAAACAATCGCATCTTTATCACTTAATTCTATATCTACTTGATTCATAGTTGAATTTGATTTGCGTGCAGAGGTGTTTGAACAACATTGATTGATTGTATTTTCAAGTGCTAACAAACGAGCATTTTGCAAACTATCTTTGAGATTTATTACGTTTGTTAAACTATCAATTTTTACTTGCTGTTCTTGAATCGCTTTAATTATTATACCAGTTAATTGCTGATACTCAAGTGATAAATAATTAAATGATGGCACTATAATATTTCCAACAGAATCTAGTTTTGGCGGATGGGTATTATTGTTTACTAATTCCGGTAAAATTAATTGAACATCCTGTGCAATCAAACCATATTGCTTCCCTCCAGGCAAATTCATACTTGGAAATGAACTTTGTTTATATTCATAAGTTTTCGGCTTCAATTGATTAATTATTCCTAATGCATTGATAATCGTATCGAAATTTTGTTTCAGATTAGCGTCAGAAGTAAAATTATCTGTGCCAGTTCTTACAACATCTCCGTCAAAATATCCAGCATAATTAGGGCCACTTGGAGGATTACTTCCACTTGCAGAAGATACACCATAAACTCCATAATTAACATGCGCGCCGTCAGCTTCAAAGTAACCTCCAAAATTTATAGAACCTACTGTAATTGCTTGCGAATTAATTCCATAATTGATAGCTGAAGAATTAGTCCCATTAATCACTTCAATATTTACCCCTTCATTTAATCCAGAATTCGAAACTTCCACGTCAAAATCACCTGAAATTGAAAAAGCAGCTCCATTTGCAGCCAAACCACCAACAGCTATATTTTGTCTACAATTATTATTTGAAATCGAAATACCTTTAACGCCCTCTGCAAGCAAGCCATTGTTGGAGATAGCTTCCCCTCTTAAACCTCTTGCTGTTCCTCCAGCATTGGTGGAGTTAGCAGTACCTTGAACAGAAATAACACTGCCTATTCCGCTATTTGTAATACTTGAATTAACACCAAATGAAGTTGTTGTCGTATTTAAGTTTGAGCTAAAAGCTCCTGCTATACCTAAATTATCATTATAAACATTTAATCTTCCTAATGTTGTTGAGCAAGAAGGATTACCAATATGCATACTTGATGCCGAGTTTGCTATATCAGTAAAGTTAAAATTTTTTCCATTCATTGGGATCTCCCAATTGTTAGGTAACGGATTAGACGTAGTTCCACAAACATTACCTAAGCTATTACTTATTCCTTTATCAACATAAATCACATCTCCATTTACATCAACTGATAAAACTCCAGTACCAGGATTTGTGATTGGCGAAGAACCACTAGTTAAATCTCTAAATCGCAATCCACTTGCACCTGGAACAGGTGTAAGCGCTGCCGTATTGATTTCTAATTTATTTTGTGGACCTGTAGCATCGGCGCTTAATCCAATCCCTACATTAACATTATTATTTCCTAAAATCATATGATTATCATGTGTAACATTCGCATCAGCTCCAATAGCTGTGGCATTATTTAATAGAGTTACACCTAAAGTGGCATCTGCATTGGTACCAATAAAAGTATTTTTATTTCCACTTAATAAAATATTACCAGTATTATTACCTAAATATGTATTATAATGACCTGTAGTTTGATTTTTAGCAGATTGGTGTCCTATAAAGGTGTTTTTATCTCCAGTGGTATAAATTAAACCGGCATCAGTTCCTACCATAGTATTAAAATTATTACCAATGGTTGTGGAATTAGCATCGGAACCAATTATAACATTTTGACTGCCACTATTTGCAGAAGACATTGTATTAAAACCTAATAAAACATTTCGGTTTCCTACACCTAACTGACCTGATGATTTTCCTACACAGGTATTTTTATGTCCATTGCTATTTGCACCACTGCCAGCCCCAACGTAGGTATTATAATCATACAAGGTATTATTACCTCCTGCTGCAGTTCCAAAAAATGCATTGCTACTGCCACTTGTGCTATTACGACCTGCAGCATACCCTACAAAACAATTTGAAGTTGACAGGGTATATCTACCCGCCTCATAACCTACAAATACAGTTTCTCCATTTTGAGTTCCTGTTTCACCTGCATAAGTGCCCACTGCGGTTAACCCATTTGTATTAATTCCTGTAATACCAAAAGCAGATCTGTAACCTACAAATACATTCTCCCCTCCATCGTTATTATAACCTGCCTGCGAACCTAAAAAAGTATTATTTTTATTAAATGTAGTAGCTCCATTACCAATAAAACCTGCGTTTGAACCAAAGTATGAATTATTACTAGCGCCACCACTGTGGCCAGCACCTGCGCCAATACCAACAAAAAGATTTAAGGCATTCCCTTTATGCCAAAGTATAGGTTTAGAACCAAGCATCAAAGAATTTGTATTTGTAAAAAGATTTATGTTACCAGATTCAACTTCCAATTTTTCTGTTGGTGATGATATGGTTCCTATGCCTACAAAACCAGTAGTAGGCCCACCAACAGGCCCTCCGAGGATGGTCATGCGTTGTGCACTTTGCGTGAAAAAGTTAATCGGTTGATTCACCAAATCGTTGCGAATGTCAAGGGGACCAGGGGTACCACTCGTCCAACCAAGAGGAAGTGCTCCAAAAGCTGGTCTGGCATTCCCAAGTGCTCCTCCTTGGCCGAAAGAAAACAGAGAGAAAAAGGTCAATATGACCGTTAAGGCAATTTGTTTTTTTGTTCTCATGGCGTTTAGTTTAAAGTTTAATTATTTTTTTAGTTGTATAGTTATTCTTTGTTTTGTTTACGATTTTAAGAGCATAAGTTCCACTTGGTAAGGTGGAAAGATTTACTAAGATAGAACGCCCCTTTATTACAGTGGCAAATGCAACAGCTCCATAAATGTCATAAATTAGTACTTCGGCTTCCATATTTCCTCTAATGGAAATAGTTAGAAAATCTGAAACTGGATTCGGAAATAGTTTTAGCTCAAAATCAGAATTAATCTCATTTATTGAAGTAGTACACGTCATGCTATTTATTCCTCCGTTGCACAACAAGGAATCGGTGGAAATACATATATCATCTAACAGGAAGTAACCAAAAATATTTTGGCATTGAGAACAATTCCAATGAACAGTATCTGTATTTGCATCGTCAAAGAAATTACCTAAGGCTAAATATTTATATGACGAATCGGCAATGATACTTCCCGAAACAAGCGTCCAATTTAAAGTATCATTCAGCACTGATTGTAAATAGAGGTGCGCAAAATTATTTATCGGGGCTGGGTTGTTTTCAGTGAAAGGAATTGTGGATAGCTTCATTCCAATTTTGTTTGAAGGCATTGTATAATAATACCCCCCCTCTAATAAATCGCCACCCATAACAGTGTAAAAGGAAAGAAAATACTTTTGGCCAATAACCAGAGGAGAGCTGAGTTGAATTCCTACATGTTCTCGGTAATTAGGGTACCCTGGGATTTCATAACTTACTAATCCTACATAGGCATTACAATTTCTGTGGGCATATTGAAACCCAGTAGAACTTCTTGGAACACCCATAAGTGTATCTGGTGAACAAGCATTATAATAATCTGGAGTAGTATTTGTAAGAAATGTACTTGAATTACCACTACTTTTAAACCATCCAGTACAGTATTGTATTTGGTCTCCAACAGTAGGACAGGTGTCCCGTTGTTCAAAAGAAAAATTGGGAACGAGGTTGGTTTGGCTAAAAAACGCATTCCAAATCAAACAACAACATGCCAGTAATATAAATTTTTGTTTTTTCATTTTTTTAAGTTTAAAATAAAACTAAATATTGTAGTGCATCTACATTTCATATCGAAATTAATTAATAAGTATCAACTTTAATTATGTCTTTGAGTTTTTATGTTCAAACATAAATATTCAAAATCATCATTAATAATAAAATAATCCTTAGAATAATTATATAAATTATGTATTCATTTTTAAAAGTCAATACATAAATGATAATATCAAGTGTTAATAGTTTAAAAAAATAATTTTATCCTTGATTTAAAATTTTAAAGCATAGTGAATTTTGAATTCGCTACTTAGAAAATTTATTAAAAATTCAGTACTACTACTTAGGCAAATAATTCAGTAGTACTACTTATTCTCATAAGCAAATTCAGAATAATCCTAAAATAGATTATTTGAGATTATTAATCGATGATGCTAAACATTTGTATTTGATTGCACACACCCTAACTAAAAAGTTAAAAAATAATAACTGAAAGTTCTAATTATAACTCATAACAAAACTGTTTTCAAATTTGGGAGCACATCATTACTCTAATTGTTTGAAAATCATTTAAAAAGTTCGATAAATCCAATCCGTAGGGTACAATGCAAAAAAACGTTATTATGATGTCTAACCTAAAAAATGCAGCCTAAATCTTAACTAAGTTTTGTCCACTTTTTATTAGAAATCCCAGTGCAAACTTATTAATATCTCTAAAAAATGCTGTATGAAATGCACTTAAATAAAACCCGTAAAGAAAAATACTAGCGGCTATAAAAATTGGCCAATATAAATTCAAATTAAAGTTACTTTTATAACTACTACTTTTTGCCTTTTCATGCTCTATTTCTAAGTTTAAACATTGCCTTTTCAAATCATTAATTTGAGCATTTTTGTTTGAAATATCAGTAGTTAATATTTTATTAAGTTCAGATTCTTGATTCATTTTTTCGATATTTAGGGCTTCAATTTCTTTATTAACCTTGTCTTTTCTTTATTCTGAGTTTACTCATCTTCATTAGCATCAATTAAATGTCCATTGCATAAATCTTGCAATAAATTTTTTAGAGATTCTAAATTTCCGCCTGTTGCAACGACTTTTTTATAACCTAATTCGCGTAGGTCAACTTTTACAAATTCAAATGTATTTGGTTCATCTAATTCAGCAGCAATATTTTTTGTGTTTTTTTTCAGAATCCTCGTTCTTTAAAAATAATTTTATAGGGTTGTTCATTGTATAAATTATTATTGGTTTCATCAATTTATAAACGAGTAATAAAAAGGTAACCAATTATAATAAAATATTATATAACTTAATTTATATGAATATTTTGGAATAGCAAAAACGCTAATAGTGCTGACAAGATAAAATCACCATACCAAATATTTTTAAGTTATTATGATTAAATTAGTTTAAACAATTTACAAATGAAAAAATTTTTAAGCCCATTTTTTATCGCTATTTACGAAGCCTATTTTTTAACTATTAAATCTAATGCGTCTTTTTCGGAAAACGAGAAGATAGCTGATGCGATTTTTCACGAGAGAGAATTTGCTGAATGGCTGAGGATAAAGTATAAAGGTAAGTTAACTAGTGAAACATTTATCCAATTTGCAGATGCGAATAATTTTAAATTATACATTACCAAATATAATAAAACAATAAATCGAGATGATGAAAAAAAGAAACGTCAAGCCATTTACGATCAGGTTAGACTTTCAAAACTTAAGACTATTTCAAAGCATGAATATGATGTAGATATAGTAGAAAGTTATTTTAAAATAAAAGAGTTGTTAGAAAATGCAAAAATCCGAAAGGGTGTTTCAAAAGATGATTATTTAAAAATATTAAAATATCCTATAGAAATTCATTGTAAAAATATGGATTTGCCTGCAAATCAAATTTTAGAGATGAAATATCCAATTATTATAAATAGTAACATTCATGGTTTTGAATCCTTTTTGGGAAGGACATTGATTGCATTTGATATAAATAAAATTGAAGCGCTTCTTAGTTACCAAAATGCAATCTGGAAAGGAAAAGGTTTATTTCCATCATTTGTGGAACATGGTGTATATCGATTTATAATAAATAATAGTCCATTTGACAACACTATTCGACTTGAAAGAATAATGAATTGGGTTAATCAAAATCGTATATTTTTAAAGCCAGAAGTTTCCAAAAATGATGATAATAAAAAATCAAAAGCAACACTAGATTTTGGTATTGAAAAAATACAAGTTAATAATTATACCTATTGGCCATATAATAAGGATGATTTAAAAAAACTACATGATGCTTTATTTTTAGAAAATAAGATTTATAATCACGACTCATTTTCTGAGTTATTTTTAATTTACAATGAATTTCCAAAAAAACCAATAGAATGGAGAGTGTCACCAAACCAATTAATGTACTTATTATATTTAATCTTTAAAAAGCAGAAGCAATTTCATGGTTATCAACTTGATGATATAGCTTGTAGGATCTTTAAAAAATCAGTTGGTAATTTTGACAAAAAAAACCTAAATACAATTTTGAATCAGGTAATTAAAAATCTTAATGATAAGAAACCACTAAGTTCTAATCTTAAAATTATTCAGAAAATTTTCGACGACCTCAAACTTGTTTAATTTTCTATCTTGATTTCCCTTGACTTTTTTCAATGGGAATCAATATCGTTTCTTTTTATAATTGTAGCACTTAAGAATAGTCTTAAGCGTTATAAAAATAAAACAATGAATACAGAAAAAATTGAAGATGAAATCATCGAAAACGGAAACCGTAAGGTTAATGTAGGAGTAAGAGTTTACCCCGAACAAAAATTAAATTTAATTGATGCAGCAAAATCGGTCGACGTATCATTAAGTGAATATTGTGAGAATATTCTAATAAACCATCCCTCCTTATTAGAGGAAGTTAATAATTTGACTTATCAGTTGGATGATTTAAAACAAAAAAATGCTGACCTGGAACGATCCTTGGAAAGTAATAATTCGCAGCAATTTATAAGTAAAATAAATACACTCTCCGAGGAGAATGCTGTTTTAAAAAAGAGTATACAAGAACTTAAATCAAATCAACAAATTTACTCAGATCCTCGACTGGCATATTTATTTAGTAAAGTAAAAGGCAAAACTGATACCATTATGACAGATAAAGGGCAAATGAACATTACATTAAATACTCCAAAAGATGTCCTTTTTGCTTTAATTTATTCACATAACCTATAATCTCAAAATTATGATATTTAAACAAATTCATACATTGCCAACCAATCCAAATTGGGGCAAAATAGCATTAATTTCTTTAGCTGTTATGGGTACTGGAATTATCGTCTATCAAATAGCAAAATCCTACAAATTGAATGTACAACCAATTTCCCCTAAAAAAGATGAGAAAAAAGATTAAAATAAATCACTAATAGTGATTTTAGTTAATTGAATTAATTGAAATGGAAGGAGTTACACTTTTAGAGGGTAAGGCATTACTAAGTATTGTTCAGCGTTTAGAAAACATTGAGCAAAATCAGCTTGCTATAATGAAGCTGATGCAAAAATTGATGCCAACTGTCAACCAGAGTAATGTTCCAGATTTCATTTCAATTAAAGATGCTTGCAAAAAATATCATACGAGCCACGTAAATATTAACAACAAAATAAAACTCTATAAAGCTCTAAAAAATAGGGACATTGATAGACTAAGGTCTGGAGGTTTTTTGTTAATTAACGAGGCTGAGTTGCAAGAAGCTTTAAGGATAAAAGGCAAGTACAAGGAAGTTATTAACAGTAATAAAGCAAATTGAACTACAATACATGAAATTTCACCCCAGTATCCACCCCGAAAAAACAAAACCCCTTTAAATAAAGGGGTTTTGAGTTGTTTTAAGCGGAGAAGGTGGGATTCGAACCCACGATACAGTTTCCCGTATACAAACTTTCCAGGCTTGCTCGTTCGACCACTCTGACACCTCTCCAAAATTGTTTTGCAAAAATAAGATTAATTTAATGGGAATCGAAAAATAATCTCTAAGTCTTAAAAATCTTGATAAATTAAATACTTTTTACGTATTAATTTAAAACTAGTAATATCTTTTTGCCAAGTATCTCGAATTTCAGCACTACCTAATCCTTGTTTAATTTGATTTTGCAAATCATCATTACCCGAATGGTAATTAAAATTTTGGTCGAAGAATTTTTGTTGAACATTAGGTTGATTATATAAGGTAGAATAGGCTTCGATGAAAAAAGAGAGATCAACCTGAGCATGTTTTATTAGCCAAGAAATAGAGTTTGGCAATAGCTTAGTTCCATAGCATAGAGTATCTTGGTATTTCGGTTTTTTTGAAATAGCATTAGATAATGGCGTAAATTGATAGTGAGAAAATGTTTCCACTCCTTTATGGTAAGGAGAACCTAAATATTGAAAAGGATAATCCGTTCCTCTTCCCAGGCTCATAACTGTTCCTTCAAACAAACCCAAGGTCGGATAAAGTAAAATAGCCGTATCATTAGGCAAATTAGGAGATGGCTTCACGGGTAATCCTGAAACAAATTTTGATCTATCGTAATTTTTTAATGGAATAATAGACAATTTACATTTCTTTTTATTCTTCAACCAGCCCTCTCCATTGACCATTTGAGCATATTCTCCACAAGTCATCCCATAAACAATTGGTACCGGATGCATGCCTAAAAATGACTTGTATTTATCTGTCATCACTGGTCCATCAATATAAAATCCATTTGGATTTGGCCTATCTAAAATAATTAATTCTTTGTTATTCTCAGCACAGGCCTGCATTACATAAGTCATGGTAGAAATATATGTGTAAAATCTAACCCCAACATCTTGAATATCATAAACCACAACTTCTACGCCTTTCAAATCTTCTTTGGTTGGTTTTTTATGCGAACCATATAATGACACTACGGCAATATTGGTTAAGGCATCTTTTCCACTGTTCACTTTTTCGCCAGCATCTGCTGTTCCCCTAAAGCCATGCTCTGGTCCAAATATTTTTACGATATTAATTTTATATTTCAATAAAGTATCCACAATATGAGTGTGATGAATAACACCAGAAGCATTTGTTACTATGGCAACTTTCTTGTTTTTTAATTTCGGCAAATACAAATCCATTTGTTGAGCCCCAGTTGTTATTGACTGATAAGACTGAATATCGTCTTGAGCAGAAATAATAAATATATTAATAAACAGAAAGCTTAAACAAAATAAAAATCTCATATAATGGTTTAGGTTGATGGTGTAAATATAATAAATACAAGCTGTTGCATCACACAAAAAAAATGCTAAATCATAAAATTCATTATCTTTATATCGAATGAATTTTTCGAGATATATAGCTACTCGTATTTTAAATAAAGGGCAGAAAAAAAACACAATTTCTAGTCCAATTGTAAATATTGGTATTACGGGAATTGCCTTAGGGGTAGCGGTGATGATAGTAACGATGGCAGTTGTAACAGGATTCCAAAAACAAATCATTGAAAAAATAACCACCTTCACCTCACATCTTCAAATAAATGATTATGATCCAAATCAATCATTGGAACCAAATCCAATAACATTTGATGAGGAACTCCTAAAAAAAATAAAATCAACACAGAATATTAAACATATTCAAGCATTTGCTACAAAAAACGGAATTTTAAAAACCAAAACTGAAAATGAGGGAATTGTCTTAAAAGGTATTTCAAGCGATTATGACTGGAGTTATTTAAAGTCTTATATTAAGGAAGGGAAGGCTTTGACTATTCACCAAGACTCTATAAGCAAAGACATTTTTATATCTCAAACACTTGCTCATAAGCTTCACCTAAAATTAAATCAAAAACTATTGGTGTATTTCATGACCAAAAAGAAATTAGCAGATACTACGTTAAATGGTAACAATTATATTGATTATGAGCCGCGCGTAAAAGACTTTTATGTTAAAGGTATTTATAATACTGGATTCTCTGATTTTGACAAAAATTTAGTATTTGTTGATTTAAAACAAATACAAAAATTAAATTACTGGAATAACAATGAAGTAGCTGGCTACGAAGTTTACTTAAATGATTTTAATTTATTAGAACCTTCAATAGAAAACATCAATGACCTTGTGGGATATAATTATACTGTTGAATCTGTGAAACAATTACAAAGCTCTATTTTTAGTTGGTTAGACATGATTGATATTAATGCTGTCATCATTATCACACTGATGATACTAGTAGCTGTGATTAACATGATTTCGGCGCTATTAATTTTAATTTTAGAACGAACCAACTTAATTGGTATTTTAAAAGCATTAGGGTTAGCAAATGCTAACGTTAGAAGTATCTTTTTTCAAGTATCGTTGCAATTACTTATGAAGGGACTACTGATTGGAAATTTGATTGGTATAGGATTTTGCTTGTTACAATTAAACTATCAATTAATTTCACTTAATCCTGATACTTATTATTTAGATGCTGTTCCAATTAATCTTTCCTTAATTCATATTTTATTAATTAATATTGGAACTATTGTGACTTGCATTCTAATGATGTTTTTGCCTACCTTAATTCTAAATAAAATCACTCCCATTAAGGCAATAAGATTTAGTTAGAGATGAGTTTAGCTGCTATCCAAGCAGTACTCCAAGCATTTTGAAAATTAAATCCACCTGTAATACCGTCAATATTTAATACCTCACCGCAAAAAAATAAATGAGGCATCAATTTACTTTCCATGGTTTTAAAATTCACTTCTTTTAAATGAATACCGCCGGCAGTAACAAATTCTTCTTTAAACGTGGTTTTACCTTTCATATCATACACATCATTCGTTAACACCTGAGCTAATTTATTCAATTGCTTTTTACCTAATTCAATCCAGGGTTTTGATATAGTAATTTCTGCTCTATGTATTAAATATTCCCACAAGCGCTTAGGAATTTCAAATAAAGGTGTATTAACAATTAAAGCTTTTGAACCTAAATGTAAACTCAATTCTTCTTTTAATTGTTCTTCATTTAAATTTCCAGTCCAATTTACCGAAATACCCGCTTCATAATTTAATTTATAGAAATCATACGCCGCAAATGCCGATAATTTTAAAACTGCTGGACCGCTAAGGCCCCAATGTGTTATTAAAACTGGGCCTGTGTACTGATGCTTGGTTCCGTTTACTTTAACAGTTCCATTTTTTACACTTAAACCCATTAATTCTTTAATAGGACTTTGTGGTAAATTTAAAGTAAATAAACTTGGAATTAAATCATCAATGGTATGTCCACAATTTTTTAAAAATTGATAATTTTTAATTTGATGATGGCCGCCAATACTGCAAATAACGCCATTTGCTATAAACGTTTGTTTCGTTGTTTTAACTTTTATATTGTCATTATCCGATTTATCAATTGATAAGACTTCCTCTTCCAAATTAATATTAACATTGTGTTTTTGTACTTCCGACAAAAAACAATTCACAATTGTTTCGCTTGAATTACTATCGGGGAACATTCTACCATCTTGCTCTACTTTTAATTTCACTCCTCTTTTCAAAAACCAATCAATGGTATCTTGAACAGAAAATTGAGAAAATACTTGGCGTAATTCTTTTTCTCCTCGAGGATAATTTTTGATTAATTCATTATTTTCAAAACAATAATTTGTGACATTACATCTTCCTCCACCTGAAATTTTAACCTTCGATAAAATCTTATTAGATTTTTCTAGAATGATAATTTTGGAATCTGGATAATTAATCGCAGTATTAATGGCTGAAAAAAAACCAGCTGCACCGCCACCTATAACTATAATTAGTTTTTTATTGCTCATTTAAGTTTTAAAGCATTTCTGAAAATTCAGTCATTTTTATGAATGAGCGAAAATAGCATTATTTATCTGAAAATCATTTATTTATAGATTTAAGAATTCTGTTTCAAAAGCGACAACCATGGGTTTATGCATTCTTTTTTGTAAGTTTGTTTCCCTACTATTCTAACCTATGCTTTGGCACATTTTTAAATATTATATCTGTTTTGTTATTGCCGTTTATTTTAAACGCAGTAAAATCAAAAACGCCCATTATTTAAAAGTTAAAGGTCCGGTAATTATTGCCATGAATCACCCTAACGCCTTTATGGATCCTGTTGCTTTTACCACATTAATCTACCCTCCACGTTTAAGATATTTAGCAAGGGGGGATGCTTTTAAAAAAGGAATCGTGACGATGTTATTAGAAAGCTTAGGGATTATTCCAATTTTCAGAATTCAAGATGGAGGAAAGGAAGGTTTAAAAAAAAATGATGAAACTTATAGTCGTGTCAACACGCTATTAAAAAATAACCAAAAAATCATCATTTTCGCCGAAGGTTTGTGTATTCAGGAACGCCGGTTACGTCCTCTCAAAAAAGGAGTTCCACGTATGGTTTTTGGGGCAATGGATGCTCACAATCTTAAAGACTTAACCGTAGTTCCTGTTGGCATCAACTATGCCGATCCTGCTCAATTTAGAGGCACAATTTTTTGTAATGTTGGGGAGCCTATTAAAATAATAGACTACATGGAGGCATACAAAACTGCTCCTGCAAAGACTATGAATCAGTTTTTGACTGACTTATACCCTCGTATGAAAGAATTGATTGTTCATATCAATAATAAACATAATGAGGACCTCATTGCTCATATTGAGGAAGTATACAGAGAAAAATATTACAAGCACCACCAATACCATATTTCAAATTTAGAACACGATTTTAAGTTTTCAACCAAAATTGTCGACGTCATTAATCAAGCTGAAGAAACTAAGCCTTATGCCTTGAAAGAATTACATTCAAAAACGACTCATTATTTTAATGAATTAAATAAACATCAACTAAAAGATTGGTTACTTAATCCATCAAAACAAAAATCCGTCAATTACGGAGTAGCTTTTTTAAGATTACTCGTCATAGTCATTACTTTACCAATGTACCTAAGAGGGCTCATAGGTAGTTATATTCCATACAAACTCACTCATCTCATTACAAGTAAAAAAGTAAAAGTGATTGAATTTAAGGCATCATTTAACATGGGGATTGGTGCCCTACTATTTTTGATATACTACAATCTTCAGTTTTTTATAGTCAAATCCATTTCCAATAGCACATGGTTTGCTTTACTATTCATTTTTATTTCAATTTTAACTAGTTTATTCTGTTTATATATTTCTCCTTTCCGTAAAAAAACATGGGGTGTTTTTAGAGTCTTAAAATTAAAATCATCTCAACCTGATTTCATAAATATGCTTGCACATCAAAGAAAAGACATTATACAATCTTTTGAAGAGTTAAAATAATTTATTAACTATTTTCAATTTGCTACAATATATAGCAAAAACATATCACAAAACATAGTAAAATTGTTCTTGTAATGGACAAGGACAAACATAAATTTTCACCACGAACTACCTCTCGTGTTTTGTTCGTTGATATGAATAGTTTTTTTGCGAGCTGCGAGCAGCAAGATAATTTCTATTTACGTGATAGACCCATAGCGGTTTGTGTTTACACTGGCAAATTTGGTTGTGTGATTGCTCCATCTATTGAAGCTAAGAGATTTGGAGTTAAAACAGGTATGAGGTTAAACGAAGCTATATTACTTTGTAAAGATTTAATCCCAATAGAAACAAATCCTGAGAGATATAGGAAATATCATGTAAAAATTATGGATGTTTTAAAATTCTATTGCGATAATGTCTATCCTAAAAGTATTGACGAAGCCGTTGTTGACCTAACCAATTACGAATTGGTGCATAAAGATGTCATACAAGTAGCTAAAAACATCAAAAAAGATATTACAGAAAAGGTAGGCGATTGGCTTAAATGCTCTATTGGAATCGCCCCTAATTCGTTTTTAGCTAAAGTTGCATCTGATATTCAAAAGCCAAATGGATTAATCATTATTAACCCTGAGAATATTGACATTGTATTAGGACGTTTAAAATTAAAAGATTTCCCAGGTATAGCCGATAAAATGGAAATTAGATTAAATAAAGGCGGCATTAAAACACCATTAGATATGCGTCGAGCGTCTCCCGAAAATTTAAAAGCTATTTTAAAAAGTGTGGTTGGTTTTTATTGGCATTGCCGCTTAAACTTTGTGGAAATTGATTTAGATAACGAACATGACTACAAAAGTATGCAGGCCATGCGTCATTTAAACAAAGAACAACGAGCTTCCTATGAAGGGATTAATGAAATTTTAATTGCACTTTGTTTAACTCTCGAACGCCGAATGGTAAAACGAAAAATATTTGCCAATACCTTAGCATTTAATGTAAGATATTCCAATGGTGAACAATGGGCAGATTTTTTAAACGTTAGCTCACCTTTACAAGATGGTGCTGAAATTTACAAAGCCATCATGAATCGTATTGAAGATTTTGAAACTAACAATGCTCCTGAAAAAATAATACATAGAGGCATTATCAGTATTTCATTATCGGTCTCTCATTTTTTAGATGACACCATGGTACAATATAATTTATTTGAAGACAATACTAAAAAAGATCATCTCAGAAAAGTAGTTTATGATTTAAAAGATAAATTTGGAAAACAAAAACTTATGAGAGCTGTTGAATTAAGAGAGGGAAATGTGATGCAAGATGTGATTGGATTTGGATCTGTAAAAGATTTATATAATGATGAACAAACAGAATTAATGAAATAATGGAATTTGGCAGATTATCAAATATTGAAACAATTGATTTTACACTCCCTGAAGATCATGCCGGTACTGTAAAAGTTTTAGGTGGGACAAAAGCCAATAAATGTTCTGTTTATATAGGTTGTCCTATTTGGTCGGAAGCTGGATTTATTGGAAAAATATATCCAAAAAAAGCCAAACCAAAAGATGTGGCAAAATATTACAGTCAACAATTTAATAGCATTGAATTAAACATTTCTCATTATAGATCATTAGATAGAGACACAATTGAACATTGGGTTGATATTACGGCTAGTGACTTTAAGTTTTGCCCTAAGGTTAATCAAATTGTTAGTCATACGCCTTTGATTAAACAAAATGCGGATTATATGAGGAAAATCATAACAACCAACCAGCATTTTAAACAAAAATTAGGAATACCTTTTTTACAGTTACCGCCAAATTATGATAGTAGCAAAATAAATGATTTGCTAGATTTTTGTGATGATGTCTCTCTAAGTAAATATGCGGTTGAATTAAGGCATGAATCGTGGTTTAAAAATGAAGCCATTTTAAAACATGTTTGCAACTACTTCTACAAAAACAATATCACACTTTTACAAACAGATACGGCTGGCAGAAGAGATGTATTGCATCAAAGACTAACCACAAAAACAGCCTTTATTCGATTTGTAGCAAATGATTTACATTCATCAGATTACAAGAGAATGGACGAATGGATTACTCGTTTAAAGATTTGGATTGACAATGGATTAGAAGAAATTTATTTTTTCATGCACACTCCTACTCACGAATTAATGCCAGAATTAGTGATTTATTTTATCTCAGAATTTAATAAACGAACAGGATTAAATATAAAGGTTCCAAAGATTATTTCCCCTTTTATCGAAGAACATAAATTATTTTAAGATTTATTTCGAGGATGATAACTCAAAATATTTTCACGAAGAAAATACTGATCAAGATGTGTATAAATTTCAGTAGTGGTAATACTTTCATGCCCTAACATTTCTTGAACTGCTCGTAAATCTGCACCACCTTCTACTAAATGAGTCGCAAATGAATGGCGAAAGGTATGAGGACTCAATATTTTTTTGATTCTCGCTTTTTCCGCTAAATCTTTAATAACATAAAACACCATTTGACGAGTAATGGGAGTTCCGCGTTTACTCAAAAAAATCATATCCTCATGATTTTTTTTAATCTTAATATGATGGCGATGGTGTTGGAGGTAATTATCAATTAAACGAAGAGCTGATTTTCCAATGGGAATTAAACGTTGCTTATCCCCTTTTCCAATCACACTAATAAATCCATCCTGAATATGTAAGTCACTTAATTTTAAAGTAATCAGTTCTGATACGCGCAATCCACAACTATACATAGTTTCAAGCATGGCGATATTGCGCTCTCCTTCGGGTGTGCTTCTATCTATAAATGACAGCATTAAATCAATTTCCTCTACACTTAAAAAAACCGGGAGTTTACGTTTAATACGAGGTGTTTCTAATAATTCAGCTGGACTTGTTTGAATATAATTTTCAAGGACTAAGAATTTAAAAAAATGTTTAATTCCTGAAATGATCCGAGATTGCGTTGTTTCTGTAAAATGAAATTCAGCAATATATTTTAAAAATTCTTGTAAGGTTTGTAAAGTTACATCCGAAGGGCTTTTGGAAGGATAGAACATCTCAATAAATGCCATCAACTTTTGAATATCACTTTCGTACGAAACCACTGAGTTTTCTGAAAGAGACTTTTCTACTTGAAGATAGTATTTAAAATCATTAATATTTGATTTCCAAAGTTGCAGAGTAATGAGTATTTTTGAATTAATAAAAATAAGAGACGTGTTAAAGATAGCAATAATCAATGGTCCAAATTTGAATCTTTTAGGAAAAAGAGAAGTAGAAATTTATGGTCATCAGTCTTTTGATGACTATTTTAAGACTCTACAATCTAAATATCAAACACTTGAATTAAGCTACTATCAAAGCAATATAGAAGGAGACTTGATTAACAGGATTCATGAAATAGGATTTAATTATGACGGCATTATCATCAATGCTGGAGCTTATACGCATACATCTATCGCTATTGCTGATGCTATAGCCTCTATTAAAACACCTGTTATAGAAGTTCATATCAGTAATATTTTTGGAAGAGAAGATTATAGGCATGTTTCCTATTTAGGAAAACATTGTAAGGGAAGCATTAGTGGCTTTGGTTTAAAAGGCTATGAAATGGCAATTGATAGTTTTATAAAATAAAAGATAGTGATTTACTATCTTTTTAAATAGAGAAAAAAACTTATTAATTTTTTATAAATTTTATATTCTGGGTATAATTATCTGATTCTACTTTTAACGTATAAAAGCCATTGGCCAAATCTTCTATGTTAAGTTTATTATTATAGTTAAGTTCTTTCTTTGCAAACAATTGTTTAGCTACTAATTTCCCATCGTAAGAATAAATACAGACAGACAAATCTTTATTCAAATCATTAATAAACTGGCCGTCTACTTTTAGATACAATTCTTTACTTGATGGATTAGGGAATATGGAGCATGAATTATTTTTCGTATTAATTTCTTCTATTCCATTAGGACTGCAAGATGAATATCCATTATACATTGAAGTAATTTCTGTATTGGTGAGTGTTCTATTCCAAATAGCAATATCGTCCAATGAACCTTCAAACATTCCAGAAACAGTATAATCCGTTTTACCAAAAAAAACATTAAAATTATGTATGGTTGACATAACTGTTGTTGGACGTAGTGAGTTTTTAACTATAGATAAAAATATACCATCCATATATATATTGACTTGATTTAATAAATCGACATTATTCATCTGAAAAACATAATGATGCCATTGATTATCAGAGAAGTTAACTGAAGCAGAATATGTAATAGCACAATCAGCTCCATCTATAGTTAATCCATCGGTACCATAATTAAATCCACAACCAAATCTTGTACCTGCATTTGGGAAAAATTGATTATCACCCCAACAAACAGCTGTCATTGGAGAAACATTATTAGAAGTTTTTGCCCAAAAAGATACAGACCTTGCATTTGCACCTAAAACACCAGTATAATTTGTAGCAATATAATCAGATGTACCATTAAAACTATAGGCACAGTTTGTATAACCAAATCGATCAGAAGATTGAACTGCACCATTAATTGTAGCTGAATAACTATTTCCACTTAAGTCGTTGGCATTTCCTCCAAAAGGCCACCATCCCATTAAGCCAGAAGTTGGAACATAATTAGGAAGTTGAGCTTGAACAATACTAAAACTCAAAATAATTATTATTATAAATAGATTTTTTATATATTTTTTATACATATGGTATAAGTTTACTAAAAGTAATAATTTGAGAAAATAACTTATTATTCACCTAATATTTCATCAAAACATTTACCCATATAGGCAATCATCTCATCATTAATCATAGGAGTTACACCAATCCAAAATGTATCACTCACAATAATATCGGTATTTGGTAAATCACCCACAACACGATAATCGTAATCCTTGAAATACGGTTGTTTACGTAAATCTCCTGCAAATAATAAACGTGTCGCTACTTTTTTATCATTCAATTTTTGAACTAAATCATTACGAGTAATACCTGCATCTTTTTTTACCGTAATTAAAAAACCAAACCAAGATGGATTTGAGTTTGGAGTTGCTTCTGGTAAAATTAATTTATTAGAATGTTTGTGTAAAGTCTTAGTTAGTAAATCAAAATTATGTCTTCTAATTTTAATAAACTCATCTAATTTTTCTAACTGAGCTAAACCTAAAGCAGCTTGCATATCAGTTATTTTTAAATTAAAGCCTTGACGAGAATAAATGTATTTATGATCGTAACCCATTGGTAAATCTCCTAATTGCTGACAAAAACGTAAGCCACATGTATTATCCTTGCCTGGTTCACACCAGCAATCACGTCCCCAATCTCTAAAAGATTCTGCGATTTTTTTTAATTTAGAATTAGAGGTGTATACCGCTCCACCCTCACCCATAGTAATATGATGTGCTGGATAAAAACTTAACGTCGCAATGTCTCCAAATGTACCTACATGTTGACCATTATATGTTGCCCCTAAAGCATCACAACAATCTTCCATTAACCATAAATCATGTTTCTCGCAAAAAGCGGTAATTGCATCCAAATTAAAAACATTACCCATTGTATGAGCAATCACGACGGCTTTTGTTTTGTGTGACAATGCTTTTTCTAAAAGTTCCACATCCATTTCATAATGAGGAATAGTTACATCCAAAAACACGGGAATTGCACCATATTGTAAAATAGGATTTACTGTTGTTGGAAAGGATGCTGCCACTGTAATTACTTCATCGCCTGGCTTAATTCGTTCTTCACCTAGCTCTTTGGCTGTTAAAGCTGAGAAAGCCACTAAATTTGCTGATGAACCTGAGTTAACGGTTAACACAGATTTCACATTGATATACTTTGCTAACTTTTTTTCAAACTCAGCATTAAATTTACCAGTTGTAAACCATGCATCTAAAGCAGAATCTGTAATATAAGTTAATTCTTTATGATCAAATACTTTTCCACTAACTGGAACAGCAGATTCTCCTTCTACAAAAGGCTTTGCTTTAAAAGCTTCATCATGATACTCCTTAATTAGAGCATGAATTTGATGTTTAATATCTAATAATTTTGACATAGTTATTTGCTACAATATGATTCTATTTGATTAACACGACAATCATAGATATTGTTTTGAGAATTTAATTCTTCTTGATATCCTTGAATTGTAAATTGAATAGTTTCCTCGAAATTTAATTTTGGTTTCCAGCCTAAAAAATTAACCGCTTTAGTAATATCTAATTTCAACAAACCAGCTTCATGTAATTTTTCAGTTATATTAGGAGAGTCAATATTAATAGTTGGAGCAATTTTCTTTACCTCGTTAACGACATCTCCTACACTATAGTTTTCAAATGCAGCTGGACCAAAATTCCACCCGCCTGCAAATGTCTTTCCATTTGTCCATAATTTTTCAGCTAACTTCATGTAACCAAATACTGGTTCTAATACAAATTGCCATGGTCTAACGGAATTAGGATTTCGAATTACTGACGTTTGATTAGATTGATAAGCTCTTATCATATCTGGTATAATTCTATTGTCTGCCCAATCTCCACCACCAATTACATTTCCGGCCCTACCTGAAGCAACATGAGCTGTTCCATCTTTAGTAAAAAAAGATTTAATATAAGAATTGGTTATCAACTCCGAACATCCCTTTGAAGCACTGTAAGGATCTTCGCCTCCCATCGCGTCATTTTCGCGATAGCCCCACATCCATTCATTATTTTGATAACACTTATCCGTTGTTATATTAATAGCCACTTTTACAGAGGGGCAATTTCTTACTGCTTCAAAAAAGTTAACTGTTCCCATTAAATTTGTTTCAAAATTATAATGAGGATTGTTATATGATTCAATAACTAAAGGCTGAGCAGCTAAATGAAAAGCGATATCCGGTTTAACCTGGTTAAAATAATTTTGTAATTGTTCTAAATTTCTAACATCACCATCCATGTGGTGTATTTTATTTGAAAGCCCAGTAGTTACATAATTATCTTTTTCAGTTAAAGGTGCAAAAGCATATCCATAAATATCTGCGCCTAATTCCTTTAACCAAATGCACATCCATGAACCCTTAAATCCTGTATCTCCAGTTACCAGAATTTTTTTACCTTTATATATTCCTGAAAATAAATCTACTTTTTTCATAATGCCTTTATTTCCAAATTTTCCAATCAGGTTTTTCTGAATTCCAAATTTCCTCAAGTTCAATTTTATCTCTGATTGCATCCATACATTTCCAAAATCCTAGGTGTTTATATGCTGCCAAATTACCATCATTAGCAATTTCAGTTAATGGTTTTTTCTCCCATTGTATGTCATCCATATCACCTTCCAGATAATTAAAAATAGCAGGTTCCAAAACAAAAAAACCTCCATTTATCCACATTCCATCACCCATTGGCTTTTCTTTAAAGGACTTTACAATACCAAACTCATCTGTTTCAACACTTCCAAATCTGCCTGGTAACTGAACAGATGATAAGGTTGCCATCTTACCATTTTTTTTATGAAACCTAATTAAATCATTTATGTTAATATTAGCTACTCCATCTCCATAAGTCAACATAAATGGCTCGTTACCAACGTATTTTTGAATGCGTTTAATTCGGCCTGCTGTATTTGTATTTACGCCTGTATCAACCAAAGTTACCTTCCAACTTTCTGATTCATTAGTATGAACCTCCATTTTGTTATTTGACAAATCAAAAGAAACATCGCTTTGATGCATAAAATAATTAGCAAAATATTCCTTTATCATAAACCCTTTATAACCTAAACAAACTACAAATTCGTTAAAACCATAATGGCTATATATTTTCATGATATGCCATAAAATTGGTTTACCTCCAATTTCAACCATTGGTTTTGGTCTAATCCCAGTTTCTTCGGCTAATCTAGTGCCTAATCCTCCCGCTAAAATAACAACTTTCATATGTTTATACTATTTTATTGTCTTATGGTATAGCCTGTTTGCATCGGTATTTATGTTTTAAACAAACATAGCTATTTCATAAATATTTTTTTACACTTTCTTATTTCAATCGATTATATTGCAATAACGAATATAACAATTAAACACTGTTATTTTTATCCTCTTTTAATTATTTTAAAATAATTTTATTTAATTTTTCTGTATTTCCCCAAGTATTCATTGGTTCATAATCTGGGTAAGGAAAACATCCTAAGTTTAACTCAATTTCATAATTTTTTTCTTTTAAATAATTTTTGATAAAATCAACCAGCATTATAGGCTTTCCACTGCAACAATTTACAATACCATTAACCTTTCTTTGGGTAGCTATAGAGGCTATTAATGTGGCAATTTCTTCGGGTGACAAAAAATCCCTTATCTGTTGTCCGCCAGACATATTAAACGTTTTATGTTTATCGTTAATAGCCTGATTTAATAATGAAAATAAATTTTTTCTACCATATATTTCTCCAAAAATATAAAAAATTCTTAACCATTTGCTTTCAAATTGATAGTGAGATTTTAAAGATTCAATAAATTCAAATAATTTATACTTTGCCAATGGATAGGATAGCTTTGGAGATACGGTCATCGTTTCTTTAAGTTCTCCTTCAATTAATCCATACTCATAACATGTGCCAACCCCATTAAAATCTTTTAAGCCATTGCTTATTAAATTTTGTACAAATAATTTATGTTTTTCTAAAATAGTTGTTGTATGTTCTTCGTTTTTATAATCATTAAGTTTATCCCACGCTAAATGAATAACGCTATCAGGTTTCCCAAAGTATTGAAATAAATTATCACTCAAAGGCTGGTTAAAGTCGTAGGTAATATAAGTTACTTGATTAAAAAAACTAAGTAATTTAGCTTTTTCAAATGATTTAGAAGTAGCAATTACCTCATGCCCAGCCTTTAATAAAATAGGGATTAAAAGCCTACCTATTCCTCCTGTTGCTCCAGTTACAAGTATTTTCATTAATTACTAAAATTTAAATGGAGAATCAAATTCATTTAAGGTTATAAATTTATAATCACGATCGGATAAAATTGGGTTTACAATATCTTTAGCGAAATCAAATGATTTATAAGAAATGCCATAATCACAATCCTTATCAAACACATCAGAAACTTTGTATTGCATTAAAGCATTTTCGGAAACAACGTAAAACCCATGTGCAAATCCCTTAGGAACAAATACAGCTTTAGGACAATTGCCATTAAGTTCAAAAACGTCATACTTTCCAAATGTAGGTGATCCTTTTCTTATATCTACAACGTAATCTATTACTTGTCCTGACAAACAAAAAACCAGTTTGTCAATATCTTTTGGGGGTAACTGAAAATGAAGCCCTCTGAATACATTTTTTAATGAAAAAGTGAAGTATTCTTCTTTAATATTCATGCTTATACCCATTTCCTTAAACATATCCACATGAAATGTTTTTGTAAAATAGCCTCTTTGATCATTTAACTGATTAAATTCAATTAAAAAGCAATTTTGCAATGAAGAATTAATAATTTTAAAATTCATGAAGATAGAATTGTATAATGTAATTTTTTAAGTTATAAATATAATATATTTGTATAGTATATTTTGTGTATTCTTATATTTTAGTTTTATTTATGTCACAACCAAAAATAAGTGTTTGTATTCCTGTTTTTAACGGACAAGATTTTATTGAAGAAGCTATTAATTCTGTTCTAAATCAAAATTTCTCTGATTATGAACTATTAATAATTGACAATCATTCTTCCGACAACACTGTTAGTATTGTTAAAAAGTTCATTGACTCACGGATAAAATTAATTGAAAACACTGAAAACATAGGTTTAATTCCAAATTGGAATAAAGCTATAGAAAATGCTAAAGGGAAATACATTAAAATTTTACCTGCCGATGACTTTATTTATCAAGATTGCTTATTAAAACAAAGCGAAATTTTAGATAAGGATATCAACGAAGAAATTAGCATGGTATGTTCAAGACGTAATATCATTGATAATTCAGGTAAAAACTTATTTAACAGGGGCTTTTCAAAAAAAGATCTAGTTATTTCAGGTGTTCAAGCAATAAATAAAAATATTCGTTCTGGAGGTAATATTATTGGAGAAGGAGGTGCTATAATGTTTAGAAAAAACATTATAGCTAAAACTGGAGTATTTAACTCTAAAATATTTTATGTTTTAGATTTAGATTTGTGGTATAAAATCTTATTAAATGGAAAATTATACGCTCTGCCTGATGTTTTAAGCGCATTTCGTATTTCTGCAAGTTCGGCTAGTGTAAACATCATTGATAAACAATATCAGGATGTTAAATCTTTTATAAATTTAATTTATTCAAATAAAAGTTACAAAGTTACATTCATTAATGCTAAAATTGGTATATTTAAAGCATATGTTTTAACAAAAGCAAAAAAAATACTTTACAAAAAACTTTTAAATAAGTCGTAATTAAATGGTTAATACTAAAATATCTATAGTTGTTCCCATATATTATTCTGCCAATTTTATGCCCAAGCTTTTGGAGGCAATAGATTTTGAAAAAAATAAAAATAATTGGACTCTAGAATTGATTCTTGTGGATGATGGAAGTAAAGATGGAAGCTACCTAAAAATTGAAGAATTACATCAAAAATACAATTATATAGTAGGCGTTAAGCTTGCCAGAAATTTTGGGCATCAAATTGCTGTAAAAACAGGCTTAAGTTTTTGTACAGGCGATTACATTGCAATTATTGACGATGATTTGCAAGACCCTCCTTCTCAGCTACCAAAATTTTTCAAATATTTAGATGATGGATATGATGTAGTTTATGGCGTAAGAAAAAACCGAAAAGAATCATTCATTAAACGAATGAGTTATAACGCATTTTATCGTGTGCTAAAACGCATGAGCAATACTGAAATACCACTAGATAGCGGCGATTTTTGTGTTATGAAAAAAATTGTAGTTGAAAATATGCTTAAGTTTAATGAAAAAAACCCTTTTTTAAGAGGAATAAGAGCATGGGTTGGCTTTAAGCAGATAGGTGTTGAGTTTGAAAGACAAGCAAGATATGATGGAGAATCAGGCTACACTTTAAAAAAATACCTTAAAATTGCCATGGATGGCATTTTCTCGTTTTCAACAATGCCAATTAGAGTAATTACTATCCTTGGTATTATAGGTTTAAGTTTTGCTGCTTTTTATACAATAATAACTATCTATGGTTTTTTTGCCAACAACATTCCTGTTAAAGGTTTTGCAACTTTAGCTATTTTAATTTCTTTTTTTAGCTCATTAATATTAATATGTTTAGGTATAATCGGCGAGTATATTGTAAGAATTTATGACGAAGTACGCGATCGTCCATACTCTGTAATTGAAAAAACAATTAACGCTTAAAATTTATGCTAAACGTTGCAATAGTTGGTTCTAATGGCTTTATTGGTTCGAATTTAGCTCAAGAAATAAGCAAATATGATAATTTATTTGTTTTTTTATTTGGCAAAAACGAACAAAATTTATCAGGAACAAACTTACCTTATAATGTTATTGATTATAAAAATCATGATTTAATCAAACAACAATTTAAACAAATTGACTTAGTTTATTATTTAGCCTCATCAACAATCCCATCAAGTAGTTGGGAAAATCCTAAACTTGAGCTCGAAAACAATCTGTTGCCATTTCTTGAATTCATGGAAGCTATTTCTAGACTTCAAGTAAAAAAAATAGTATTCATTTCAAGTGCAGGCACTGTATATGGTCCATCAGAATCAAAAGTATCGGAAAGCACGGAAAAACAACCGTTTTCTCCTTATGGAATTACCAAACTAACAATCGAATATTATTTGAATTATTTTAAAATCAAACACAACATCTCATATGATATATATAGAGTTTCGAATGTTTATGGAGTTGGACAAAACACCTCAAAAGGATTAGGAATTATTAATACATTTATTGAACAAATTGTTTTAAACCATAAAATAAATGTATTTGGTGATGGCGAAAATATAAGGAATTACATAAATGTAAAAGATGTAGTTAAATTAATGACATATTCAATAACTTCTAAAATCACAAAATCAAATATTTTTAATATTGCATCAAATGATACAATTAGTATCAATCAATTAATTGAAATTATAAAAAATATTATTGATGAAAATTTTGAAGTTGTATTTTCTAATAACAGAAAAAGTGACAACTCATTTATTAATATAGATAACACTAAAATATTAAGTACTATTCCTAACTATAAATTTATCTCACTTAATGAAGGTATACAAGGCCTTTATTTTTTCATAAAAAATAATTTCAAGTAATTTATAACTCTATTTTTCCAATGAGCAACACTTTATCAGCAAAACGCATTAATTTTTCAAACGAAAACAAATTATCCTTAAGTTTTCTTGTGTTAATAATTATTCTAGTATATATTATTCGTTCTAAATTTTCTATGATTCCTTTTGAGAGAGACGAAGGTGCATATGGTTATTATGGGAAATTACTTCTAGAAGGAAAAATACCATATAAAGATTTTTATGAACAAAAATTTCCAGGTAATTTTTATTTTTTCGCTTTAATGGTTTCATTATTTGGCGACACTGTAAAGGGGTTGCATTTAGGATTTACATATTTAAATATTATAACAATTGTATTTATTTATTTTACAGCAAAAAAACTTTTTTCACCAACTTCAGGAGTTATTTCGGCTATTACATTTGCTATCGTATCCCTTACACCTAACTTAAGTGGTTTTACTATTCAATCAGAACATGGAGTTGCTTTTTTTTCTAGTTTAGGTTTTTTACTATATGCATACGCTAATTCAGTTAAAAAATGGTACATGTATCTATTTATGGGTGTAGCATTTAGCTGCGCTTTTATGGTAAAAACTAGCGGAATGTTTTTGGTGCTTTGGGGTGGTTTAATTTTAATTATTAATTTCTTTTTTGATAAGCAAAAAAAGTATATCGACTTATTTAAAACTATAGGATTTTATTCTGCTGGCGTATTTTCAGTTATAGGAATTCTATTTTTAATTATTTATTTAAAAGGAGCTTTTCATGAAATGCTTTTTTGGACTTTTGAAATTCCAAAAAACTATGTAAGCAAAGTGCCCTTTGAAGAAGGAAAAAAATATTTTGGATATACAAAAGACGCTATCTTAATGAACTACAAATTTTTATGGTATCATGCAATTTTAGCTGTGGGTTTAATTTTTATTAAATCAATTAATTTTAAAACAAAGTTATTTGCATTAACATTGGCTTTCTTTTCGTCAATGATGATTGTTCCAGGCTTTTATTTTTATGGCCATTATTGGATTCAATTAATACCAGGCTTATCAATATTAGCTGGTTTATCGTTTCATTGTATCATTAGTTTATTTAAATCCTTTAAGTTGGATTCTCCTTATATTAAATATATATATTTATCTTTATTTTGTATACTTACTTATAGTCATTTAAATAAACTTAGTGCCTATTATTTTCATCCAAACTACGAACGCATTTTAAGATCTGTATACGGTAATAATCCTTTTCCCGAATCCATGGAAGTTGCAAATTGGATAAACGCAAACTCAAAACCCGAAGATGAGATTGTTTTGATGGGTTCTGAACCCCAAGTTTATTTTTACACAAAAAAACATTGCCCTTCTCGTCATGCTTATTTTGCAGCTATCGTTGATAATATTCCACAACATAAAGAATGGCAAAGAGAATTTGTAAAAGATGTGGAAAAAGCAAAACCTAAATATTTTGTTTTTTACAATCATGGTATTTCATTATTTGTTCAACCTAATACCGACAAGTATGTTTTTGATTGGGCAAATAAATATCTAACAGATTATTACCAAATTGTTGGTATCGTTGATATGGTGCCTGGTGTGCATGCTACATATGCATGGAGAGAGCAATTAAACGGCTTTAAAACGCAAGCTCAAGAACAAATTTATATTTACGAAAGAAAAGCTGACATCTTAAATAAATAAACTCTAATTAATATCAGGCGCTTCATAACCAACTCCTTTACCTTCTAATTGATTGATTTTTAAAGAATGGATTGTAAGGCTTAAAGGAGTTTTGTTAATATTCCAAAAGAAACAAACTACTTTTTTAGAAGTTTTAGGTAAATTCCCTGTTATAATGCTACAAAGCATGTTCTTTTTTCCATTTAAATTGTATCCACTCCATTGTAATGGATACCTTTTAAAATAAACAGTTTGATTTAATGAATCGTTAATTTGGAATACAAACCATGCATTCGCTGGAACCGAAATTTTATCGACATTAAATGATATCTGAGCCAACAATGGATTTCTATTTTCAAATATCGTATCATTACATCCATAGACATTGATAAATTCATTTTCATTATCTTTAATAACAACATCATTTATTTCTATATAGGAATGCCTAATAATTTTTTCCTTTCGCTTTAAAAGCACAAAGCCCCAATCTGGTTCCGTTTCAATAATATCATAGTAAGGCTTAAAATATTTTTCTTCTTGTTTTGTAGCAATGTAATAATCACAATTCATCTGCATCACTTCCGTTGGATCTGCTGAATTTAATGCTCCTCCATGACGGTAATTAAAAAATGCATAAAACAATTCTCTCACTCTATGACCTCCAATGGTGATTCTATCTTTTGATTTAGCTTGTTCTTTTAGTAATCTAGTATAAAAATACTCAGGAATCGTTTCATAAACATTTAATGAGTGTTTTCTAAAATTTATATTAAATACAAAATGGATAATAAATATAGCCGAAGCAGAAAAAAGAAATAACTGTTTGAACTTTATAGACAATTTGTCAAATGTAAATGCAATCAGTAGAACAAAAAATAAGTAAAAAAACATGCCAGTTCTATCTTCTGGATAATTGACGCCAAGTAACTTATTCATCAGATAAAAACCAATGATTAAAACAGATAGGATAAACAAGAATAGTAAAGAAATTGATGGCTTTTTAAGTTGTTCCTTGATATTAAAGACTATGTTTTTATTGACATAAATAGACGATATCCAAACAATCACAAATAACCCCAACAAAAGATAATTTAACCAAATTCTCTCAAAACCAGTAATTAGCTGAATTAAACTAACAAATGTAACCTTCCAATAACTTTCACCAGCTCCATAATACAAAGCTCCATTATCTTGTAAAAAAAAAGAAAATGAAAGCCAATAATAAATTGCAATAAAGTGTAAAACCCACAATAATAAATTTAAAAAATTAAATAGTGTTTTGTTAAACCACTGAACTAATAAAATAATAACGCTTAATAATAAAACAACAATGATTAAAATTAAATTAGCACTCATTGCTAATTGAAAAAACATCAAACACCCAACTATTTTTTTTATATCTTTTGAACTTTCAATATAATCTAACATCAAGGAAAGCCCCATTAATAACATTGCCATTGATAATCCATAGCCTCTGCATGCACTAAAAAAAGACAACCAATGAAATGACAATAAAAACCCTGCCATTAAGAAAATTTTTGAACCAATTTGATTTAATTTTAAAGAGATTCTATAGGTAGCTAAAATCAAAATAGCAAGACCTATAAGGTTGGGGAGTCTAAGTGCAAAAGGAGAAGAACCGAAAGCGTGAAAACAAATATTCCCTAAAAAACTATTTAAAACATGGTTATTAGCATCCACTTGAGAGAAAAAAGGCATGTATTGACCAGATTGTATATACATAAAAAATGTTGCCGTTTCATCATGATTGAAAGGAACATAATAATTTCGAAATGCAACAGTTAAAAAAACAATTATTGAAATCGATAAAAAGAAAACAAAAAATAACTTTGATGATTTTAAGTTTTGTAGAATCATGTTATAAAAAATTACTGTATTAATTTATCTTTTTTTGACAAACATTCATCCATAAAAAAAGCAGAACAAATGTTCTGCTTTTTATGTATAAATTATTATTATTATTTACCCATTGGCTGACCACCAGCTGGTTGAGCTGCTGGTTGAGATACTGGAACAATAGCATTTTGAGCCTTAGCTTTTGTTGCTGATCCTTCTGTATCATCTGTACTATCTGTTAATCCTGTTTTTTTAGGTGTTGACAATAAACTTAAAACCAATAATAAGATTGCTAGTGTCCAAGTTGCTTTTTCAATAAAGTCAGTACCGCGACGTGCACCCATGATTTGATTAGCTGCAGAGAAGTTACTAGAGATTCCTCCACCTTTTGAGTTTTGAACTAATACTACTAAGATTAGTAATACACATACTACGATAATGGAAATTGTTAAAATTGCTTGCATAATTTATTTGTTAGTTTTCAGTTTTTCTATAAGGGATGCAAAGTAAACACTTTTTTGTGGAAATTTCAAACTTAATATTTCATAAGCCCTAATTGCTTTAGAAATATTTCCTTGTAAAGCATAAATTTTGGCTAAAGTCTCCGTTACAAGGTGTTCATTTTCCAATAAACTTTGCTTTGCTTCGGTGGCTGGTGTAAAAAATTTATTTGTACCTAATTTAATTCGACCAGGGTCAGACTCAATGATTTTATCAATTAATTGCTTTTTTTGATCAAAAACCTCTGATTTTTTATCAATCTGGATAATTTTCTTGTGTTTTTCTTCTTTTTTCTCATTTAACTCAGATTCCCCTATCTTGTCAATTTGAAATGTGTGAGCCTCTTTTTGAATCGTTTTTAGCCAACCTGTAAATGAACTAGGTTCATTTACGTTTTCTTTATTTAATTCCTGAGTTTTAATTATATCAGTTTGAACATATGATTGAACAATTCCTTTACTAATTTCTTGTTCAATGGTTTTGTTTATTTTATCAATATCAAAGTCTTGAACTGGAATATCGGTTTCGTTTTCTATTGTTTTTACAATATTGAGTTCCTTATTAAACTCCTCTTTTGATTCTATTATAGTTTCAGGAAGAGCTTTAGAAGGAACTGTATTGACATAAATAACTTTTATATCATTGTTAGTTATTGTTATAGGGCTTGTTTCATATTTGGTAGGCTCTAGAGCAATACCAATAGCCGCTTTGTTTTCTTCCACTTTTTCAGAATCAGTCATAACCTCAGCATTTTGATGCATCAGTTCTGGTTCTGTTTGATGAATTAAATCATATAAAACACTTCTACTATTTGCAACAATAGCGGTTTTCCGTAATTGTTTTGAATAATGAAGTGACTGTGTTTTATGAAGGCCCTTGGTATATAATAAATGAGCGGTTTCAAAAAATGGATATTCTCTTACTAATACCTCTAAATCAACCAAATGAGATGTTTCGATTTTAGTGGGTTGTTTTAAAATATCTATAAATTGCTGTGGCTGCATTACCAATTATTAAATGCTTTATTAAAAATATCTTCCGTTAATTGTCTATTAATTTCAGTTAACAATACATCTTCTTGCGAAGAAATTGAGGTATTCGCTTTAAAATCAGCAAATCTGGTAAAATTTTGCTCAAAATTTTTAGTCTCATCAAATTTGTTAGTATACTTAACATTAACCGTAATGGTTAATCGATTATTTGCAGCTTGATCATTACTCTGAATCGATACCGGAGCCACATTATAATCAGTAATAGCTCCAGAAAATTGCAAATCTCCATTTTGCTTCATTAATGATAGATTAGTTTGAGTAGACACGACGTCTCTTAATTTTTCAGTAAATTTTTGACTAATTGAAGGGCTACCTAAAGTTGTATTATTGGTAAAAAAACTAACTGAAATCGTTTTGGCTTCAATAGGAATCGTTGCTCCATTTAATGAATACTTCACTTTACATGACGTGAAAGCAAAAACTGAACAGATTAATATGTAAACTAGGTTTTTCAACTATTTGTAATGCGAATTTAACAAAAAATCAGCCTCATTCACCTATCGATTAAGAATTTAAAAAAGTTTATGATTATTCCATCGATGGCTTAATATTGAGCACTTTTATGTTTTCAGGATTAAAATATTTCTTACAAACTTCTGTTAATTGTTCAGCTTTCAATGTTTTATAATATTCTAAGACATAGTTATACTTCTTATAATCCATAAAATAATACTCTGAAAAACCCAACTTATCAGCAATTGCTTGATTAGAATAATTTTGAAAGGTTTGAGCTACTTCTAGGTTCTTGACATAATTATCAATTAATTCTTGATCAATTCCTTCATTAATGATATCATAAATCTCCTTTGAAACCATTTTTTTCACTTTGGCATTTCCCATTTGCGCTTGCATCACAACATCAAAAGTTGCAACATTACTATATAATCGTGAATCATCTGATTGAGGAACAATTTGATATGCCATATTACCTTTTTCAACCAGGCTATTATTTAAAATTGAATTAGAATTTGTAAAGAGTAAATCTCGTAATAAATTAAAAGCATAATAATCTGTGGTGCCAAATGCAGGAGCTGGAATTAAATAAGAATATATTTGAACTGGATAGTCTATTTGCATCTCTTCAATAGAAGGTATAAAAGAAAATACATCAGGTTCTACTTTTTTTAAATTTAAAGGCAATTGCTTTTTTATTGGTCCAAAATATTTAGCAGCCATTGCAAACATATCTTCAGCTTTCACATCTCCAACAATAACGATATAGGCATTATTTGGGCTATAATATTTATTATAAAAATCTTGGCACTGCTGAGTTGTAAATTTTGTTATTTCTTCTAAAAAGCCAATAACATCTACTTTATATGGATGACCATCTGGGTATAAATATTTATAACGATTTGATGACATTTTATTATACCAATTATTCTCACCTAAGCGCAATTCTTCTCCTACCACTTCTCTCTCAGTATCTAGAACCTTTTGATCTAAAATCAAGTTTTCCATTCTATCCGCCTCCATATCAAATACTTTTTCAATATTTTCTTTAGGAAGTTCCTGCCAATAAACCGTTCTATCAAATGTGGTATAAGCATTTATTTGAGCGCCTAGTTTTTCCATTTCATGAATATAGACATCTCCTTCACCATGATATTTTTTTGAACCTCTAAACATCATGTGTTCAAACATATGCGCCATACCTCTTATACCATCCCATTCATCTTTACTCCCTACTCTATACCAAACTTCCATTTGTACCATTGGAGATGTGCTTTTTTCACAAACAATCACTTTTAATCCATTAGGAAGTATGATAGATTTTATTGGAAAATCAATGGCGAAATTTGTAAAAGATATACTTAAAAAAACAAATAATATAATATGTTTCATAACAAAAAATTAAAATTCTAATCCTAAACCTATGACAAATCCTTGATTAAAATTACCCTTAGGTCCATAACCAAGCACGTAATCCACTCTAATAATTTGAAAAATATGTTCTATGGCAAAATTAATTTCATAATACTGATCTAATTTATCGTTAAGTAAAACATGTCCGCCAACTACCTCTTGCATGCGATACTTTTTTAATAGTGGGATTTTATTGAAGATGAATCCATTAAAATGATGCTCAGCATGACCTTCGGTATACCAGTTTTTGGTACTGTAAGTATAATATGGCAATAATTTAAACGAGTTTAAATAATCATTATTAGCTAAGATCGTTTGGTTACCATTAAAATGTTGGTAATCCATAAACGAAACATATTTGTTAGTTAAGAAACACCCCCCTTTTATTCTGTATGCAAATGTTCCAAACAATCCTAACTTAATGTTATCATCAATACTAATTTTAACTAAATCATAATCAGCTTTCGTATTTAAACCTGGAATAGCTTTCACATAATTCATATTAATAATAGGATATTTGCTTCCTACAATGATTTTTTCATGAGGTCTGGTATAATATTTTTGTTTAAATCTAATAGACACTCCTATATCCACAATGAAGGAATTATTTACCGCAAAACTATAATCATCGGTGGTTGAATGTAAAGGATCATTACTCGTAAATAGCTTATTTTTATTATCTATCCAAAGGTAATTTGCTGTATTTCTTAACGATGAACGTTCTGCGTACTCGGAAGAAAATGATGCGATTAAGCCATTCATTAATTCTTTCCGATAAGAAAAGGAAGCATACGTTTTTTTATACAACTTCATAAAATTATCGTTAGTAAACAAGGTGTAATAAGTATTCATGGTTGAATTAATCGGTTCACTTCCATTAAACTGCAATGCACTTGTTCCCATTCGAACATTTATAGACTCAAACTTTTCTGGCGTTTTTAAATATTTCCAATTAATTGTACCTCCAAGCAAATAATTAGAAAAACCATATCTTGCTGAAGCTGAGACATTATGATAGCGATTATTTTCATATCGCTTTATCATATCTACTTTTAATGAGGCATTGACACCTTCTACCGTATTATACTGAATACCTGATGTTAATAAGCCTGATGTATTTAAACTAAATTTTTTAGATGTTTTATTATAGCTATAACCCATTATTAAATCTGTTAAAGTGAGTTTATTGCCTTTATGGTCTAGACTATCAACATACCTATCACTATTCTTAATAGCACTTATGCTATCCTTTCTTCTATAATCTATTTTTTCTTCCTCCGTTAATGGCACTGGTCGCGATGTATCCCAATAAACCGTATCCTTTTTATTAGCCCCATCTTCTACTTTTAAAACTTCATTTTTAAAAAACTTTTTCGGGAACACTGGATGCATATCATAATCAGAAAATATTGCATTAAAAAAACCATCGCCTACAAAACCAAATACTTTAAAATTAAATGTCATATTTAAACTAATAGGCATCCAAATTGAGTCATTCACAGGCGCATTTAATTGTTTTATGTGCAATGTATCAACAAAATCTATTTTTGCATCTTTAGTTAAATAAACGTCGGCACTATGAACTCGCCATGTGTTTTCCTGAATGTAAATAATACCTCTAAAACATGGATCGGTCTTTCTTTTAGGGATTACTTCGATTTTATTTAACATTTTTCCATCTTCAAAAGTTGTCCCAAGTAACTTATAGCGATAAGATAATAGTGCATTTTCATTAATAGGTGATATGAATGGCCTGTCGCTTAACCCATCTAAAGTGATTAAATTTTCATATACACTAAATTTCATGTCACTCACTTGATTAAAACTAAACGCTTTGTTATTTCCACTTACGCGACTAGAGTACATGATTTCTTTTTCGTCATTAGGCTTTCTGAAATGATATTTTGTTTCACTCTCACTTAAATATACCACTCCCAATAATGTAGAATCTATTTTTTCTCCTGATGTATTCATGACGTTTAAGAGCTTAACCATTTTTTGAGGAAAATCTTTTAACCGCTGTAACCCTTTGATATATGCTTTACAAGTAAAAGCATTCACTTCATTTAAATAAAATTTACGTTTTTTAATAGCTTGTCTTATAACGGCATAAGCAGGATCTTCGCCATCTTTAATAACCACCTCTTTTAATTCGTAATTCTCAGGACTCAAACTTACATTTTTGATTACATTACCTTCAGCTATAATGACTTTCTCAATTTTCTTTTTGAACCCAACATATTGAAAAATAAGTTCATAAGAGCCTGGTTGAAGTTTTAAGACATATAATCCATCAGCATTGGCATTAGTTCCCTGAGTTGTTCCTTTTACAAGAACAGATGAAAAGGATAAGGCTTGATTTTTATCGTCAGAAATTTTTCCAGAAACCGAATACGTTTGAGCAATTGCCCATGTTGACAGAAATAATAAGGTAATAATAAAGAAACTTCGCTTCATAAACATAATAGACGTTTAAGATACATAAATTTTACACTTTAAATCGAATCATTCATTTTTTAATGAAACAAAAAACGCCAACAGTATTGTCGGCGTTTTAACTATTTTAAATGAGTATTATTTTTCTTTATTCAACATAATTTGTTTTTCTAAAGAGAAAGGTTCTGTTTTTCCGATTTTTAATTCTACTGTTTCGGTAGCTGTTTTATAGCCTTTTTTAACCACTTTAATGCTATAAGTTACACCTCCTTTTAATGTAATAAAATATTCTCCATTTTCATTTGTTACAGTTGAAGCCACAACACTTCCTGTCCCATCCAAAATTTGAACATCAACTGCTGCAATACCAGTACCTTGAAATCCATCTCTAATAGTTCCTTTTAAAATACTAAGACCTGTATCCGTTTTCTTCTTACCATCTTTTTCTAAAATACCATAATTTGATAAATCAGCCATGTAAATATCACTTTCTCCTAACCCACCCTTGCGTTCACTTGCAAAATAAGCGACTTTAGCATCTGCGCTAATGACCAATGGTCCGTCTTTATAAACCGTATTAATAGGAAATCCAATATTTACTGGTTTAGTCCATTTATCGCCTTCTAATGTTGTTTTAAAAATATCATAAGACCCCATTGAGCCTTTTCCATCTGAAGAGAAAAATAATGTTTTTCCATCAGGTGCTAAAAATGCCCCTACCTCATCGAATTCGGAATTAATTTCTGGACCAAGATTAACTGGCTTACCCCATTCAGTTTTACTAATGCGTTTTACCATGTAAATATCACCTCTGCCATAACCGCCTTTACGCTCACTAATAAAATACAAAGTCTTCCCGTCAGGTGAAATACATGCTCCACCTTCCCAATAAGATGTATTAATTGGTTTCCCTAAAGATTCAGGAGACTTCCATTTGTTGTTAACTACCTTTGAAACAAAAACATCTCCACCTCTTGATTCATTGTCTGATATATCATTTTTGTATATAAAAATTTGTTTACCGTCTGGAGAAATACTTGTACAAGCATCATGAGCAGGTGTATTCACGTTACCTGGCACCTCTTCTGCTGGAAGCCATTTTTTATTAATTGTATCCCAATTAGATATATAAATATCTTGAAAGTACTTCCCATCCCCTTCAATATCAACTGGCGAATCGGTTGTTTCTGGACGACGAGTATTAAATACTAATTTACGCCCATCAGCACTTATACAAGGAGTTTGTTCATCATATTTAGAATTAATGGTAGAACTTAAATTCTCGATTTTAACGTCAACTGGTGTTAACATCATTTTTTTTGCATTGTTACAGTGAGCCATAAAAACATCAACATCTTCCATTTCGGCAGATTTAGTATTAACGGAAGATTTGTATGTATTAAATTCTACTAAAGCCTCATCAATTTTTTCTTCAGATAAATAAATTTTACCTAATAATAAATGAGTTTCAGGTTTAACATCCTTGTTCGTCGCTAATGCTTTCTTTAAATTCTCTGTAGCAATATCTGTTTTTTTAAGTTGAAAATTACAATACCCAACATAATACAATACAACCGCATCATCCGGATATTTTTGTAGCACCTCTTTATAAATAGTTAAAGCGCCTATGTATTGTCCTGCATATAATTTTTGCTTTGCTAAAACCATTTTCACTTGATCTGGTGCATCAATTGAATAAACATTAGAGATTAAGGCTAAAAGGCAAACTGTGGTAATAAATTTCTTCATTTTCAAATAGGTATAAATAAAATTCTTGCTCATAAATATATAAAAAATGATTTAAAAAGATGATTAATTGTGTAAAAAATGGCCTCGTTTCTTAATATTATGTATTTTTATACCATGAGTTCTATTGGATTTTACATCATATTACCATTATTATATCTAATTTCCATTTTACCATTTCCCATATTTTATTTGGTTTCTGATGGAGTTTATTTTTTATTATATCGTGTCATTGGATACCGAAAAAAAGTAGTGTATGAAAATCTTAAAAACTCATTCCCTGAAAAAACACATCAAGAGTTAAAAGATATTGAGAAAAAATTTTATCATTATTTATGTGATTTATTCCTAGAAACACTTAAAACATTAACTATTTCTAAAGAAGAATCTATTAAACGATGTTCGTTGAGTGAAAAATCAAAAGCTATATTTAAACAATTAAATGATGAAAAAAAATCATGTATTTTGGTGATGGGGCATTTCGGAAATTGGGAATGGGCAGGTAATTCATTTAGTTTAATCAATCCTCAGCAACTATATGTGATTTATCATCCATTATCAAATAAACATTTTGACAAATTAATGTACAACATGCGTACCCGATTTGGCACTAAACTTTATGCTATGAAAGATACCATGAGAGAAATGATAAAAAACAGACATTCTGTAAGTGCGACTGCTTTTATTGCTGACCAAACTCCATCTCCAGAAGGAGCTTATTGGACTACCTTTTTAAATCAAGACACCCCTGTGTTTTGGGGAACAGAAAAGATTGCTCAAAAATTAAATTATCCGGTTGTGTATGTAACTATTAATAAAGTAAAACGAGGGTATTATGAGGCTAACTGTGAGTTTTTAGTTCAAGATCCTAAAAATACTAAGGAAGGTGAAATTTCAGAATTACACACTAAAAAATTAGAAAAAGATATCATCGCTCAACCAGAGATTTGGTTATGGAGTCACCGACGTTGGAAGCATAAAAGAACCAAAAATTAATGAGATTAAATAAATCATTAATAATTTTTTTTATAAAATTTATTATGGAATAATTTAATAGTGACGTCTATTATTCAAATGAACATTCTAAAAACATATCTATTTATTAGCCTGTATTTATTTTGTAATACAATTTCATTAAAAGCACAACAATCAATTACAATTTATGGAAAAGTTAGTGAAATAGGCTCTAACAAAAATTTACAATACGTTTCAATTCAAGTACAAAACTCTAACTATGGCAGTTCTAGTAATAAAAACGGAACTTTTACATTTTCTATTCCTTCAAAGAAACACATTTCCATTTTATTCAAATTATTAGGCTACACAAGTCGTGTGAAAGAAATTGATATAAATGAAGGGCAAGATTCTGTATTTTTATTAATTCAATTAGCGAAACAATATACTTTAATTGATACAGTTTCAATATACAGCTCCTTTAAACCAGATACCTTATTTGGATCTCCCAGCTATAGTGTGTATGATTTTGATTTCTATGAAGACAAATACATTTTATTGACTTCAGAAAAAAATTTAGAAAAAGCAGAACTTAAATTAATTGATGCTAAAGGAAATATTTTAACGACTTATTTTGTTCCAAAAGAAGGTGGAGAAGCAAAAGAATTTTATCATGACTACATGGGATATACTAATCTTATTTGCAAAAATTACATCTATCGGGTGAGCTTATATCACGATCGATTTTTATTAGTGCCTCTGGCTATTCAAGATGTCAATGCATTCATAAAACCAATTATCGATACAATTAATGGTAAAATCATTTTTTCTGATTACTGGAAAGATTATCCCTTATTTAATTATTTCAGTTATAATGAACAAGATAGTACGAAACAACAATTACACACTATTGAAGATCCTGAATTAATGCATGCCTATAATTTTGAATATTATTCATTAATGCCTAAAGAAAAACTTGCAGCTAGAAGACTGGCAATGCAATTAAACACTGATAAACATATTGTAGCCTCGCTCATGAGTGGTTTTACTAAAAGCATGTTTTATGAACCTTTATATGCTCCTTTATATATAATAAAGGATACTATTTGCATTTTTGATCACTACAAAAACAAATTATACCACCTTTCAACCAATGGAACAAAAATCGATTCAATTGCGATTGATTATAATCATCCGAAAAATTGGAAAGAATGGAAAAATAAGATGCTAAAAGATGATATTGAAGATTTAATTTATGCGGTTTATGATAAAAATGGCCATAAATACCTAAAATTAATTAGCTCTACAAATGGTCAAATAGAAGGTAAATACAACCTGCAATTTCATAGCGCAGATAAAATAAAAATACATGATGGCTATGTTTATTATGTTTACAGACCATTTGAAAGTACTCAAGAGAAATTCTTTTATAAAGAATTTATTAAATTAGATAAAAACTAAAAGATGTTTTTTTATTGAGTAATTATTTGCACTTTCGATATTCGTAATCAGATAAATTATGACCTCTCTAAAAACACCCGCATTAACGATTACTTTAAGTACAGTTTCTGCGATTATACAAACTACGCTTATATCTTTTATTTCGTATAAAATAAACAGTCAATTTGATTTAGCTGTTGGATTACTCTGTTTTTTCATCTCTTTTCTAATTAGTTTCTTTATTATTTACTATTTATTTAACCATGTGATTTTTGAAAAAATTGACAAACTTTACTTATTAGTAAAAGCGCAACAACCAAAGGAAATTCCTAATACAGAATTTCAATTAGATGAAGTAGATTCTTTAGATCGATTAGAAGATGAAATAAAAAAATTAGCCCAAGAGCGATTTAAAGAAGCTGAACAAAATAGAAATTTAGACAGTTACAGAAAGGAGTTTTTGGGCAATGTCTCTCATGAATTAAAAACACCTATTTTTAATATACAAGGCTATCTATCAACTTTAATTGATGGAGGCATAAACGATCCATCGATCAATGTTGAGTATTTAAAAAGAGCCGATAAAAGTGTTGATCGAATGATTCAAATTATTGATGATTTAGAAACTATTTCTCAACTGGAAGTGGGGACATTAGAATTGGAGTTAGAGTTATACGATATTGCGCAGCAAGTAAAGGATGTTATTGAAGCACTTGAATTATTAGCAGCAAAAAAAGGCATTAAACTCCAATTAGCTAAAAAATACGATAAAGCTATTTTAGTTAAAGCAGATAAATTTAGAATACGACAAGTATTGGTAAACCTTGTAACTAATAGCATTAAATACGGCAAAGAAAATGGCAAATCAAGTATTTCATTAAATTTATTTGACGAGCAGGTTATTATTGAATTAAAAGACAATGGTATTGGTATTGATGAAAAACATCTCCCACGTTTATTTGAACGTTTTTATAGAGTTGACAAAGGAAGAAGTCGAGAACAGGGAGGTACAGGATTGGGCTTAGCTATTGTGAAACATATTATTGAAGCTCATGGAGAAACGATAGATATTACAAGTAAATTAAATGAAGGGACAACCATATCGTTTACCTTAAAAAGAGGGAATTCATAAGCATCATTACTTATTAAAAAATTAAAAAACTATTTTTCTCCTTTAAAAATATCTTTAATTTTATCCTTTAACTGAATCACTTTTTCGATATTTTCTTTAATTGCAGGAACAGTCATTTCTGTAATTTGAGAGTCACTTAATGATTTTAATGATTCCGGATAAAAAACAATAAAGCTCGTAAACTCGTTATTTTTATTTAATGTTTTAGGCATATTATCAATATGAAAATCAAAAGAAACGGTTTGCTTTCTACTACTTAGAAAAACAAACAAATCATCCTCTTTAACTTTATCTACAAGATCACTATCCTCAAACCCAGGTACAATTAAGTAATTATAAAACTCTCTTCTCTTGTCTTTGTTTAATGTTGTAAATGCCTCGATCGTCTTTTGTTGGCCATATACCACGACATTACTTCCCATTTGTTTTAGGATAGCGTTAATTTTACGCACAACTAAATTAAACCCACTTTCCAACTCTGAGTTTGGAGATAATAAAACAATGATTCTTTTGTATGTATTAAGCGGTTGTATGACTTTAGAAATAATAATAGATTGTTTTGTTTTAACTAATAAATTATCAGCAATACTTCCAAATATTAAATTACCTGAGCCTTGTTGAGCTTTCCAACTGATTAATATATCAGATATACTATAGGCTTTCGCTGTTCTGGCGATTCCATCAACGATGCTTAAATCAACTTTTTTAAGCACCTGAACTTTTTTATCAACGGATGAAATTTGTTCGACTACACCGTCAATTACTTTTTTAACAACATTAATTTTTTCATCAGCATCTTCATTTTCTTCTACTATAGACAGCGGATAAATAGGCTCAGGAGACTTATCATCTTTAATAATCAAAGACAAATCTATTAACCTAGCAATATTTTCAGGATTACTCACTGGTATTAAAATGCGTTCTGTTCTATCAATTATTTTTTTTGAAGTTTCTTTTTCTGTCATGGCAATTTTTCGAGCTGCTTGCTCTGTGACAAATGAACTCACCATGCATGTAATTAAAATCAAGATGATAGTTCCATTAATAACATTTTGGTCAAATAATCCAATATCATATCCCACCTTAATCACAGCTAATGTTGCAGCGGCATGAGATGCACTTAAACCAAACATGACTCTTTTTTCATATTTGGTATATTTATATATAAAGCCTGTAGCTTGAGCAGCTAACCATTTAGTAAGAAGCGCTACAAAACTTAATATACCAGCAAAAACAAGTGCATTGGTTCCTTTAAAAAACAAGGTAAAATCAACTAACATTCCAGCACTAATTAAGAAAAATGGAATAAAGATGGTATTTCCAATAAAAATTACACGATTCATTAATACTGAATTATGTGGAATTACTCTGTTTAAAGCTAATCCAGCTAAAAATGCTCCAATAATTGGTTCTACTCCTGCTAACTCGGAAAAGAACCCAGATATAAATACCACTGCTAAAACATAAATGTACTGTGAACTTCCCTGACCTTCAATATTTCTAAAGAACCATCGACTCACCTTTGGCAATAAATACAATACTGCAAATCCCAACAGTCCTAAGGATAATATTAACCTTATCCAAAACATAGAATCAATCTCACCTCCTACCACATTAGTAATGACACCTAATAAAATCAAGACCGCACTATCTGTAATAATCGTTCCTCCAAATGAAATTTGAACCGCTCTATTTTTGACAATACCCATATTACTCACAATGGGATAACTTAATAGAGTATGAGTGGAAAACATACTTGCTAACAATAAAGCAGGCCATAAAGAATAATGAAAAATATAAACACATACCAAATAACCTATGGTAATGGGAATGAAAAATGTGAAAGCGCCAAATACAATGCTTTTAGAACGATTTTGTTTGTATTCCTGCATATCTATTTCTAACCCAGCAAGAAACATAATATACAACAAGCCTGTTTTACTAAATAATTCAAAGCTTGTAGATTTTTCAATAATATGTAAGGTATTTGGGCCAATGATAACACCTGCAATGATCAATCCAATAATTCCAGGAATACGAAATCGCTTTAATACGAGTGGAGCAAATAATATAATTAAAAGAGTTAATGCAAGAATTAATACCGGATTTTTAACTGGTAAATAATGGCTAAAAAACTGATTTAAGGCGTCTAATTTTCCAGAAAACAAATGCATAAATAATCTTTATAACAAAAATAAGAATTAAACCGAACTAAATTATAAAATAAACGTTTTTAAAACGTTAACACGTATTGTAAGGCCGTCGTTCTAGGAGACTCTATTTTTAGTGGTCTCAAAGAATACGTTTCATTTAGTAAATTATTACAAACTAATGAAAGTTTTTGCTTTTCAGTAATTTTATAACTTAAACGAGCATCCCATACACTAATAAATAAATGAGTTTCCCAATATTTCACTCCTTTTATTCGGTCAATATGTGGATAAAACCCATCAGTTAAAACTTCCACATCATGAAAAGCTCTATCAATATTTTGCATTTTACTATAATACTTATTACTAACACCAAATGAAAAACGGTAAATTTTAAATTCAATATCAGCTTTAAACATATGTTTAAAACGATATTTTAAAATATTATCTGTTGTGTCCATACTACTGGATTTGTAACTTAAATTTTGACCGAAGCCTCCTAAAGATTTATCTCTTGCATAAACACTATCAGGTGTTAGACTAACAGGCTCTATATAGGTATATCCAATAAGTGCAGCTACACCAAAGCGTTTATTCGTTTCTGGGGTAGTTGCCGCTAAAGACATATCTATTCCACGTACTCGAGAATCTCCTGTATTTAAGAACTTAAACCCAACCACCGAAACATTAGGGTCCCAAACGCCAAACAAGTACTCAATCGTATTATGATATTTTTGATAAAAACCGGCGATATCAAAGAATCCTTTGCAATTACCTAATTTAAAACCTTGCTTTAATCCAATTTCGAAACTACTACTGGTTTCTGGTTTTAAATCTGGATTCGGGAAAATACCAAATAATCCAGCTTTTGTAGTAATATAACGTTCCGTTATTGTAGGATACCTAAATCCTTGTCCATATGAAGAGCGGATAAATGTTCCTCTAGTTAATTGTAAATTTGCTCCTGCTCTGTAAATAGGAGCCACGACGCTATTTAAATCATTCATTTTAAAAAACTCATATCTAACCCCTCCTGATAAATTCAATATTCTCCAAAACTTTTTATCTAATTGCAAATATCCAGAGGCATTCACGATTTTGTTTTCAGGACTTCCACTCGATACATATAATCGTGATTTTGAATAAGAAACATTACCAACGATCCCCCCTGTAAAATTTAAATCAATACTCTTAAATTTACGTTGTAATTGGTATTCTCCATAAAACATCGTTCCTTTATTAGATTGATTATTAGAAATCACATTATCAGAATGAAAAACTCGGGTTTGAAGACTATGACTTAAGCCATTTTTGGTTGTGTATTTAATAAATGGGTCTACATTATATAAGGTTTGGTCCTCTAAAAATACGGCTCCCGGATAACCTTTATACAAGCCTAATGAATCATCAAACCAGGCGAATACCATATTAGTTTTGTTTAACATGAAATTTGTATTGACACCATAATTTAATCCAGGTATTTTTTTAGATCTGTAACGTAAATTCATATTTACCCTTCCTCTTTGCTTAATCATATCATTATTAGAGAAAGTATGAATAGAATCTTCCATTAATAAGGCTTTTTTAAAAACCGGGTCTAAATAAGGCGCAGGCGGCGGCGGTCCAATATAACCTTGATCCATATTAAAATTAGCTCCGATTACAAAATCTAAATTATTATTAATAATTCGAGAGTGGAATAAATTTAAATTTGTAAAACCTGGAATTGATTTATTGTACCAATTTTCTGCAGGAGCTTTTGGAAGGCTATAATTTCCTGCTGAATAATTAATACTTGTTTTAGGTTTAGCTCTAGGATACGCTGATCGAATACTGATAACGCCGTTTAGCGCAGATGAACCATATAATACAGAGGAAGCTCCCTTTATGACTTCAATTTGTTCAATATTTTCAACTGGAATATAACTCCACTCTGGTCGACCAGCATCTCCACTCAATAAAGGCACGCCATCCACCACAATAGCTACTCGACTTCCTACACCAAATGTAAAACCACTCCCTCCTCTTATTTGAGGATCGTTATCAATAATTGACAAGCCTGGCACTTGCTCAAGAGCAGTTTCAATACTTGTAGTATTTTTGTTTTGAATTAAGTTTGGCTTAATCACTTCCATGGATACAGTTAATTCTTCTATCTTTTGCTCAAATTTACCAGAGGAAACAACAACGGTTTCCAATGTTTTAGCGACTTGTTTAAGAACAATGTTTTTTTGTGAAATTTGATTTTCCTTTATTGTCACCGAAAAGGTATCGCTTTGCAATCCCAAATAACTGCATAAAATTTTATAATAGCCTGTATCTAAAACCAATACATAGTTTCCTTCAATATCTGTTGCTGTTCCTTTTGACAAATCATTCAATAATTGAATCGTAGCTCCAATAATTGGCTCTTTTGATTCCTTATCAGAAATATTACCTTTTAAAACGCCTGTCCCCGTTTGAGCAAGAGAAATAAACGATGTAAAAACAAGAAATACGAATAGAAATGTTTTAATCATAATTTTTTAAAAAGAAAACCCTAACACATAGCGGTTAGGGTTTTATCATTGAAGGAAAAAAATATTAATCAATAAATAATTTACCAAATTTACCTTGAGATTTACCGCTAATTTTATACATGTATATCCCAGAAACTAATTTGGAAACATCTATTGTATTTACTGTTGAGTTGTCTATTGATTGAGTAGATACTAATTGTCCTGTTGCATTATAAATTTCAATCATCGACGTTTCAGATGTTTTGTTTAAAAAATCAACATATATGCTTTTTTCATAATAATACACTTTGACATTTTTAGTAAAATCATTTTCCTTAACAGACGTAGCAACTGGATTATAAATCATTTCTAAATCATCTACCCATAATTTACTTCCTGAGCCTGTAAATCCTGGAGCAACTGTATTCTGATTATTAGAAGATGTAATGTTAACCATTAAAAATGCAGGAGTATTAGAATTCACATAAGTAAATGGAATTGTAAATCGTTTCCATGCAGATTGATTAGCCGCAGGAGAAACAAAAAGAGCATCGCCAATTTTGTTTGCAGATAAATCAGAATGATTAGAATTTACTGGTGCAGCAGGATCGTAATAATCGCCAGAATGAAGAACAGCATAAACTTTAGCTTGTTCTGCAGATGCTCCTGTTCCACTAGTTGCTTGAGTATATTTATACCAACCCACTAAACTATCTGGACGTCCAGTAAATGCTAATTTATCAGAGCCCGTTGCAGCAATAAAGCCTTCCGACTTATTTGAATTTGGTGCGTTGACAACACCCGTAGTCACATTACCATTAACTACTGCTAAAATATAATAAACCGTTTCAACACGAACACAAGAACTTCCTGAATGAGGCGCTGATGTTTCTTGAAAACAAGTTTGTGGGCCAGAAGACGCTAAACCTGTTCCTGTTTTGTTAGAATTCCATGACGTTGGTTCTGCTGAAGATCCAGAACCTCCCCAGTTTTCAAAACCTGCATTAGTAATTTGCGTTTGCGAAAAAGAGAATAATGAAATAGATAAAGACAATAATGTAGTAAAAGTTTTATTCATAAATTATATTTTAGTATTAATGGATTATTAAAGATAGCTTTAATGATTAATTATGTTGTATGTAAATCTACAAAAAAAATGAAGTTTTTAGTTAATTTATAATCATTTTTTATACAAGTCTTAAAAACACTAACAACTCGAAAAAGCCATAAAAAAAAGAGTCTAATTTATTAAAAACTAGACTCTTAAATTATATCAAGAAACTAATTCCAAACTTTTATTGTTTTTTTGAATCAACATGAATTCCATGTTTATCAATCGTTACTTTCGCTTCTTTGGAATGTATTCGGACACCGTTGCTGTCCATTTTAATTTTAGTGTCTTCCGAATTAATATTCACGCCATCTTTATTAATATCAACAGGTTGGGAACCATCAGTCCATTCTGTCTCCTCAACATTATCATCTATGCCATTGCAATCCAAACATTTTAATCCATTTTCCGTCATGATCCATCGACGATTAATCATATCACCATCATACGTATTATTGATATTCTCTATATCAAAAATCATAGTTTCTAAACTTTTATCTAAGTATATGATTTTACCTACAGGTAATTTCAAAATCACGGTCATATCTTGGACTCTAAATTTATCGGCATGATCAACTTTAAATAAATTATCAAATTCGATAATACTATCCTTTTGTATGACTTGGTAGGAAATGTTTTTTGCTCGATCGGTAGCCGTTCGTTTATCAGCACCTTTAGCTTCTTTCACAATCACTAAATTAATTTGATCTGTTTGCGATTTAATAATATTTAATTGTGCATGTCCTAATAAATATTTAATACCATTATTAGTGCCAATCATATAATCATTATTCTTTTTATTAGCTTTAAATCCCTCTTCACCTTCTTCATCCTCATCACTCATATTTATTTCATGAAAATTTATCGGCATTTCATGCATTTTTAAATACAATGTTTGATAGGGTTTAACGATGATGTTTTCTCTCACTTTAGCAGTTTTACTAAAATCACTTCCAGTTTTAATACCAACCATTAACAATAAAAAGAATCCTATTAACCAAATTATACCAGCAGATAAATTAACCCAACGATTAGAGTATCTGATTTTAAATAAAATCTTCACTCCACCATAAATCATCATGATAATTGGTGTTCCAATAAAAATAGCTATTCCTATTAATCCTAAGTAAAAATCCTTTCCATCTAGTAATAACAAATCTATCCACTCTTTTCCATCTACATTATTTGGAAACAAGGTCATCCCAAACACTGAGGTAAATAATCCAAAGAAAAAAATAACTCCAAAAACGACCATGAATATTCCTATAATTTTTAAAAGCACTCTTCCTATATTCAATAAAATATCGCCTATAAAATCAACTATTTTTTCAATTGTATTTCTAGGGACATCCTTATGGGTTGAAGCCATATTTTTAAATTCATCTCCGTATTTTTCCATACGTTTTTTAAACTGCTCTGCTTCTTCTTTAACCGCTTTAGAAATGTTATTGATATCAGCTCTCTCCCCTTTCATAGCTAATTTTTCGGCAGTTGTTTTGGCTTCTGGGATTGCTATCCATAAAATAATATATAATAATAAGCCCGTACCTGCAAAAAAGAACATTAATAAAAGTGCTATTCTTAACCATACTGCATCTATATCAAAATAATTTCCTACACCAGAACAAACACCTCCTATAACTTTGCTATCGCCATCGCGATATAACCGTTTTTTAATTGATTCGTTATAGGTATAGGAATTGTTTTGGGATTCATTATCTGTAGATGCATGTTCCAATGATTCACTTGCAAACTCTTCTGGCTTACCCATGCTATCCATGACATGATCTACGTCACTCATTAACACCACTTGTTTAACTAGACTGGTTTTGCTTTGTAACATTTCAGCAATACGAGCTTCGATATCGCTCATAATTTCACTTCCTCCTTCAGCTTTATTAAAATAGCCTCTAATGGTCGTTAAGTATTTGTTTAATTTATCATAAGCATCTTCTTCGATATGAAAAATGATGCCGCTTATATTTATGGTTACTGTCTTATTCATTTTAAATATGTTTAATCTTGTTTATTTATAGTTTTATTTACGGCATCTACAAGTTCGTACCACGATAGATGTAACTCTTTTAGATACGATGTGCCAATCTCTGTTAGCATGTAATATTTTCGTGGCGGCCCCGAAGTGCTTTCTTCCCAACGATAAGTAAGCAATCCTGTATTTTTTAATCGGGTTAAAAGCGGGTAAAGCGTTCCTTCTACTACTACTAACTTTGTTTTCTTTAAATTCTCAATAATTTCGGTTGGATAAGCGTCGCCTTGAGAAAGTATAGAAAGTATGCAGAGTTCCAGAACACCTTTGCGCATTTGTGCTTTTGTGTTCTCTGAGTTTACCATGATGTCATTTTTATAAATGTTTATTTAATAAGGATGATTAAAATGTTTTTTTGATCACTATTTTTAATTCTTTATTTTAAATAACCTTTTTAAATCGCGTTTTTAAAAAAGGTTTCCAAAAGCCTTCATCTTATTATTAATCTGCAGTATTAAAAATAAATGAAGACAAAAAAGAACATATTTAAGTACTATGCCAAGTTTATTATTTGGTTTAACAAAGATACATTATTTATTTAGTACCTTGCAACGCATAGTAGTATAAAACATTGCAACTATTTGATTATCAATGTAAATATTTTTTAGGTAAAGATTTAAAAAGCCACTATATTTGTGTTATAAATAAAAATATGCACAATTTCGCTTCTGATTTATCTAGTTTATTGACGATTAACGGACTTATTACCTTACTGACATTAACCATTCTTGAAATCGTTCTCGGAATTGATAACATCATTTTTATTTCTATAGCCGTTGATAAGCTTCCTAGAGAACAACAATCAAAAGCAAGAACCATCGGTTTACTGCTTGCTTTAGTTGTTAGAACGGTTTTATTGTTTTTTGTTGGATTTATCGCTGGATTAAAAGATCCTTTCTTTCATATTGCTAATTATGGTATTTCTGGTAAAGCATTAATATTATTGGGTGGTGGTGTTTTCTTATTAATTAAAACATGGCAAGAAATTCAAGAACATATTCATGGTGATGCTGAGGATATAGGGCCAACTAAAACTGGCAAAGCCACTTTTAATGCTATTATTATGCAAATTATCATTATTGATTTTGTGTTTTCTTTTGATAGTATTTTGGCAGCTGTTGGTCTTTCCGGAATAGTATTAATTATGGTTTCTGCTGTTGTAATATCGATGATTTTAATGATTTTGTTCTCAGGTTTAGTAGCTGATTTTATAAATAAAAATCCTGGCATTAAAATGATTGCCTTATCATTTTTACTAGTCATTGGGGGTATTTTAGTAGCAGAGGCTATGATTGATAGTTACAACACTACCCTACCTCATGAACAACACATCGAATTGAATAAGAACTACGCTTACATTGCTTTAGCATTTGCAATGATGATTGAATTATTTAATATTAAGGAACGCAAAATTAAACGTTCGAAAGATTTCACTCAAGACGATAAAGAAGAATAACTTACATATCGTTGGCCATTTCCTGCATCACTTGATACGACTTCATGTCCATTAATCCAGGGATTTGCATTTTATAATAATGTAATAAACAATCCAACAATGCTAACCGCTCGCTTCTCGTGATTTTTTTTTGGTTAGACAACGAATATGAAAACAGGTTAGAAAACAATTCTGACTGCCAATAATCAAATCCTAAAGGAAAACTTTTTATCGTTGACATAAATTTCCCTTCTAATGTATCAAAATAGGATAAAAATTTGTCTCGATTATTAATTGGATAAAACCCTAAATGCTTTGTTAATTCTAACAAAAAATAAATATGAGTATCCGTGTAATTCTCTTCTGCCTTATCTAACCATTGATAGGTTTGACAAATTAAATCAAACAAATCTTCATTGGGTGTTTGTTCTTTTAAGCATTTATATAACACTTCATTTAAAAATTGTGCAATGCATAGTTTATTAAAATTGGATTGCAAATCTGTATAAACAAATAAGCACTTTATTTCACTCAATTGCTGAATATCTTTGTTCTCTTTTAAAGAAACAACAAATTCAATCTGAGTAAGCGGTTGTACCACACCTGACTTAATTTTTGCCTTAGCACCATTGCCAACATTAATATTGGCTGATATTAATCCAAAATCTTTGGTGTAAATTTTTGAGATGATTTTTTTATCGGCATATTTTATATTATGCAATACAATGCCATGAGTTGTATAAAGCATTAATTTACAATCAACAATTTAGCGGTAGCAGATTGATCACCAGACGCAGAGGCACAATAAATCATATAAACACCATTAGCTGCTTTAGTGCCACTAAAAGATTGTAAATTCCAAACAACTTGTCCTCCCTGAGATTTTGTTGACCAAATTAAATTACCACTTACATCCGTAATTTTTACTTCAGACTCATCAATTAATCCAGTGATACAAACTGATGAGGTTGTGCCTGGCCTTACCGGATTAGGAAAGGCATGCACATTGGTATACTCATCAAATCCTTTAATAATTGGGGTACGATACGATTGAATCCCTTTATCCGTAGCTATAAAAACATCTCCAGTCGTTTCATCAGTCACAATATCTCTAATTAAATTAGAATACAATGGGCTATTTTCCTCCGTAAAATGATACACGGCAGTTTGTCCATCTGAAGACATACAATAAACACCTGAACTTTGTGTTCCTATCCATTTTCTATTGACACCATCTACTGCGATTGAGGTAATAACATCATTCTCTAATAATATTTGAACGTGACCATCTTGCTCAATTAAAATTTGCTGACTATCCCAGTTTGTATTTGTAAAAATGTTTTCAGGATTATAAAAAACAGTCACGCCTTTAGCGGTTCCAACCCAAATATGTCCATCTTTATCTTCACATACAGAATAGATATCCATAGATGGAAGATGTCCATTTCCTATATTTAGATTTAATAATTTAGTATTAGAAGGATTTGGTTGCGACAAGCCATTCACATCTTTATACACCAATAATCCCGTATTACGAGGTAAAACAATCCATGCTTGATCTTGTTTGTCAAAAATTATTTTTGACACTGTAGGTTGCACTACAAATTGTTCAAAATCTAAAAGAGTCCATGTATTATTTGGTTTTTTGACACTCACACATTTTTTTCCTAAAGTAATTGATGCCCATATATTAGAGTGTTTATCAAAACTTACTCCAGTAACACGTACATCATTTCCACCATTCATGCCAATTAATGGGCTATTTCCATATTTATAGACTCCTTTAATTTGATTAGATTTCACTTCCACTAAGCCACTGGCCATGCATGCAAAAGCTAAATGAGTCTTATCATTTGGATCAATAGCTACTGAATTAATATCTTGAATAGAATCAGGAAATGTACTTCTTAAGGTTTTCCATTCTGCATCTTGGTATACATTAGGCTTTTCTACAATAAACTGTGAATTATATACTTCTCCTAAATTGACAGGAGCAACAACCAATAATCCATCTTTAATCTCTAAATCATTTGATAAATTATTTTCAGGACCAGTCATCCGAATCATTTCATTTGGAAACCAATTTGCACCGCCTGATTTTAATAAGCCATAATTTTGATCAGCTATCCAAAAATTTGTATTGTCCTCAAAAAAGGCATCATTAATCGACGCATAACCATATCCATAATTCGTTAAATAACTCAATCTTGAACCAGATTGAGAAAATACTGCTAGTCCATTTTGATCAATAATGAGTAACTTATTATATTTCGAATAATCTAAGAGATTATAATTTGTAGCATTGGTGCAGTTACCATTTAACGTATATTTAACCCAACCTGTATTCGTTAATTCATACAAGGTGTCTTTGGATTTGACATTAGATTTATCATATTCTGAGTAATTCGTAATGATTTTTCCATTAAAGTTTACGATAGTATTATAGGGTCCTGAAGCTAAGCCAATATTTAAAGGTTTCCAGTTTTGAAAATTACTTAAGTTGCTATTTTTATCGCCATAAAAAATACCACTTGGAGTTGCCGCAAATAAAGCCGTATCATTTTTGGTCACTTGATTAACTTCGATGTTTGATATTCCATTTCCAATAAAATAGGTATCTTTTATTTCTAATTTCTCGGTATCAAAAACAATGATGCCAAATCCACATGATATATAAGCTAAAGCACGATTAAAATAAACTTCATTAATTGTTTTGTTACCAGGAATAATTTTTCGTTTAATATCAGAAACATTTATAATGGAATGATCTGGTTTAATGACATCAATATTTGTGTTTTCATAGATGACTAGTAAGTAATCATTGTAATCATTTTTTCGCAATAACTTTACTCCGATATCTGATAATCCTTCTGCTTTCGTTAACTTATCAATAGAATTATCATCAATAGAATAGGTTCCCATCCCAGATCCATTAGAAACATAAACCGTATTTCCAACTTTAGCTACAGAATTAGCATGATCGTATGATAAATGATCTACCCATTGATCTATTTTTACTTGAGCAGAGGAAGATAGACTAAGAATTAAAAAAATAGAAAAAAGAATTTTTATATACTGCATGCTTAAATAACGTGGTTGAAATTGAAATATTGTAACTAATGAGCATAAATTTAATACTTATATTTGTTAAATAAAATGGCTTTGTAGTACAATGGATAGTATTTGGGTTTCCGAAGCCTACGATCTAGGTTCGATTCCTAGCAAAGCCACTCGGAGGGAAGATTCTGAAAATTCAGATTTCTTCCCTCCTTTTTTTTTGCCCAATCCCTTGTCAGTCTTGCAAAGTAGCTCAACAGCTTCGTTCAATTTTGTGGTTCGATACTCATTATCCTGAAAATACAACTTTTCGGGAAAGACCGAACCAATTATTTTTTGTTTAACCTCTGTATTCTTTGTATCGTAGTATTTATCAAGGTTTAAGACTACATCAAGGCAATCATCAATTTTGGTATCGTAGTTTTCCATTCCTTGACGAATTCGCAATTCCTCTCTATTCATATTTTCTAACTCCTCTTCAATTTCAATTTTCATTGTCTTGTAATCCCCTGCTGAAAATTCGCCATCTAACATCATATCCTTTGCGTTCTTCAAACGCATTTTTAATTTAGCAATATTGCTTGAAATCTTTTCAGCTTCTTTCCTACCAGTATTGTTACAGTTTTTTAAGTTCCCTTTTAATATTGTAGCGAATAGCTCAACATACTGCGGACTGTTATTGTATTCTTTTAAATGCTCTATGAACGTGATATTCATATCGAACGCCTTTTGCCTTTCCTTGCAACCACCGCTACAATGGTAATAAAAGAATTTGCCACCTGCTCTGCCTTTTGAAGCTGATGCGGTTAGATTTCTGCTACATTGGGGACAGGTTAAATATCCTCGTAACGGAAACTCATCTCTAATCGTTTGAAATTTGTTAGGCATTTTCTTTTTCCTGCCCTCCAAAATATCCTGAACAGCATAAAAGGTTTCCTCATCAACGAGTGCTTCGTGTATGCCATCCGTCCAATAGGCAGGTTCATCTTTATACGCAGGAACTAACACTTTGCCTATATAGCCTTTGTTTCTTAAAAGCATCCAAAATGAGTTTCTTTCGCATTTTAAGCCTTGCTTATATAGTTTTTTCCTAAGCTCCTCAATGTTGTGCATCCCTTCAGCAAACTCTTTAAATGCACATCTAACCAGTTTCTCTTGTGTACCACCTTCAGGGGCAATTATCGGACGATTATTTTCGTCCCTTGTGTTTTTATAACCTCTTAAACAAGCACCTAACCAACGACCTTCTTTTTTTCCTCTGCGGATTCCGTGAAATATATTTAATGCTCTACGGTCATTATCTACTTCGGGTGCTGCAAGGTAGATAGCCAACATAATTTTACTTTCAGGAATTTCAAAATCTAAAGGCTGTTCGATGGATTGAGGTTCTACGCCCATCTTTTTTAAATCACGAATTGTGATATAGGCTTCGGCAACATTTCGAGAAAATCTATCCCACTTTAAGAACAGGATATTATCAACATATCCGCTATTCTTTTTAATGAATTGCATAATGTTGAGCCATTGGGGGCGATTGAATGTTTTACCACTTTCGTCATCGTGATAAAAACCAACTATTTCGATACCATTGTTTTCGCAATACTTATGGAGTTTATCTTTTTGGTCTGAGGGACTGTATCCGTTATTTTGTTCATCGGTTGAAACACGGGTGTAGATGATAGCTCTCCTTTTCATAGTATTGCGCTTTATGGTTTTCCTTTATTTTTTGTTTCTGTTATTTCTGCATCGGTCGAAAGTGGTTCTGCATTTTTATCTATTGCATCAATTGCAATTTCCGCTAAATGATAAAACCAGTTTCGTATTAAAATAATTTCTTCATCAGTGTGCTGTAAACCATTTTTGATGAGTATTTTTTTACACTCATTCAATGATAGTTTGGTATTTTCAGCAGCTCCACTCATTTTTAAATGGTTGCTGAAATTGAATTATTAGACTGTAAAAAGAACGATTTTAACGCTTCGTTTGTACCTACCGAATACGATGCAAGTATAATGATAATCAATAAGTTACGAAAGTTTTTAGCCAAAATCTTATCAACGCATACCAGTTTGAATGGCAACGAATTAGTTGATAATGTGGAATAGTTATTTTGGAATAAGCTCTTTACAAATTGCATGATGCAAATTTGCGAAGAGCTAAAAAGGTTCGATGTCTATTAATGTAAAACTATAAGAATTTATAAGTTTTTATGGTGTATTATGTTTTAGTTGCTAAAAATAAAGCGATTAATTTTTTGATGATTAAATATCATCAAATCCTTTATGCCCCTCAGCAACTTTAGCATTTCTTACTCGATAGTAATAAATTGGTAACCCAATAGTTAATGCCATTAAAACACCTACCCAAGTGTTATAGAATTTAAAATGAATTGAAAAATAGAAAAACAATACACAAATAACTGTAAGAATAATAGATAATGTGGCTGATTTAAAAGAAGATATAAATATCGAAGGAATTATAAAAACTATAAAGCCTATAAAAATTTGACTAAATGAATAATCATTCTCTAAACTTAGAATAATTAATCCAGAAAAAATTAAAGCAATAACTACCCCAATAAATGTTTTATTCATATTTCAGTATTTTTTTATTATTAAATTATGAAGCTATTACTCATCTCTATTATTTTATTGAAAAATAACTTTTAGTATAGAATTTTTTTCTTCGCTTGGCCCTGTGTCTGAATTAAAAATTGTTTGAATATAAATTCTAGCTGTATCACCAATCATTTCATTATCAAAAAAGAAGTTTTGATGCGGTGTATAAGTATATTTACTATGTGTGCCAAAAAGTGTAGGTGTATAAGGGCAATTCCAACACATATGTTTACTTAACTGATAACCTGCGATATTTAAAGGAGGCTGAATTTCTGCTAATCCTTTTAATGTATATGTATAACTACCAATAGAAATAGGATTATTAAATTGGTTGTTTGTAAACCAACCTAAATAAGAATACATAGGCGTAGTATATTGAATTGAATCAAAAATTACCCAATAATCAGAATCAAAATTTACTTCAATTAAAGGTACTCCATTAACTACATATTTAGAATTTAATTGTGATAAATTTCCAGCTACGGTGAAATAGTTTATTCCACCGTGCAAGACGTGCCAGTAACCATTTGAATCGAGGGTAGAGTTGGAACTTGTAATTTCATATTCTGAATTACAACCTCCCGGGCAGACCTCTTTAACTGACTCATCAGCTTTCTTGCAACCAAAAAGTATTACAAAAAAATATATAACGAATACTGATTTTTTCATCTTATTTTTTTTATTTTAAATTTTTAAACACAAAATTATTTTTAAGTATTTTACATATTTAAGCTTAGACCTGCACTCTGAAAAACTGTAAAATCCCCAGGATTAACAAGTCTTTGTAAATTACATTAAATGTTTAAATTTTAAGAAAAATAAAACTAGTTTTTAAAAATAAAAATTATCTCACAAATCCGCAATTTGAGTCCCTATAAAATCCTTTACCCTTTTCCCCTTCACTATTAAAAGTCCATGTACCTATAAAGCTTTTTTGACAATTGTTATTTATATTTGAATTAGGTAATGCATCAATTTTAATTGACCCTGTTTCAGAATTAAAAGTATAGTCAATTTTTGTCAGACAAGATTTCAAAGATGAACTTGATGATTTTGATGAGTAAATTGTTGCAGTATGAGCATCATCAATTTTAATGAACCAAAGCAAATTGCATTCTTGACAATTATTTATCATTTCAGAACATACAAATTCATAAGTATTACCTATTGCAGCATTTGAATAACCACCACCACAGCTAGTTATTAGTGATGCAATTAACAAAAGTGTTACATAAATTATCTTTATTTTTTTCATAATTATTTTAATTAATATTTTCTAATTGCATACCGTTGATAATAAAATGTTAGGCCATAAATTATTAATTGGAAATTATTTAGAGCTTGCAGTTGCCACAAAAATTACATACAAAATTGCCAGTATTATTATCACTGCTTTCATAGTATTACTCGTGTTGTTCCAGCGAAGTTTTAAACCTGCTATTGCACCTTCATTAGCCGTAACTTGTTTGATTTCAAATTCTTTACCTTCTTTAGAATTAACAAATATTTCCCTTGAACTTACAGTTTTTTCAGAAGGGTTTAATTTCTTTATTTTATTGATATATTTTTCTTCTAATGGATAAACTAATTGAGCTGCCTGATTGATTAAATCCTTTAAAGCTGTTGCTTTTCTTCCCTTTGATATAGCATCACGTTGAGTATATTTGTTTCCTTGCAAGCCACCAATTAATGCGCCTGCCATAGCCCCACCATAATCGGCCATTGCATGTGACTTAGGAATATTTATAACTCTTTTACATAAATTATAGCCTGTTTTAAGGTATGTTACATTACTAGGGTCAAGTTGTACTGCATAATCTTGAGCCGCTTCAAGAGTAACAAACTTACTTACTAATTCCTGATAAGAATTATCTAAATCTTTATATTGAATAAAGTGGTTTTCAAGTGAGGGGTAAAATTTATCTACTACTTGATTAATTTCTTTAGCAACACGTTTACCCATTGCTTCTTGATTGGGTGCATGTTTCAAAGCATTCTTCCAATAAGCAATCGCTTCGTTTATTTTTAATTCACCAATTTTAGAAGTGTATACAATTGCAATGCCTTTACCGAGCCAAGCATCAGAGTTACTTATATCTTTGGTAAGAACTTGATTGAAAAACTGTAGAGCTTCCTCCCAGTTAGTTGCTTCTATTGCTGTTTCAGCCATAGACATTAAATTACCACTTTCTCCATTCAAGAAAGATTGGTAGTTGTTTTTAGCACTTTCTAATTCGATGAGATTTCCACAGAAATCACAATTTTGTGCTTGACTTATATTTTGTGAAGCACCGCATGATGTACATTTTACTTGCATGTTTTTAGGTTTTTAGTTTGTTAATTAATTGAAATTGAGGGATTATTTTTGATATGAAATGCAACAAAATTATGTGAATTTAAGTTACATGATTTTATTTTGAATTTATCTTTTCTATTAATTTATCACACATCTCTCGAGTGGTAAGTTTTTCTTTTCGTCCTGCTTTGGTATCTTTTATGCCGAACTCTCTTGCTACATTTTTAGCTTGCACAAGCTTGTATATTTGATATTCGTAGTTATTGTTAGCATCATCAACATATCGATGAATTAAATAGGTAACACCTTTCTCGGTTGTTGCATGGTATATTTCTAATTTAGGTTTTGCCATAATTATATCTGTTTTAAAAGCTCTTTTTTCTTGTCATCAAACTCCTGCTGCGCAAGCGCACCCATATCTAATAGTTCCTTTAGTTTTTTTAATTTATCAGAAACGCTTTCGTTGTTTTGCGGGTTCATACTTTGTTGTATCATATTCGGTAAAGCCATACCCATGCCGATACCTGCACCAAGTCCCAAACCAGTTCCAGCAGCGCCATTATTTTTTGCAGCATCGCCTAGCGAGTCCGCTATTTTCAACTTCATATATTGGTCGAGGTTGCCCATTGCATTCATTCCTGTGCGAGTATCAATCATTTTTTGAACGTCATCAGGTAAGGATATTGAATGAATATAAAAATCATGTAGTTTTATTCCTAAGCCTTCAAAGTCTGTAAATAATTCTGTTCTCATTACCAAATTCAATTCATCCATTGATGCAGGAATGTCAAAAACTGTTTTGAGCATACGAGCTAAAACAACATTGAATTTTGAAATTATAATACCCCGCAAGTAATCTGAAATAACCTCAGTAGTATATAATCCCATTGTACCCGAAATTTTGTTTACAAACAATAAGCTATCGTGCACTTGAATTGAAAACGAGCCATAAGACCGTAATCGAACCATTTGTAATTCGGTATCTTTAAAAAGAATAGGGTCTTTAGTACCCCATTTAAAATTTGGAAATAATTGCTTACCCACAAACAATACTTCTGCTCTAAACGGTGAATTTATTCCGTAGCCAAAAGCTGTAACCCATTTGCCAACAACTGGGACATTTTGGGTTTGTAATACATGCCTACCAGCACTGAAAACATCTAATGCTTTGCCATCACGAATAAAAACGGCATCTTGGCTTTCTCTAACCGTTAGTTGTGAACCCCATTTAATTTCAAGTTGTCCATTGTCAGGCATACGCTTTACAAGAACTTGACCTGTATTATCTAAATATTCTATTACTTCCATTTTTAGAATTTATTTAAGAAAGAATCTCTTTTATTTAAAATATTATCTATTTCTCGTACTTGTTGATTTACCAATGTTGAACTTAATACCTCAGTTATATTTTTTTTTATTGTTTTAGAAATCAAATTTATACGTTCAGCTAATTCCAAGTCAATTTTATACAATTCATTTAGTTCAGTTTCTTTTATCTGTTCATTACTAAAAAAAGATGATTCGCCATAAGCAGCATTTTTTATTTTTGTCGTTATTGTATTAAGTGCTTTTCTTGCAATCTCCCATTCT
>CANFTW010000014.1 GCA_947450025.1 Bacteroidota bacterium | reverse complement strand
GTAGCCCGTACGGGAATCGAACCCGTGTTTCGTCCGTGAAAGGGACGCGTCCTAACCCCTAGACGAACGGGCCATTTAATTAATGGAGTGCAAATTTACAACTATTTTCTTATTTGCAAAAAAAAAAACGAAAAATCATGAAAATATTTTCAATCTTTTCGCTTCTATCATTCTTATAATCGTGATTTGAAGCATGAATGCTAAGATTAATGAACTAATTAACACCGCGTAACCATAAAAAAATAGATAATTAGGGTGTGAAAAAAAATACCCCCTAAAAACACTCACCATTAAATGATGACTGATATAAAGTGAAAAAGAAAATTCTCCTATATACCTATCCAATTTATTTTCTTTAAAAGCATGAAATATAAACGCCAAAGCTATAAAAGTGAAAAGATAGATGACATTATTTTTAAATTGGATATTAATGGTTATAAATTCATAAAAACAAACACAATAGACCACTCCTAAAAGAAAACTTATTCCTACATATTTTGAAATAGTCTTATTTTCTAAGTACTTATAAAAAACGTATGCTACACTTCCAGCCATGAAAAAAGCTATTTCAAATGGAAAAAAACGATATGTCCAAGGATCGTAATAAAGATATCTAAAATTAAAAAAATAATATTTCAGGGCTAAACCTAAAAAAAGAATCACTAGTTGCCATTTAATTTTTTTTGTGACTAAAAATGGGGCTATTAAATAAAACATAAATTCTAAACTTATTGTCCAAGCCTGAGGCACAAATAAATATTGATAACCCGTATGTTTATAAGACAACACATCTTGCACTAAAATGGGATGGCAATATTCATCAATCTTCATGAAATAAAGAATATCTTGTCCAATCACAATAATATTTTCAAAAACAAAATAAAATATTGTCAATCCTGATAAGCATGAATTATGATTTACATATCTAAATAAATAATACGGATGATTAAACCATGTATAACCTGAAAAAGATAATATAACTGCCAGTATTAAAATAATCCAGTATATAGGAAATATTCTTAAAAAACGGCTATAAATAAATTTACGGTAACTGCCTACTCCAATGTATTTTTCATTTAATATCAAAGCCATATAAAAACCAGATATCATATAAAAAATCTCAACAGCAACTTGGCCACCACACATTCTTAACCCAAATATTTTATAAGAATGAAAAACAACAACCGCAATAGCTAAAATAGTTCTTAAAATTCCCATGAACGATTCTTAAGTTTAAAATAACAGATATTTTGATTTAGAAATATAGTTTAATCAACATCTGTGACTCCTCCAGAAATTATAAATTTCATGGCATCGCCACCTTCCATATTAAGAGGTGTAACTTGTTCTTTTGAAACAATCACCAATCTTCCTGAAAATGAATAGGAATAAGGCAAATAAACCGCACATTTATCTTTAACACCCCACTCTATTAAATCATCTTGAGTGATAAATCCAATTTCTTGAACATTGGCTTGTGGATTCGTTAACACTAATACCGGTTTCGTAAAACGCTTTTTATTACCCATAAAAGCATTCATGAAATCTTTTATTGGAGAATAAATATGTTTGATGACAGGTGCTTGTTCTAATTTTTCTTCGATCCAAGAAAATAATTTCTGAAATAAAAAAGAGGATGCCATTAACCCTATAAAGGTTAAGAAAATTAATAGTGAAATAAACGAAATAAGAGTATCAAGAAATGCATTACCAGTTAATCCAACAAAAGAAAATAAACTTTCAAAAAATTGAAATAGTTTAATAAATACAATAACTGTAATTCCCAAAGGAATAATTAAAACTAATCCTTGTAAAAAATACTTTAAGATCTTATTCATATGAAGTCCAATTAATTCCTTTTTTTAATTTACTTAAAGTGGTTTGCTCATCCGAACCTTCTTCTGTTTTAAAGTCATACAACCATCCTGCCGAAGAAGGCAAACTCATTAATATAGATTCAATCCGTCCATTTGTTTCTAATCCAAATTTAGTTCCTTTATCATATACTAAATTAAATTCTACGTAACGTCCACGACGAAGTAATTGCCATTGTTTTTGATTTGAATTAAATTCTTTAAGCTTATTTTTTTGCATTAAGCTCACATAAATTGGAGCAAATGCTTCTCCTATATCTTTCCAAAAAGCAAAGTTTTTTTCAAAACTCATTTCATCGTTTTGATTTAATCGATCAAAAAATATCCCTCCAATACCTCGAGTTTCTTTACGATGATTGATAAAAAAATAATCATCTGCCCAAGTTTTGAATTTATGATAATAGCTAGAATGATGCTTGTCGCAAACTGTCTTTAATTGAGTATGAAAAAATTGAGCATCTTCATCAACTATATAATGCGGGGTTAAATCAATCCCTCCACCTAACCATTTAGTGCCGTTACTCATCTCAAAATACCTAATATTCATATGAATAATTGGAACTAAGGGTGATTTGGGATGAATCACTATTGACACTCCTGTTGCAAAAAATGTTGTTTCTGGATGAGTAGCATTTGATGCACTATGTTCTTTTTCCTTAAATAAAAAATCTGGTGTTTTACCACTAACAGCAGAAAACATAACTCCGCCCTTTTCAATCACATCACCATTTTCTATCACTCTTGATCGTCCACCTCCACCTTCTTCTCTTACCCAATTTTCTTCTTTAAATTTAGATAATCCGTCTTCTTTTTCAAGTGCTTCACAAATGGTGTCTTGTAATGATTTTAACCATTCTGTGATATTTTCCTTTGTTATTTCCATCCTAATTTTTGCAACTGATAATTAGAGTATTTGTAAATATAGATAGCTCTATTTTCAAATCCAGTTTCTGCGTCTGGTCTATAAAATTTAAACCCTGTTGAAACACCTTCCCATTTGTTTTTATCTAATTGAAAAAAGAATTCGGGGCCATTTGTTTTCAAATTCGATAAGTAATACGTTGCGATATCAAATCCTTGAAAATAAAATTCAGACGGATCAGCTGTATAAATGGCTTGATACTGTTTAGTTAAATTGATAATTGTTGAATCTTTAAAATCGATATGATTAGGCGAAGCAAAATGAAATTGTAAAGAGTTTAAATAATCTTGATCTAAATTATCAATATTGGCAACACTATTAAATCCCATTAATACAATGTCTTTTTTATCAGAGAAAACATATAACTGTGTGATAAAGTCTTGCAGGTAAACATGATTATTGGTTAGTAATACAACCACATTTTTCTTTCCAGGGATATAGGCAGCTTTTACTCCGGCTATTCCTTTTACTTCAGTTATCGTGTCTGTTTTAACTTTGTATTTTTTAATTAAATTATCATTGTATCGATTCTTAAACGATTTTATATATTGTAAATCTTTAGTTGTAGAATTAACTAAAATAACATTTGAGGTATTCATTAAAGAATCTGAGCAATAATCCGAAAGACCTTCTATCAAAGTATATTGAGATGGATTAACTTTGCTTACAAACGAATTATTAAATAATATTTTACTTTGCTGTGTTAATGGAGAAATAATTGGTGTTCCATTTTTTTTAGCATATCCCGAAACTAATTTAAAAACTCCAGCATATAAAGGTCCAAATATGACATCTAAATTTTTAAACTCTGCAGATTTACAGATACTTTCAATCTTCATCGAATCTCGCTCTTCAACATCAAATAAATGAATAACCACCTCAAAATCTTTTGACAAAATTGAGTCAACCGCTTTTTTAAATCCAAAATAAAAATCTAGTGCTAAATTTTGAGTTGCTGGGAACGTGGCATTATTCTTAACAAGTTCATCCACTAATATTAATTCATTTTCCGATAATTTGAATGGCAAAAATAAACCAATCTGATAGATTGATTTTTTAGGTTTATGATAAAATGAAGTATCAAGGGTTTGTGAAGTTATTGGCTTTGATTCAACAGGTTTAATATCTGTTTGATGATTATAAACTTCTTTATGAATAGTTGGTATTTTTAATACCTGTCCATTTTTCACGCCATCTTTAACTTCAGGATTTAACCTCAAGATTTCATCTGAAGTAACTTCAAACTTTTTACTAATCCCGTAAATTGTTTCTCCTGGCTGAACGGTGTAAGTTGTAAATTTACCTGTTGGAGTTGCTACTGTGTATTCGTTTATACTTTGACTATTTTTTTTTCTTTTTTCGCCTACGATAATATATTCACCTTCTTTTAAACCAGAATTAATAGTAGGATTATAAGAAGCTAATTTTTTTTCATCGATGCTGTATTTTTTAGTAATCCCATATATGGTTTCACCTTTAGCAATTTTATGATACACATATTTATTGGTATCAATCGTCACTGTTGTTTTATTTAATAAGCTCTCGAAAGGAATTTTTAATTCTTGTCCATTTTTTAAACCATCAATGGCATCATCGTTTTCAGCTAAAATTGAATTCACATCCATGCTGTATGTTTTAGCAATAGCATACAAACTTTGCCCTTTTTCTACTTTATGGATATAATATTTCTTCCCATTAATGGTTTTGATATCTGTGGATTTTGTTTGTCCATGAGAAACAAAAGACAATACACACAGTATACACGATAATGCTAATACGAAATATGTTTGATGAATTCTAATCATGTTTTTTATTATTCCCACTCAATTGTAGCTGGAGGTTTAGAGCTAATATCATAGACAACTCTGTTCACTCCTTTTACTTTATTTATAATATCATTCGATACTTTAGCTAAAAATTCATAAGGTAAATGACACCAATCTGCCGTCATACCATCAGTTGATGAAACCGCACGCAATGCTACCACTTTTTCATAAGTTCGCTCATCTCCCATTACACCAACACTTTGAATAGGTAACAAAATTGCACCCGCTTGCCAAACAGTATCATATAGTCCAGCAGATTTTAAACCATCAATAAAAATAGCATCTACATTTTGTAATAATTCTACTTTTTCTGCTGTAATATCTCCTAAAATACGAATCGCTAATCCAGGTCCTGGGAAAGGATGACGACCAATTAAAGAAGCATCAATTCCTAAAGCTCTACCAACTCTTCTTACTTCATCTTTAAATAAACTACGCAATGGCTCAACAACCGACAACTTCATATAGTCAGGTAAACCACCAACATTGTGATGAGATTTAATAGTTGCCGAAGGACCATTTACAGATAAACTTTCTATCACATCTGGATAAATAGTTCCTTGACCTAACCATTTAGCATCTGTAATCGTTTTTGATTCATCATCAAATACATCTACAAAGGCTTTACCTATGGCTTTACGTTTTGCTTCAGGATCAGATACATCTTTTAAGGCATCGTAAAAACGTTGTTTAGCATTAACACCTTTTACGTTTAAGCCCATATGCTTATATGAATCTAAAACATTTTCAAATTCATTTTTACGTAATAAACCATTATCTACAAAAATACAGTGTAAGTTTGCCCCTATAGCTTTATGCAATAATACAGCAGCCACACTACTATCTACGCCACCAGATAAACCTAAAACTACTTTATCGTTACCTAATTTTTGTTTTAACTCAGCAACAGTCGTATCAATAAACGAATCTGATGTCCAAGTACCCTTACACCCACATATTCCTTTTACGAAATTTTGTAATAAAGCGGCTCCTTCTGTTGAATGGTAAACTTCTGGATGAAATTGAATGCCCCATGTTTGCTCTCCCGTAACCGCAAAACCTGCCACTTTAACATCGTGTGTACTTGCTATGATATTATAATTTTCAGGTACTTTTAAAATAGTATCTGCATGACTCATCCAAACCTGAGATTCATTACTAATGCCTTTAAATAAAGGATTATTATCTTCTACAAAACTCAAGTTGGCTCTACCATATTCTCGAGAGTTTGATTTACCAACTTCTCCACCATAGAAATGAGCTAATAATTGAGCGCCATAGCAAATACCTAATAAAGGCAATTTACCTTTAATGTTTTCTAAGCTAGGATTTAACGGATTTTCTTGGCGGACACTATGTGGGCTACCAGATAAAATAACCCCTTTAATTTCAGGAGTTAATGTTGGAATCTTGTTAAAAGGGTGGATTTCACAGTAAACATTCATTTCTCGTAAACGACGAGCAATTAATTGAGTGAATTGTGAACCAAAATCGAGGATTAAAATTTGTTCTTGCATAATAGCTAACAAAGATAGCTAAATGTTTTGTTTTAAAGGGAATACAAGGGAAAATAATTGTAAAATAAAGTGAAAAATTAATCTTTACTTCTCATGAATTTCACTAAAGTGTAAACACCTAAACTGAATATAGCAGCAATCAGAAATAAAATAAAAAAATCACCTAATTCTAATGATGATTGCATATTTAAGCAGCTAATAGATTATTTTTAACAGCAAACATCACAATACCAGCTGTATTTGGAATACTTAATTTACTCATAATATTTTTACGATGTGTATTGACCGTATGAGTACTTAACTCCAATTTATCGGCAATTAATTTATTAGATAATCCTTCAGAAATTAAACGAATAATATCTAATTCTCTATCTGTAATACCTAAACCTTGACAAGAAACTCGCTCTAATTCAGGTCTCATTGTTTCTAAATCTTTAGAGTTGGCTAAGAAATAAGCTACTTTACCACATAAAAAACGTTCTCCGTTATGAGTAGCATGTAACGCTTCAATGATTTCTTCTTTATCACACTCTTTTAATAAATAACTTCTCACTCCAGAATCTAAGGCCGATTGCATATCAGTTCTATTCATATAATCGGTTATCGCTAATACTTGCAGACGTTTAAAAGTTTTAGTGATAGTAGAAATTTGCTTAGAATTTATGTTCAAGGATTGAAAATCCAATACTAAAATTCCAGGTTTATTTTTTTTAATACTTGATAATAAATTATCAAAATTGTCATCTTCTGTATAGTCTACTTCAAAGTTAGCTGAAGAGCTTAATAATGTATAAAGCCCAAGTCTGCTTAAGTAGTTATTGTCGGCTATTAGTACTGATATCATTATTAAAAATTCTTATTTAGATTAATTTTAAACAAAGATACGCTTCATATTGAAATGGCAAAATTATTCTATCAAAAATTAATTCACATGTCAAAGTTAAAATTTAATAAGGTATTAAATCGAAAACACAAGACCTTCCACGGCTAATTCGGTATGAGGATAAATAGATTGAGCTTCAATTAAAAACTCTTCTAAATTGCCATACCTTGCCGAAAAATGACCTAAAATTAATTTTTTAGCCTTAGATAATGCCGCCATTTCTGCGGCTTGTTTAGCGGTGCTATGAAATGTTTGTTTAGCTCGATCTTTCTTTTCATCTAAAAATGTTGATTCATGATAAAGTAAATCAACCCCTTTTATATCATTTGCTAATTCCTCAAAAAACTTTGTATCACTGCAAAAGGCATAACTTCTAGAAGCAGGCGGTTCCATGGTCAAATCACTATTTTTAATAGTATTTCCAAAATTATCAATAGCATCCATTCCTATTTTTAATTTATGAATTTCAGCAAACGACACATTCAATTTTTCTAATTTGTATTTATCAATATTTCGAGGCAAAGGCTTTTCTCTAAATAAATAACCTGTAGTGGCAATTCTATGCTTTAGAGGTAAACTAAATACTTCTACCTTTTCATCCTCATAAATCAACTGTTTTGAGGTGCTTTGAGTATACACAAACTTTAAAGGGTAATTCAAATAGGTATCCGAATGTTTATGAATAAGGTGAATAATCTCTTCTAATTCCTTTGGTCCGTATATAACGAGTTCATTTATTCGTCCCAATAAATGCATACTGGCCAGTAAACCCGGTAATCCATAAAAATGATCCCCATGTAAATGGCTAATAAATATATGATTGATACTTTGAAATCGAGCTTTATATTTTCGAATTTGCATTTGAGTACCCTCTCCGCAATCAATCAAAAAAAACCGCTCAGCTATATTTAATAACTGAGCGGTTGGATTTCTATTTGCAGTAGGCGTTGCTGCACTACTACCTAAAATTAATAATTCGAAGGCTTGTTTTGACATTGTTTAAATACCTCCGAAAATTAGTTATTAATTATTAATTACCATCATTCGTTTAGTTGTAATGGCATTTTTATATTTTAATGAATAAATGTAAGTACCACTTGCTAAGTTTGACGCATTAACCGTTACTTTATTTTCTCCTACAACTGTTTTAATGGTTTCTTGAGAAACAATAGCACCAAGAGTATTATATAGAGTTACCGTTGCATTATCTTCTCCTTCAACATAAAATTTAATATCTGTTGATGATGAAAATGGATTTGGTACATTTTGATATAATGCCATTTTATCTTTTCCGATTTCTTGAAAACCAGTTGGAGCAGCAATATTGATAATATAATATTTTAATACTTGAGGGCCAGCAATATTTGTACTTCCTCCACTAGGATTATTACTGCAAGGAGATACAATAGGAATTACCGGTCCATTTACATATGGTTGAATCTCCAATTGTAACGTATATGATCCAGCTGTAGTTGGCGTACCATAAATACTTGCGCAATTATTGGCATTTCCAGGAAATAATAATGAAGGAGCCCCATTTACTGTTCCATTTGCCAGAGCAGAAGTTGAAGAGCCAAGCGTTAAGCCTGCAGGTAAATTATAATTTGTAATTCCTGTGGGTGTATTTAAAACAAACTTATTAAAACAAAAAGTGAAACCAGAGGATGTTGTATCCTGAGGAACTTTTACTGTAATATTTTGAGTATAAGGAACTCCAACAGTACCTGAAACAAAATTTGTAAGACTATCAGGATAAACACCTACTTTATTGCTAGATACAAACGTTGGATTTAATGAGCATGTAGGAACTGTTTGAGCAAATGCCGAAGCGAATGTAGCGGAAACAGCTAAAATACTTAAGTAGATTTTTTTCATATAAAATTGTTTTAATTAATAATTAAGGATTACTCCATTTTTTAGTTAATAGTAAATTTAAAACTAATTCGCTTTAGAAATAAGCTTTTAACCTAAAAATAGGTTAAAGTTTTTAACAAAACTTTTTTAGAAACTATTGGCGACCTGCCAATAAAAACATGACTGCCATTCGAACGGCTACGCCATTTTCAACCTGATCTAAAATAATAGATTGATCGCTATCCGCTACATCACTTGTAATTTCTACTCCACGGTTAATAGGACCCGGGTGCATAATAATGATTTTTTTAGATAAAGAATCCAATAGAGATTTATCTAATCCATACAACATAGTGTATTCTCTAATAGAAGGAAAGAACTTAATATCTTGTCTTTCTAATTGAATACGTAGCATATTAGCAACATCACACCACTCTAAAGTTTTTCGTAAATCGGTTTCCACCTTTACACCTAAACTTTCTATATATTTAGGAATCAATGTTGTAGGACCACATACCTTAACTTCTGCGCCAAGTTTTTGCAAACAAAATATATTTGATAAGGCTACCCGTGAATGCAAAATATCACCAACAATCGCAATTTTCTTTCCTTTTAAATCTCCTAGCTTTTCTCTCATTGAAAAAGCATCTAATAAAGCCTGTGTTGGATGCTCATGAGCTCCATCACCAGCATTCACTATTTTAGCATTAACTTTTCTTGATAAAAATTCAGCAGCTCCAGCACTTGAGTGACGCATCACAACCATATCCACTTTCATGGCTAAGATATTATTGACAGTATCGATCAGGGTTTCTCCTTTTTTAACAGAAGATGATGATGCGGAAAAATTAACTACATCGGCACTTAAACGTTTTTGAGCTAATTCAAAGGATAAACGAGTACGGGTTGAGTTTTCGAAAAATAAATTGGCAACTGTCAAATCTCTTAAAGAAGGTACTTTTTTGATAGGACGATTTAAGACTTCTTTAAAATTGGTAGCGGTATCTAAAATTAATTGAATATCATTTTTAGTGATATATTTTATTCCTAATAGATGATTGACGCTTAAGTTGCTCATGATTTATAAATATCTTTCTTTAATAATGTTTATATGATGCTGCGCATGTCCGCATAAAAAATATCCAAGTGATAATACATTTGTTTCTCCTGAGGCCATTTGCCCTTTTAGCAACAATTCTTTATCAGACAATTGTTTGTATAACAAGATGTTAGACAACCTTACCGAATCAAACTCATCAGCTAATAACTGAATATTTGTATTGGTTAAATTAGCATTAGCTGCATATAAATTCTCATCAAAAGCTAATACTTTTTGATTATCTCCTCTTGCAAATCGTAACGCTCTGTAGCTTAATATTCTTTCAGTGTCAATAATATGATTAATCACTTGCTTAACAGTCCACTTGCCTTCGTCATAAAAGTAATTTAATTTTTGACGAGGAATATCCTCAATAAAATCTAAAATAGTTTGATGATTTGTTTTTAAAGCCGAAATAATATCGTCCTCAGGAATAAGATTGATGTAATATTCGAAGTAAGGGATATAATCTTTTTTTTGTGGACGCATAATTATTTATCAATTAAGGTTACTCTATCTTTTTTATCGGTCTCTGTCCACTCTACTTTTACATTTTGTGTTTCAATCGAATCTATAACTAATCCAGTATATTTTGCTTGAATAGGAACGTGTCGGCTAAATCTTCTATCCACCAAAACTAGGAGTTCTACATCATTTGGGCGACCAAAGGCTAACATGGCATCTAAACCAGCTCGAATGGTTCTTCCTGTAAATAATACATCATCTACTAAAATCACATTTTTATCTTCAATAATAAAATCAATGTTAGTTTGATTTGGGATGAGTTCTTTTTTGCGAAAATCATCACGATAAAAGGTAATATCCAAATCACCACAATTTACTTTTTTCTTTAAAATACCTTCTAGTAATTTTTGAATTCGATGAGCCAAATAAATTCCTCGGGGCTGCAAGCCAATAATAACGGTATTACTAAAATCGTTGTGAACTTCTATTAATTGATAGCAAAGGCGAGTAAGAGTAACTTCTAATTGTTTATTTTCTAATAAAACTCTTGGCTTCACTGTTTTAATTTTTTAAAAGTAGTAATTTTCTTAATACAAATAATTAGATTACATAAAAATAGTTTGAGTTCTATCTGGTCCAATAGAAACAATACTAATTGGCACTTCTACCAATTTCTCAATATATTTTACGTAATCAATTAATGTTTGAGGTAAAGCATCTTTAGAAGTCATTTTAGTTAAATCTTCAGCCCAACCTTTTACTGTTTCATAAACAGGAGTTACATCTGCTGGATCGATACTAAATGGTAAATAATCAATTTTTTCGCCTTTGTGTATGTAGTGAGTGCATACTTCTAAAGTGTCAAAATCAGATAAAACATCTGCTTTCATCATCATTAATTCTGTTACACCATTAATAGCAATGGCATATTTTAAAGCTGGAATATCTAACCAACCACAACGACGTGCGCGCCCTGTTGTTGCTCCAAACTCACGTCCAATCTGACGAATCTTCTCTCCTACTTCATTGTCTAATTCCGTTGGGAAAGGGCCACTACCAACACGAGTACAATACGCTTTAAAAATACCAATCACGTTACCAATACGGTTTGGAGCAATCCCTAATCCATTACAAGCACCAGCACAAATAGTATTTGATGAAGTCACAAATGGGTAAGAACCAAAGTCAATATCTAATAAAGATCCTTGAGCACCTTCTGCTAATATTTTTTGACCTTTTTTGATAGCGTCATTTATAAAATGCTCGGTATCAATAAATTTCAAATTCTTTAACTCTTCGATAGCGGCAAACCAAGCTGGTTCTAACTCGGCTAAATTATATTCATATTTATGGAAATCAAGGATTTGCTTATGTTTTTCTACTAAAGCATTGTATTTATCTTTAAAATTAGGGCTTTCGATATCACCAACTCGTAAACCATTACGTCCAGTTTTATCCATATACGTTGGGCCAATTCCTTTTAAAGTCGAGCCAATTTTATCTTTTCCTTTTGCAGCTTCACTAGCTGCATCAATTAAACGATGTGTTGGTAAAATTAAATGGGCACGTTTACTGATCACTAATTTTTTCGCAAAATCAACTCCCAATGCTGTTAAGGCATCGATTTCTTTTTTGAAAATAACTGGATCAATGACTACACCATTACCAATAACATTTAAAGCCGTTGGATGAAAAATACCACTTGGGATAGTATGTAAAACGTGTTTAATTCCGTTGAACTCTAACGTGTGCCCAGCATTTGGACCACCTTGAAAACGAGCAATAATATCGTATTTAGGAGTTAAAACATCAACAATTTTACCTTTTCCTTCGTCGCCCCATTGCAGGCCTAATAATACATCAGCTTTGATCATAATTTTACACTTTTTTGAAAGCCTTCAAATTTACGATTAAGCCACAATTTACAATGAATAACAAATTAACAATTTGCAGATTTTTGAACAAATGGGGGGAATATTACCTTACAATAAATTTGTCAATTAAAAGTTTTTTAGATTTTATTTGATTACTTGTTCCAAAAAAAACATCTTTCCTTAAAAACCCATAACTAGAATTTGTGTATAAGATAGCTTTATCACCATCAAATTCATGAGTGCTTGTAACTATAGATTTATAATACCTATCATAAACAAACATAGAATCAATTTTTGATGAGTTATCATAATAAAAACCATGAGCATCCTCGGTCCTAGGATTAAGTTTTATAGTATTTTCATCTAGTAAATATTGATCTCTAGAACCTGCTGAAATATCAGATTGAACATTAACTTGAAAAACATATATTTCATGAAAATTATTAGGACAATATTGATAAGATCTTAATCCATATCCCAAAACCGAATCTACTTTCATGGTATCTATTAAAAGAGAAATAGAATCAATATAAACCCAATAAGTTCCTTTTTTGAACTTGAAATTTGAAATTTCAGAAGAAATATATTTTGTTTGAGTATCATTGCAATTAGGTCCTTTCATTTCTGGTTGTGGAGGTTTTTGACAAGAAAAAAAACTTCCTAATAAAACAACACCTATAATAGCCCTAAAATTCATTCGATTTAATTTTTCTAAATATAGAAAATTAAATCTCAATTTGCAAGTCATCATAAGCTAACTCAATAAAAGAAGGTAAGTCTTTCGACACTTCATCATGCAAACCCAATTGATGTGATATATGAGTAAAATAAGCTTTTTCGGGTTTTAATTCCTGCATTAAATCAATGGCTTGTTGGAATGTAAAATGCGACACATGTTCCTCTTTACGTAAAGCATTCACAACAATAATTTTTGAACCTCTAATTTTTTCTTTTTCTTCTTCCGAAATATAATTAGCGTCGGTGATATACGTAAAATCTTTTATTCTGTATGCTTTTACAGGCAAACGATAATGAATCACATCAATAGGTAACAATTCAATATCTTTAATTTTTATCGTTTCATCAGTTACTGTAAAGACATCAATTTCAGGAATTCCAGGATATTTATCTTCTGCAAAGATGTAGGCAAATTCTCGTTTTAGGGCTTCTTGAACACGCTCTGTTGCATAAACCGGCATGCGCATTTTATTAAAATAATTAAATGCTTTGACTTCATCTAAGCCTGCAATATGGTCTTTATGTTCATGGGTAAAAACAACCGCGTCAAGAGTTTTCATATTTAATCGCAACATCTGTTGTCGAAAATCAGGACCTGAGTCAATCACAACTTTTGCGGCCTCACTTTCAATTAAAATGGATGTTCTTAAACGTTGATCTTTTGGGTTTTTAGAACGACAAACTGCACATTCACAACAAATGATTGGAACGCCTTGAGATGTACCCGTACCTAAAAAAGTCACTTTCATTTAATGCGTTTTTTTAATCAATTCTAAATATACATCTTGATTTAATAAACCTAGAATTAAAGTAAAGACGATTCCATATATAGCACCCCAAAAATGTGCTTCATGACCAATATTATCTACCGATCCATGACCTGTTTTACGTTTACTTAAATAATAACTAATACCAAGATAAAGAACTCCAAACACCCAAGCTGGCATAGGAATAAAAAAGAAGTCTAATCGAGTTAATGGCAAACATGTTATATAACTAAATATAAGGGCATTAACAGCTCCACTAGCTCCTAAAGAGGTGTAATACGAATTATTTTTATTTTTAAAATACTCAGAAATAGATGATGCATAAATTGCTCCTGTATATAAAAATATATAGAAAACCATTCCCATTTTTTTATCAGGTTCGCCATAATGCCCTAATAATATTGGCAAAACGCCTTGCTCAACAACAGGACCAAACAACCACAAGGCATACATATTAAAAGCTAAGTGAATAAAATCGCCATGTAAAAAAGCATGAGACAAAAAACGATAATGCTCATTATTATGTTTAATTGAAAAAGGATGGAAAATATATTTATATTTTATCTCAGGTTTATTCATGGCATATAATGAAAAACCAATAGTTAAAATAAGAATAGCGTATGTAATCATTTTTAGTTTCTATATTTCTTGTAAAAATACAGATTAAAAACAATAAAAAAGGTTGCTTATAGCAACCTTTTAAACATTGATTAAAATGTGTTATTTTATTGAATTATTTAATTCTTCAACAGAGGATTCAAATTGAAAAGCATCATTTAATAAAAAGTAATTATTTTTATCCACACATCTATTATGAGCGAGTTTAGCAACTTCTAACCTATTTTCTTCAAAACTAAACAACAGCATTATATCCTTAATTTGTGCTGAATTTAAGCAGTTACTTTTTAAAATCTGTTTCACAGTGGTTAATTTAGTGTCCTCAAATGATTGTTTAGTAATGGTTTGTTTTGCAGTAGAAAAGCTTGTACTATTCATGGCATAAGCCATATCACAATTTGCTGATGAAGTTGTATTATTTTGAACTGCAGTATTATTATTAGTGTAGATATTATTACTTGATGAAGTTGAAGTTGTTGAAGTGGTGTATGAAGTAGATGATGAGTTTGTTTGAATATTTGGATCATTCACATTAACATTCATGTTAATACCTATTCCTCCCATATTAACTGATACATTGGTATTTGTAGCATTGGTTCCAATGTTTGAATTAATATTTGTTGCCGAAACACTATTTGAAGTAACCGTTGTTTGTTGAGTAACCACAGTAGTAGAAATTTCTGGCATTGGGGTAACATTATAATGATATACTTGAACATCTTGAGGAACTGGAGCTGCTTGAGCAATAGGTACTTGACTGAAATAGCGTAAAACATTTACTTGCTTATTATTTTTCTTAATCTTATAAGTTACTTCTAAAGCCCCTTTCCCTTCAGCATCTGTTACTGGCAAATATTTTTTCTCTAGTATAGGTTGTTTCGTATCTTCAAAAATAATTTTAGCTGAATAGTAAGGTTGATTTAAATCAATCACTTTAACATTGGTAACAGGCACATCGTTTTGTCTAATACCATTTAAGATTAAATAAAATTTTAAACCGTCTTCAGAAAATACAATTAAGTTGGAGGTTCCTTGGGAAAAAGAAACCATTGACAATAAGCCAAAGAATAAAAAAGAATATAGCTTTCTCATAAATTTATATTAAAGAGTTGCACGAATTTATCAATAAATAATTAAATGCGACTGAATAAAAAAATAATAATAACTATTAATCAATAATAGGATATATAAGGAAATTAATCGAAATTATTTAGGCTATTGACGCTCCAAGCTTCTGGTTTAGCATCAAATAATACTTTTGTTTTTGCCCAAACACCTTCAAACAAATGAGATTGACGATACGCTTCAAGATACTTTGGATCATCCCAAATACTTAAGGTAAAAAATATACATGGATTAGTAATATCTTGTAATAACTCCACATGCTGACACCCCTCCATCGCTGAAATTAAATGATGACTTGCTTTAAAAATCTCTTTAAAACGTTCAATATTATCAGGCTTAAACGTCATTTTTACAAATCTTTTAATCATATATATCCACAATTATACGGTCAATTTTATATTTACTTAATAAGCTTCTTTTCATCGCTACTTTATTTGCAGATTGGCCTAATAATGATATCTCTAACAAATCCATAGAATTGAAAAAACATACCACATCGCCAATTTTCACATCATCATAAGTACTGTATATTTTTGTAATATTAGCAGATGGCAACGCTATCGAAAAACGTTTATTCCCTACATGCATTTCAAACTCTTGCTTGGTGATACTTGTAATTAAATTACCAAAATCATCTTCGTACAAAACCATCCCTTGCAAATTAGTTGGTGTAGAAAAACTTTCAAAAGCATATAATTTACAATAGTCTTGTGTTTCAGCACAAAATTCTTCTAAAGGAATTTGATCTATTAATTTAGAGGCGATTTCAGTAAAAATATCTCTTAAGTAAAATGAGTGCTGCCTATCTGAATCAAAGTATAATTGATATACAGGTTCATTAAATGCTTTATCAATGAGTGTTAACAAACCATTATCTGGACAAATAATGAACTGATTTTTATATTTTGTCAACAAGTAGCGTGTATTATCGACTGATAGATTACTGATTGTTTCGGAAGAATTTAAAAACTTAACTGCAAACAAATGAATCGTATCTTCTGCAAAATAAGGCAAAACACTTTTCAGGGCAAAAGCTGCTTCATTGTGCGCATGAGGGTTAACATCACAAGATACATCAACAATTTTACTGTTTGGTTGTTTTTGATACAATATACCTTTTACCATTGCTAAATATGGATCACGATAACCCAAATCTGTTGTAATGGTAATAATAGACATATTGAAAACTTTATTTAATTTACTCAAAAGTAAATAATAAATTACGCTAAGTTTTTAATGAAAAAAGTATTTGATTAACACGATTATTAACATAAATTAAAGGACCTTGATTGAAAAAATTATAACATTAGATAGCGTTGAACCTGTTGAAATATACGGCGTAAATGATGTGAAACTCAACGTCATAAAAAAACACTTCCCAAAACTAAAAATAATAGCAAGAGGTTATTCTATAAAAGCTTTAGGTGATGAAAGTGAAATTGCTCAATTCGAAAAAAAGTTAACGATGATGGTAGATTACTACCATAAAAATGGATTACTAACCGATACTGTTATTGAACGTTTATTAGGCCAAACTGGCGACAATTTATTATTAGCCAAAGAAGAAGCCACTGGCTCTGATATTATTGTATTTGGAAACAATGGATTAGTTATCAAAGCTAGAACAGATAATCAACGTAAAATGATGCAATCGGTTGGTAAAAGCGACATGTTATTTGCCGTTGGACCTGCTGGAACTGGAAAAACCTATACTGCAGTTGCATTAGCTGTGAGAGCTCTAAAGAACAAAGAAGTTAAACGTATTATTTTAACCAGGCCTGCTGTGGAGGCTGGAGAAAACTTAGGATTTTTACCTGGTGATTTAAAAGAAAAGTTAGATCCATATATGCAACCGTTATATGATGCTTTGTATGATATGGTTCCTCTTGATAAATTAAATCAATATATTGAAGCTAAAATTATTCAAATTGCCCCACTGGCATTTATGCGGGGCAGAACTTTAGATAATGCATTTGTGATTTTAGATGAAGCTCAAAACACAACTGAGAGTCAGATGAAAATGTTTTTAACCCGTATGGGTGCAAATGCAAAATTCATTATCACAGGTGATATGACTCAAATAGATTTGCCTCGTAATCAAACATCCGGTTTAGCCCAAGCTGTAAGATTATTAAAGAAAACAGATGGCATTGATATTGTTGAATTAACAACAGTTGATGTTATCAGACATCGTTTAGTAAAGGCTATTATCGAAAAATACGAAGAAGACACCATAAGAAAGTAAACCATGACGATAAAAGATTCTCAAAAACAGATTGATGATTGGATTAAGCAATATGGTGTTCGTTATTTTAGTGAACTAACCAACATGGCAATGCTTACAGAAGAAGTTGGCGAAGTAGCTCGTATTATTGCCCGCCGATATGGTGAACAAAGCGAAAAAGAATCAGATAAAAATAAAGATTTAGGAGATGAGTTAGCTGATGTGTTATTTGTTTTAATTTGTTTGGCCAACCAAACTGGCATAGATTTGGAAGTGGCACTAAAACGAAATCTTGATAAAAAAACAAATCGAGATTCGGAAAGACATCATCAAAACAAAAAACTAAAATAAATTTTGCTAAAGTATCTCTTTATATTCATTGTCATTACTTTTTCTAATCAGTTTTTTGCTCAGAATAGTTTAATTTATGTTGATGAACCCAATAAAGACATTGGCTCACAAGAAAATATTTATAAAGTAAAAGTTGATTATACCATTCAAAACAATCAAACTAAGAATTTATACTTATTGCGAGCAGATGCCCTAAAAGGCATCACAATTAGAGCTGCTAAAAAAACCATTAAGCCAGGAGATACCACTCTTATTGTGGTTGAGTTTATTCCACAACAAACGGGTAAGTTTAATGAAGTTATCAATTTAATAACGAGTGCTGATATTGTGCCTTTTAAAATGTCTCTTACAGGTAATATCAAATCAGTCAAAACAGATGATAAAACAGCTTGCTTTTATTTTAAAAAACAAAATAATTCTGGTATTAAATCAACTGAACCAATAGTCATTACAGAGTCTACAAAACCTAGAGATACCAATAATAGGATACCAGACAATACAACTAATACCGTCATAGATAATCCCGTTATTCCTATAAAACCTAATACAATAAATCTCAATGAATTAGATGAGAACATCTATAAACCAAATAATATTATCTTCTTAGTTGATGTATCAAGTTCTATGAAAGATACTAGCAAATTAAAGGTCATGCAATTTGCTTTTCATCATTTAATAGACGTTTTAAGGCCAACTGATAAAGTAACATTTATTAGCTATGCCGATTCTGTAAAAATTTTAAGTGAAGGTTTAAGTGGAAATAATAAACAAGAATTAAATGAAGTGGTTGATAGATTGAACGCAAAGGGCTTAACGAAAGGGAATAAAGCTATTTTATTTAGTCTGGATGTAGCTCTAAAAAACTACATCTCAAATGGCAACAATCAAATCATCTTAGCTACTGATGGGAAATTTAGATTTTATCCAGATGATCAAAAATTGTATGTATCTATACAAGGTGACAAACATGTAATATTATCTACCATGGCTTTTGGTAACGATAAAAATGCCTTAAAAAATTTGAAGGAAATTGCCGAAATAGGAAAAGGCAACTTTATTCATATAAAAAACAGAACAAGAGCCCACGAACAACTTCTAGAGGAGATAAAACACAACAGTTTAATCCGTTAAAAATAACCATTCATCATTTCCTTATTAACTATTTGTATAATATTTTAATTTTAATAGATTTCGATTAAAAAAAATTATATTTGAATAAACTTAAACCTAAATTAAATGAAAAAAATCTACTTATTAACCTTTTCACTATTCGCATTAAGTCAGGTAAATGCGCAAACGTATACATTAACTCAAACTAATTCTGAGCCCGTAGTAGGCGATTCTTATGGTGCTTTACCATTAGATACCAATATGGTTACACTTCCGATGTCAATTTCAGGAACAGGGGTTACTTGGTCTATATTAAATGTAATACCAGCAAATACGGTAACTGTAAATTCATATTCAGCAGCTGCATCATTTTCTAATGCCGCTAACTATCCTGGAACGAATTTGGTTCAAACAGATTCAGCAACGACGACATATTTCAAAACCACTCCAAATAAATTAGAATTATTAGGAGTTGATGCTGGTTTTTTTGATTTAAATTACAATACAAACACCGCTACCATCGCAAATTATCCAATGTCTTATGGATATTCTGCAACTGATTTATCAATTGGTGGTACAATGAATGTTCCTCAATTTTCTTTAAGTGGTCCTTTTACTGGCAGCATGGTAACAACTGTTGATGGTTCAGGAACTTTAGATTTAAATGGAGTAACAGTTTTAAGTAATTGTTTACGAGTAAAATCAACTCAAAACATTTCTTTCAGTTTAACATTTGGTGCTTTAACAGGTACTATCGACCAAACAATGTATAATTATTACCACAGTTCATCTAAATTTCCTGTATTGTCAGTTAATTATTCCCATATAGTTACTGCAGGATTACAAACTTTAGATCAATATCAAACTCAAGTTTCAACTTTATCGAATATAGCTATTGGTATTAAAGAAAATAAGGGGCAATCTTTATCATTCAAAGCATTCCCTAATCCAGCAAATACTCAAGTGAACTTACAATTTGTATTAACAAATTCTGATACTTATACCATTGAAATATTAAATAACCTAGGGCAAATTGTAAAAGCACTTAGTTTATCTAACATGCAACCTGGTTTATATAATGAAACAATTAATATTGCTGATTTAAGCGCTGGTATGTATACTATCAAAGTAACCGGAAAAACAATCCAAGGCAATGAAAAATTAATGATTCAAAAATAATTTTTTCTATTAATCATACAAAAACGCCTCAAATAATTGAGGCGTTTTTTATTTAATGAATACTAAATTCTCTGAATTCTCCTGATTTTAAGGAACCTAATTCAATGGTATCAATTCTCACCCTAATTAAACTTGACACCAGATAACCTAAAGCCTTACACATTCTTCGTATTTGACGATTTTTTCCCTCTGTTAAAATAATTTTGAACTCGTATTCTGACAGCTTTTCAATAATACAAGGCTTAGTTTTACAAATCATGATATCAACCCCTTGTGCCATTTGTTCAATAAAAACATCAGTAATTGGTTTATTAACCGTAACGATATATTCCTTTTCTTTATCTTTTAAAGGACTTGATAAACTTTGAATATACTTTCCATCATTTGATAAAATTAATAAGCCTTCTGATTCTTTATCTAATCTTCCAGCATATCCTAGATGCTTATTAAAATTAAATACGGTGGTTAAATTATTTTCAATTGCCGGGTTATTGGTTGTTTCTATTCCCCTAGGTTTATAAAGTGCTATGTAAGTAAATGGAGCATTTGGTTTTAATAATTGCTCATCTAAATAAATTTCCCAAGTTTCATTAAACTCTATATTTTCAGTAATAACTGCACCATTTACTTTTAGCTTTCGATTCTCTATCGCTTTAATAGCCTCCTTGTTTGTAAAGCCTAATTGATGTACTAAATAATATTTTATATTTAACCTAAAACTCACTTTTAAATTATTTTATGACAATGTTATCTTTTTTTATTTAAACCGCATAAAAATTGCCCTAATTCAGCATAATTTATTAAGTTTGTTCGTCTAATAATAAATATGGAAAAATTGTATTTTGCTCATACATCGGCTGTTGTCGATGAAGGTTGTAATATTGGAAAAGGGACTAAAATATGGCATTTCAGTCACATCATGCCAAATTGCACATTAGGAGAAAATTGTAACATCGGACAAAACGTTGTTATTTCTCCTGAGGTTATTTTAGGAAAAAATGTAAAAGTTCAAAACAATGTCTCTATTTATACAGGCGTAACTTGTGATGATGACGTGTTTTTGGGGCCATCTATGGTATTTACAAATGTGATTAATCCTCGAAGTGCTGTTAATCGAAAATCAGAATATGCTAAAACACATGTTGGCAAAGGTGCAAGTATTGGTGCTAATGCAACAATTGTATGTGGACACGATATTGGCGAATATGCATTTATTGGAGCAGGAACTGTTGTTACTAAAACAGTACCCGCTTTTGCCTTAGTTGTTGGGAATCCTTCTAGACAAATTGGATGGATGAGTGAGTTTGGTCATCGATTAGAATTTGACATCAACGGAAATGCTACCTGTCAAGAAAGTGGACAAGTTTATAAATTAGAAAATAATATAGTAAAACGGATCTCATAATGTGCGCAGTGAAAAACTTAACTTTTCTGGCAATTTTCATTAGTATATTTCAAAATATAACTCTTGCACAAAATTTTCCAAAACAAGATGAAAAAACAAGCCTTTATGGAGTGGTTGATGAAAATGGTGATTATATCGTCAAACCAAAATATAAAGAAATTGATTTTAATTTCGGTTACAAAACAGGATTAAACTATGTGATCAATCCAAGTGATAAATACGGTTTTATTAATCCTGCTGGAAAAGAAGTGATTCCATGCAAATATGATCGAATTGAGACATTTGAAAATGGTGTTATCATTGTCAAAACTAAAATTGGAGATTACGATTATTTGTCAGGTATCATTGACAGTGCTGGAAAAGAGCTCATTCCTATGAAATACGGTCATTTTGAATATTATCCTCTTGATAAAGTTATTGTTTTCGGCGAGACCAATACCTCTAATGTTGGTTTAATGGATTTATCAGGTAAAGTCATCATTGAGCCTCAGTATGAATTCTGGTCAAAACGAATTTCAAAAGGAATATGGCCAGTTGGAAAAAATAATATTTGTGGCGTGGTAGATTTAAAAAATCAAACTATTGTTCCATTTGAATATTACATGATTGAAAATTATTCGGATGAATTAGGATTAGCAGCAGTAAAAAAAGAGGCTAATGGAAAATTTGGATTTATTAATAGAATTGGTAAATTAGTCATTGCATATGAGTATGATGATGCATGGCCAAGTGGTGATTATTTATCTGTTAAAAAAAATGGGAAATGGGGATTAATTGATGTTAATAATAAAATTATTTTACCGTTAGAATATTCATCTATTTCTTCTGTATATAAAACAACAGCCTGGGTTACTAAAAATGAAGGTGAGGATTCATTTGAAATTGATTTAATTACCAAGCAAAAAATAAAAAAATAGAATTTTTAAAATATGACAAAAATAAAATTCGGTGTTATTGGTCAGGGACACATAGGAAAGCGTCATGCCGAAATGGTTCGTCGTAATCCTAATTGTGAATTAGTGGCTGTTTGTGATTCCGCTCCAAAAGAAAAATTAGGTCTTGAAAATTTAACTGAAAAATTTTATAATTCAGTCGATGATTTATTAAAAAATCATCCAGAGATTGAAGTAATCAACGTATGTACTCCAAATGGTTTGCATGCTGAACATGCCTTAAAAGCATTAGAAGCGAGTAAACATGTTGTTGTAGAAAAGCCTATGGCCTTAAGTAAGGCTGATTGTGAAAAAGTAATTTACTCTGCCCTATCACATAGTAAAACTGTGTTTTGTGTCATGCAAAATCGTTATTCTCCACCAAGTGTTTGGTTGAAAGAAATGGTTGATAAAAAAACCATTGGAGAGGTGTATATGGTTCAATTAAACTGTTATTGGAATCGTGATGAGCGTTACTATAAAGCTGGCGGTTGGAAAGGAACAGAAGATTTAGACGGAGGAACACTGTTTACGCAATTTTCTCATTGGATAGATATTATGTATTGGTTATTTGGTGACATTAAAAATATTCAAGCAAAATTCGCCGATTTTAACCACCAAAACTCCACTGCATTTGAAGATAGTGGTTTTGTTAGTTTTGATTTTGTGAATGGAGGTATGGGAAGTATCAATTATTCGACAGCTGTTTGGGATAAAAATTTAGAATCATCTTTAACCATCGTTGGAAGCAAAGGAAGTATCAAAGTTGGTGGACAATATATGGATCAAGTGGATGTTTGTAATATTAAAGATTATGTGATGCCTACTCTAGCAGAAACTAATCCTGCAAATGATTACGGAGCCTATAAAGGATCTGCCAATAATCATCATAACGTTATTGAAAATGTTGTAGATACCATAACTGGAAAAACAAAAATCACAACAAATGCTTTAGAAGGACTAAAAGTGGTGGATATCATTGAGCGTATTTATCAATTAAGACCTGAATCTGTATTAAAAAATAAATAAACATATATTAATTTAACTTATTAAAATTTATGGGAATCTATAAAGAAATCGTTGATAAAAAAGCTACAATTGCTGTTATTGGTTTAGGTTATGTTGGATTACCAATTGCATTGGCTTTTGCAAAAAAAGTAAAAGTAATTGGGTTTGATATTAATGCGAAACGTGTTGATATGATGAACAAAGGCATTGATCCTAGTAACGAATTAACAAAGAAAGACTTTGCTAATTCCGATATTACATTTACCCATAAATTAGAGGATTTAAAAAAAGCAAAATTCTTTATTGTAGCTGTTCCTACTCCAATTGATGAGCACAACTTACCTGATTTAAAGCCACTCATTGGGGCTTCAACCACTGTTGGAAAAGTATTGAAAAAAGGAGATTATGTTGTTTATGAATCAACTGTTTACCCTGGATGTACTGAAGAAGATTGTATCCCTGTATTAGAAAAAGAATCAGGATTAAAATTTGTGAAAGATTTTAAAGTTGGATACTCTCCTGAGCGCATTAATCCAGGCGATAAGGAACATACTATTACAAAAATTTTAAAAATTGTTTCTGGTTGCGATGCAGTAAGTTTAGATGAAATTGCTAAAACCTATGAAATTATTGTAGAACCAGGGACTCATCGTGCATCAAGTATTAAAGTTGCAGAAGCTGCAAAAATCATAGAAAATACTCAACGCGATGTGAATATTGCCTTAATGAATGAGTTATCCATTATCTTCTCAAGAATAGGAATTAATACCTATGATGTATTAGAAGCTGCTGGTACCAAATGGAACTTTTTAAAATTCTTCCCAGGCTTAGTTGGCGGACATTGTATTGGCGTTGATCCTTATTATTTAACCTACAAAGCTGAAGAACTAGGTTATCATGCACGTATCATTAACAGCGGACGATATGTCAATGACAGTATGGGATTTTATGTTGCAAAAACATGTGTTAAAAAAATTATCGCTGCTGGAAAAAACATTTCTAAATCAAAAGTATTAATAATGGGCGCTACGTTTAAAGAAGATGTTAGCGACATCCGCAATAGTAAAGTAGCTGATATCGTAAAAGAATTAAAATCATTTGGTGTTAAAGTTGAAATTGTTGACCCTCATGCTGATAGCACAGAATTGAAACATGAATATGGTTTTGGATTAAATAAACTGGCTAAAGGATACGATGGAGTGATTGTTGCTGTAAACCATAAAGAATATCTAGGTTTAGATGAGAAATTTTTTAAATCAATTTTAGCTTCAAAAGGTATTTTAGTTGATATTAAAGGGATGTACAAGAATAAAATGAAGGGTTTAACTTATTGGAGCCTTTAATTAAATTGAGTTATAAATTAAGCGGATTAAATTCTGAACAGCAACAATTATTGAATGATGGTAAATTATTACCATTAATGGAAGAATTTTATACGATTCAAGGTGAAGGATTTAACACCGGAAAAGCTGCCTATTTTATTAGAATTGGGGGATGTGATGTAGGTTGTCATTGGTGCGATGTAAAAGAAAGCTGGGATGCTACTTTACATCCACTTACTGCTTCCGAAAACATTTTAGAACATGTTTTACATAGTAAAACACCAGCCGTAGTTGTCACTGGAGGAGAGCCATTAATTTATAATTTGGTTTATCTAACTGACCTACTAAAACAAAATAAAATTCAAACTTTCATTGAAACATCTGGAGCATATCCATTAAGCGGTAACTGGGATTGGATTTGTTTATCGCCAAAAAAAACAATGCTTCCAAAAGAAGATAATTATCAAGCAGCTCATGAACTTAAAATAATTGTGTTTAATAAACATGATTTTATTTGGGCTGAAGAACAAGCCGCTAAAGTTGGGAAGGATTGTTTTTTATATTTACAGCCTGAGTGGAGTAAACGTCATGAAATCACTCCTTTAATCGTAGAATTTGTAAAACAAAATCCTAGATGGATGATTTCTTTACAAACTCACAAGTATATAGATATTCCTTAAACTTTTCATTTTTCTCATTATGAAAAAAATTCTATGCATCGATTCTAATCACGATATTCTTCATGAAACTTTAATAGATGCCGGTTTTCATTGTGATTTATTTTGGAATAAATCCAAAGAAGAATTAATTCAATTGTTACCACACTATGATGGAGCAGTTATTAGAAGTAAATTCAAATTCACTAAAGAAGTTCTAGATTCAGCAACTCATTTAAAATGCATTGGACGCGTTGGAGCTGGCATGGAAAACATTGATGTTGATTATGCTAAAAGTAAAGGAATCACTTGTGTGAGTGCCCCTGAAGGTAATCGTGATGCTGTTGGTGAACATGCACTAGGAATGTTATTAATGTTAATGAATCATTTAAAACGAAGTGATAACGAAGTTAGAAATGGTATTTGGAAACGTGCCGAAAATCGCGGACATGAAATTGCAGGAAGAACCATCGGCATTATTGGTTATGGCAATATGGGTTCTGCCTTTGCAAAACGTTTACAAGGATTTGATTGTGAAATATTGGTTTATGACAAATATAAAACAGGGATTGTTGGCGAGCATATTAAAGAATCATCCTTATATGAAATATATGAAAAGGCTGATATAGTAAGTATTCATTTACCACTAACAGATGAAACCAATTATTATATCAATGATGATTTTATTTCGTTCTTCAAGAAGAATATACATGTTGTTAATACAGCTAGAGGTAAATGTTTAAATACTTCTGATTTAGTAAAGCATCTAAAAACAGGAAAAGTGATTGGCGCTTGTTTAGACGTATTAGAGTACGAATCAGTATCTTTTGAAAATATTGACACCTCTACTCTTCCAGAACCAATGCAATATCTTTTAAAAAGTGACCAAGTTATTTTAACACCGCATATAGCTGGCTGGACTCATGAATCAAACTACAAAATGAGTAAAATGATTGCTGAAAAGATGATTAAGATTTTGAAATAATTTTGCCTATCTCATCCTAACACACTATCTTGGCGGCTCAAAAAACAATCCATTATGGCTACAACATCTGATTTATCAAGAAACGCTTTTATAAGATACAATAACGAATTAGTTCAAGTTTTAGATTACGATCATATTACTCCTGGAAAAGGAAATGCTATCTATTCTTGCAAATGCCGTAATGTGGAAACAGGTAAGCAAAGCGAAATTCGTTTCCGTTCAGGTGAAAAAATTGATTTAATTAGAGTTGACGAGCATGAAATGCAATACCTTTTTACTGAAGGAGATTTTTTAGTTTGTATGAATCAAGAAACATATGATCAATTACATATTCCTAAAATTTTATTTGCTGATAGTATTCAGTTTTTAGAAGAAGGGATGGTTTTAAAAATCCGTTTTGATGAAAATGAAAAACCTTTAAATGGTTCATTACCTCAATATATTGAGTTAGAAGTAACTTATACAGAAGAAGGCGTTAAAGGAAAATCTGTAAAAACTGCTGAAGTTGGAGCAGGGATTAAAATACAAGTTCCTGTATTTGTTGCTATTGGTGACAGATTAAAAATTAATACAGAAACTGGAGAATACGTTGAGCGTGTTATGAAATAATAAAAAACATTATTTATTTAAAAAGTCACTAATAGGTGACTTTTTTTATTTAGTTAAATGCTTTTGAGTAGCTAAAGCATATTTGATTTCAGAATAAGAAAAATCTTCTCCTAGCTCTTGTTTTAAGGGGGTTAATTTACTTTCAGCCTCTATTTTTTTAGATGCTTCAATTATAATATCAAACTTTTCTTTACTAACAAATTGCGTGACGGCAATCATCCCTAAACTAACATAATGCGATAAGTGACTTTCAATCGTAGTTAATCCTAATCCTCTTTCTTGTGAAATCTCTTCAGGCATTTTACCTTGTTTATATAAGGCAAAACTTAACTCTTTGGTATCAGGCTTCGGTTCTCTTAGTCCCATTTCTTTTTTTGTTTTTTTAGAAGTAGACTTCTTTGTTTTTCGTTCTTCAAAAGCTGCTTTTTCTGTTATAGCAATAGTTTGTCTAACTAATTCTAAACGTTCTTGTTGATTCGCATTAAATTTTAATTGTTGTTTATTAAATTCCGTATTAGTTAATACGTTATTAATAACCGTTGTCACTTTATCTAATTGTTGTAAATGCTTATATAATAATCCTTCTAACTCTAATAATTCTTCTAAATACGTTTTAATTTGTTTTTCTTCTTTTAATAGCTCTATATGAACTAAAATAGATTTTGACATTTCTTTTAAAACAGGATAAAAGTAATTTTTAGCAGCGATATGTCTAGCACTCACTGTTTGCAAGTAATCCTCTGCCCTACTTTCAAAAATCTGTATTAACTGATTACTAAATTTATCGGCATTTACTTTTAATGGTTCAAATTTATCGAATAGTTCTTGAGCCCAAACTTGATGTTTTTGTTTATTAGACTTATTTTCGACCATGGTATAACTGGCTACATGATTTCTTAAACAAGTATATAGCCACACAAAATCATACGCTTTCAACGTATAGCCTTTCAAAAACAAAACAGTTTCTTGATCAATTAATTGTTTTACTTCTTCGGTATTAGGTTTATTCTCGGCATAATCCACCAAAGTTTTATCTTGAGAAATTGCATTAAATTGAATTGGCGCCGATAATACTAAGCCATCCAATGATTTTAGCCTTGATAGGGCTACATAAACCTGACCTGGTGCAAAAGCACGATTAATATCTAAAATAGCTTTTTCAAAAGTTAACCCTTGGCTTTTATGAACGGTTATCGCCCATGCTAGTTTAATAGGATATTGAATAAAAGTACCAATTTCAGTTTCGTCAATCTCATTCGTAACTGGATTTAACTCATATTTAATATTTTTCCATTCATGTTTTTCTAAAATAAATGGTTTGGTGCCATCTCTAAAATCAATTTCAATATCTTTATCAATTATAGAAGAGACAACACCAATTTTTCCATTGAAATACTGCTGCTTTCCACTCACATCATTTTTAATAAACATGATTTGAGCTCCCAATTTAAGCTCTAAATAAGCTTCTACAGGATAAGCATATTCATTAAATTCGCCATCAATCGTTGCACTAAAAAAATATGATTGACCTTTTAATTGTTGTAATGCTGACCTATTTAAGGTATCAGCTTTGTTGTTATGAGTGGTTAAGGTAATTGTATTTAATGCTGAAGTAACATCAAAATTAGGTTTATAATAAGAGTTTAATAAATCAATATTAGCTTGTGTAACTTTATTATTTCTAAGATTATTTAATAAGTCAATAAATGTATTATCCGATTGACGATAAATTTTATCTAATTCAATATAAACAGGCTTTTCATTTCTCAAAACCTGAGCCTCAAAAAAATATACGCTGCTATAATAATTTCGCAAAATATTCCACTCTTCTTCTTTAACCACTGGAGGTAATTGCATCAAATCGCCAATAAACAAGACTTGAACTCCACCAAAAGGCTTATGCTGTTGCCTTCTTACACTTTTTAAAACAAAATCAATCGTATCTAGCAAGTCAGCTCTTAACATACTAACTTCATCAATAATTAATAATTCTAATTCTTGAAGTAATTTTCGTTTTTGGTCACGCATATTTAAATGCTTAACCATAGTATAAGGAGTATTTATTTTTGTATTGGTGTTCTCAATTTTATAACCACTGTCCGGAAGGAATAACCCAAATGGAATTCCAAACTGAGAGTGAATAGTAACCCCACCAGCATTAATGGCAGCTATACCTGTAGGAGCAACTATGATGGAATTTTTATGCGTATGATTAATAATACTTCGTAAAAATGTTGTTTTCCCTGTACCTGCCTTTCCTGTTAAAAAAACTGGCTTGTTAGTTTGATTAATACATTGAGCAGCAAGTTCGGCAGGACTTAAAATTTTACGAGTTTGATTCATGATGTAAAGCAAATTTAATGCTTTTGTAAAATAATAGGGCTAATTTGTTAAATAGTTAATATTTAGTATCTTGCTTACTTATTTTGTACACAACACTTTAATTGATAAACTATGAGTGAACGAATACTTCGTGCCTTAATGCAAATGTTTGCCATCATTGCAAAAGTAGATGGAATTAGTAATACTGGACGTTCAATTGTTGAATCTTTTTTAAAGCAACAATTAAATAAAGAACAAGTTGAAAAGTATCTAGTAATTTTTGATGAATTTATAGAAGCACAACATGCTGGTTCTAAAAAAAAGGATGGAACAGCCAAAAGAACGTCTTTAAATTCAGTTAAGGTATTAAGAATTTGCACTCAAATTAATCAAGAGCTAGAACAACCTCAAAAAGTCATTGTACTAATTCGATTATTAGAATTTATTCACTCTTCTGAAGAAATATCGGATCAAGAACATGAATTTGTAATCACTGTTGCCGAAACCTTTAACATATCAAATGAAGAATTTAATCAACTAAAAGATTTTGTTGAAGATAAGTCTGAACTTATTCCAAATTCTCCAAAAATATTGGTTATAAATAATAAGGAAAATGGGTATAGAAACTCTTGTAAACATATTTATTGCGAAACATTAACTTCTGATATTCGTGTTACAAAAATAAATAGCGTGAATATGTATGCCTTGCGTATCCATGGAAATTTCGAATTACAGTTAAATGGTCAAAGCATCTCTAAGGAACGCGTTCATATTTTAACGCCAGGCTCATCCTTAAGAAATTCAAAAGTAAAACCAATATATTACAGCGATATTATTAGTCGCTTTTTAGAAGACAGTTCTAAGGCTCGTATTTCATTTGAAGCAAAAAACATTGAATATAAATTCAAAGGAGGTAAAATTGGGTTACGTAATATCAACATAAGGGAAGAAAGTGGAAAGTTGATTGGTATCATGGGTGGTTCTGGTGCTGGTAAATCAACCTTACTCAATGTGCTAAATGGAATAGAAGTTCCTAGTGAAGGGCAAGTTTTAATAAATGGTAAAAATATACATGTAGATAAAAAATTTGTTGAAGGTGTTATTGGACATGTAACACAAGATGATTTATTGATTGAAGAATTAACTGTATATCAAAATTTATTTTATAATGCAAAATTGTGTTTTGGAAATTTAACGGATAATGAAATAGCAAAAAAATGCGACTCTTTATTAGCTGATTTAGGTTTAACAGAAACAAAGGATTTAAAAGTAGGATCTCCTCTCGAAAAAACAATTTCAGGAGGACAACGTAAACGTTTAAATATTGCTTTAGAGTTAATTAGAGAGCCATCTGTTTTATATGTTGATGAACCAACTTCTGGATTATCTTCTCGTGACTCTGAGAACATTATGGACCTTTTAAAAGAATTATCTTTAAAAGGGAAATTAATATTTGTGGTAATTCATCAGCCATCATCAGATATTTTTAAAATGTTTGATAAATTACAAATCTTAGATGTAGGCGGTTATCCAATTTACTACGGAAATCCAGTAGATGCTGTATCCTATTTTAAAACCTTAGTTCAACATGTTAATGCCGAAGAAAGTGAATGTTGGAATTGTGGGAATGTAAATCCTGAATTAATATTTAATATCATTGAGAGTAAAGTATTAGATGAATACGGTAACTTAACTCATAATCGAAAAACAAGCCCAGAAGAATGGAATAAATCGTATGTCGAAAAAATTGAACCTACGATAAAAGAAATAAAACATCAAAATGAAATCCCTGATGCTATTTTTAAAATTCCAAGAGCATTTCAACAATTCAAAGTTTTCATAACTAGAGATGTTTTAAGTAAATTAACAAATACTCAATATCTATTAATCAACTTTATTGAAGCGCCATTATTAGCATTTATTCTTGCTTATTTAATTCGCTTTTTTAATACAGATGCCGATAATACAAAAGGCTACATCTTTCGAGAAAATGAAAATATTCCAGCTTACATGTTCATGTCAGTTGTAGTAGCATTATTTATTGGATTAACTGTTTCTGCAGAAGAGATTATTAGAGACCGAAAAATACGTAAACGTGAATCATTCTTAAATTTAAGTAAAGGTAGTTACCTCTGGAGTAAAATTGTTATCATGTTTGTTTTATCAGCCATTCAAACATTAACCTATGTCATTGTTGGAAATTTAATACTTGACGTCAATGGTATGCTTACCGACTATTGGATGGTATTATTTACAGCTTCTTGTTTTGCAAACATGCTTGGCCTAAATATATCAAGTGCCTTTAATAGTGCTGTCACTATTTATATTTTAATTCCGTTTTTAATTATTCCACAATTATTATTAGCAGGTGTAGTTGTGAAATTTGATAAATTAAATCCAACTTTAGCTAAACAAGGCGGTGTACCTATTGTTGGTGAAATGATGGCAAGTCGTTGGGCATTTGAAGCATTGGCTGTCAATCAATTTAAATCTAACAAATACAAAAAAAATTACTACAAATTTGAAAAAGCCATCAGTATTGCTTCTTATAAAAAAGTGTATTGGATTCCGAAACTTCAAAATAAAATGACAAAAATTGAAGGTTTACTTAAAGATAATTCAAAGAAAACTGAATTAGAAAGAGACTTTACCTTATTAAAAAACGAGTTATTAAAGGAGCAAGCGTATTTAAAAAACAAATATATTTTTGAAGGTATTAATCAACTAAACGCTCAAAACTATTCTCCTTCAGTTGCTTTATCTTTAAAAGAATTTTTAGCTAAAATAAACGAACATTATATCAATTTTGAAAATAAAGCACGAAAACAAGAAGATGAAGTTACCCAGAAGCTGATAAAACAAATGGGAAATGAAGCCTTCATAAAACTAAAAGATGATTATACCAATGAATCTTTAGATCAGTTCATGTTAAATAGTAATGATTTAGGAGACCGATGTTTAGAGCACAATGGGCGATTAATACAACGTATTGAACCAATTTATCTAGACCCAACTGAATCTAATTTAGGAGCAGCACAATTTTATGCGCCAAATAAACGATTCATCGGAAAATTAATCCCTACATATTGGTTTAACATTTCAGTTATTTGGATTATGAGTATTTCGTTAATTGTCACACTTTATTTTGATGTTTTTAAGAAAATAATAGATTTTTTGAGTAATATTCGTTTAAAAAATAAATTCAAATAAGACCATCAAGTAACCCGTAAAACAAGGAAATGAATACTAACTTTCTTTAACAAATAATATTACCGTATTTCATTAAAAAAATTAACTTTGCATCTCTTGAAAAAAATAAGTTTATATATTATTATTTTGTCATCCATTTTTTTGGCTAGTTGTGATGGATATAATAAACTCCTAAAGAGTTCGAATTATGAGCTTAAATTAGAAAGAGCAATGCAATATTATCAAAAAGGAAACTATGTGAAAGCATCTGCACTTTTTGAAGAATTAATCCCTGTATATAAAGGTTCTGACAAAGCAGAAGAAATATATTATTATTTTTCTTACTGCAATTATTACCAAGGCGATTATAGTTTATCGCAATATCATTTTAAAAACTACTTCAGAAGTTTCCCAACTGGTAAACATGCTGAAGAATGCTTATTCATGAATGCTTATTGCTATTACCTAAGTTCTCCAGTATACCATCTCGATCAAACTGACACTAAAAATGCTATGGCAGAATTACAGAATTTTATTGATATGTATCCTGAAAGTTCAAGAATTGATACATGTAATAAAATTAACGATGTCTTAAGAGGAAAACTGGAGCATAAAGAATACGATATTATTAAACAATATTTTAACTTGGGTGATTATCAGCATGATAATTATAAAGCAGCTATCAAAAACGGACAAAATTATATCAAAGATTTTCCTGAATCGAACCATATTGATGAAATTTTATACATCATAATTGATTCTTACTACCTTTTAGCTATTAACAGCCTGGAAACCAAAAAGATAGAAAGATTAAATTTAGCTATGGAAAGTTATTTAAAATTAGTAGATTTGTACCCTAAAAGCAGCTATTTATCAAAAGCAGAATCTGTTTATGAGAGTTGCACAAAAATGAGAAATAGTATTAATAAAATAGAATAATAGTCAAATGGATTTTAAAAAAACAAACGCAGAACCTAGTACAGTAACACGCGATATCAGAAGATTTGATGGTCCTACTGGAAATATTTACGAATCAATTTCTATTATTTCTAAACGTGCTAATCAAATTAGCTCTGAAATGAAAGAGGAATTATCTGCTAAATTAGCTGAGTTTGCTAGTCATTCTGATAACTTAGAAGAGATTTTTGAAAACAGAGAGCAAATTGAAATTTCTAAATTTTATGAGAAATTACCAAAGCCATCTTTGATTTCTATCAATGAATTTTTAGAGGACAAAACGTATTACAGAAATCCTGCTAAAGAACAACAAACTAAAATTTAATTTTTATTCTAAATTAATAGTTAAAAAACCCATCCTCCAATAGGCAGATGGGTTTTTAATTTATATGTCATTAAAAAATAAACATATTTTACTAGGAATAACTGGAGGAATTGCAGCCTACAAATGTGCGCATTTAGTTCGTTTATTTATTAAAGAGGGTGCTATTGTTAAAATAGTCATGACAAAAGCTTCTGAAGAATTTGTGACAGCTAAAACACTATCTGTTTTGAGTAAAAATGAGGTAGTGACTGATTTTTTTGATTCAAATAACAACTGGAATAATCACGTAGCTTTGGCTGAATGGGCAGATGCAATTATTATAGCTCCTCTAACTGCCAATACTTTAGCTAAATTTGCAACAGGAATTTGTGACAATATTGTGACAGCTTGTTATTTATCAGCCAGAAACAAAGTATTTGTAGCACCTGCTATGGATTTAGATATGTATCAACATCCAAGCACAACAAAAAATATTGAGACCTTACAAAAGTTTGGAAATATTGTTATACCAGCCGAAAGTGGTGAATTAGCCAGTGGTTTAAATGGAGAAGGAAGAATGGCTGAACCTGAACATATTATTCAATATGTAAAACAATATTTTGAAAACAATTTACCTCTAACAGGTAAAAAAGTATTGGTAAATGCAGGCCCTACATACGAAGCAATTGACCCAGTAAGATTTATTGGAAATCGCTCCTCTGGAAAAATGGGCGTGGCCATTGCTGATGAATTTGCGAAATTAGGAGCTGATGTAACTTTAGTTTTAGGTCCATCAAATCAATATCCTCAAGAAAAATCGATTACCGTTATTAAGGTAGAGAGTGCTGACGATATGTATAATGCCTGTATCAGCAAATTTGAAACAGTAGATATTGCAGTTCTATCCGCTGCTGTTGCTGATTATAAACCTAAAAATATTTCTGATTCTAAAATTAAAAAGAAAGAATCTGAATTTTCAATTGAACTAATAAAAACAAAAGATATCCTAGAAACTTTAGGAAAACACAAAAAGAATCAGCTTTTAATTGGTTTTGCTTTGGAAACCAATAATTTGATTGAGTATGCTAAAGATAAAATTGCTCGCAAAAATCTTGATTTCATTATTGCAAACTCAGCCATTGAAAAAGGATCGGGATTTGGAGTTGATACGAACAAAATATCTATTATTGATAAACACAATAATTTGTATAATTTTGAGTTAAAAAGTAAACAAGACGTTGCAAAAGATATTGTTGATTTTGCTATAAATTATTTAAAAAATTCATGAGTAAGAATATCTATATAATATTATTTTTAATTTTTGGGAGATTAGTTTTTGCTCAAGAACTAAACTGTCAAGTAAGTGTGGTATCCCCACAAATTCAAGGAACTACAGAGAAACAGATTTTTGATCAACTACAAAAATCCATTTTTGAGTTTATGAATAATACAAAATGGACAAAAGATAATTTTACAACGTCTGAAAGGATTGATTGTTCTGTTTTAATCAATGTCACTCAAAAATTGAGTACAGATGAATACAGAGCCACCATTCAAATTCAAAGTAGAAGACCTGTTTATAAGAGTTCCTATTTCTCACCACTAGTAAATTACATTGATGAAAATTTTGTTTTCAAATACCAACAGTTTCAACAATTAGAATTTAATCTAAATACTTTTTCAAATAATATAACTTCTGTTTTAGCTTTTTATGCTTACGTCGTTATTGCAAATGATTACGATACTTATTCCAATTTAGGCGGGACAGAATATTTCCAAAAAGCACAATTAATTGTTTCTAATGCCCAAAGCGCTGCGGAAACAGGCTGGAAATCATATGAAAGTAATAAAAATCGTTATTGGATTGTAGAAAACGCCTTACAACCTGTATTTCAACCAATTCGAGAATGTATGTACAAATATCATCGACTAGGTTTAGATATTATGAATGAAAAAGCCGATGATGGAAGAAAAGAAATTTTAAGATCGACCGAGTTGTTATTAGGCGTGTACAAAAATAGACCAGCATCTTTTGCTATGGAATTATTTTTTAATGCTAAATCCGACGAGTTAGTTAATATATTTTCAAAAGGACAGCCTGATGAAAAATCTAAAATTGTAGAAACATTAACTACTGTAGATCCAGCAAATTCTTCAAAATACTTCAAAATTCAAGGAAATTAAGGCTTAACAATAAATTCACATTTTTTTGTCATAATTTATTGCAAGTTTTATTAATTTTACAAACTTTAAATCATAAAACATGAATAAACTTTTTTACTTTTTCTTATTACTATCTGTATCATTAATAGGATTTTCTCAAGAAGAAACTAAAACAAATGCACCAAAACTTTTAGAAGAAGCGGCAAAATTAAAAGCTGTGGAAATTGACACTACAGATTTCTGGAAAATTGGAGGCGTTGTATCATTAAATGGGCAGCAGGTAGCTTTATCTAACTGGGCAGCCGGAGGTAATAACTCTATATCTGTGGCGGGCTTAGTAAATGTATATGCTAAATATCGTAAACACAAAACAACATGGGATAATAATCTAGAGTTGGGATATGGAGTTATTAATCAAGGAAATAATAAAAAATGGTGGAAAAACGACGATAAAATTCAATTTTCCTCCAAATTAGGGCACGAAATAAAGAAAAACTGGTACGCAACCGCTTTAGCTGATTTTAGAACCCAATTTACAAATGGTTATAATTATCCCAATGATTCTGTTTATATTTCTAAATTTTTAGCACCTGCATATGGTTTATTAGCATTAGGTTTTGATTATAAACCAAGTAATAAATTTTCAGCGTTTTTCGCTCCATTAACAGGAAAATTTACTATTGTACGTGATGATTCATTAGCTAAATATGGTGCTTTTGGTGTTCAAAAAGAAATTAGAGATGCCAATTCAGTAATTACTCAACATTACTTAAAACACCGAGAAGAATTTGGTGCATATCTTAAAATGCAGTATCAAACCAAGGTTATGGAAAACATTACATTTCAAACCGTTTTGGAGTTATTTTCAAATTACCTTCATAATCCTCAAAATGTTGATGTTAACTGGAGTACTTTAACGACATTTAAAGTAAATAAATTTATTTCTGCTACTTTATCCACTCAATTAATTTATGATGATGATGTAAAAGTTTTACGTAGTTCAGGTGATAAAAAAGGAACATTTGGACCAGATTTACAATTTAAACAAGTATTAGGTGTTGGATTTACCTATAAATTTTAATATACAGTTTACTTCATAAAAAAGGCGAACAAATTTGTTCGCCTTTTTTATTACTAGCCTTTTTTATTTAGCCGATAGTGTGATATATGGGATAATCATTTCCTCCAAACTTACTCCTCCATGCTGAAAGGTATTTTTATAATACTGAACATAGTGATTGAAATTATTAGGATATGCAAAGAACTTATCTTCTCTGGCAAATATATAACGAGTACTTACATTTTGTTTCGGTAAAAATGCATCCGCTGGGTTTTTAATTTCAAACACTTCTTTAGCATTATAATCTAATGCTCTTCCTTGTTTATATCTTAAGTTAGTGTTCACACTCTTATCCCCTACTACTTTGGTAGGTTCTTTAACATGAACAGTTCCATGATCTGTTGTAATCACTAATTTAGCATTTTTAGCGGCAATAAATTTAATCATATCTAATAGAGGAGAATGTTCAAACCAAGATACTGTTAAACTTCTGTAAGCCGATTCATCATCTGCCAATTCCCTTATCATTTCTAATTCAGTTCGGGCATGACTAAGCATATCAACAAAATTGTATACTATCACATTTAACCGGTTATTCATCAAGTTACTCATATTCTCTGAAAGTTTTTTACCGGCAGCGAAATTGGTAATCTTGTTATAACTAGTCTTAATATCCTTTCCTAATCGTTTAATTTGTGCATTTAAAAAATCTTCTTCGTGCATATTTTTTCCACCTTCATCTTCATCATTTTTCCACCAATCTGGATGACGTTTTTCCATTTCACTAGGCAATAATCCAGAGAATAAGGCATTACGAGCATATTGTGTTGCCGAAGGAAGAATACTAAAAAACAATTCTTCATTCTCCACTTTAAAATAATCTTGTATGATTGGCTGTATCATTTTCCATTGATCATAACGTAAATTATCAATTACTAATAAAAATGTACATGCATTATTATCAAAATTACTAAAAAATTTATTTTTTAATAAAGTATGGCTCATGGTTGGAATATTAGCATTAGAGCCATTTAACCAACTCACGTAATTCTTTTCGATAAATTTAAAGAACTGCAAATTAGCATCTGCCTTTTGCATCTTTAACACCTCCAACATGCCTTTGTCTTGGTTTTTATCAATTTCTAATTCCCAGTACACAATTTTTTTAAATACCTCTTGCCACTCTTGCCAATTTAAATTATCAGATAAGGTCATTCCAATTTGACCAAACTCTTTACGGTATTCTGTATTTGTTTTTTCAGAAACTAAGCGTTTGTTATCTAATGCTTTTTTAAGTGACAATAAAATCTGATTAGGATTTACTGGCTTAATTAAGTAATCAGCAATTTTGCTACCAATAGCATCTTCCATGATGTATTCTTCTTCGCTCTTGGTAATCATAATCACTGGCAAATCAGACTTTAATTGCTTGATTTTCGTTAAAGCTTCTAAACCCGAAATACCAGGCATATTTTCATCCAATAAAACAGCTGATAAATTCTTATTTTCCTTAACAATATCAATAGCCTCATCACCACTTAATGCCGTAATAATTTCGTAGCCTTTACTATTTAAAAATAAGATATGGGGTTTTAATAAATCTATTTCATCATCGGCCCAAAGGATATTTATTTTTTCCATAAAAAGTATTTTAAATGATACGTCGTGTATTTAATTTTATTGTGTGAATTAACGTTTGTTAAGAATTAATAACCGCCAAAGCATTGCAAGCAAATAAACCAGCAGTTTCGGTTCTTAATCGGCTATCGCCTAAAGCAACTGGTAAATAAGTAGATGATAAAGCCAACGCAATTTCATCTTTTGTAAAATCGCCCTCAGGGCCAATTAATATGGTGAAGGTTTTATTAGTGGTGATGTATTGTTTGATATGCTGCTTTGATTCTTTTTCGCAGTGTGCAATCAATTTCACGTCAGAGTTATCTTTTTTAATAAACTCTTTAAAATCAACTAAGGAATTTAATTTAGGAATAAAGGCTTGCTGACTTTGTTTCACAGCCGCTTCGGCAACTTTTTTTAAGCGATCATCTTTTATAACGGTACGTTCCGAATTTTTGCATTTAATAAAGGATATTTCGTCAACACCAACTTCAACGGCCTTTTCTACAAACCACTCAATACGTTCGATGTTTTTGGTTGGAGCAATAGCAATATGAATTTTATAATTACGTGTTTGTGTTACCACTTCTTTTTCAGTTAAGGATACCGCACATTGTTTAGCATGAGCCGCTTCAATTTTACCTATAGCTCGCGTTCCATTCCCATCTATGACCTGAATGATATCCCCTACTTTATGGCGTAATACTTTTACACAATGTAGAGATTCATCTTCATTTAAAATAGCGACATTATTTTGTATAATTCCGAAAAAAGTATTCATATATCATAACGAATTAGAATACGAATATACGAATATCCTCCGCTGTGTTTGCTAAGATTCGTATATTCGTATCATTGAATTATTTAGCTCATAGTTACTTATCCTATCAAAAAACCGATTTAATTATTGGAAACTTTATTGCTGATTCTATTAAAGGAAACCAATTTGAAGGTTTAACGGATGGCATTATTGAAGGCATTCGGTTACATCGAAAAATTGACACCTTTACCGATGCACATCCTATTTATCTTACCAGCAAACACCGCTTTAGTAAAGAATTTGATAAGTACAGTAGTGTGTTAATGGATATTATTTATGACCATTACCTAGCAAAGAATTTTGAACAATACTCTCCCCTATCCTTGCAACAACATGCGGATGGGATTTATGAGATTCTAAAAAACAATCATTCTATTTTGCCTGAAAATGCCAAGCGTTTTTATGGTTACATGACCGAACGAAACATTCTGTTCCACTACTCTAGCCTAATTGGTATTGAAACTGTTTTAACCCATTTAAGCAATCGCATCAGGAATCGGTTTGAGCTGCAATTAGCTATTCCTATTTTAGAGGCTAATTACCTAGAAATTGAAGAAGAATTCACCATCTTTTTTGATGATTTACAAGCATTTTGTAAAGAACAGACCGAATTAAAAGGATAATAAACTATTCGGGTTTTATATTGTTCTATTTATTACTTTTGCACCTGAAATTTTGATTAAAATAACGAAATGATTACAACCGATTTAGCGATTATAGGAGCGGGCCCAGTTGGCTTATTTGCCATTTTTGAAGCAGGATTATTAAAAATGCGTTGTCACTTAATTGACTACTTGCCACAAGCTGGTGGGCAATTATCTGAAATATACCCAAAGAAACCAATTTACGATATACCAGGTTACCCAAGCGTTTTAGCGCAAGAGTTAATTGATAATTTATTAAAACAAGCAGAGCCTTTTCACCCAGGATATACTTTTGGTGAGCGTATTGAAACATTAGAGAAACGTGGAGAAAGAGACTTCTTGCTAAAAACCAATATGGGTACTGAAATTCAAGCGAAGGTAGTGGTAATTGCTGGTGGCCTTGGTTGTTTTGAGCCTCGTAAACCAGAAGTAGCTGGCTTAACACAGTTTGAAAACGGAAAAGGAATCAATTATATGATTTTAGATCCTGATAAATATCGCGGACAAAAAATGATTATTGCTGGTGGTGGAGATAGTGCTTTAGATTGGGCTATTTACTTAAGCGAAGTATGTTCAGAATTAACGTTAGTGCACCGAAGCGAATCGTTTAGAGGTGCTCCTGATAGTGTTAATAAAGTCATGAAGTTAGCAGAAGAAGGCAAAATCAATTTGTTATTAAATACGAATTTAACATCTGTAACTGGTACTGATAAATTAGAATCAGTATCGATGATTAATTCTAAAACACAAGAAGCACAAACCATTGTTACCGATCATTTAATTCCTTTATTTGGTTTAAGTCCTAAATTAGGTCCTATTGAAAACTTTGGTTTAAATATCGATAAGAGCGCTATTGAAGTAAATACCGATGATTATTCAACTAATATTGACGGTGTATATGCTATTGGTGATATTAATACATATAAAAATAAATTAAAATTGATTTTATGTGGTTTTCACGAAGCAGCTTTAATGAGTCATAGTGCCTATAAATACATGAACCCGGGCGTTAAATACACTATGAAATACACTACAGTTCAGGGAGTTAATGAGTTTTAAAACATACTGTATTAATAAAATTATTAAAAAGAATCCCTTTAAAACAAAGGGATTTTTTATTTTTGTTTAATTATGACAGATATTAACATCAATATTCAAAATCCAGATAATACAATTACAACCCTAGTTGCCCCGACCGACATGGGATTAAGTTTAATGGAATTTTTAAAAGGGAACGATTATGATATCCTTGCAACATGCGGAGGAATGGCACTTTGTGCGACTTGCCATGTCAGTGTGATATCGGGTTTTGAAAATTTACACGAAATTTCAGATGATGAATATGCCATGTTAGATACCTTACCTAATATTACTGAGACCTCTCGTTTAGGTTGCCAATTAAAGTTAGCTGATAATATGAATAATATTACAGTTAAAATTATGGGCGACGGAAACTAATCCTATCTTATTTCTTTAGGAATTTATGTGACCCATCACAAGAAGGCATTCTTTTTGATAACCCACAAACACAATCAGTTAAACCTTTACCATTTAAAATTCTTTGTTTATAGGCCTCTATTCTAGACACAATGGTTTTTGATTGCTTTGGAGCAGAAAAATAAAGAAGATAGGCTCTTTGTCTACCCGGTGTTAATGACTCAAACGCCTTTTTTAACTTACTATGTTTATTTAATTGAATTTGAAACTCATCAGGAATAACATATTCTATCGTTTTTTTTAATTCTACTTTCAATCCTAATTTTTCAACTTCAATTGCTTCAAAAATATAGGCTTTTAAAATTGATTCCATCTCTTTAATTTCTTTCAAAGAGGTAAATCGAATTTGTCTACCAGATTGAGTATTTTCTGTTGGCTGAAGTAAAACACCATCAGTATCTTGAAGTAACGCTCCTTTAAAAAATAATAGCGCGCAGTATTCTTTAAAGGTATGGATTAAAACAAGATTATTGTTTTTATACATATAGCAAGGAAATCGCCATTTTAAAACTTCATCAAGTCCACAATCAAGTATAATGGACCTTAATTTTTGCATTTCGGGTTGCCATTTTTTAGCTTCACTAAAAAAAGAATTAACTTCTGGATTCATATAATTTTAAGATTAGACGAATAAAATTATTATTCAAAAACATCAAATAAACACTGGAACCTTTTACAGATCCTTCATCAAAGCTTTATATAATTCTATCATGCCTACGATATCTTTTTTGTGAACTTTTTCGTTGGGTGTATGTACAAATTGTTCGGCCGCACCGATAAAGCACCAATCCCAAACATTTTCTGCCATCTGCAATTCTTTTGCGTCACTTCCACCCGACCCTTCTACTTCTAATTGAAATGGTACTTTATGTTTTTTAGCAATATCTATAATTCGGTTAACATAACTTCGGCGAGGAATTAAACTATCGCGCATACTAATAACTGGACCTTTAGCAGGAAACACCCCATCCGAAATCCAAGAGATATCAGAAATTAAAGCTTGAGAGATTTTATAGTTATCTACTAAATACTTTTGTAAGTACGATACGCTTCCTCCACCATGTTCTTCCCAAGTGCTAAATACAATCACGCCGTCTTTTAATGTCTCTGCTATTTTTAAAGCATTATAACAGCCTAGGCGGTTATCCATATAACAACATTGAACATAATCTTTATCTTCTCTCCAATTAGCTTTAAATACTAATTCAGTACCTGTATCAAAGTTGCGCTTCGCTTTATATTCCATACTGTCTTTCACCACATTTAAAATCGCTTCGCATTTTCCTTTGCTATCGCTTCCTAATAGTTCGTAACCTTTTTCAATACGTGGGCCACCAATTTTTACTAATTGTTTGCCATAACGCACGGTGAAACCAATACTATCAGTATGAGCAAAAATAGCAGTGCGTGGTTTACCAAACACCAAGATGATATTATCCTGAAACCCTTTTCCGTGAATCACCTTTGGTTTGTGCTTCCAGTTTTTAGATTCTTTTTTTATATAGTCTAATATAAATTCTTTCATAGCTACTTCGTTTCCGCTTGGCGAATGAATAGCACACATTGTTTTTAATATTGATAAATCCATGATTTTAGTTATGTTTATGAATGTTGAATTATGAGTAAAAAATATTTGTGTGGCAATTTATCCTGGAAATAACCATACACCCAAGTACCAGCAACAGCACTTAAAAAAGTAACAATAATTACTGAGTAACCACTACCTATTTGCGCAAACAATGGTCCGGGACAAGCACCTGTAATAGCCCAGCCAAGCCCGAAGATTAAACCGCCTATAATCACACCTTTATTATAGGGCTTAGGTGTTAGCACTACATTCTCCCCATCCACGGTTTTTAATTTGTATTTTTTAATAATAAAAACTGAAATCATTCCCACTACCACCGCTGTTCCGATAACACCATACATGTGCAACGATTCGAAACGAAACATTTCTTGTATCCGAAACCAACTGACAATTTCTGCTTTCACAAACACTTTTGTTTTTAAAATAGTACAAAATCCTCCATCCTGTGGACACATCCTTCAAAGGAGAAATAGATTTGCATTTCATTTTTAGCCATTCCCTCTTTGAAGAGGGTTCCTGAAAGGCGGGAGATGTTAAAATAAAATATTAGTATGCAATTTTTTTCAACTTTGCTTTCACAGCATCATTTGGTTCTACTAATGGTAAACGAACAGTAGGTTGAGTAATTTTCTTTTGAGCTAATACAACTTTTACACCACCTGGATTTCCATCTGCAAATAATTGCTCGGTAATTTCCATTAATTTGTAGTGTAATTTTTGTGCTGTTTTAAAATCATGAACCAAAGCATGACGAACCATATCACTAAAATCTTTTGGATAGGCATTAGCTACTACAGATATCACTCCATCTGCTCCACTGGCAATTAAAGGCAAGGTTAAATTATCATCACCACTAATAATTAAGAAATTATCAGGACGGTGTTTAATAATTTTCATACATTGTTCTAGGTTTCCACTAGCTTCTTTAATGGCAATAATATTTTTAAAGTCTTTCGCCAAACGCAAAGTCGTATCAGCAGTGATATTAGAAGCGGTACGACCTGGCACATTATACAATATAATTGGTAATGGACTTGCTTTAGCAATGGCTTTATAATGCTGATAAATACCTTCTTGAGAAGGTTTATTATAATAGGGTGACACAGAAAGAATGGCATCAAAACCAGATAAATCATCTTTCTTTAATTGCTCTACTAAATCGGCTGTATTGTTACCTCCTACTCCTAATACTAAAGGAATACGTTTTTTATTAGTTTTTATGATATGAGCAATGACTTGCTTTTTTTCTTCTTTAGATAAAGTAGCGGTTTCACCAGTAGTCCCTAAAACCACGATGTAATCTACCCTACCCTTAATTAAATATTCTACTAATTTTGTTAATGCCGGAAAATCAACCTCTCCTTTTGTAGTAAATGGTGTTACAATTGCTACACCTGTTCCTGTAAAATTTGTTGCTTGAGCCATTATTTATTTGTTTGTTTTAATCATGTGTAAATATACAATTACTTGCTCTAGAAATTGAGAGGTATTATTTGTTTTATCGCCATCAATGCTAATATCAAAAATAGGGTTTTGAAAATGACTTATTTTGCATTTAGCTGGAACTAATTTACTTAAGGCTAAAGTCTTTATTTGATTGGCATCTCCTAAATTAATTAAAGCATCAAGCGGATTTAAACTTAATGTTTGAATAGTTTGTTCGTTTGCAAATCCAAAAAAATTAAATTGTTTTTTATCTAAGATGCTATGCTCAAAATTTGGCTTAGGAAATTGTTCAGGCTTTCCTTCAAAAATAACAGCCACATGAACATTGATATGATCTTTTTGGCAAGTATTAATAAAATAAATCAAATCAATCAATTGATGGTCATAAGCTAGAACTAACACATTAGATAGTTGACTCCAATTCAAAAACTGCTTTTTGCTTTTTGGACTTTCTTTTTTAGAAAGAAAGTAAGACGATATATTATACAATAACGACATGTTTAATTTTCAAATTTCTTGGCTTCGTTCCAGAACAAATCCATTTCGGCCAAAGAACAATCAGCTAAAGCTTTACCTTGAGCCAAAATTTTTTGCTCCATATAATTGAAACGAGAAATGAATTTTTTATTTGTTTTTTCTAAAGCGTCTTCTGGATTAACTTTTAGGAAACGAGCGTAATTAATCAAGGCAAAAAACACATCTCCAAATTCCTGTTCCAATTTTTCTTGATGATTAGCGTTCACTTCTTCTTGCAACTCTGCTAATTCTTCTTGTACTTTTTCCCATACTTGACTAGGATCTTCCCAATCAAAGCCAATGGCTCTTGCTTTATCCTGAATTCGTAATGCTTTTAATAGTGAAGGCATACTATTAGGCACTCCTGATAATGCACCTTTGTTTCCCTCTTTTTGCTTTAATTTTTCCCAATTTTGAATCACATTATCCGCATCAGTAACTTTTACATCTCCATAAATGTGAGGGTGACGGAAAATCATTTTTTCGCATAAAGAATTAATCACATCCGTAATATTAAAATCATTGGTCTCGCTGCCTATTTTAGAATAGAATACTAAATGCAATAATATATCACCAATTTCTTTTTTGATTTCGTTTTTATCACCTTTTAAAATGGCATCGCTTAATTCATAAGTTTCTTCAATCGTTAAGTGACGTAATGTTTCCATGGTTTGTTTTTGATCCCAAGGGCATTTAGCTCTTAAGTCATCCATGATGTTCAATAATCGTTCAAAGGCAACTAATCTTTCGTCCATTTTATAATGATTTTAAAATCGCATTTTCTACTTCTGCACAATCCCACTTCGCTTCAATATCTGGCATTGCCATAATCTTATCCATAATGGATTGTTGTTTATTGCCGTTTACTAAAGCTTCGCTATATCTAATTTGTGGGCTATACGTAACCATACTGTATAATGGTATCCATTTTTCGGGATATTTTGCGCTAAAGTGAGCTTCTATTTTCTTTTGCAATAAAAATGTTTTATCAGCTGTTTTATCACGCATTTCCACAAAGTTTGCAATCGCTAAATCAGCAATCGCATCACCGTCAGGCTTACGTAATGTTTCGTATTCCTTCAAACAAGCGCCGTTTAAGTCGCCATGCTTATCCATCAATTCATTTAACACCACACAGTCTTCAAAACCACAGTTCATTCCTTGTCCATAAAAAGGAACAATTGCATGAGCTGCATCGCCAATTAAAGCAATTTTTTCGTCCCACACCCAAGGCTTGCACTTAACTGTTACTAAACTTGAAGTAGGATTATTCATCCAATCTTCTATTAAAGTAGGCATTAAAGGAACTGCATCAGGGAACTCTTCTTTAAAAAATGCCATCACTTCCTCTTTCGTTTTAATCGCATCAAAAGAGACTTTACCTTCCATTTGAAAAAACAAGGTACAAGTAAAACTACCATCCATGTTTGGTAAGGCAATCATCATAAAGCTTCCACGAGGCCAAATATGAAGGCAATTCTTTTCAATTAAATGTTCTCCATTTGCACCAGCAGGAATGACTAATTCTTTATAACCAGCATCAATATAAAATTGTTGGTAATCAAAACGATCCGATTGAAATTGCATTTGAGTTCGCACCGCACTAAAAGCCCCGTCTGAACCTAACACGATATCACTTTTCACATCTATTGCTTTATTAGTAGATGTATTAAAAAAAGATAGTTGGTTAGATTTTCTGTCTAACTTATCACAGCGCTCATCAAAATGTAAAGTCACATTGGGTTGCTGTTCAGCTAAATCCATCAAACGCATATTAATACCACCACGTGATACCGAATAAATCGCTTGATTCTCTTTACCATAAGCTTGGTAAGTTGATGAACCATCTTTCATGTGAATGGCACGACCATACATAGGAATGGCAATTTTTTTAATTTCATCTGCAATGCCAACACCTTCTAATCCTCTCCAGCCCCTATCACTTAAAGCTAAGTTAATAGAACGACCAGCGATAATATTTGCTTTACGCATATCAGGGCGACGTTCATAAACATCCACTTTATAGCCACGTTTTGCTAAATAAATCGACACTAAAGAACCCACTAATCCGGCTCCAACAACAGTTATATTTTTTTGAGTACTCATATATTCTTTAAATTTCTATTTTCAATTTGAACAGCTAATTTATCCTTTTGTTTGGTAAAAGATAAGTAAGTTAATTACTTTTTATATTTAGCATGCATGCTTTGTTTATCTAGTAATTTTTCAATGGCCTGTTCAATACGTTTAGTGCGAGTTTCTTCTTTTTTAGACGATTCTATCCATTGAATATACTCTTTACGATGAGAGAAAGCTAAGGAGTCGAAATAAGCCAACACCTTTGCTTTTTTAAATACTTTTTCTACATCTGAAGGAATGACAATGGTTTTGTCTTTTGTTTCATTAATCTTCAATCCCTTTCTGTTATTATCAATGGCTTCAAATAAATATTCTAAAATAACCTTATCGTCAATTTGCTTCACATCTGTAAACTTAATGTGGCGGTTATGCACGTTTCCTTGGTTTTGAAGCAAAATCTTTTTCTTATCTTTTAATAGAGAACCTTGAAAAAACACAAAGCTCACGTGCTTTTTAAAACCCCAGAAGCCACAAACCATTCCGTTTAAATAATAATTTGGGCCCCATTTCCAGTCTTCAATAATTTCTGGGTCTGCACTTAAAATCAATTTGCGTAAACGCTTGCATATACCTTGAGCAAATGGTTCTAGTTCAGAAATACCTTTATCAATTAAAGCGGCTGCATCTGGATTATGTTTCACTTTTGACATAATAAATGTAAATTTGAAATGTGCTTAAACAATTTGAAATAAATATATCTAAAAATACACTTTTTAGCAAAACAGATAAACTATTAGTGGCTTTTAGCGGCGGAGTAGATTCGGTTGTTTTAGCAAATTTATTGCACAAGGCTGGATATACAATTGAATTAGCACATTGCAATTTTCAGTTAAGAGGTCAAGAAGCAAAAGATGACACAGCGTTTTGCGAAAGCTTTGCAAAGTCAATTAATGCGCCATTTCATGTGATTTATTTTGACACGAAAGCCTATGCCGCAGAGCATAAACAATCTATTCAAATGGCCGCTCGTGAGTTACGTTATAACTGGTTTAAAACCATAAAATTAGAGCATGGTTTTGATTATATTTTAACAGCTCATCATGCCAATGATAATATTGAGACCTTATTTGTAAACTTAATTAGAGGAACTGGCATTAAAGGATTGCAAGGTATTCCTGAAAAGCAACATGATATGGTTCGCCCCTTATTATTTGCGACCAAAGATGAAATTAGAGCATATGCAGATAAGCAAAATTTATTGTTTAGAGAGGATAGTAGCAACCAAGAAGTAAAATACAAACGTAATTTCATTCGTCACCAAATTGTTCCTGAGTTAAAAAAATTGAATCCTGCGATTGAAGAAACCATTCATACCTCTATTCAATTCTTTAAACAATCATCCGAAATTATTACGAACTATGCTCAGCTAAAATTTCAATCGATTTGTAAAGAAGAAAATCATTGGCTTTATATTGATATTGAATTACTGATATTAGAGAAGCAAAAAGAAACTTTACTATTTGAGTGGCTTTACAATAAGCATTTTAAAACCAGCCAAATACAACAGTTAACAGAAGCATTACATACAGATGATAGAGTTGGAAAACTATTTTCTTCTGCTACTCATCAATTAGTGATTGATAGAAAATACATCATTGTAAAAGCGATCAACAAAGAAGAAGAAATTAAAGAATTTACTATAACATCTATTTCGGATACAACACATTTACCAATTGATTTGAATTTTGAAGAAACAACAAATATGTCTTTTTCTAAAAGTTCAGATGAAATTTGTATACCTTACTCTGAACATATATTCCCATTAAAACTTCGCCGCTGGAAACAAGGCGATAAGTTTAAACCCTTTGGAATGGATGGTTTTAAAAAGCTAAGTGACTTTTTTAAAGATCAAAAGCTATCGTTATTTGAAAAAGAAAATGTTTGGGTTTTAGAAAATAAGGAACATATCATTTGGGTAATTGGTTACCGCATGGATGATAGATGTAAAGTAAATGAGGGTACTGAAAAGGTTTTAAGAATTAAGGTATCATAAACACTCTAGACTTCGTTCGAAGTGGCAAAGTGAAAAACATCTATCAGTTCGAGCGGAGTCGAGAACAAAGAAATTACTTCTTCAAAAATCTAGCATCTGTCAACGAATTTAAAAACGCTTCTAAATCTTTTTTCTCTTGTTCTGTTAAACCCAAAGGCTTTGCCAATAAAGTATCTCTATTAACTGAATTGCTGATAAACTTATCTGGTTCATTGTAATAATCAATCACTTCTCTTAATGTTTTATGCATCCCATTATGCATGTATGGAGCAGTCATGGCCACATTTCTTAAACCAGGAGTTTTAAATCGTCCAATATCTTTAGGGTCACGAGTAACAACAAAACGTCCACTATCATTTAAATCTTTACCATTAAATAAACCAATATTTCTAAATAAATCGGTAGTAAAATCAGGACCGAAATGACAATCAAAACATTTCCCTTTAACATTAAAAATAACACGACCCCGCTTAGCCGCATCTGAAAACTGAGTGGTATCTTTACCACTTATGTAATGATCAAAAGCCGAATTGCTCGTTTCTAAAGTTCTTTCAAAAGCAGCAATCGCATCAGTAATAGATTTCTTATCTGCAGGATGTCCGAAAATTTTAATAAAAAACTTTCTGTATTGCTCATGTTTATTCAACTTATCTGCAGCTGCTGATAATGGTAAATCCATCTCTATGGGATTTTCAATTGGTCCGGCTGCTTGTTGCTCTAATGTTTCGATTCTTCCATCCCAAAACTGAAACACTCTACCAGATTGATTCATGGCACTTGGCGTATTTCTTCCGCCTTTTAAACCATCAACTCCAATACTCACAGGAGTCACATCAGCAAAGGCATGTTCGGGTTTATGGCACGACGCGCAGGCAACCTGATTTCCTCTTGATAAAATAGAGTCATGAAATAATAATGCTCCTAATTCTTCAATACTAGAAGGCTCTTTCAATACTTTTTCTTTTGAATCTGAGTTATTATTACAAGCAAATAATAAACTAATAGCAATTAGTATAATGAAGTTTAACTTTAATGATTTCATGGCATAAATATAATTTTTTAAACGAAACGTTTCTTATGATAATTCTCAGTTTACCTAAATGCTTTGAGATTAAAATACACCGATAGTTGCCATAATAAACCTTTTATGTATAAAATGTTATCTACTCCATAAAAATGATATTTTTGTATAGTATGAACATAAAAGATATCTCCCATTCAAATCCTACAAAAAACTTTCCTTTTAATAACCGCTTTTTACTAAAAGGTTTATTAACAGGAAAAAATGAATTTTGGATGTACTTATCTGGAATTATTGCTACAATATTGGGATATTCTCTATTTCAGTTCTTGGCAGCAAAACAATTGATGATAATTGCTGATAACAACCATGTGATTATTACAAAAGAAAATTTTTTAAGTTTATTTAATCCAGATTATATAAAAATAAACAGATCGATGATGTTAGCCATCATGAGTGGTATGTTTGTGTCATCTATTATTTTTCTTTGGTTATCTATAAAATTCATTCATCACAAAACATTTATATCCATTATTACTGGTTTTGATAAAATCAGATGGAGACGCTATTTTTTTTCTTTTGGAGTTTGGGGAGGATTAACAATTTTATATGTTTTAGTTTGCTATTTTCAATCACCTAATCATTTTCAAATTCGCTTTAATGCAGTTGATTTTTCTATATTATTTATTGTTTCAATTATTTTTTTACCAATACAAACTGCTACCGAAGAATTGTTTTTAAGAAGTTACTTGTTACAAGGTTTAAGTTTACTGTTCAAAAATGGAATAATTCCGCTCATCATAACTTCAATCATTTTCGGTTTAATGCACGGAACTAATCCAGAGACAGCCGCTCATGGCTTATTAATCATGATGCCATACTACATTCTTTTTGGGGCATTTTTAGGCACTCTTACCTTGTTAGATGAAGGTTCGGAATTGGCAATGGGAATTCATTGTGCCAATAATTTATTTTCAAGTTTATTGGTGTGTTCAAAAAACTCAGTCTTACAAACCGACGCCATTTTTTATACCACAATAGAAAATCCAATTAGTGAGTTTATTAGTTGGATCATTATGGCAATCATTTGTTTTATTATTTTACACAAAAAGTATACTTTATCAAACTGGAAATTACTCATTCGTTAAACACTATTTTATGAAATTTTTTTTTATTTTTATTTCAAGTCTATTTTCTATTAATCAAGCATTAGCAGATTTAGATTATCACTATTACGTGGATTTAACCTCAGTTAAAAATGATAAACTAACCGTTAAATTAACGCCTCCTGATATTTCTGATAAGGAAACAATATTTATGTTCCCTGCCATGGTTCCAGGAACTTACGACGTGTATGATTTTGGTAGATTTGTATCTAATTTCAAAGTCGAAGGTAAAGATGGACAAATCATCAAAATTGAAGTTATTGATAAAAACTCCTATAAATTATCGCCAGCCAATGCAATTAAAGAAATCAGTTATGATGTAGAAGATACTTGGGATACAGATATTAAAGAAAACATTGTTTTTGAACCAGGTGGAACTAATATTGAGGAAGGAAAAAATTTCTCATTAAATACTCATGGTTTTTTTGGTTACTTTAAAAATAAAATGGACGCCAATTTCATCTTAGAATTTACTAAACCAAAAGGATTTTATGCATCAACAAGTTTAACAGATTTAAAAAATGGGGAAACTAAAGACATTATTTCTGTTTTCAACTATCATCGGTTGGTTGATTCTCCAATTATGTATTCAATTCCAGATACAACAACAATTCAGGTAGGAAAAGCTCAGGTATTAATCTCAGTATACTCTCCTAATAAAATTGTATCATCCGATTTTATAGCACGTAATTTAAAAGAATTATTATTTGCACAAGCAGAATATTTAGGAGGAGATCTACCTATTGATAAATATGCCTTTCTGTTTTATTTTTCAGACAAACCTTCATTAAGTGGTGCTGCAGGAGCCTTGGAACACTCTTACTCATCCTTTTATTATTTACCAGAAGCCGACACTCTTTCATTAGCTCAAGAGATAAGAGATGTTTCTGCACATGAATTTTTTCATATCGTTACTCCGTTGAGCATTCACTCTAAAGAAATTGGAGATTTTGACTTTAATAATCCTCAAATGAGTAAACATTTATGGCTTTATGAAGGGTTAACGGAATATGCTGCTCATCATATGCAAGTTAAAACTGGATTAATTGAATTTGATGCCTTTTTTGAACTAATGGTTAATAAAATGAAAAATGCAAGAGATAATTATAACGATACTCTTCCATTTACTATCATGAGTAAAAATGTTCTAACAACTTATAAAAAAGAATATACTAACGTTTATGAAAAAGGGGCCTTGATAGGCATGTGTTTAGATGTCATGCTAAGATATTATAGTCATGGGAATTATGGAACGCAGGAATTAATGAAAGATTTATCAAAAAAATATGGCACATCAAAATCATTTAACGATGATGATTTATTTAATGATATTGAAAAATTAACTTATAAGGAAGTGAGGTATTTTTTAGATAATTATGTTGCAGGCTCTAAACCTTTACCTTACAAAGAGGTATTTGCAATGGTAGGATTAACATATACTGAACAACGCGTTGAAGAACGAATTACTCTTGGAGGAATATCCGTAGGATATAATCCTACAACAAATAGATTGGTGGTTCTAAATACAGCTAAATTGGATGACTTTGGAAAAAAATTAAAGTTTCAAGAAGAAGATGAAATCCTGACATTTAACAATAGAAAACTAACTCTAGATAATATGAAAGATGTATTAGGTGGTTATATGGAAAATGCCAAACCTGGAGATAAATTAGTTATTGAGGTTTTAAGAAAAGACAAAAAAGGGAATGAAATTATAAAAACTTTAAAAGCAAAAGTAAAACCTGTTAAAGTTACCGAAACCGATATCATTGAAGTAAATGATAAAGCCACAGAACAAGAAATCATTGCGAGAAAAGCTTGGTTAGGTATTAACTAATATGCAAAAAAAACAAAACATATATTGGTATTGTCAATTTATTGGCTGGTCATTATATGCGGCTATTAATCTATTTTTTTTTAAACTTAGTTATAGCACTAATTATAAAGACATCTTATTATTTTTAATTTGGCTACCACTTGGTATAACGATTACACATGCTTATCGATATTTTTTGGTAAAGTACAAAGTTTTAAAAATCAATATTTTCTTCCAAATCCCAATTATGATTATCTCTTCGATTATCATGTCGATACTATTTTTCATTATCAATATTGGTATTGTTAACCTATTTAGTTCAACATCGGAAGAAATTAACCTAATAGCAGCTACCTCAAAAATATTAAGTTTGGTACTAATCTTTATTATCTGGTCAGTCATTTATTTTGGATTCCACTTTTTTGATAACTATAAAAAAACTGAAATTCAAAATTTAAAATTAGAAGCTAATACAAAAGAAGTTGAATTAAATAAGTTAAAGTCTCAATTAAATCCTCATTTTATGTTTAATAGCATGAATAGTATTAGAGCTTTAGTTGATGAAGATCCTAAAAAAGCAAAAGTAGCTATTACCCAATTATCCAACATACTTCGAAATACCTTGATGATGCATAAAAATAAATACATTACATTAGAAGAAGAGTTGGTATTAGTTAAAGATTATTTAGAGCTAGAACATATTAGATTTGAAGAACGTTTAAATTTTAATTTTTCCATTGATCCAAGCACCTTATCTTTAAATATCCCTCCCATGATGATTCAAACACTTGTAGAAAATGGAATAAAACACGGAATTAGTAAATATCCAGAAGGTGGCTCCATCACTATACATTCATCAAAAACAGAAAATGGCTTTGAAATAAAAATTACGAATACAGGGCAATTAATAGTGCAATCAAAATCAGACTCTGGATTTGGAATTGAAAATACCAAGAATCGTCTAGAATTATTATTTGGTAAAAAGGCATCCTTTTTTCTTGAAAATTTAGATGAGAAACATGTAATCAGTAAAATACAAATAAACCAATAAAACTTATCCAATGAAAGCTATTATCATAGATGATGAACGTTTAGCAAGACAAGAATTAAAAAACTTATTATCTGTTCATAAAGAAATTGAAGTCATTGCAGAATGTAATAATGCCCAATCGGCAAAAGAAAAAATTGCTGAATTAAATCCTGATGTAATTTTTTTAGATATTCAAATGCCCGGAAAAACCGGATTAGAGCTCATTGAAGAGGTATCTGCTTTACCTGACGTTGTTTTTGTAACAGCATACGATGAATATGCAATCAAAGCCTTTGAAGTAAATGCCTATGATTATTTGTTAAAACCTGTTTCGCCAGAACGTTTAGCTGAAACTATCAAAAAATTAACTCTAAAAGAATCATCGGAAAGGAAAGAAAATACAACCCCTTTAAAAGAATCTGATCAGGTGTTTATTAAAGATGGTGAAAAAACCTGGTTTGTGCGCTTAAATAATATTCGATTGTTTGAAAGCGAAGGTAATTACGTTCGCGTATATTTCGATAACTTTCGTCCTTTAATACTAAGAAGTTTAAATAGTTTAGAAGAACGATTAGATGAAAAAACATTTTTTAGGGCTAGCCGAAAGCATATAGTAAACTTAAGTTGGGTAGAAAGTATAGAAACCTGGTTTAATGGTGGATTGATGGTAAAATTAAAAGGTGGTCAAGAAATTGAGATTTCTCGACGTCAAGCAGTAAAATTAAAAGACATGATGAGTTTATAAGACTCAAAATAGTAAATTTGTAAAATGAAAAACAATAGCGAACACAATATCGATGATTTAGATGATTTACTTCCGGATGATTTAAAAGGGGATATTGTTCCTGAAATAAACCCAGAGAAATTATTTGACGAAAATGAATATTCTACCATCATTATTGGTAACGAAGGAATGTCTAAAAAAGACACTAGTCACGCTGATGCCATTACAATGCTCGTTAGCAGTAATTCATCTCGTGAAGAAAAAGACGAAGCTTTAAAACACTTAAAAGATAATAATGCTCAAGCATTTATTTTGAATGCTATTTCAAAAACTAAAACTTCAACACAAAAGGCCTTAGTTATTGCGGCTTGTTGGGAGACAGGTCTTGATTTTAGCAAGGACTATTCTTTATTTATTGATTTAATTTGCGATAAAAATTTTCATGTATCTTTTGAGGCATTTACCGTTATACAAGAAATGGAAGCAGAAATTGATCAAGATACTTTAAAAAAATCTTTAATCACTTTAAAGAAAGTTAAAGATCCTAGTGTTTCAGTATCTGATGCTATTCAACTTATTGAACAAAAACTAAATACATAATCCTTGAAACACTTATTACTAAACACATTTTTTATTAGTATATGCTTATCTCCTTTCATTGTTTTATCTCAAGATAAAGAGGGAGTTAAAACTATCAAAATCCAAAAAGAAAAATTTTTCTCCAAAGCAGCTTTTGATGATACTGAATTTAAAGTCATTGCTTTTGATCGATTTGGAAACCCCCATGAAAAAGCGATAACATCATTTACAATCTATTATAAAGAAGATAAAACTGCATTCCAAGCAGATGTTAAAGGAAACACTTTCCCTCAAAAAACCATCGACTTTTTAACTAAGAAAAAGAAATATGCAACTAAAATTTGTTTAACAAAGATTCAAGCGACAGATAAAGATGGCCATAATGAAAATTTGCCAGATTTGTGTGATATTGTCATCTTTCCAGATTGTAAAAAAGTGAACAAAACAAAGTAATTCTTATTCTTTTTCTCCGTTGTGATAATTTTCTGATTTAATCAAGCTTCCTTTTTCATCATAATAACTCCAGGCACCTTCTTTTTGATAATCGCCTAAATCTTTTCTGAAAATCATAGGTCCCTCTTCCCTCACTCTGCCATTTTCATAAAATTCCTTCTTCATATATTTTTTAGTTTTTTTATCCACTAATTCAAATAACGAAGCCGGTAATCCGTTTTCATAATAGGAATTTCGTTTAAATAAAAACTCAATATTTTTATCATTTTCTTCCACATATTCAGGAGATCCATTTCTAAAAAAATCATATTGATTTTGAGGATTCCCTTCATAATAATTAATAGTAGAACGGATTTTACCATCATCATAGAAAATTTCCATTTTCGCATGTTTTAAATCCGTACTAGAAAACATACGTTCTACTTGTCCATTTTCATAATAATTTTTAAAAACCTTAATATAACCGTCCGCATAAAAACCTTTATGAAGTAATTTTCCACTTACATAAAAATCTTCTTGCCAACCTTGAGCATTATAGCCATCCTTAGTATATCTCATAGAGTCTCCTCCAATCATAGGAACTAATTTATTGTATCGAATAATTCCGTAATCTGGATCTATAATTTCTTCGGGAGTATATTTTTTTACTTGTGGAACCTGACTTGAAAATGACTGGGCATAACCATATATTGTTGTTATAACAACAAGAATTGTATATATGTGTTTACAAAAAGTCATGGTTTAACCTACATGCAATTAATGTGCAAATTAAGTAAAAATAGTTTGATTATTAATAATATATTAATGTTTTCCTGAAGCTGCTAAATAACGCTCTGCATCCAAGGCGCCCATACAACCGCTTCCTGCTGCTGTAATAGCTTGACGATATGTTTTATCAGCACAATCGCCAACCGCAAAAACACCTTCGATGTTAGTTTTTGTAGAACCAGAAACTACGTCAATATAACCTAACTCGTCCATATTAATTTGACCTTTAAAAATATCCGTATTAGGCTTATGCCCAATAGCTACAAAGAAACCCGTTACATCTAACGTTCTTAATTCGTTAGTTAAACTATTTTTTACAACAACTCCTTCTACCATTTCTTTGCCTAAAATATCATGGGTTTCACTATTGTAAACAATTTCAATATTCTCTGTATTCATAACACGATGTTGCATCGCTTTACTTGCACGCATTTCACCTTTACGAACAATCATGTATACTTTTTTACATAATTTAGATAAGTAAGTCGCCTCTTCTGCGGCTGTATCTCCAGCTCCAACAATGGCTACATCTTGACCTCTAAAAAAGAATCCATCACAAACGGCACATGCCGATACTCCACCCGCATTCATTCGTAAACGAGTTTCATTTTCTAAACCTAACCATTTAGCTGATGCTCCTGTAGAAATAATAACTGTATCTGCAGTAATTTCAGTCACTTCATCAATCCAAATTCTTTTTGGGTTAGATACTAAATCAGCTTTAGTGGCTAATCCAAAACGAACCTGAGTTCCAAAACGCTCAGCTTGAGCTTTTAAATCTTCCATTAATTCTGGACCGGTTACACCTTTCGGATAACCAGGAAAATTATCCACTTCGGTAGTTTCTGTTAATTGCCCGCCAGGTGTTAAACCTGTGTATAAAACAGGTTTTAAATCTGCTCTAGAAGCATAAATAGCAGCTGTATATCCAGCTGGACCTGATCCAATAATTAAGCATTTAATATGTTCGGTTGTAGTTGACATAGATTACATTTTTTAGGGAACAAAGTTACTATTATTAAAAACCAAAAAAATGAAAGTTAAAAAGTTTTTAAAGATTAATATTTTTCGATAAAACTTAAAATATTTAAGATACAGGCTTTAATCTATCTTTATTTTTAGTGAATAACCACCATCCTAATAAACACCCCACACTATTGGCGATAAAATCAAGCCAGTCACCACTCCTGTGACTAAAAATAGTAGCTTGCATTATTTCTAAAATGCCCCCATATCCGATACATAACAATATAACTATTGCCTTAGTACTCGCTATGAGTTTATTAGAAGAATACAAATAAATTAACCATAAAACTACAAGTGTAAAAAAGATACTGGCATGCACAAATTTATCAAAACTCAATAACTCAAGCCAATTTGTGGTTGGTATATATTGTCCAGGAGTGCAACACAACACGAAAATAATAACTGTCCATATTAAAGATAATGTCAAGCTATATTTTAGAATAATTTTTAACATATAAATATGATAAGGATAAAATAAAAAAGACTGCCCCAATTGAAACAGTCTCTTTTAAAATAAAACTTAACTTTTTAAGCTCCAATTAAAGCTTTGTATGCATCTGCAGATAGTAAATCAGCTAATTCTGCTTCATTATCAATACTAGCTTTTATCATCCATCCATTTCCATAAGGATCATTATTGACAGATTCTGGGGAACTATCAATATCTTTATTCATTTCTAATACTTTACCAGAAATAGGCATAAATAAATCAGACACTGTTTTAACCGCCTCAACAGTACCAAAAATTTCTTCTTTAGCAACTGTTTCTCCAATTGTAGTAATATCTACATAAACGATATCACCTAATTCTTTTTGAGCAAAATCAGTAATCCCAATTGTTGCAACATTACCTTCAACACGAACCCACTCGTGATCTTTTGTGTACTTTAATTCTGATGGAAAATTCATATAATTGTTTTTTAGTTTTAGTGCTAGTTTTTCACAAATATATAGGTTTTAATTAATTTTATAAAAAAATAAGTTATCAAATAGACTGCTTAAAAAGGTTTAAAACTCTATTTGTATTTATGCCTTACAGATTTTAGATTTACAGCGCTTAAAACAAGGACATTTAAAGTAAAATTCACTTCATAAAAACAAAAAAAATGAAAAATATTACAGTTATAGGAAGCGGTACAATGGGAAATGGTATTGCTCACGTTTTTGCTCAATTCGGATATTCCGTTAATCTTGTGGACATAAGCGACGCTGCTCTTCAAAAAGCATTGGCTACAATTGCAAAAAACATTGATCGACAAGTAGCAAAAGGAACCGTGACAGAGGCAGATAAAACGGCAACGTTATCAAACATTAAAACATTTACTAAACTGGAGGAAGGTGCTAAAAATGCAGATTTAGTGGTTGAAGCAGCTAGTGAGAACGTCAATGTTAAATTAGCTATTTTCAAACAATTGGATGAAATTTGCCCTCCTCATACCATTTTAGCTAGTAATACGTCTTCCATATCTATAACTCAAATTGCGGCTGTTACTAAACGTGCTGATAAAGTTATTGGTATGCACTTTATGAATCCCGTTCCCGTAATGAAATTGATAGAAGTAATCAGAGGTTACTCAACTAGTGATGAAGTATGCCAATTAATTATGGAAACTTCTAAAAAATTAAATAAAATTCCAACTGAGGTAAATGATTACCCTGGTTTTGTGGCTAATAAAATTTTAATGCCAATGATTAACGAAGCTATAATTACATTATATGAAGGCGTAGCTGGCGTAGAAGAAATAGATACAGTAATGAAATTAGGCATGGCTCATCCTATGGGACCATTACAATTAGCTGATTTTATTGGGTTAGATGTTTGTTTAAATATTTTACGTGTTTTACACGATGGTTTTGGGAATCCTAAATATGCTCCTTGCCCTTTATTAGTTAATATGGTTACGGCAGGACATTTAGGTGTGAAAAGCGGAAAAGGTTTTTATGACTACTCATCTGGCACAAAAGATTTAATATTAGCGGATAGATTTAAAAAACAAAATAAATCTATTGTAGCCTAAAATTCATGTCAGAGATTTCTATATTTCAAATTGAATATCCTGCCATTAAAAGCGCTGGAGTGTATTATTTTAATACATCATCAGGGTTGAGATATGAAGTCAGATTTGGTAGAAGACAAGACAATATTTTACACTCAACTATTGTGTTTGGTGTCATTAATGATGAGTTTGAAGGAGAAGAATATGTGACCACTAATCGTGGTGAAGTTTATAGAGTCATGAATACCATTGTAAAAATCATAAAAGACTTCATGGAACAACATCCAAAAGTTAACATTTATGAATTTCATGCCATTGATAGAGATGATGAAGAACAAAATGAAATGGAACATCAAGATTCAAAAAAGAATAAAATAAAAGCAAACGCAAGATTAAAATTATATAAACGTTATTTACCGATCATTTTTGAAGATGGATGGATATTTAATTTTGATGGAAACAATGCGATAGTCAATAAAATTAACTAATAAAATAAGTTATATGGCAGTATATAAATTTAAATTATTCATTGAAGACAACGAAGATATTTACCGAGAAATAGAAATATTATCAGGACAAACCTTTGAAGATTTTCACAACGCTATACAAGAAGCGTATAAGTTTGATAAGAAACATGCTGCTTCTTTTTTTGTAAGTGATGATTATTGGAGAAAAGATCAAGAAGTAACATTAAGGGAAGAAGACTTACCTTTAGATACCGATGAGGTTAGAAAAGGGGTTTCTCCAAAAAACTTAATGTCTAAAACCAAAATTGCTAAATACATTGATAGCCCGCGTCAACGTTTTATGTATGTTTTTGATCCTGCTGTTAAATGGGCATTTTGTATAGAGTTAATGAAAATTTTACCAGATAATCCTAAAGGTATATATCCATCTTGTGTAAAATCTATCGGAAATGCTCCAAAACAATACAAGCAAACCCAAATGGCTAAAGGAGAATTAACTCCAGATCAAGCTATGGCTAATATGTTACACGATCCTGAAATTGCTGATGAAAGTGAAATTTACAAAGCCATAAAAAATGATACCATTGGTATTGATGAGGGAGATTTAAATCATTTAGAAGGTGAAGAAGGTGAAGATGTTGCAGGTGACGAAGATGAATTTGGAAGTGAAGATGAAGAGATGGACAATGATGATGATCATGAAATCCCTGAAGATTATGGTCATGACGAAGACTAGTTTTAAACACACAATTACGAATAAATAAACCCAAAAACACTATGCAAACCAAAGAAACAGCAAATGCCGCTTATGAAACGCAACTAAACGATTGGATTGTTCAGGAAAAAGCAGCGATTGAACTAATTGGAACCATTGGAAAATTATGGTTCGAAAAATCTATTGAATTAATTTTATTCAGAAATCAATTAGTAGATAGAAGTGTAAGTGAAATTATGAACTTACATTTATATGCAAAAAATATTGTAAAGAAAACCATTTCAGTTAATGATACATTAGCTATTGCCACTGCTATTAATCATGCTGCAGTTTGCCCTTCTCGTGTTGATATAGGAAAATTAGCATTTGAATATCAACAAGAAAAAGCAAACTTTAAATCGGTTGATGAATTTATTGGTAATAAATTAAAAGATTTAATTGGTGCAAAATCTACAGTGACTCCTAAAGACGTTGTCTTGTATGGCTTTGGTCGTATTGGTCGTTTAGCTGCTCGTGAGTTAATTTCTCAAGCTGGTAAAGGTGAGCAATTACGTTTACGCGCTATTGTAACTCGTGGAAGCAGCAATGAAGATATTGTAAAACGTGCAGATTTATTGCGCACGGATTCTGTTCATGGTAACTTCCCTGGAACGGTGATTGAAGATTTAGAAAACAAAGCTTTAATTATTAACGGACACACCGTTCATATGATTGATGCTAAAAATCCTGAAGATGTAGATTATACAGCTTATGGTATTGATAACGCTTTATTAATTGATAACACAGGTGTTTTTAGAGATGATGTTGAATTAAGTCGTCACTTAAAAGCAAAAGGAATTAGCAAAGTATTATTAACTGCTCCTGCAAAAGGAAATGTACCTAACGTCGTTCATGGTGTAAATCACGAAACAGTGGATACAAAAAATGGTCAAATTTTCTCTGCTGCTTCATGTACAACTAATGCTATTATGCCAATTCTTTATGTGATTGACAAAGAATTAGGAATTCAAAAAGGACATATCGAAACGGTTCACTCTTATACAAATGACCAAAACTTATTAGATAACTACCACAAAAAATACCGTCGTGGTCGTTCTGCAGCTCTAAACATGGTTATCACAGAAACGGGTGCTGAAAGTGCTTTGAAAAAAGTATTACCCCATTTAGCTGGTAAATTTACAGCAAACTCGGTTCGTGTACCCACACCAAATGTGTCATTAGCTATTTTGAATTTAAACATCAATAAAGAAGTGACTCGCGACGAAGTAAACGAAATCATTCGCAAATACGCATTAAATGGTGCTTTAGTTGAGCAAATTCAATATGCTTTCAGCAATGAGTTAGTATCATCTGATGTTATTGGTAATCCTTGTCCATCGGTATTTGATAGTAATGCCACTATTATTTCACCTGACAAGAAGAGTATTGTATTATATGTTTGGTATGATAACGAATATGGCTATACTCGTCAAGTTATTCGTTTTTCGAAACATATTGCAGAAGTAAGAAGAGCAACTTATTACTAGTCGTAATATTTTATAATCTATATCATAAAAAAGTCCCTCTTAATAAAGAGGGACTTTTTTTTAATACTTACTTGGTACATAATTCTGCTCTTGCTTAGGAGGTCTTACATAGCATTTGTCAGCTTTTCTAGGAGGTAAATCAAATGTTTTTTCAGGAATACCTTCATAAGGTATTTTAGATAATAAATGGTTGATACAATTCAATCTAGATCGACGCTTATCATCTGCTTCAACAACAAACCAAGGAGATTGTTTCGTATCTGTATAGGCAAACATTTTATCTTTAGCCATTGAAAATTCAACCCATTTATTTCTAGATTCAATATCCATTGGGCTAATTTTCCATCTCTTAATAGGATTATTGATTCGTTCCATAAAACGTTTTTCTTGCTCCTTATTACTTACCGAAAACCAATATTTTATAAGTATAGTTCCCGAACGAATCAACATCTTTTCAAATTCAGGGCAAGTACGTAAAAACTCTTCATGTTCATCGTTTGAACAAAAATTCATCACATATTCTACCCCTGCTCGATTATACCAACTTCTATCAAATAATGCAATTTCACCACCTGTAGGTAATTCCGATACATATCTTTGAAAATACCATTGTTGTTTTTCTTTTTCTGTTGGTATACCTAATGCCACAACTTTACAAATTCTTGGATTTAAAAAACGATCAATTGCTTTTATGACTCCACCTTTACCTGCTGCATCACGACCTTCAAATAACACAACAACTCGTAATTTTTTTAATTTAACCCATTCCTGAAGTTTTACTAACTCAATTCCTAATTTATTGAGTTCACTTTCATATTCAGAACTTGACATCTTGTCTCCATAACTAACTTCAATGTCTCCTAAATCTGATTTCACAGATTTCTTAGCTGACTTTAATTTTTTAGTAGGTTTAATTTTTTCTTTTGTTTTAGATTGATTAATTGGCATATATTGTCACAATGATTTAACCTAAAGTAATTATGTAATAATTATACAATCACTTTAGGTAAAATTAATAATTAATTTGTTTTTAGATAAAGAAAAAACCTGACTATAATCAGCTATATTAATGAATTTTTAAATAAAAAGTGGAACTCTAATTTCAATTATTTTATAATTTTTAATTCCACTCTTCTGTTTTGCTGCATTCCTTTTAAGTCGGGTTTACCATTACTTAATGTATTAGGTGCAATAGGCGCTGTTTCACCATATCCTTTAGCTATTAAATATTCTTTTTTAATGCCTTTTTTAATCAGGGCATTCACTACGGATTGAGATCTAGCTTGAGACAATTTTAAATTAGCCTCATCATTTCCTTTATTGTCAGTATGTCCTGATACTTCAATAATTAACTCGGGATATTCTTTCAATAAATCAACTAATTTATCGATTTCAATCGTTGATTCTTTTCTTAAAATAGACTTATTAGAATCAAAGAAAATATTATTCAATACAATTTTAGATCCTACCTCTAACTTATCCAAAACCACATCCTTTTCCATAATAGAATATTCTGCAACTTTTGGAACATTAATATTTTCTGAATGAAATAAATATCCATTTGCTTCATATGAAATATTATAATTCTGCCCGCGATTTAAAATAAAATAATAAGAGCCCGAATCGATGGTGGTATAAAAAGTTTCAATTAGTGCTCCCGATAAATTATCTTTAACAATAATGGTTGCTCCAGGAATTGACTTACCTTCCTTATTTCTTAAAACACCTTTTACTCCCATTGTACCTAATGTTTTAGATTCTAAATTAATCATCTGTAAACTAAATTCTTTATCAATTTCTTGATAAGAGGAATTAGGTGGTATCTCTAATGAAATTGAAATCGGTTGATAACCATCTGCCTCAAAATTAACGCTGTAGGTTTTACCTTTAACGCCAGGAGCTAAAATCATGATGTATTTTCCGGTTTTTTCGTTTGGTATAATATCTTGAATAACCATACCATTTTCATCAATCACAGAAATATGAACATTTGAAGGTGTTTTATTGGAATCGTTAAATGTTAACATCCCCTTTAATAAAGTTAAAGGTTCAGCTATAGCTCTTTCAAAATCAATTCGGTAAATATCTTTTTCTCCAAGACCTCCTCTTCTTGCCGATGAAACATATCCTCTTTTTCCATCAGCCGATTGTACATAAAAAATATCATCATCTGGTGTATTAATAGGTGCTCTTAAATTTTCTGGTTCACTCCATTTCCCATCTTCGTTTTTGGTTGATTTGAAAACATCAAATCCTCCCATATTTTTATGCCCTGTTGAGCTAAAAAATAACGTCACGCCATCAGGGTGAATAAATGGGGCGTCTTCATCATATGCTGTATTAATTGTTGGCCCCAAATTAGTTGGCAAACTCCATTTACCATTTGGTAATTTTACACATCGCCATATATCACGACCACCATATCCCCCTTCTTTACGATTACTCACAAAATATAAAATACTACCATCTATAGAAATGCTAGCGTGAGTTTCCCAATACGGAGAATTTATAGTAGAACTCAAAGGTGTTAAACTACTCCAAGTATCACCTTCTAAATCACTGTAATAGATGTCTCCTCCATTAATATCTTTATAAACAAACAATTGGGTTCCGTCTGGCGACATACCAATATTTGCTTCACTTCCGTTGGTATTAATATTTGAGCCTATCGGCTTTGCCGTGGTCCAAGTTCCATCCTTTCTTTTATAACTGACATAAATATCTTCTAAATATTTTCCTTCATCAGTTTTTTCGCCACCAGTACTTTCAGGTCTTCTAGAAGTAAAAATTAAGGTAGATTCATCTGCAGAAACAACTGGACTGTAATCTGGAAAAGGTGAATTAATACTATCACCTAAATTCACTACAACTACTTTTGCAGTATCTTTAGTAAACTCTTGAGCATCAGTATTGATCTGGAGCTGTTTATTCACATCTGCTGTTAATTCAGGATTGCGTTCGCCTACTAAATCCTTAAATTTTTTAAAGTATACGTAAGAAGCAATAAAATTATAATTCAAACGATATGCTTCTCCTAAGGAATAGTATGCTAAATCTGAAGCTCTTTTTTCTGTGGGATCTTCAGGAGAATAATTATGTGTCACATTCTGAACTGCTTTTTCTAAATGATATACTGCTTTATACTTTTCGGAGGCCGATTGTAAATAACATAATCCTAATTTGTAATTGATATTTGCCGAAGATGAATCAATCATATAGGCTTCATGAAAATATTTTATAGCCAATTCATAATTATTTTCAAGCATTAAATAATTTGCCTCCTTAAATTTTTCAATATATAAAGATCGGTTACTTTGACCTTTTAGAAGAGGAGATCCTAATAATAATATTAAGTATAGAGGAATTATGCGCTTCATGAATTCAATTTATATAACAGATTTTTAAATATATAAATTTTAAACTTGTGAACAATATTTTTATCAAAAAATCATAATTTTATTTAAAAATATTTTATTTTTGGGATAATGAATAAGTTTATCGCATTACTTATTATTTTACCATTGTACCTAATTGGTTCTAATGGCGACGGCTCTATTGGAAGTCGTTCATCGTCATTAAGTCATTCTTCGTCATGTTTAATAGACGTCTGGAGCTCTCGTAACAATCAAGGAAACTTAGGCTTTTTAAGAAAAACCGAAGTAGGCGCCTTTTGCGAAAATCGATTCTTTGTAAAAGAACTTACTCAAAGTGGATTTGTAGCGGTTATACCTATTAAAAAAGGAACATTTGGATTTAATTATTCCTCATTAGGTTACCAATTGTACAGAGAATCTCAAGCAAGTGTTTGCTATGGCTTAACGCTTAATGATAATATTGGTGTTGGAATATCATTAGATTATTTAAACACAAAAATTGCCGATATCTATGGACACTCTAATGCTCTGACAGGGTCGATAGGATTAACAGCCAAAATTTTACCACAAATAATTATTTCATCACATATTTATAATCCTTTTAGAACTCATATAACCAATTACAATCATGAAAAAATTCCAACAATATTTAAAATAGGGGCGCAATATATCTTCTCATCAAAAGTATTTATTGTTGGAGAGGCTGAAAAAACATCGGCACAAAAAATGAATATTAAAGCTGGAATAGAATATTCGCCATCAAACTTATTATTTATTCGTGTTGGTGGTGCCTCCTATCCTTCTCAAGCCTCTTTTGGTATTGGAGTAAACTACAATGGATTGAAAATTGATGTTAGTTCGTCTTATCACAGTGTTTTAGGATTATCTCCACAAATTGGATTAAGCTACAAATTTGGGAAAGATCACTCAAAACAAGATACCAAAAATGGTGACTTTCCGGAAAAATTATAAATTCATTACACGCTATTGCTTCATATTCAGCTTTATTTTAATTAGCTTTTGGACAACAAGTTCATTAGCTCAAAATGATAGTATTAATTATAAAAGTAATGAACAAATTGATGATCAAATCAATCAAAATATAGAAATACTTTCTGAGCAATTACAAACTGAAGATGGTGATTTATCAAGTTTAACTGAATCATGGATGTATTATAAATCGCATCCTGTCAATTTAAATAAAGCCACTAAGGACGAACTATCTGACTTACAAATTTTAACCGACATTCAAATTAATAACTTATTAAGGCATCGAGAAAAAAATGGCTACTTAATAAACATTTATGAATTACAAAGTATTGATGGATTTGATTTGTTGAGTATCAAAAAAATCATGCCTTTTGTATATGTCAGTGATCAATTTAACTCAGCTTTTTTTAGTACAAAAGAAATGTTTAAAGATGGTAAACATGAATTTGTCAGTCGCATTCAAAGAATTACAGAAGAACAATCTGGCTATCATGTTTCGGATAGTGTCAAACGTATCAAACCAAACTCCTATTATCTAGGCAGTCCTAATCGTATTTTTGCTAGATATTCTTTTCAATATAATAATAATGTGTCCTTTGTTTTAGCTGGCGAAAAAGATGCAGGTGAAGAGTTTAAGATTGGCGGAAATAACATCGATAGTATTCCCTTAAAAGATGGTAGTGGTAAAAAACAAATACAATATCGACAAACAAATGGTTTTGATTTTTATTCAGGTCACATTGCCATCAGAAATATTAAATTTATAAAAACACTCGTTATTGGAGATTACCAAGCCACCTTTGGCCAAGGTTTAACATTATGGCAAGGTTTTGCTTTTGGAAAATCAGCATCTCCTATGAACATTAAACGAAATGGAACTGGTATTAAAGCCTATAAAAGTTTTGATGAAAATCGTTTTTTTAGAGGATTTGCAAGCACGATTAAGTTTAAAAACTTTGAACTAACAGGACTGGCATCGTATAAAAAAATAGATGCCAATGCGACTATAACGGATACTTTAAGTAATGGCGAAATTGATGTTATAGGAATTAGTAGCCTAGAACTTGGAGGCCTTCATAACACCAATGCTTTAATGAAAGATAAAGGGATTATTCATCAAACAGTTTTCGGTTTAAATACTTCCTATGAAAAAAGAAATTTACATTTAGGTGTTACTCTACAAAATATGAATTTAAGTGCTGCATTAACTAAATCTTCAACGATTTATAATCAATATGATTTTATAGGAAAAAATAATTTTGTGGCAGGATTAGATTATAATTATGTTTTTAGAAATACGAATCTATTTGGAGAATTTTCTTCCTCTGCTAATGGAGGTAAAGCATTTTGTCAAGGGCTCATTGTAGCATTAGACCCTAAATTAAACTTCACAGCACACTATCGTCATTTTGATAGAAATTTTCAAAATCTTTTTGGCAATGCTATTTCAGAAAATACACTTCCTCAAAATGAAAAAAGTATTTATCTGGGTATGGAAGCAAAACTTTTTAAAGCTCTTACATTTTCAATTTATCTAGATCAATATCAATTTTCATGGTTAAAATCTAATGCAAGCGCGCCTTCAACAGGAAGAGACATTTTCACTCAATTGAATTATACACCATCAAAAAAAATTGATATGTATTTTCGATTCAGACTAAGAACAAAATATATAAATGATATAGATGCTACAATTTACGACTATTTAATTCCTTCACTACAGTATAATTACCGATATAATGTTTCTGTTCAATTAACGCCTGATATTAAATTTAAGTCAAGAATAGAATACACTCATCTTGATAAAAAGACTGCTCAGCGTGAAGATGGAGTTGCGCTCATTCAAGATCTGATTTATAAAAAATTAAAATTCCCTGTAACGTTTACCATAAGGTATGCTATTTTTGATACTAAAAGTTATGATAGCAGGGTATATGCTTTTGAAAATGATGTGCTCTACTCCTATTCCGTTCCTGCCTTATATTACAAAGGACAAAGAGCCTATGTGATTCTCAATTGGGACATTACCAGAAATTTTGAAATTTGGGTAAGATTAGCGAGCACCATATATGACAATCAACCTATACAATCTAAAGGGAGTTTAAATCAAATTGACTCTAATCATAAAACTGAACTTAAATTACAAGCAAGGTTAAAATTTTAAGTTCCTATTCTCTCTTATTTTAATAAAATGAGAAATATTTAGCATATTTTAATAGTTAAAGTAAACAAATGATAGCTACATTTGTAACCTATTTATTAATCCAATATATAATCATTAAATATGTATCCAGAAGCATTAGTTACCCCTATGAAAGCAGAATTAACTGCTGTAGGATTTGAAGATTTAAGAACTCCTGATAGCGTTGAAAACGCTTTAAAATCAGAAGGCACTGTATTAATGGTTGTAAACTCAGTATGTGGTTGCGCAGCTGGAGCTTGCCGTCCAGGAGTTAAATTAAGTTTAGAAAATGGCAAAAAACCATCTAAATTAACCACTGTATTTGCTGGATTTGACGGTGAGGCTGTCAATCAAGCACGTCAACATTTTGCTCCATACCCACCATCATCACCAGCTATTGCCTTATTTAAAAATGGAGAATTAGTTCATTTTGTTGAACGCCATAATATTGAAGGAAGAACAGCGAGTATGATTGCTGAACATTTAAAAATGGTTTACGACGAATTTTGTTAATTGCCAACAATTCACTTTTAAAAAGTCCTCAAAAAATAAAAGCCTCCTTGCGAGGCTTTTTTTAATTTTAAAGTATGACAATCAACTCTCATATTTCATTAAAGCCTTATAACACATTTGGTATAGAATCAATAGCTAAACATTTTACCACAGTTGACTCGATTGAACATATTAAGGAGTTATTACAACATCCTATTTACCACAATCATGAACACTTAATTTTAGGTGGAGGAAGCAACATGCTCCTTACTAAAAATATTGATGCTTTGGTTATTAAAAACAACTTAAAAGGTATTGAAATCATCAATGATTCAACGGATAATGTATTTGTAAAATGTGCGGCAGGTGAAATATGGCATGAGTTTGTGATGTGGTGTATTGATAAAAATTATGGTGGTCTAGAAAACTTATCTCTAATACCAGGTTGCACAGGCGCTAGTCCAATGCAAAATATAGGCGCTTATGGTGTTGAAATAAAAGATACCTTTTATGAATTAGAAGCTATACATACCCTAACAGGTGAAGTTAAAACATTTTCTAAATCAGATTGCGCATTTGGATATAGAGAAAGTGTTTTTAAGCACCAATTCAAAAATCAATTTATCATTACTTCTGTCACCTTTAAATTATCTAAAAATCCAACTTTCAATATTGAATATGGCGCCATTAAGCAAGAGCTTGATGCAATGAATATAAATGAATTAAACATTAAAGCAATTTCCCAGGCTGTCATCAATATTCGAAGCAGTAAATTACCAAACCCAAAAGAAATTGGTAATGCAGGTAGTTTCTTTAAGAATCCAGAGGTATATGCCACGACTTATGAAAATTTAAAAACCTCATTTCATAATTTAGTTGCCTATCCTTTGGAGAATGGACACTATAAATTAGCTGCAGGTTGGTTAATTGAACAAAGTGGATTAAAAGGATATCGTATTGGTGATGCTGGAGTTCATAAACTACAAGCTTTAGTATTAGTGAATTATGGCGGAGCAACTGGTGCCGATATTTATAACTTATCAAGTCATGTTGTAAACACTGTCAAAGAAAAATTTGGAATCGCATTAGAAAGAGAAGTCAATATTATCTAAGTAAACTATAAACTTACCTCATGTATTAAATAAAAAAACCTTCTAAAATTCAGAAGGTTTTTTTATTTAATTTGAAATGATCTCTAATCAAAGTATTCTTTCATTCGATCAAAAAATCCTTTATCCTTTCGGTTAGGCTTAGGTTCGAAATTTTTTGAAGTTCTTAAATTTTCAAGCATTTTCTTTTCTTCAGCGCTTAAACTTTGAGGAGTCCAAACATTAATATTCACTAATAAATCACCTGTGCCGTATGAATTAACGTCTGGTAATCCTTTGCCTTTTAATCGTAAAACCTTACCGCTTTGAGTCCCAGGTTCAATTTTTATTTTAACCTTTGAATCAACAGTTGGAATTTCAATATTTGTACCTAATGCAGCATCCGCAAAATTCACATAGCTATCATAAAACAAATTGCTTCCATCACGTTTTAATTCAAGATGTTCCTCCTCTTCAATAAGGACTAATAAATCTCCATTTATTCCACCACGTGGCGCTGCATTACCTTTCCCACCAACAGATAATTGCATACCTTCTGCAACCCCAGCCGGAATGTTAATCGAAATAACTTCTTCTGCTCTAACAATTCCATCACCATGACAGGTTTGGCATTTATCTTTTACCGTTTTTCCTTCACCATTACATCCACTACAAGTTGTTTGTGTTTGCATGGCTCCTAAAAAAGTTTGTTGAGTTCTTACTTGAACACCTGAACCATTACATAACTTACAAGTATCAAAAGTTCCATTTTTAGCGCCACTCCCTTTACAAGTATTACAATTAACAAATTTGTTGACCTTTAATTTCTTTTCAACGCCTTTTGCAATTTCTTGTAAATTTAATTTTACTTTAACTCTTAAATTAGATCCACGAACGACTCTTCTTCCCCCTCCACGAGAACTACCGCCAAAGCCACCAAAGCCGCCACCGCCGCCAAATATATCTCCAAATTGACTAAAGATATCATCCATATTCATACCGCCGCCAAAGCCGCTACCGCCACCTGAAGCACCGCCTACACCAGCATGACCATATTGATTATATCGCTGACGTTTTTCTGGATTACTTAAAACTTCATAAGCCTCTGCTGCTTCTTTAAATTTTTCTTCAGCGGCTTTATCATCAGGGTTTTTATCTGGATGATATTTAATCGCTAGCTTACGATATGCTTTTTTAATTTCATCATCACTAGCGCTTTTTGTTAATCCTAATATTTCGTAAAAATCTCTTTTGCTCATAATAATTATTAATTACCTACAACCACTTTGGCAAAACGAATTACCTTATCGCCTAGTTTATATCCTTTTTCTACTTCATCAATCACTTTACCTTTCAAATCCTCAGATGGTGCAGGAATATTGGTAATTGACTCCATATAATCCACATCAAATGGTTTTCCGATACTTTCTAAAGGCTCTAATCCTTTTTGAGTGCAAGCTAGTTTTAATTTATGGTAAATTAACGAGATTCCTTCTTTAACAGGTTCTAGTTCAGTCACTGTTTCATTAGCCTTAATTGCTCTTTCAAAATCATCAATAGATGGAATGATGGCTTTAAAGACATCTTCTCCTGCAGAACGAATAATATCTGATTTTTCTTTAATCGTACGTTTACGATAGTTATCAAATTCAGAATAAAGTCTTAAGTATTTATCGTTTAATTCAGCAATTTTTGCTTCATAATTGATAGGTTGATTGGTATTTTCAGCAGAGTTTTCAGTAATAGTTTCCTCAACCGTTTGGTCATTATTTAATTCAGTATTTCCTTCCATAGGATTAATTGATTCTTTCTCGTTCTGTTCCATAGTAAAAATTTTGGCAAATGTAGCTAATCAATATGCTTGCCATTCATAAAAACCCGAAAATTTGTCAGTTTTTAATGAACTTAAACTCCGTTCGGCGATTATATTCGTGTTCTTTGTCAGAACAAACCACTCCATTGGCACATCTATTCCTAATTTCAAGTTCTCCTTTACCAAAGGCTTTTAACCTATTTCTATCAATTCCTTTACTCACTAAATAGTCAATAACGGCATTTGAGCGGTTTTCTGCCAGTTTTAGATTACTGACATCGTCACCTTGAGCATCTGTATGAGAAACGACCTCTAGTTTCACCTCCGGTGAAGCCATTAAAATGGAGATTACTTTATCCAAAACGATTTCACTTTCGGTAACGATTGTATATTTAGCTAATTCATAGTATATATTTTCGATAACCGTTAAATCCTTTTTATTTGAAGTAGTGAACTTTTTATATTTCATAGTAATATCGTCTTCCTCCTCCTCCATAGCACTCAGTCTTTCAACATCTACCGACAATAATTTATACTCAAAATTACCAAATGAATTCTTTTTCATTTCCGATACGATTTCTCCATTTTGCTTAGCTAAATAAACCTTAGGACCTCCTTTTAGTTTATTATTTTGCTCAATGTGAATTGATAATTTTTGGGTTGTATCTACTTGTTTAAAACTAAAATCGCCAAAACTATCGGTTTTAGTTTGTTTAATGGTGTCAGTATTTTCTTTTACTAAATACACTTGATGTTCACTTAAAGGCATTTTACTTTTTTCGCCGATGAGCAATTTACCAGAAATATCAGCAGTAGAATAAGCGGCATTAACCTTACAAATATTTTTAAATGTTTTTTCTAGCACTTCAAAACTATCAGTCTCAAGATATAATCTGCCTTTAGGATTAACCAAAAATATAGATGGTGTTTTTGATACTTTAAATGCTGAAACGGTTTTATCTTTTAAACCCGACTCTGCTAAGTAATTTGTTTTTTTACCTGTAAATTTAGATTTATGATAATTGGTTTCTTTTAAAAGGGCTTGCCATTTATCAAAATCTTTTTCTAAACAAATTGTCACATATTCAATTTCACTGGCTCCCTTGCATGAATTATTTTGATACTTATTTAATATTTTTTCAAGTTCATTATTAAAGGCCATTAACTCCTTGATTGATTTATCGGCAGAATAAAAATATACGAGAACAAAGCGATCGGTTGTGTTTTTTCCATTTGGTAAATCAATCGACGTGGATTGCTTATCGGTATTCAGCAAGACGATTCTAGAAAAAGGTATTTTCTCCCCTACTCTTAACTTGTCTGATTTTTGAGCTTGAATGAATAAACTCAAACATAAAAGAAATAATAAACCTAGTTTTTTCATTTTTTAGAAAATTTAAATTCTGTTCTTCTATTATATTCATGCTCCTTATCAGAACAATCAATATTATTGACACATCGATTTCTAATTTCCAACTCCCCTTTGCCAGAAGAACTTAAACGAGCACTATCTATTCCTAACGAGTTTAAATAGCCGACAACAGTTTCAGAGCGCTTCTCAGAAAGCTTTAAATTACTTTTATCGTCACCTTGAGAATCTGTATGAGAAACAACTTTTAAATTAAATTCCGGATAGGTATCTAATACTTTTTTTATCCCTTCTAATAATTTTTTTGAACTCGGAGATAAATTAGTCCCAGCTAAATCATAATACAATATTTCTGTTAATACAAAATCCTTCAATGATTTTTCTTTCAATCGCATGATTTTCATTTCAATATCTTCCTCAGAATTAATGTCTGGTAAAGCGAATAATTCTGTTTGAATAATTCGATATTCAAATCCTTTATCAGTTGACTGAAACTTACCTAATACTTTACCCGATTGAGTTCCTAAAATAACGAAGTTTATTTTTTTCTCCTTTTCATTCACTTTTATTAAATAATCTTGATTTAAATCAGTGAGTTCTGTATTAAAATCTCCGTATTTATTGGTCATAACTTTAATAATGGTATCATTATTCTTACCCCCCATAATTAAAACTTCTTTATTTGCATAAGGCAACAATTCTTTGTTTTTACCTTCTACCATAATTTTAAGTCTTAATACTCTCAAATTATTCGCTTCAACTCCACAATCAATATCCGAAATCTGCTCCACGTTTTTTGAAAACCCACATAATTCATTTTTAGCATTATATACAATTAAGATTGGGAAATCCGCATCAGATAATTTGTAATTTTTAAAAATTGAAAAGTCAAGTGATCGATTCAGTTGTATTGGTATTTTAGTAGCAAAATCATCACTTACCTTTCGCTTTAATTGACCTGTAAAATAATACGGGAAAATAGTAATTTTCTTTTCGTTAAACACAAAATTACAGCCATTATACATCACTTCAGCCAAAGCCTCAGAATTCATATCAAATAATAAAAAAGCTTTTTTTTCAGCTTTAGAAAGATCGTATGTTTCTTTGACATTATCTTTTAGAACATACTCAATCTTGGTTATTACCATAGGATTAGGGAAATTCAATTGTGCGTATTGAGTTACATACAAACAATTAACTAATAGAATAGTTAATATAACTTTCTTCATATTGGTTTAATCAAAATATCAATATATCTGCTTAAGTTTTAGCAAAAGCTAATCTAAAAACTAGATAGAACTGGTTACGGTTCTATTTTTAAACTCTTATTCTACTTCGCCAATTTATAATAACTAACTATTTCTTAAGTTGAGACTCTAACATACTTTCTAAGGCCTCACCTCTTAAATTTTTAGCAATAATAATTCCATTTGCATCAACCAAAACGTTAGTTGGAATGCTATTAACGCCATATCTTGCAGCTGCTGCATTATTCCATCCTTGTAAATCGCTAACATGATAAGGCCATATTAATTGATCTTTTTCAATGGCTTTTACCCATGCCACTTCATTTTGGTCAAGTGATACGCTTAATATTTCAAAACTTTTTCCGCTCTTAAATTCCAACGAATGATATTTATTATAAGCTGCTACCACTGCTGGATTTTCTGCTCTGCAGGGTCCACACCAACTTGCCCAAAAATCAACTAACACTAACTTTCCTTTAAAAGAAGATAATGTAATAACGTTTCCTTTAGGCGAAGCCATCATGATTTCAGGAGCTTTGTTGCCTAAATTAATCCCTTCAACGGCATCAACCTTAACACTCGACACTTTTATTTTATCAACATCTGTATTAGACGCTAAAGTGGTTGTTTCTTTTTTGCTTTTGCATGCGCTTAATACTGCACATGCTCCCAAACTAATTATAGCAAGTTTTAAGGTCATCGATTAATTGTTTTTTCTTATTATTTCAGCGCCAATCGCATTTAATCGGCCATCAATATTTTGATAACCTCTGTCTATTTGATTGATGTTATAAATTGTACTTTTTCCTTTGGCACTCATGGCTGCAATTAATAATGCTACCCCTGCTCTAATATCAGGTGATGCCATTTGAATAGCTCGTAATTGTACTTTTCTATCTAAGCCCATCACGGTTGCTCGGTGAGGATCGCATAAAATAATTTGAGCTCCCATGTCAATTAACTTATCTACAAAAAACAAACGGCTCTCAAACATTTTTTGATGAATTAAAATATTACCACGCGCTTGAGTAGCCGTTACTAACATAATACTTAATAAATCTGGCGTAAATCCAGGCCAAATAGCATCAGCTACGGTTAACATGGATCCATCAATAAACGAATCGATTTCATAATGTGCTTGTGAAGGAATATAAATATCATCTCCTCTACGCTCCATTTGAATCCCTAAACGAGAAAAGACTTTTGGAATACAACCTAAGTTATCGTAAGACACATCTTTAATTGTAATTTCAGACTGAGTCATGGCTGCCATTCCAATAAACGAACCAATCTCAATCATATCAGGTAAGATACGATGTGATGTTCCTTTTAAGGAGGTAACTCCTTCAATAGTTAGTAAGTTAGAACCAACGCCTGATATTTTTGCACCCATGGCATTCAACATCTTACATAACTGTTGTAAGTAGGGTTCGCAAGCGGCATTATAAATTGTAGTGACTCCTTCTGCTAAAACAGCTGCCATCACAATATTTGCCGTACCTGTTACAGAGGCTTCATCCAGTAACATATAGGTACCTTTTAACTTAGAAGCAGTTACTTTAAAGTTTTCGTTTTCGCTATCATACTCAAACTTAGCTCCAAGATTTTCAAAACCAATAAAATGCGTATCCATGCGTCGGCGACCAATTTTATCGCCGCCTGGTTTTGGCATATAAGCTACACCAAAACGAGCTAACATAGGGCCAATAATCATGGTAGACCCACGAAGACCACCGCCTTTCTTTTTAAATTCGTCAGATACTAAATAATCAACTTTAATCTCATCAGATTGAAATGTATACTCCTCATGTCCCGTTTTCTCAACCTTTACACCCAAATCTCTTAATAGGTCAATTAGTTTATTGATATCAACAATATCGGGAATATTACTGATGGTCACTTTTTCTGGAGTTAATAATACGGCACATAAAATTTGTAACGCTTCGTTTTTTGCTCCCTGTGGGATAATATCTCCCTTTAATTGTCTTCCTCCTGTAACTTCAAAAATAGCCATAGATTATGATGTTGGTCGGTTATTGTTGCTTCTGTGTTTAAATTTGTTTTTATTTTTCTTGTGCCGATTTTTATTATTTCCTCCGCCAGCATTTAAATTAATAGGGGTTTGATTATTGTGATTCTTGTTTTTTAATTCATTGGCATGAGTTAAAGCCGAAGTTTCATCAATATGCAATTCGTTATTGGTCATTTCCTTAAACTGCTTAAAAATCACATCATCTGTCACTGAATCTTTATTCCAATTGACATAAGATTTTTTTAAGTGATTGGCAATTAAACGAGATAGTTCTTTTTTCTCAGCACCTTCTTCGTAGGTTTTAGCAACATCAATAATGCGTTCAATAGTTTTACCGTAGTGTTTGTATCGAATTTTGGTCGCTGGATAAGGTACTGTTTTAGGTTTAGTTGTAAACGTTTCGGCATTTGGACGTGGATATGGAGAATCCACATCTAATTGAAATTTTGAAATCAAAAATAAATGATCCCATAATTTATGCGTAAAATCGGCGATATCTCTCAAATGTGGATTCAATTGTCCCATAATTTGAATAATGGCTCTTGCACATTTATTTCGCTCCTCTCTGTCTTCAATTTTAATGCAATGATCTATCATTACCTGAATATTTCTTCCATATTCAGGAATCTCCAATTTAGGAAGTTGTGTATTGTATTCCATAGTGTCTTTAAAAGTTTAAATATAAGGATTTTTAAGTCATGTGTGTAGCCTTTTTTAAGAGATATAAAGAGCCTAGGGTTAATAAACCTTAGGCATTTTCACAATTAAAAAATACCATTTTTAGGATCTTATTGATGTCGATAAATTATCATGCTTTAAGGTCAGCTAATCTTTTCGCACCATCACAAAATCATTCATTTGGTACCCATCGCCAATATCAAAATCTTCTACATGATCAATCTTAAATCCATTTTTAAAATAAAAATTAATGGATTTGTAATTTTGTCTATTGACAGTGAGTGTCAGTGATTTAGATTGAACTGCTTCAATTAAGGAATGAAGCACTTGGGTACCAATACCAGAGTTGGATTGCTTTTGATTAATATAAAATTTATGTAAAAAATAATCTGCTTGATTCTCAGAACTGATGGATAAAAATCCTATGGATTCCTCCTCCTTTTTTATTAAATAAAATACATGTTTTTTTTGAGTTAATTGTTCAACAAGACTTGCATGATTATAAATTTTATTCAACATATAATCAACCTGTTGTTGCCCTATAAACGGAACATAATGGTCATTCCAAATAATTTTGGCTAAGTGCGCAATCGTGGCTAAATCTTTTTCTTGGGCTATAGTTAAATGTATCATTAAACAAGTAATTATGTATCTTTGTGTTTTACCAATAAAACATTAGTAATTGAAACCGAATATACAGCAAAAAATTTCAATCAAAAACCGTAGAGCTAGTTTTGACTATAGTTTTATTGAAAAATATACCGCAGGGATTGTGTTGGTTGGCACTGAAATAAAGGCTATTAGAGAAGGAAAGGCTTCTTTAGTAGATAGTTTTTGCTATTTTAGAAATGGAGAGTTGTTTATTAAAAGTTTAAATATTAGTATCTATACCGAAGGTAACTTATATAACCATGAGCCTACCAGAGAGCGAAAGCTATTATTAAATAAACAAGAGTTAACCAAAATTCAAAAAAAGATGGTTGATAAGGGTTTAACCATCATTCCTACCCTCCTATTCACTTCTGATAGTGGCTATGCAAAAATTGAAATTGCCATTGCAAAGGGGAAAAAGAATTATGATAAACGCGATGATTTAAAAACCAAAGATTTAAACCGAGAGCTTGACCGAAAATTTAAATAATTTAACGTTCAATCCTCCGCAAAAACATTAATTTTACTTTATAAAATATATTACTATGAAAAAACTATTTTTTTTAGCCTCATTAATTAGTTTAGCTTGCATTTCTTGTAAATCAAAAAAAGAAGCCATTAAAACAACTGAAAATACAACGAGTAACGCCACAACCAGTGCCGATGCTCCTATCACTTATCGTTTAATAGTGTCTTTTATTAGCAAAGGCGCTGGAACCGATGGCACAAAGCGTACTGCTTTTTTAAGTTATGTTGATGGGCATGCTTTAAAACCAGCTTACAAAACAGTGACTTGGGGAAGAGAAGGCGAAACAGATTATTGTTTTAATTTAAGTGAACTAAGTTCAAAAAAAGACATTATTGATTTTATTTCCGAAGTACGAAAAATAGCTGCGGGTTCAGATATGATGAATGTTTCTGAAAATGCAGAGTGTTTGCATAAAGGAAGATAATGAGGATGGAATGATTTTCATCATGAATTCTATTTAACAGCTTATTTTTCAACAAAAAATAAGTTTTCACCTCAAAATTGTGGAAAATCGAGTCTAAAAAGGCTCGATTTTTTTTTTACTTTTGTAGCCTAACAAAATTAAATTCTTTTAAAATGAACGAAATTGGATTAAAAGCACAAGATGCTTCTGTTGCCCAATTAGGCTTAGCGAATGTTGAAATGGCTTATTGGAACTTGCATCCATCTGAATTAGTTGAAGAAACTATTATTCGTGGACAAGGTGTATTAACTGACGTTGGTGCTTTAGCAATTGATACTGGAGAATTTACTGGCCGCTCTCCTAAAGATAAATTTGTGGTATATGACGACAACACGAAAGATAGCGTTTGGTGGGGTGATGTGAATAACCGTTTTGAATCAGATAAATTTGATGCCTTACAAAACCGTATGTTAGCCTATTTAGGTGGTAAAGAGGTTTGGGTGCGTGATGCTTATGCATGTGCTGACCCAACTTTTAGAATTAATATTCGTGTGGTAAATGAAACTCCTTGGAGTAACTTATTTTCATATAACTTATTTTTACGCCCAACCACTGAAGAAATTAAAACCTTTAAGCATGATTGGGTAATTTTAAATGCCCCAGGTTTTATGGCAGATCCTAAAATTGATGGGACTCGTCAACATAACTTTGCGATTATTAACTTTACTAAAAAAACCATTTTAATTGGTGGAACTGGTTATACAGGTGAAATTAAAAAATCTATTTTCTCAGTATTAAACTATATTTTACCACATGAAAAGAAAGTGCTTTCGATGCACTGTTCAGCTAACATTGGTAAAGATGGCGACACTGCTATTTTCTTTGGTTTATCTGGAACTGGTAAAACAACGTTATCTGCTGATCCTAACCGTAAATTAATTGGTGATGATGAGCATGGATGGGCTGATAATTCTGTATTTAACTTTGAAGGTGGTTGCTACGCAAAATGTGTGGATTTAACTGCTGAAAAAGAGCCGCAAATTTTTAATGCCATTAAATTTGGTTCGTTATTAGAGAACATTAATTACTACGAAGGAACAACCGCTGTAAACTACGCTGATATTTCTCGTACAGAAAATACTCGTGTAAGTTACCCAGCAAATTATATTGATAATGCTGTAACGCCTGCGGTTGGTGATATTCCTAAAAATATTTTCTTTTTAACGTGTGATGCCTTTGGTGTTTTACCTCCAATCTCTAAGTTAAACACTGGTCAAGCTATGTATAACTTCATTTCTGGTTACACTGCTAAGGTAGCTGGTACTGAGATGGGTATTACTGAGCCTACAACCACTTTCTCGGCTTGTTTTGGTAAAGCGTTTTTACCTTTACACCCAACTAAATATGCTGAGTTATTAGGAGAAAAATTAAAGAAACACAATGTAAACGTTTGGTTATTAAACACTGGATGGGTTGGTGGTTCTTACGGTGTTGGTAACCGTATTAAATTATCTTATACTCGTTCATTAATTACAGCCGCTTTAAATGGTGAATTAGACAAGGCAGAAATGGGTACCACTAATTTCTTTGGTTTAAAGTTCCCTAAAACTTGTACAGATGTACCTAGCGAAATTTTAGATCCTCGTAACTCTTGGGCTGATAAAGCAGCTTACGATGCGAAAGCTAAAAACTTAGCGGAACAATTTGTAAAAAACTTTGACCAATATGCTTCGGCAGCTAATGCTGAAATTTTAGCAGCGGCTCCAAAAGTGGAACAAGAAGCTTAATTATAAGTTTTATAAAATTAAAATCCCTTCATGAAATTCATGAAGGGATTTTTTTTGAAAATCCATTTTATTTAAAATCCACTTAGTAACTTTATCTCGTTACGATACAATACTAATTTTTTATCATTCTCTAATTGCTTTAATAAACGGGATATCACTACCCTACTGGTTCCCATTTCTTCGGCAATTTGATGATGTGATAATGGAATAGATGTTTTTCCAGAAACCTTTACTTTATTTTTTAAATATTTTATTAATCGCTCATCTAATTTATTAAAGGCAATACTCTCTAAGGATTTTAAAAGTTCGTTAAAGCGTTGCGTAAAACTATTAAAGATGTAGCTTTTCCAGCTTGGGTATTTGGATAACCATTCATCTAATTTGTCGTGAGGGATAGCAATTAACTCCACGTTATCTTCGGCAATGGCTTTAATCTCGCTTTTTTTAGCTTCCATGCAACAGGTATATGCCATGGCGCAACTTTCGTTAGAACCTAAATAGTATAATAAAATTTCGTGATCGTCTTCATCTCTGCGCATCACTCTAATGGTACCACTTAAAATCATGGGCATAAATTTTATTTTTTTGCCATAATCCATAATCACATCCCCTTCTTTAAAAGTCATGATATTTCCTATAGCAGAAATTTCTTCAATTAATTTAGGTTCTAAAAAACTTTGTAATTTTTCTTTTAAGGTTGTCATAATTGTTTTAAAGCTACTAAATATCCTAAAATAAAAAAAGCGGCCATAGCCGCTTTTAAATTAATAACAGATACACATTATAATAAGGTTGATGGGCAAACGTACTCTGTTATCGGAAACAATTTGCTTACTTTTAAAGCGTTAAAACCTCCTGTGATGTCAATTAAATTTCGGTACCCTCTAGCTTGCAATACTGATATAAAAACCATAGAGCGGTAACCTGATAAACAATGAACATAATACGTTTTATCTTTATCAATTTTAGTCATGCTATCGTTAATAAAATCTAAGGGCGCATTAACTGCCTCTACAATATGTTCGCTTTGATACTCACTCGCTTTTCTCACATCTAAAACATTCATCGTACCTTGGTTATATAGGTCAATTAAAGCTTCTGGACTCATAGAAGTAATTTGATCAATTTCTTTATGAGCTTCTTTCCAAGCCTCAAAGCCACCTTTTAAATAACCAATAGCATAATCAAACCCTACACGAGCTAAACGCGTAATCACTTCTTGCTCTCTACCTTCCTCAGCCACAATTAAAATTTCTTGCTTGACACTTGGAATTAAAGTGCCTACCCAAGTGGCAAAACTACCATCAATACCAATATTAATTGAGTTTGGAATAAAGCCTTTATTAAATAATTGAGCCTTGCGAGTATCAATAATCACCGCTTGAGTTTCGTTAGCCGCTACTTCAAATTCAGCAACCGATAAGGCTCTTGTTCCTTTTTCTAAAACGGTATCAATACTCTCATAGCCTTTAATATTCATTAAAACATTTTGAGGGAAATAACCTGGAGGTGGCACTAAGCCCGTTAAAATTTCTTTTATAAATTCCTCTTTTGTTAACTTAGGATTTAACGCATAGTTCACTTGTTTTTGATGACCTAACGTATCGGTAGTTTCTTTACTCATGTTTTTACCACAAGCACTGCCTGCTCCATGATTAGGATACACAATTAAATCATCGCTTAAAGGCATAATTTTATTCCTTAGTGAATCATATAAATAACCCGCTAATTTTTCTTGCGTTAAATCAGCAATCACATGTTGTGCTAAATCTGGTCGGCCAACATCTCCAATAAATAAAGTATCGCCACTAATAATGCCGTGTTCTTTTCCATGCTCATCAATTAATAAGTAGGTTGTACTTTCCATGGTATGCCCAGGAGTATGAATCACTTTAACGGTATAATTTCCAACTTTAAATAGCTGACCATCTTCTGCTGTGGTGGCTTTATAGGCAGGCTTTGCTGTAGGGCCAAAAACAATTTCAGCACCAGCGTGCTTCATTAAATCTAAATGACCACTTACAAAATCAGCATGAAAATGCGTTTCAAACACATACTTAATTTTCGCATGGTCATTAAAGGCTCTATCCAAATAAGGTTGCACTTCGCGCAATGGATCAAAAATGGCAGCCTCGCCATTGCTTTCTAAATAGTAAGCTGCATGTGCAATACAGCCAGTATAAATTTGTTCTACTTTCATAACTTTAAGTTTTTAATATTAGTTTTCTGAACCTTCATGTTTTTTTGTTGGAGATAATTTGTACGCTAAGTAGGCAAAACCCGCCACTAAATGAAGAAGAACCACAATAAAAATAATAGTTGATAACATAGGATGTGTGTTTAAATTGTACTACAAATTTCGTATTGTCTTTCCAAACAAATTATGATGAAAATCAGTTTTCAAAGAAACTTATTATTTAATGAAAGAATGGTAACAAATGTTACTGAAAAAGGCCTTCACGAGGTGGTAATTTTATACAAAATAAAGGGCGTTATGGAACATGAAATTATTATAGGTAAAAGAGCAAGTTCAAATTTTTTTAGAAAAATGGGAACTCAACTCGATTTGGAAAAAGGCTTATATAAAGCTTATGAAAGCGTGTTGGGCATGACCTCAGGATCATGGAAAAAAACACCCAAGTTTGATTATATTTTATTATTTAAAACACTTTATATTAAATGTGAGGGTTGCAGTCCTGATGATTTTGAAGATGGACAAGGGGCTGTTTATCAATTGAGTTTAGTGTACAATAAAAACAGAAAACTCATTGTTCACGAAAGCAAACAAAAAGAAGAAATTTTTGCCTTAGCCGAAAAACTAAAATCGTTTTATCATCTTAAAATAAAAGATTCGGCAACAGACCGAAGAAATCCAAAATGGATGAATTAATGATGAACGTTTGCTGTATCATAAATTGATAAAATAGCAGGCAATAATTGTTCCTCTGGTATATAGGGAATAATATAAGTTCTGTTTGTTAAATGATCTTTTATCTCATTAATAATAGCTGCTTCGTTTGACGCGCGCTTCATTAATAAAGGATCGGTTATATGCTTAACCGCAGACAAGCATTGATTAATAACCCAACCATAAGGCACAATCCCTGCTCTTTTTAAATCTTTTTGCAAAGCTTCAGCTTCTCGCATTGGAGTTGTTTCTGGCAAAGCAATTAATAAGATTTTAGCAAAATCGCCATCTTGTAATGCCATGTATGGCGTTGTGATTCTATCAGGATTAAGCGTTGTAGTTTTTAAAATTTCTTGATGATATTTTCCGGTGGTATCTAATAATAAAAGTGTATGACCTGTAGGAGCGGTATCTATCACTACAAATTGTCGTTTAGCTTTATTAATCGCTTTTGAAAAAGCATTAAATACAGCGACTTCTTCGTTACAAGGAGATTTCAAATCTTCAACCAACAATTTCTTTGCTTCTTCGTTTAAGTGTTTGCTTTTTTGTTCAAATATTTTATCAGTATATACTTTCGTTTCTACTTTTGGATCAATGCGCTCAACTGTTAATGTTTTAGGCCATACACTTAACTGATTGATAAAATCTTTGACATGTGCTGCTGGATCAGTCGTAGTTAAAAGAACTTCGTGACCTCTATGAGCTAACATGGTAGCAATAGTAGCTGCAACAATGGTTTTACCAACGCCACCTTTTCCCATGGTCATAATTAAACCATGATTAGCATCAGCTTCTAATGCATCAACCAATTCATGCAAATTACTTTTGGTATTGAGGCTTTCTGCTTGTACTAATATTTCTTGGTCAATAATTATTTTTTGTAAATCCTTATTAAATAAGGATCTTAATTTTTGCACTCCTAAAACATTATATGGCAGCAAAGGAAATTCCATTCTTTTTAAAGTTCTTAATTCATTAGGAATTTCAGCCATTTGCTTTTTTGCCATGGCTTCAATTTTTATTCCTAATTCATCTGTTTTATCAATCGCATCATATACCCCATTAATCAATAACTGTTGATTTGAAAGACCTAGTGCTGCCAATTCAATACTGGTGCGATTGGCTTCTTTTAAAGAGGCTTTTTCGGCACGAGACACTAAATAAAATGTGGTTTGTTTTGAATCTCTTAAACTTGTCATGACTTTTTTATATCGGTCTTTACTGCTTTTTAAAGCTGTTGAAGGTCCTATACAAGAAGCTCCTCCTGGATTCTTTTCTAAAAAATCATCCCAAGCAGCAGGCAACTCTAACAAACGAATGGTATGACCAGTTGGTGCGGTATCAAAAATAATGGTATCATAAATTTCAGGATTACCTTCTCCTGTAATAAATCTTGAAAATTCATCAAACGAAGCAATTTCTGTTGTACACGCTCCTGATAATCCTTCTCTAATTTTATGAATTTCTTCAGGTGAAGCATTATTTTTGAATGGCTCAATTGCTCTGTCTCTATATTCCTCTGCCGAAGTTTCTGGATTAATATTAATTGTAAATAAATTAGCTAATGCTTTATGAGCCGTTATTTTATCAGTTACAATACATCCCAAAACATCCTCTAAATTGGACGCTGGATCTGTGCTAATTAGCAACACTTTCTTTCCTTCATCAGCCAATTTAATAGCTGTTGCACAAGCCAGTGATGTTTTACCTACGCCACCTTTTCCAGTAAAGAATAAATATTTTGTATAGTCGTTTTTCATATTCACATCTTTATTCACCTTCATAAATCCTCAAGCGATTTCGAGTCATTTTTAATTCTTCTTGTAAATAATGAATTCTCTTTAATAAATGAGAAATGACATCGATACCTTCCATATTAATATCTAAGTCATAATGCATCCGCATCATTTTTTCAAGGTCTTTTAGTTGCTCTTTGGGTAAGTATTTACTGTCCTCATGAATAATCAATTCAATTAATCCAAACTCATGTAAAGAGTCAATAAAAGAAAAATCAATGTCGTGATTACTACAAAAATGTTCTATTAAAATTAAATCTCTAGTTTCCATTGGCTCTCAATTTAGATAATTCAGTCAATAATTCTTTTTCTTTTTCAGTTAACTGAGCGGGTAATTTTACATTGTAAGTGATATATAAATCTCCAAACTCACCTTCTTTTTTATACACTGGAAATCCTTTTCCTTTTAATTTAACCTTTGTATTACTTTGTGTTTCGGGCACTACTTTTAATTTCACTTTTCCATCCAAGGTATCAACCTGTAAATCTCCTCCTAACAATGCTGTATATAAATCCAAATCAACGGTAGCATATAAATGACTACCCTCACGTTTAAACTTAGGATGATTAGCAATCGTAAATGTGATATACAAATCTCCATTTGGTCCGCCATTAGCACCAGGAGCTCCATGACCTGCAATTTTAATCACTTGTCCATTTTCAACACCTGCAGGAATGGTTAAACGAATATTTTTACCATTCACTGTTAACGTTTGTTGCTGTGTTTTATAAACGTCCATTAAACTTAAATGTAAATCGGCATTTAGATCTTTACCTCTAAATTTAGTTTGTCTTGTTCTTCCTCCTGCAGCAGATCCATAAATTGATTCAAAAAATTCAGAGAAGTCTCCTGAAAAATCTCCACCACTGCTTCCATAGGATTGTTGCCCTCCACTACTCGCTCGTGATTGAGATTGTTGTTGATTGGCTTTTTCAAACTGCTCTGCATGTTTCCAATCCTTACCATACTGATCGTATTTCTTTCTTTTTTCTGGATCGCTTAATACCTCATTAGCTTCGTTAATTTGCTGAAATTTCTTTTTAGCATTTTCGTCATTCGAATTTAAATCGGGATGATACTTTCGAGCCAATTTTCGATAAGCAGCTTTGATATCGGCTTCAGAGGCAGAGTTTTTTATTTCTAAAATGCGATAGTAATCTATAAATTCCATTGGTTCGTGTATGAATGATTACTTGAGTAGAATTCAAAGATTGAGTAATACTACTCTATTAAATCCATCTATAAATTTAGATGATTGCTAAAGGAGAGTCTATGATAATTATCATATTTACAAATGATAATAAACAACAAAGCCTCTATAATGTATATAGGCTTTGTAAATAATAGGATGAGCATTTATTTATCCTTAGGACAGGTATTTAAACCAACTAAGGTATATAAGGGGCAAAAGCTAATTAAGCTCGTTAAAACAAATACACCTGCTAGTGCTAGTAATACAATGCCTAGTGTGCCTGAAATAATATTCATAGAAAATAAAACTGCAATCACTAAGGCAATTAGGATTCTTACAATTTTGTCGATGTTACCCATGTTCTTTTTCATATATTTATTTTTTAATGGTTTTTAATGTAGTATAAATGTAGGTTATTTGTAATTAGTAATCGGTAACATTAGTTACTTAAGTTGAGCTACCACATCTTCTTTACTAATATAACCAGAATGACGCCATGACATAGTTCCTTTTTTGTAAACTAATAAGGTTGGAAGTTCATCAATTGATAAATCTTTTAAGAGTGATTTATTATCATCCGCATTAATTCTAATAACGGTAACCGCACTCTCCATTTGTTTTGATATGTCTTCTAAGTAGGGTTTCATTTTTTTACAAGGGGCACACCAATCCGCATAAAAATCTATTAATACCAATTTATCTGACACTAATAATGAGTCGTAATGTTGTTTACTCATTCCCATACTTAACATAACCGTGCTTGTTGTTTCAGGCAAATTGGAACCTCTCCATTTCATAATACCACCTTGTAACTCATACACTTCTTTAAAACCATCAGCTCTCATTTTAGCCGCAGCTTGCCCGCTTCGGCCACCACTTAAGCAATACACAAAAACTGGTTTTGATTTATCTAATTTGGCAATTTCAGTATCAAAACTACTTCCATTCCAATCCACATTTACTGAATTTTGTAAATGTCCTTTCGAAAATTCATCTGGTGTTCTCACATCAATTAATGGAGCCGATGTATTTTGCTTTAATTGCGTATCAAATTCCGTTGCCGATAAATTGAACTTTGAATTTTGCCCATTCGTACATGAACTTAACGAAAAAAAAGCAATGAAGACGAGGATCAAATAATGTGTTTTCATAGATATCTATTTATTTATATTATTAAAGATAGGATTAATCAATATTAATCAGATTGTTTTTTCGATTCTGGTTGAAGGATATTCATGATAAGGCCACCTAATAAGGCAAAATAAAGTGTGCTATTGATAGGACTAGATGTAATGGCGCAAGTGCCACTAGCACAACCTACAAAATAGTAATAACTATATCCTGCTATGGCCCCAGCAAAAACGACAACCACAACCAATTTATGATTTAGTAACCACTTCTTCATTATTTCGAATGACAAGATACATTTTGCCAAGGACCTAAATTTTCAATTGGATGAGTATATCCAGCACTCATTAATTTAGCTTTAGCCACACCTGCTCGTCCACCACTTCGACATACCAAGGTGACTTTATTATATTTTTTTAATTCTTCGATTTTATCATCAAACTGATCTAATGGATAATTCACAGAACACTCGGCATGTCCATCCATTTCCCATTCATCTTCGGTTCTTACATCTACAATAATTTCGTTATTCATATTTTTTAAGTTTAAGAGTTTTTAAATTATAGGACAAAGGTGATCTATTAAAAATCATTTGATGGT
>CANFTW010000013.1 GCA_947450025.1 Bacteroidota bacterium | reverse complement strand
TTTTTTCTTCGCAAGAGCATCTGCATCGGCTTTAGCTTTGGCATCTGCTAATGCTTTTTCAGCGGCCAACTTATCTGCTTTTTCTTTCGCTAAACGAGCAGCTTCTTCATCTGCTTTTTTCTTAGCAAGAACATCAGCATCGGCTTTAGCTTTGGCATCTGCTAGCGCTTTTTCAGCAGCTAATTTATCTGCTTTTTCTTTCGCTAAACGAGCAGCTTCTTCATCTGCTTTTTTCTTAGCAAGAGCATCTGCATCAGCTTTTGCTTTGGCATCTGCAAGCGCTTTTTCAGCCGCCAACTTATCTGCTTTTTCTTTCGCTAAACGAGCCGCCTCATCCTCAGCTTTTTTCTTGGCTAAAGCATCATTATCGACTTTTGCTTTGGCATCAGCCAGTGCTTTTTTATTTAAAGCTTCTTGATCTTTAATAATAATATCAATTTGAGCGAGTTGATCTTTTGGGTAATTTTCAGATGGTTTAAGAGATGAAGCTTGAGCATAATTTGACTTTGCCGTAACCCACTCTTTTTTTTGAAAGGCTTTGTCCGCAGTTTTTATAGCTGTTTGATAATTTGCTTCTTGTTCTTTTTGTTTATTAATTGCATCTAACTCCAATTGCCTTAATTTATCTAAAGCATCAAGTATTTGATTACTATAAGATTCGTCATAATCAAAATCGTCAATAGCAGCATTATAAGTGATTTTTACAAGAGGTTGATTTAATACAGAGTAGTCAATGTTTGGTAATGGTTCAAATAAACTGATGGCTTTAATGTCAATTCCTTTAAATTTTTCTTCTTGCTTATCTGCAGGAACACCCCTCGTTGATACTTGAAATTTTTTACTGCAGTGCCCTTGTTTTGTGACGATTATTGTATAATCTCCATTTGGCGGAATTTGAAATTTAAAAGCTCCATCTTCGCCTGTAATGGTTTGCATAACCTGTTTTGAACCTTGCATTAAAGTAACAGTAGCCCCCTGTAGTTTTTTACCATTTTTTTCAATTTTACTGGAAAAGGGGAGTGACCATTCCTGAGCATAGGAAAGAGAAGCATAAAAACTTAAAAGTATTATAAAAATATATAAAGTATATTTCATATAGAACAAAGACGTAATTTTGTGTAAAGAAGTAAATTTAATTATAATTACATAAAAAGTTCAAAAAAAATTATACACAAAAGTAACATGATTTCAAACCTTAGTTTTTGGGAAAAACAAACTTATTTAAATAATATAGATTTAATTGTTATTGGAAGTGGAATCGTAGGCCTAAGTGCCGCTATTTCATATAAAGAAAAACATAAGAAAGCAAAGGTTATTGTTTTAGAAAAGGGTGTTTTACCTTGTGGTGCAAGCACCAAAAATGCAGGTTTCGCTTGTTTTGGAAGTGTTAGCGAAATTTTATCAGATTTAAAACATATTGATGAGTCTAAGGTTTGGGAAACGGTTGAGATGAGAATAAAAGGTTTAGAATTATTGAGAAATCGATTAGGTGATAAACAAATTGAATACAAAGAATGGGGAGGATATGAGTTATTTGTTAACAAACGTCATTTTGAAGAATGTGCTCAATCTATAGGTAATTTTAACAAAATTCTTAAACCCTATACAAAGACTAATGATACGTATAGTATTGAAAATGAAAAAATTAGGACTTTTCATTTTAAGTCAATTAAAGGACTTATTTACAATAAAAGAGAAGGACAAATTGATACTGGAAAAATGATGCAATCACTCATTCAGCTAGCTTTAAAGCAAGGTATTATCATTTTAAATTCGGTAAATGTAAAGTTAATTAATGATTATGGAAACGGAGTAAGTCTTTCAACTTCCATAGGAATAATAGAATCACAACAGGTCATTGTTGCGACAAATGGTTTTGCGAATGAATTGTTAAAATTGACAGATGTAAAACCTGCAAGAGCTCAAGTTTTAATAACAAAACCAATAGAGAATTTAAATATTAAGGGAACTTTTCATTACGATGAAGGATTTTATTATTTTAGGAATATCGGCGAGAGAGTTTTATTTGGTGGTGGAAGAAATCTTGATTTTAAGAAAGAAACTACTATTAAGTTTGAATTAAATTCTAAAATTCAATCTCATTTAGAGTATCTACTTAAAAAGGTTATTTTACCTCAAGTTCCTTTTGAAATTGAGCATCGGTGGTCTGGAATTATGGGTGTTGGTAATGAAAAAATGCCTATTATCAATAGAGTTTCACCTAATGTTGTTTGTGCGGTAAGAATGGGAGGTATGGGTGTTGCTATTGGTTCATTAGTTGGTAAATTAGCCATTAATAATCTAGATCAATAAAGTTTAATATATTAATGTAGTATGATCTATAAAATTTACTATTTAACATAATATTAATTATAGATAAATATATTTCAATAAGTTGTTGATTAATAGTCTATTAATTTAATGAGATGTTTGTCGGAAAGCGTATTTATGGAGTTAATTTCGCATCCTAATTATTAATCCCGTAAGATTATGAAATGGCTTATTAGCCTATTTCACTCTGTCTTATATTAAAACTATAACAGATATGAAACTATCCATGTTCAAGTTCAATTTGCCAAAAGAGTTATTGGCAGAACACCCAGCAAAAAATCGTGATGAAAGTAAGTTAATGGTTGTTGACCGAGCTACTGGGAAAATTACCCACAAAAAATTCAAAGACATTATTAATTATTTTGATGATGGAGATGTCATGATTTTAAATGACACAAAAGTTTTCCCTGCACGTATGTATGGAAACAAAGAAAAAACTGGCGCTAAAATCGAAGTTTTTTTATTACGTGAATTAAATGCAGAAAGTCGTTTGTGGGATGTGCTAGTTGATCCTGCTCGTAAAATTAGAATTGGTAATAAATTATATTTTGGTGAAAATGACAATGTGGTTGCTGAAGTGATTGACAATACGACTTCTAGAGGAAGAACTTTACGTTTCTTATTTGATGGTCCATATGAAGAATTCAGAAAGGCGTTATACGATTTAGGTGAAACACCTTTGCCTAAATACATTAAACGTGCGGTAGAAGAAAGTGATATTGAACGATACCAAACCGTTTTCGCGAAAAATGAAGGTGCCGTTGCTGCTCCAACTGCTGGATTACATTTTAGTAGAGAATTATTAAAACGTTTAGAAATAAAAGGTGTTGATTTTGCTAATATTACGTTGCATATAGGTTTAGGTACGTTTAGAATGGTTGAAGTTGAAGATTTAACTAAGCATAAAATGGATAGTGAAGAAGCTATTATTACTGAAGAAGCTTGTAAAATCATTAATACTGGTAAGGATAAAAAGAAAAAAGTATGCGCTGTAGGAACAACCGTTATGCGTTCTTTAGAGTCCTCTGTATCAACTACAGGACATGTTAATCCATATCAAGGCTGGACAAATAAATTTATCTTTCCTCCATATGATTTTTCTGTAGCTAATTGTATGATTACAAATTTCCATATGCCTGAATCGACCTTGTTAATGCAAGTTGCAGCATTTGGTGGTTATGATTTAATTATGAAAGCTTATAAAGAAGCCATTAAAGAAAAATATCGTTTTTATTCATATGGCGATGCCATGTTGATTTTATAAAACAATATTCATCCATAAAAAAAGCCATCCTTTTGGATGGCTTTTTTTATGGATGAATAACTGATATTTTTCGTGTTTGATTTCTAATTTTTAGATAATACATACCAGTTTTTAAAGTTTCTAAAGAAATCGATATCGAGGATTTATTTTCATAATATATTTGGTTATTTGATATTAAGATTTCATTTCCTATAGCATCAAATAATCTTAAATCATCTATCGATATATTAATATTCGAAGAAATTTGAATTTTATTCATCGTTGGATTAGGGTATATTTTAAAAAATAAATCATTTTTTTCTATTTCATCTATAGAAACAATACTATTGTTATCTCCTGCCAAATTAGAATCTAATTTAATAAAATAGACATCCGTTAAAATAGCATTATACCCTTCTGTAAAGCCTGTTACAGCATAGCCTTTATCTTTTGTTGTAATAACTTTAAAAGTTTCATCAATTATGGTTGATCCAAAATCAGTAGCTTGTTGATAACCAAACCAAAAATCAAACTCAATAATTTTAGTTTGTAACTCAAAACCGGGGGCTGTTTCATATTCTATAAACGAAATAACATTATTAGAAACTCTATAGCAAATTGAAGCAGATGTATAAATCTCATTATTTGCTGCTGTTCCATTAATAAATGTATTTGTTAAAAGGCCTACACTATTTAATTTTAAAGCATAAGCATCTAATAATCCTACTCCAAACGATTCTGTTGCTCCTGCAATAAATAAATCACTGGCATTATTTTCTACAATTTGATTTCCAAAATCTTCTTTATTTCCACCATAATATTTACTCCAAATGGAATCTCCATTGACATCTAATTTAAAAACCCAAATATCTCCAAGCGAATCGTTGTAACTTTTGGTGTATCCTGTTAAAACATATTTTCCATCATTGGTTTGAATAACCGATTTAAATTCATCGTCTTTACTACCCCCAAAGGCTTTGCTCCATATTGTATTTCCTAAAGCATCTATTTTGATCACATAGCCATCAGAATTGCCGTATCCAAAGCTGTAGGTTGTTCCGCATATAATATATCCTCCATCTGAAGTGTTTACAATACTATTTGAAAAATCCCAATCCTCCCCTCCTATTGTTTTTTGCCATTGTAAATTGCCGGTTTTATCAACTTTTACAATAAATATATCATAACCTCCAAAACCAAAAGAACTTGTATATCCAGATAAAATATAGCTAGAGTCAGGCAATTGAACGATACTTTTAGCAATTTCATTATTATAACCACCAAATGCTTTTTCAAATATTTTCTGGCCTAAACTATCCAACTTTAATAAATAAAAATCGGTATTGCCTTGTCCAAAACTATTGGTAGACCCGCAAATAACATATCCTTTATCAGAAGTTTGTTTAAGATCATAGCCAACATCATATCCATTGCCCCCATATCTACAAAAAAACTTTTTCGGTGGCTGTGCCACTAAGATTGTAAAGTGAAGAATGAAAACTATAAAAACAATTTGTTTAATCATACATATTATCGTTTAAATTTTTTTGCAATACTAATAAATGCTCCTTGTCCATATGTATTAGATGGAGAAATATACCCTTGTAAACTATTACTACCCAATTTGAAAAACCAAGAAGGTGAATTATATGAAAATGCTAATCCTACATTTAATCTTGAATAGCCGCCATAGGCAATATGTAAAACACCTGTTATTTTAGGTGTGATTTGATATTCTGCATCTGTAAAAAAATAAGGTTTAAAATTGGAATTGAATAAGTATCTAAAACCTGTTCCTAGAACAAATTTATTGGTGAATCTTATTTTATTGATTATTAAAAGGTTTGTAGGAATATTCACATTAAAGGATTCATGATGAGCATTGGTAGTATTTTTGATTATTGTATCTCTGTTTATGGAAGAAAGTGTTGAATCTTTTAAATCTAACAAATTATTAATGTGGTAGCCTTCAAATTTAAAAGTTGAATCGCTACTGTATTGCACACTATTATCAAACCAATGTAAAAAACCGATATTGTTTGCATTTACGGTTAACACACTCCCCTTACCTATTGAACTTTTATAAGGTGTTTCAAAAAAGATATCAGCACTTGCTCCTACTCCGTTATATATAAATGGATTTTTTTTGTGGCTAGTGTCACTTAATGCCATATTGAAATCGGAATTGAATATTAACTGAGTTCCATCTGAGTTAGTATATAATGATGACCCTTCTTTCGCTTTTATATAAAATAATTGTTGTCCTTTAAGTATAGAAATTGATACTCCTACCTTTGCTGTCGTATCAATTTTATGCCAAATAAAACCTAATTTTAATTCCTGAAACCGTAATGAATTTATATTTGTTCCTGAAAGATTTTTAGTTTCATTTAGATAAGGTTTATTTCCATAAAACATTAATTGATAAAAATCTTTGGTAAAAGATGAATTGATGATCTGCTGGTCTTTATATCCTAGTAAATATGAATATCTTGTGTTCCTTCCAAAAAAAACAGATACATCGTAATTAATATTAGCGCCTAAAACATTCATCCCTTTCATATGGTTATTAGACGCATCTTTTGTTTTTTGATCAATATATCCTCCAAAAATAAATTTATTCAATAATGAATTATAAATGCCATTTGAACCTAATTCATATTCGCCATTAATAGAGACACTTCTACCTGTTTTTTCAAAATTTAAAAACTCAGAATTATATTGAGGAAAAACAGATAGTGAATACAAACAGAAATATAAAATAAACCTAGTTTTCATTTTATTTAGTTTTTATTTTATAATTCAAAAATGCATTCACCTTAATGTCTAAGTAACCATCTTCAGTAATTTTGATTGGCGTTGGTTGATTTGAAAGATATAGCTTACTAACAAATTTAATTTTTTTACACAAAGCTAAATGTTCCATTTTTGTTTTGTCTAAATCTGACTCTAATCTTGAATCAATATAATTTAGAACTACATTATTGATATCTGTATTAGCTGCCTCTATCGAATTTTGGCTAGGTATAAATAATGAATCAATAATTTGGTTTTGTTCATCAATCATGTATCCTTGTAATTTGGCATTAAAAGGATAATTATTTCTAATATTAAGAATAATTTGACATGAATTAACATCATGAACTTCCTTTAATTTTGTTAAATCAACATTTGAATAACTAATTAAAGTAAAATAATCTGCGGAGAGAGATAAAGGAATATCAATATCAGCAGATACTTTTAATCCTCTGCCATAAAAAGCAAAATCGTTTCCAGCAGAAACATTTCCTAAAGGATTTAATTTTGCTTTCACAGAATAGCCTAAATAGTTAGGTAAATTTTGTAAAAATGAATTAAGATTTGAATTAGAAGAGTTTATGTTAATTTGTTTAACCCAAGGGAAAACAGGATTTGATGCATTGTTCGTTTTATTAGCTCTTCCAACATTGATTGATTGTAATAAGTTGCCTGAACTCAAATTGACCACGTTTAATGGGTTTGTTTTGATTGAACGCATACTGTTTATAGAACTACTCATTTCAATACCAAATTCATTAACAATTTTAAAATTAATGGCCGATTGTGTAAGTAAGAAATTATTGGTACTTAAATTTTGAAGAAAATTTAAGGAGGATGAATCTGGGCCAAAAGTTAAATCTTGTTGTCCAAAGTAACCTTGTATATATTCAGGAATTAAATCAATAAATGATAATTTAATAATTAACCCTTGTCCGGCCAATAGTTGGTCTGGTTGCCCACTTACATCAGTACTAATTGTATAAGTTTGAACTAAGGTGTTTATTTTGTTACCTGATAAGCCTGTTAAATTAATGTTATAACCATCCAAAGGATACATTTTAACTAAATTAGAAGCTCCAGGAACAACCTGAGTAACACTCAATTGTGAGCCGTATAATGAAGCTGAATTAACGATATAGTTAAACTTAAGCGGTTGAGCATAAGTATTCTTATATTCTATTTTTAAAAATCCTTTACGAATGATGGCTTTATTAAGCTCTACGCCATTGCTCACATCAAATGTTATTTCTTTATCAGTTGAAGCAGCATTTGAAAAAATTTGTACTCCTGGATTTAAGAATGTAGAAAATGGAACTGTATAACCTGCGTTAATAGTTGTATCGGGTAATTTCACTAAACTATCCATTGTATAATTTAGTAAATCCTTTGTGAAAGCTAAATGAAGTAGCCCAGATGGATCTGTTTGAAAAATAGAGTCGCCAAAAAAGTTACTAATATTTAGATGACTGGTAGCAATAGGAATAGCTAAATCGGTATCCCAACTCGTTTCTTTCTTACAAGAGACAATCCCCTCTGTAAAAACCACTAAAATCAAGAATTTATATAATAAGCGCATATTACAAACTTACTTTTTTTTCAGAATAAATCAATTAAAATTTCACCTATTTTTTTATAAATAATGAAAAAGAAATGTAATTTTGTAGTGATGTTGTATTCCTATCGATTCTTCATAAGTTGGATTATCTCTGCCGTGTTAATGTATGTAGCATTTTATTTTTGGCATGGTGTTTTTTTAAATGATTTAAATAGAATTACGTTTTCAAAAGGTTTATTTTTAGGATTAGCGGCTTTAGTCTATTTAGTGATTTCATTTCTATTGTACAGACTATATGAATCTAAAATTTTCAATAAATATATATCACAACCCATATTAAGAGGTGTTGTTAGTGGTTTTCTAATTGGATTTATATTATTTTCCATAGTGACTGTTTTAGGGATTTCTTTTTCAAAAAATATTAATTTAACCTATATCATTGCCGATTGCGCTTGGCAAATTTCTGAACAAGTTATTGGAGGTTTAGTTATTGGCTTTGGTAAAATTTTTATTTTTGAGCCATCGTCAGAATTTCTTCAAAGCGATTAGTAGCCATATTTGTCGCCCCATCTTTCTTTTAAAAATTCTTTTAAATCCCTTTCTCTTGAATATTCTGAGGGATTATAAAAGGCAGTACCGCTAATTTCACTAGGTAAGAATTCCTGCTTAACAAAATGATTTGAAAAATCATGGGCATATTGATATTCATCTCCATATCCTAATTCTTTCATGAGTTTAGTGGGAGCATTTCTTAAATGTAAAGGAACAGGAAGGTCGCCTGATTTTTTTACCTCTTGTTGAGCTAGGTTAATAGCCATATAACTGCTATTACTTTTTGCTGAGCATGCTAAATAGGTGGTGGTTTGAGCCAAAATAATTCGGCTTTCTGGAAATCCAATCACATTAACTGCTTGAAAACAATTATTAGCAATAACTAGTGCTGTAGGATTTGCATTTCCGATATCTTCAGATGCTAAAATTAATAATCTACGGGCAATAAAACTGGGATCCTCCCCCCCATCAATCATTCTAGCAAGCCAATAAACAGCTCCATTTGGATCAGAGCCTCTAATTGATTTAATAAATGCAGAAATAATATCATAGTGTTGCTCCCCTGATTTATCATATAAAGCAAGATTTTGCTGTATATATTGCTTCACTAATTCATCTGTAATAACAATTTCTATTTCGTTAATACAATTTACAACTATTTCTAAAGCATTTAATAATTTCCTACCGTCTCCTCCTGAAATTCTCAATAAGGCTTCTGTTTCCTTTAACACAATTTGTTTCCTTTTTAACACTGTATCATGAATAATGGCGTTATTTAATAATTGAATTAAGTTATCTTTACTAAGATGCTTTAAAACAACTACTTGGCATCTTGAAAGGAGAGCGGGAATTACCTCAAAAGAAGGATTTTCGGTGGTAGCTCCTATTAAAGTAACAATGCCTTTTTCAACAGCATTTAATAACGAATCTTGTTGCGATTTACTAAAACGATGAATTTCATCAATAAACAATACTGGCTTTTCTTGTTTAAAAAAACCACCATCTTGAGAAGCTTTTTCAATAACATCTCTCACATCTTTAACCCCAGAATTAATAGCGCTTAAGGAATAAAAAGGACGTTTTAATGTTTGAGAAATAATTTGCGCAAGAGTCGTTTTTCCAACCCCAGGAGGTCCCCATAAAATTATGGATGGTAATAAGTTTTGTTCAATGGCTTTTCTTAATGCAGAATTTATACCAATAACATGTTCCTGACCAATATAATTGTCTAAATGGTGAGGTCTAACTCTTTCAGCTAATGGTTGCATAAAAAAAAGGTATAAAATTGAATCCGATATAAAAGTAATTTTATTACATTTACCACAATAAAAAAATTAATAACAATGAACTTAAAACACATTATCATTTCAGCCACTGTTTTAACAGTTGGAATATTAAGTATAAATGCCATAAAAAAAGGTGAGCCAAAAGACAACTTAGATAAGAAGATCTTTACTGTGACCATGACCGAGTTGAAAGAAGGGGCTCCTGCTAAAAAAGGCGTTGAAGATGAAATGGAGTTTAAAGCTGGAAAAGGTATGTTTAGTCAGTTTTTATTTGATAAATTGGAATATAAGTGGGTAAAGTACCAAATTACTAAAGATTCAACGTATACAGATGAGGAACAAAATGAAAATCAATGGATTGAGGCTGAAATTTCAACAACAGATGATAAGGATCAAACGATGATTATGAAATGTGTAGTAGATAATTTTGACATTAGCGGCGAAATTAAAATTACCAAAAAAGATAAATTGAAAAAGAAATTTGAATTCTCTGGAAAAGAGAAAGCAAAGAAAAAGAAATAATTTTTTCTAAGATATAAAAAGCAGTCGTATAATTTTTACGACTGCTTTTTTTTGCCTTTTATCAAGTAAAATGTATAGGAATATCATTGAAAAATAAGGCTCAAATTGTTTTGTAATTCCTTCTAAAAACATATATTTGTAAGGTAAGTAAGAACTTATTATTTTTTATAATGAGATTTATTTATGTTTCATTAATATTATTTATACCGCTACTTTAAATCATTATGCAAAAAGGAGTTTTATCATCCACTCAAGGATTAAGTTTCGAAGATTTTAAAAAAATTGTTCTTAATGACTATCGTATTATTAACGAAAGTCGTCAGACGAGTTTATTAGGCCGTAAAGAAGTTTTAACTGGAAAAGCTAAGTTTGGAATTTTTGGTGATGGAAAGGAATTAGCTCAAGTTGCATTTGCAAAAGTGTTTCAAGATGGTGATTTTAGAAGTGGATATTATCGTGATCAAACATTTATGATGTCTATTGGACAGTTATCCTTGCAACAGTATTTTGCTGGCTTATACGGTCACACGGATTTAGAGAAAGAACCAATGAGTGGTGGTCGTCAAATGGGAGGTCATTTTGGAACACATAGTTTAAATGCAGATGGGTCATTTAAAGCATTAGTGAATCAAAAAAACTCTTCAGCAGATATTTCTCCTACTGCAGGACAAATGCCTCGTTTATTAGGTTTAGCGTATGCCTCTCATTTTTATAAAGTTAACAGTGACTTACATCAGGGTAAATTTTTAAACTATAGTAATAAGGGAAATGAAATTGCTTTTGGAACAATAGGAGATGCTTCAACATCTGAAGGATTATTTTGGGAATCAATTAATGCTGCAGGTGTATTGCAAGTTCCAATGTTAATGAGTGTGTGGGATGATGGCCATGGTATTTCAGTACCTAAAAAATATCAAACTACCAAAGAAAGTATCTCTGAAATTTTAAAAGGATTTCAAAGAGAAAATGGTGGTAATGGGTATGAAATTTTTAAAACTAAAGGTTGGGATTATGCTCACTTATGCGAGACTTATGAGAAAGCTGCCAAAGTTTGTCGCGAACAACATGTGCCTGTATTAGTTCATGTTGAAGAAGTAACGCAACCTCAAGGTCACAGCACATCGGGTTCTCATGAGCGTTATAAATCTAAAGAACGTTTACAATGGGAATTAGATTTTGATTGTGTGAAAAAAATGCGTGAATTTATTTTAAATAATGCTTTAGCTGATGAGGCAACGATAAATGCCATAGAAGAAGATGCTAAAAGTGCTGTTAGAATAGCTCAAAAAGCTGCATGGACTGATTATTTAACTCCAATTAAAGGAGAAGTTGATGAAGTTTCAGCTTTATTTGATGAGTTAACAAACGATGTAAATGGCGATTTAGTTAGTGTTATCAAAACAGAATTAAATTCAATTAAAGAACCTATTCGTCGAGAAGTTCACAATGCCGTGAAAAAAGTTTTGCGCTTAACTAAATCTATCGACTCTTCATCTCGTACAAAATTATCGGATTGGTTGCGTTTAGCCAATATTGAAAATACAGATAGATATAGTTCTCATTTAATGTCTCAATCTAATTTTCAAGTTTCAAATGTTACTCCAGTTGCACCTCAATACAATGAAGAAAAATTAGTGGATGGAAGAGAATTACTAAGAGAAAACTTTGATTATATTTTATCAAAATATCCTGAGACGTTAATTTTCGGAGAAGATTCTGGTAAAATTGGAGGAGTGAATCAAGGATTGGAAGGGCTTCAAGCTAAGTATGGTGAACATCGTGTGTTTGACACTGGTATACGTGAAGCAACGATTATGGGTCAAGCTATTGGATTATCAATGCGAGGTTTAAGACCTATTGCAGAAATTCAATATTTAGATTATCTCCTATATGCATTACAAATCATGAGTGATGATTTAGCCACTGTTCAATGGAGAACAAAGGGTATGCAAAAAGCCCCAGTGATTATTCGTACACGCGGACATCGCCTAGAAGGTGTTTGGCATAGTGGCTCTCCAATGGGGATGATTATTCATGCATGTAGAGGAATTAATGTATGTGTGCCTAGAAATATGACTCAAGCAGCTGGATTCTATAATTTATTATTAGAAGCAGATGAGCCATCATTAGTCATTGAACCTTTAAATGGTTATCGTTTAAAAGAAAATTTACCTTCTAATATTGGTGAATATAAAATTGAATTAGGTATTCCTGAAACATTAGTAGAAGGTTCTGATGTAACTTTAGTAACTTATGGATCTTCAATAAGAATTGCACAAGATGCTATTAAACAGTTAAAAGAGCACGGTATATCTGTTGAATTAATAGATGTACAAACATTATTACCATTTGATATTCATCATAAAATTTTAGAATCTGTTAAAAAAACAAATCGCATTGTGTTTTTTGATGAAGATGTTCCCGGAGGTGCAAGTGCTTATATGATGCAAAAAGTCCTTGAAGAACAAGGTGCATATCAATATTTAGATTCAAAACCTATTACAATTGCATCTAAAGAACACCGACCTGCTTATGGTTCTGATGGGGATTATTTTTCTAAACCTAGTGCAGATGATGTGTTTGATGTAATTTACAACTTAATGCAAGAAGTAAATCCAGCGAAATATCATAAAATTTATTAGCATTTATTTTTAAAATAAAATTTATGAAATTTAAAACTGTAATCTATTTTCTGGCTATCTTATTTTTTAATCATATTTTATCTGCTCAAGAAATCATAAAAGACGAACATAAGATTCAGGAAGTTGTTTTTTTGCCAATTGAAACTGATTTGTCAACAAAAAAAAGTGATAGTGTTTCTGTTGCTGATACTATGCATCCAAAAGTTATCGAGGCTTCAGAAATTTTAAAGCGTGCTGTTCATTTTGTAAAAGTGGAAAATAAGAAATACACTAAATCTAATGGTATTACTTCTGGTACAAAAGCCGAATGTAATGTTAGCTTTGTTTTTAAATTAAAAGAATTAAATCCTGTGGTGGATGCTCAAGGAACTATATCAATGCATGTTAGCATTGATGCTAAAGATGGGAAATATCGTTACACAATTTCGAAAATTACTCATGCAGCTGCAAATTCTGAGTATACAGGAGGTGATGTGTACAACGAAATTCCTAAATGCGGTAGTATGAAAATGCCCCCTGAAATGTGGAAACGTATTAAAAGTGAGGCGTTAAAGCAAAGTGCAGTAATTGCAAATGATATTAAAGAAGCTATGAAAATTCCGAGTAATAAATCGTTAGATTCAGATGAATGGTAAAAATATGATTAATGATAAGATAGTCCCGTTATCGGGACTTTTTTTTGAATAAAAATATAAAATTAGAATGAAGGATTTAGAGTTATATACTAAAAAAGATATTGAGCAATTAACCCGTAAGCGAACCAATGAAACCAAAATAGGTGAAGAGGTCATTTGGTTAACATCGGAAAAAAATTGGGTAGATCAATTACGACAAGCTCCATGTCAATTTGTTTTAATAGGTATACCAGAAGATATTGGCGTAAAGGCAAATTATGGACGTGGTGGTGCTCATACCGCATGGAAACCATCATTAGATAGTTTTTTAAGCCAACAAAGTAATTCATTTTTGAATGGAAAAAATATTTGTGTTTTAGGTCATGTATATGTAGATGATTTGATGGAAAAATCAAATGCTTTAAATACAAAAAATAAACATGAAATGGTTGAACTAAGAAATTTAGTATCCCTTATTGATGATCGCGTGACTACTATAGTTCATCAAATTGTAGAGTGCCATAAAATCCCTATCATTATTGGCGGTGGTCATAATAATTCCTACCCTATTATAAAAGGATGTTCATTAGCATTAAATCAAGCCATTAATGTCATTAATTGTGATCCACATACTGATTTTAGACCATTAGAAGGAAGACACAGTGGTAATGGTTTCAGTTATGCGTATCATGAAAAATGGATGCGGAAGTATTCTGTTTTTTGCATGCATGAGCAGTATAACACGGCAAGTGTTCTAAAAAGATTTATAGAAAATAATGATCAATTATATTACAGTTCTTACGAGGATGTTTTCGTTAGAGAACAAAAAACGTTTACTGATACTTTAAATCAAAATATCCAATTTGTAAATAAAATACCCTGTGGTGTAGAAATAGATTTAGATGCGATTACAAATGTCCCATCAAGTGCTAAAACAAGCAGTGGTATATCTCCCGTTCAAGCTAGACAATATGTTTATCAATGTGCAAAACAGCTTCAAGCATTATATTTACATATTGCCGAAGGAGCGCCTATTTTATCACACATTAAAGCTGATAATAAAACAGGTAAGTTAATTGCCTATTTGGTAAGTGATTTTATAAAAGGAATAAACGACCGAATAAAGGATTAAACAACTTGAAACACTATTTCAAAATTAGTGCCTGGGTTATTATATATTTTTAATTGGGCGTTAATTTGTTCAGATAAAATACTGACGATATCTAATCCTAGAGAGTCATTACTTGTTAAATCGAAGTTAGCGGGTAACCCCTGTCCATTATCTGAAATTTTTAATTGATAGGTGTTTTTAAGAAGTTTCGTTAACTCTATCGTAATTTCTCCCTCATTATTTATGAATGCATGTTTATAAGCATTTGACACAAGTTCATTAGTAATTAAGCCAAGAGGAATTGCCGTGTCTAAATCTAATTTTAAATCAATGAGTTGAGCGTTAATGTGTATGTTTTTATTGGAAGTGGAAAAACTTGCAGAAATCTGAGTTAATAAATTACTAAGGTATTCATTAAACATTAAGGAGGTCATCTGATTATTGCGATACAATAATTGATGTAATAATGCCATAGAATTAATTCGGTCTTGTGCTTCTCTTAATGAGTTTCTAACTTCATCATTTGCGCTTTTTCCTGATTGTAGTTTTAATAAACTTGAAATGATTTGTAAATTGTTTTTTACCCGATGATGAACCTCTTTGATTAATAAATCTTTTTCGTGTAATGATTGATTGATAATTTCATTTCGAGTTTCAATTTGCTTGTTTTTAATTTCCAGTAATTGTTTTTGAGTATTTGTTTTTTTTAATTGAACTGAGATAAATATGACCACCACAATAAGAATAATCCCACAAAATAATAAGGCGTTTCGGATAGTTTTTTGTTTACTAACTTCAATATTTTGTTCTTTTATATTTTTCTCATTATCGGTAATTAATTTTTCTTTTTCGTCAACTTGACTTGCTACTTGTGCAAGCAGCAACTCTTTTAAATTGTTTTGAGCATCAAAGCTATCTTTAAAAAGGATATATTTTTTATAGTATTCAATGGCTTGAGTATAAGTTGCTGATTTATCGAAAAGAATGGCATATTGCTTAATAATGTTTAAGGTTGTTTTATAATCATCAATATCAGTTAAAAGTATATTGGCACTATCTAAATATTTACGACTTAAATCAAGTTGGTTTAGTTCTATATAACATTTCGAAATTTCCAATTGACTAATACCTGCATTATGAAGATTCTTTATTTTTTTACTAGCCTTCACATCTTTTTTTAATAAAGGAATGGCTTTATCATATTGTTTTAAAGCCATAAATGATTGTCCAATATTACCTTCAATTAAGCCTAATGTAAATTCATTATCTAAATTTAAATTATTGTCAGAATAAGCCATGTGAAACTGCACTCTAGCCTTTTTAAACCAATACAAGGCACTATCTTGATTGCCAGATTTTTCCCAATATAATCCACGGTTATTGAAAAAATTGATTAGAAGGGACGTGTTATTTTTAACTTCAGGATACTCATGCAATTGCTCTCTAAGACATTCTTTGTATAATTTCATTTCATAATAAATGGTGCTTAATCGAGGCATTAATATCCATGCGCTGATTTGAGGAGTTCGTTTTTGAATATTTACTAATAAGCGATGAGCTTCAATTGTTTTATTTAAATTTCTAATATTTAAGTAAGCGTTTTTTAAAATATACAATATTTGAATGCTATCATTAGACGATTTAATCTTATTTTTTGATAATAGCTTAGTGAAGATAGGAATGGCTTTTGTGTAATTCTTATTAATGTAATAGATTTCACCTTCAATTTTTTCGAGCCTATCAAGAATTTCAAATTGATGGTCTGCAATTGCTTTTTGCTTGATAATAGATAATTCATTTTTTATTAAAGGAAAAAAGATTGCTTTATCTTGCAGATTTAAGGTGTCAAATGCATGAACTTTACCTTTAAACGTTTGTGACTTAAAAAAGGTCATAAATTGTTTTTGATCGCCCGCATAGGAGAGTAAGGTATTTGCTGAAAACAAGATTACCCAAATAAAGATTTTGTTTGTATATAAAAATTTCTTCACTTTTATTACTTATGTTAAATATAGTACATAAAATGGAAAAATCATTGATTCGTTTTTTGCTAATTGCTAATTGTTTAAAAGTTTACTAGTCATTTTCTTAACATGTTTACTTTCATTTTTTAGTTTACTAACAAATTCAGTACTGATTATCAGTTAATTAAAAATACATGTTAATCCATTGTTAAGTTTGCGAATTATGCTGAATTTTCGTAAATTCAATAATTAGAAAGTAATGAGCATTTTTACCCTCCGTACTAAAAACTATGCAAAATTTAGATAATCAAAATAAGACTCGTAAAAAATTATATACTCCATTATCGACTAATGAAGTTGGTAAATTACAACCACAAGCTATCGAATTAGAAGAGGCTGTTCTTGGTGCCATGCTTCTTGAAAAAGATGCCTTAAGTACTGTGATTGATGTACTTTCACCAGAAAGTTTTTATAAGGAACAAAACGGAATTATATTTAAAGCAATTTATAATTTATTTAATCGTTCTGAACCCGTTGATATATTAACAGTTACTCAAGAATTAAAACGTAGCGGTGAATTAGAAATAGTGGGCGGTTCATTTTATGTATCATCGTTAACTAATCGAATTGCTTCTTCAGCTAATATCGAATATCATGCTCGTATTGTTGCACAAAAATATTTGCAACGTGAATTAATTCGTATTAGTACAGAAACTATTAAATCTGCTTATGAAGATAGTACGGATGTGTTTGAATTATTAGATGCAACGACTCAACATATTTTCGAGATTTTAGATTCAAATGTTCGTAAACAACATGTAGGAATGACTTCTTTAATTGCTCAAGCTATTACTGAAATCGAAACAGCTGCAGCTCAAACGGATGGTTTATTAGGTGTACCTTCTGGATTTACTGCTTTAGATAGAATTACAGGAGGTTGGCAAAAATCTGATTTACTAATTTTAGCAGCTCGTCCTGGTATGGGTAAAACAGCATTTGTAGTTACTATGGCTAAAAATGCAGCTGTTGAATTTAACAAACCAGTTGCTATTTTCTCTTTAGAGATGTCTTCTTTACAATTAGTCAAACGATTAATTTCATCTGAAACCGAAATTAATCAAGATAAAATATTAAAAGGAAATTTAGATAATCACGAATTTGTTCAATTAAATGAGCGTATTAAAAAATTATCAGTAGCTCCTTTATACATTGATGATACCCCTGCTCTATCTATTTTTGAATTAAGAGCTAAAGCTCGTCGTTTAAAAGAACAACAAAATGTATCTTTAATTATTATTGACTACTTACAGTTAATGAGTGGTGGACCTGATAGTAAAGGAAATCGTGAACAAGAAATTTCTCAAATTTCACGTGGTTTAAAATCTTTAGCAAAAGAATTAGAAATACCGATTATTGCTTTATCTCAATTAAGTCGTCAGGTTGAAAATAGACCTGGTGGAAGCAAGCGTCCTCAATTAAGTGATTTACGTGAGTCTGGTGCAATTGAGCAAGATGCGGATATGGTAATGTTTATTTATCGTCCAGAGTATTATGGTATTGAAGTGGATGAAAATAATCAACCAACAAAAAATAGAGCTGAAATTATTATTGCCAAAAATCGTCATGGATCAATTGTTGATGTTCCATTAAAATTCATCGGACAGTTTGCAAAGTTTACGGATTTAGATTATAATGAAGGATCTGATATTTATGCAAGTAATGTTACAAGTTCTGGTCTTGCTCAAAATACTGATTTTTTATCTCAACCTACAACAAAAACTGTTCAGTCTACCAAGTGGGACGACGATGATACTCCAAGCTCAGATATCATTAGAAGGAATGATATTGATGAAGTGTTTTAATCAGAAATGTTTTATAATAAGAGCCATGTTAATCATGGCTCTTATTATTTACTGCAGTAGTTTAATAAACTAGAACTCTAATTTTAATATGGAGCTATTTTTTAATGGTCATGAAATATATCATTACCAACACAGTCATACTGCCTGTCAATATGAAGGCAGTTGCCGACCCAAATTTAAACCAGATAATACCTGTTATTGAGCTTGCTAGCATGGTGCAAATACTTTGTAAGCCTGCATATGCTCCTATGGCAGAAGCAGTATCTTGTTTAGGTGTAATATTTGAAATCCATGCTTTGGAAATTCCTTCTGTTGCAGCTGAATAAATACCATATAAAAAAAATAAAGCATAAAACACATACATATTACTATTCGTAGACATACTAAAATAAACAATAGCAAAAATAAATAACCCAATAATGTAGATAGTTTTAAGCCCTACCCGATCGGCAATCACTCCAATAGGAAATGCAAATAAGGCATATATTAAATTATAAAATATATAAACACCAATGACCATGGAGTCACTTAAGCCATTTTGTTTTACTTGAAGTAACAAAAATACATCTGAGCTATTAAATAAAGTGAATGCTAATAGTCCTATAGCTAATTTTTTGTATTCAGTTGAACTAGTTTTCCAATAACTCATAATTGCAAAAAAAGAAGGTTTTTCTTTTTTTGCAATAAGTAATGATTTCTTTTCTTTCAATAAGAATGCTGTAAGAATAGCAAATGCACCAGGAATAAAGGCAATGTAAAATAACGTTATATAATTTTCTGGATAGAAATACAAATATAACAGTGCCAAACTAGGCCCAATGGCTGCTCCTAAGGTATCTAATGAACGATGAAAGCCAAATACTTTTCCTTTGGTTTCAGGAGTTGCTTCATCAGAAAGAATAGCATCTCTGGCTCCTGTTCTAATCCCTTTACCAAAACGATCTAATGTTCTTGAAAAAAATATCCAAAGAGGATAAGTGAAAATGGCCATCATGGGTTTTGAAATGGTGCTAAGCATATATCCTATTTGCACAAAAGGTACGCGTTTGTTATAGGTATCAGATAGTTTTCCAAAATAGCCTTTACTTAATCCAGCAGTGGCCTCCGCTAAGCCTTCTAGAACACCAATTAATACAATTGAAAATCCAATCGATTTTAAATAAATTGGCATAACAGGATATAACATCTCACTTGAAATGTCGGTAAATAAACTTACCAATGATAAAATCCATATAGTTTTGGTGATGTATTTCAAACGGTTTCTTTTTATGAATCTGAAGATACTAAAATCTAAATAATCAACATTTGAGTAATTTTTTTATTTATAAATTTTACCAATAAGTCGCTTTAAACTCCCATACTTCAGTTTCTGGCTTTTTAGAATTTCTATAGTCTTTAGATACTTTTTTGGAAACTAACTTTGTATTCTTATCATATTGATAAGTGGTTATCACATCAATCACCGCTTCATCTCCCTCATAAAATTGTTCCTTAATAAGCTGTCCCTTTTCATTATATACATAATCGGTTTTGTGACTGAATTTTTTCTTATGATAATAGTTTTCAGATATAAGTTGGTGGTTTGAATTATAGATATATTGATAAACCTCAGTAGTATCTCTTATATCATTTGTAGCTGAAACTCTGTAAGATTTTATTTTATCTAAATGGTCATTATATATAGAATAAATATCCCATGTCCAATCTTCTGATCCAATCGTTCCATAATGAAACCAAACTTCTTTATGGTCTTTATTGTATTGATAAGTATTTATAGAACTAGTATCTCCTTTTTCTGAAAGATAATATTCGATCATGACATGGTTTGTTGAATCTAATAGTTCAATATTTGAAAGTTCTTTTTTTCCTTTCATTAGGTCTTTAGTTTCTTTTAATTCCATAAATTCTTTTTTTGAATTTACAGTATTTAAAAATGTTCTATTATACGAGTTTTCATCTGAAGATTCGAGAGAGAAATGAAAGTATTTAATTTTTAAAGGTTCAAATACAATGTCACTAGCGGAAAAACCAAGATTAGAATGAACAAAATAAGATCTCGTTCTTCTACTTAATGAATCATATTCTGCAACATATAACATGGTAATGGGCCCATTCATACCATTGTTTTTTGAGAAAATAATATTTCCTTTTTTATCGTGTTCTTCATATCCACACAATTTATGGTTAATGAAGGTCTTATAGGTTTTAGTAATTTTAGAATTATCTACCGATTTATCTTGACCTATAAGCCAAAGTTGAGTGATTATTAAAATGATACTTAAAATAAATTTCATAATAGAAAATATTCAAAAAATAATTTTGGTAATAATTTTAATTGAGTATTAAGGGTTGGTTACTAAGTCTATTTCATGCTCTGTTAGAAAATGATAGTCGCGTATCTTTGAACCCCCCACTCCTCCGCTTAAAAATCTATATCCTACAATAGTATCAGCAGGGGTTTGAACAATTTGAATCACCACAACTAGCTCGTCTTTTTTTGGTGAGGCAATAGTAGTTGATACAGGACCAATATATCGTGCTAATTTTGGCAAACTTAAACTGTAGGCTTTAACTAATTTGCTTGGCTTCTCGCCATAATGATGAATCGCTGTTCCATTTAAGGTTTCTTCATAAGTGGGAAAACGGTTATTAACAGCTGGTACTTTATTCCATGATTTGATATCTATAGGAGGGAATTCATTTATCGCATCAGGACAATAAAAATGAGTAATGACTTCCCCTGTACTTAAAATGCCTTTGGTATTATTATAAGCTTCTATCGTATAATATTTTTTTACTGAATCTTTCGTTGTTAATTTTAGTGGTGTTTCAAAATCGGACTGATCTGATGAACGACAAGATTGATGAAGTGCACTGATACTAATTAGTATGGTAAAAATAAAAATGGTTTTCATTTGATTTTTTTTATATTAAGCAATGTATGGTTATTATTATTGCTGGTTTGTTTTTGTTATTTGAATTAAGAATTTTTAACCTTATTCTTTCATCCCTTGTTTTTGCTTCGCATGTTTGGGTTTAAATCCTTTAATGGAAAAAATATACGATGTAACTTGACCAACCTCAAGTGGAGTTAATTGATTTCTCCATGCCATCATACCTTTTTCAGGAATACCATTCACTATGGTATTGATCACATGAGATAGCTTAGCTCCGTTTATCCAATATTCATCTGTTAAATTTGGACCAATTAATCCTTCTCCATCAATCCCATGGCAAGCCGAACAATTATTTTTAAAAATAATTTTTCCAGCTGGGATATTTGTTTTATCTAAAGCATTTTTCATAACAACATGATTACTATCTATTAATACTTGATCCCAAATCTGTTGTTTCCTTTTATACTCTGCGGTTATAATAGAGTCTTTTTGACGTCGGATTGGACTGGCTGGAATTTTTTGTAAATAGGCGATGATTGCAAGAATTTCAGTTGATTGGGTGTTTTCTATCCCATATTTCTTTAAATCATTTGCGACATATTGAGCTTCTTCATGTAAGATTTGCCATAAGGTGTTTGGGTTAATCGCCGAAGGTTGAACAATTGATTGATCTATTATTGCATTAAACGTTTGTTGATTTAATGGTTTATCAATAAGATAAGCATAAACAGGCATTTTAGAATCTGGAACCATCATTTGTGGTTCTAGTAAGTGATTGTAATGCCAAGAGTTTGGATATTTGCCACTTAGACCATCTAAGCTAATGTATACAGATTGTTCTGTATCAACTAATGAATGACAATTCGCACATGATTCATGTTGGTAAATATATTTGCCATATAATGTTAGCCAATGGGTACTTGAATCTGATGTTGGAGTTTTGATGTTGGTCTCTATTTCTGAAGAAAATTGAAAGGAGGAGACGCTCACTAAAATGATGAATACTCCAAGGATTTTAAAATGTCTCATGTGATTATAAGTTTTAATGATCTATGATATTGGATAGTAATGATGGCTAATCCTAAAAATGGAATACATGAGCTGATGATTTTAAGATTTAAACTAATGATGCCAATGATAAACATGAATAACAATAATATGCCTAAAGTTACTATCCCAAAATAGGTTATGATGGTAGTAGGTTTTTTTTGAAAAAGTGTAAAAATCAGTAATAGTTGGCCAATAAAGGGAATTAAGATAAAAGGATGTAATACTGATGAGGGGCTATTGAAAAATTTAATGATAATATCTTTTTCTGCTTGCCATAAAAATAAATGATTTCCCCCACTCCATTCTAAATAACCTATAAAAGAAGTGATGAGTAATAGTATATTTAAAATTTTACCTTTCATGGATTGACTTTTTCCTTATATAAATATAAGGATTGCTAATGTTTTAATTATACCCTTATTCATTTTTTAATAGAATGCCTTTGACTATAAGTTGTATTCCCCATATCAAACATCCTAAACATAAAATCAGAAATGGCCAAAAATTAGTATTGATTAAGGTTATGTATATAAATGTTAAAGGTAGTGTGATGATACTGATGATTACAAGTAAACAGCCAACTAAAAGGTATATCGTTCTTTTTTTCAAGAGCTCGGAAAAGTTAATAAGGTCCAATTAAAATAGCGACTTCAGTATATTTTACAATCCCATCTACCGTCGCTAAACAATCGGAGTAACTCGTTGAATTACCTTGATACACTTTTTTGCCATCAATGGTTAATACACAATCTGAATAACTCGTTGAATTACCTTTATATATTTTATCACCACTAATGGTATATAAGCAATCCGAATAACTCGTTGAATTACCTTTATATATTTTATCACCACTAATGGTATATAAGCAATCGGAATAACTAGTAGAATTGCCTTGATATACTTTGTTAGAATTGATGGTGTATTTACAATCCGAATAGCTCGTCGAATTATTTCGGTAAATTTTATCACTACTAATGGTATATAAACAATCCGAGTAGCTGGTAGAATTTCCTTTGTATACCTTGGTTTGAGATTTAGCAGCTCCAAAACTAAAGATTAAAAGCGATAATACTAAAATGTGTTTCATGGTGATGTTTTTAAAAATGTTTTTTGATTAGGTGTATCTAAATTATATTATTTTTTGAGATACGTTTGAAAGGCCTTAATTTTTTCCATATTTGATAAAAACAATTGAGAGCTTATAGTATCCGCAGTCTTTAAAACATAACAATAAGTTCCATCACTCTCCCAAGTTAAGTTGAAATAGAAAGGAAATTCAGAACATACAATAGGTTTTACTAAAACTTTACTTTTTGTTTTTATTGTTTGAAATACGCCTTGATGAATTTCTAATTGAAGTGAATCCATTTCGTTGTATGCATATGTGAAACTGAGTGTAAATTCACATTGAATGGTACTATCGCTTAAACTATAGGTTCCTAAATCATAAGATATACTATCTTGTACTTGGCAATAAAATTGAAAAATGACGGTGTGTTGTTTTGAAAAATATAAATCACCACCTGCGCAATCCGAACCAATAATTAATTCAGAATTACAAAATGAAGTATCTTCTGTTTGGGCAAAATGATATAAACCACCAATCGTTAATGGAGCTTTTTCTTGGGTTGATTCTTTTTTAGATGAATTACATTGAATTAAGGAGAATAAGTAAACGGTACAAATCCCAACCGATAAGCATTTTTTCAAATGAGTAATTATTTTTTTATACATACATAATATCCACCATCAGAAATATAACGATCAAAAAGAATTAAAGTATCATGGGATGCGCTAAAACCTTGATCAGGCATACTAGAAGCATCATAATCAATGATATATTTACTGGCATTGTTTTTATCAGGGGAGAATTTGAATTTTTCGGTTTTAACTAATTTCCCTTTTTCATGTTTTTTATAACGTCCAGTTTCTTTGAACTCTAAATAAATGTCTTTATCACTTGGCCAGATTGGGCCACCGCCAAATCCTCCACTAGTATTTACCACTTTCCATTTCCCAAAAATCATTTTAACTTGTTGATCAGGAATAGCTGTTTTTTTGCAACCTGTTTCGATAAAGCAAAGCAATAGACATACAATAAAATTAATTAATGATGTCTTCATAGTTATTCAACTTTTTTAGGATGACGTTTTTCTTGGTCTTTATTTATTTTATCAACCACTTTCATTGTAATAACAGTTAATTGATTGGTTTCACAATTCCAAATATTTAAATATTTTTCTGATACTACATTATGTGTTTTCCATTTTGCAAATTTTTCATACAGCATTAAAGTGCAAATGTCGGTTGCTGTTATAAAATCTCCTGTTTCAGGTAAATGATTATGCACGGCACCTTCAACTTGTTTTCCTTCCTCTTCTTTTTGTCCGTAGTAGATAGGTATAATGTTTTTATGTAGTTGTTTTTTAAGTGTTAATGTATTGTTTTTATCAAAGGTTAATAAGTAATCGTTTCCAAAAATAACAACGCCGCCTTGTTGAGGACCTGTTAAAATATAGACCTTTTTTTCTTTTCCATTGATTAATGGAATAAAATTAAGATTGGTATTATTATAAGATTTAAACAAGGTATCTGAATTGACTTCTTCTAACGCTTTTTTTCTAATGATATAAATGTCGTTCTCATAATTAGAAAATTCTCTTTCGGCTATGTCTACTTTTGCACTTTGCATACTATACGTGCTGTCAAATGATATAGTGCCAATAACCCTAGGGGTATTTGCTTTTGAAAAGAAAATACATTTAGAGATATCTTTATCAGTATAAGAGAAATAGCCTCCAATATTATCTCTGTTTTTATAGTTTTCTAAAAATAAGTCTGTTCCATACCATGAAGCCATTTCTGATTTATACAATAATTTTCCTTCGGCAACAATAGGTTGGGCTTCCTCGGTTAGATTTTTTTGCGCGCATACACTAAGTGTGATGATGGCTAAAAGACTCGTTATGGTTTTTCTCATGGTTAATTAAAGATACAAAATTTGATAAACTTTACAAATGATTTTGTTGTTTATGAATGAGTTTTAATTCAATGGGATAATGTTTCCCTTTACATCCAACTTAAATAAAGTATCGGGATCACCTTGACTATGATGAATGAGGATATGTAAATCTTTTTGAATGGTTCCTAGTTCAAAAGGGAACCAAGGAACTTTACCTCCCGAATAGCCTATGCCCCAACCTCCAAAAATAAATGAGGCTATTTTTAATTTTGAAACTAAGTGGTGTTGAGCATCTAAGATGCAAAGATACTTTTCGGAATTAGGAAAAGATCGTAAGATGTAAAAACGTTCGTAAATTATACCAGTGTATGATTTGGAAAATTTGATAGAACCAACAGCATAAAATTGATTTATTATTGAATCACCTTGATCCCAATCTTCTTGATGATATAAGGATTCGTTAGAAAAGAGCAAATACGTTTTAACAAAATCTTCACTCAAAAGTAAGGTAGAATCTTTTTTGTATACACTAGTCTCATATACTTCTTCAATAATACGTTCAGTTGAATCTTCACCTTGAATCTTAAGTGTATCGGTATGATAAATCGCTCCATAATACTTTTGTTCATCAAGACTATAGTCTATTACGATAGGTAATTGTTTTAAAGGAAATTTTTTTATCTCCTTAAATGTTTGAGTAAATCCTATTAAATTACCTAATAGTAAAAGTATGTTTAATTGGTATTTACTAATCATAGAATAGGTGTTTTTAATTTTTAGGAGTTGTTTTTTTAATAAACCCAAAATAGAAACAAACGATACAAAGCATAAGGTGTAGTGTTCCTCTGGTATAACCTATTTCTGAATTTTGAACCATGTTGGTGCCTACAATAGGGATAGATACTTTGACAAAAGCAAGATACAATTGAATGCCTCCACTCACAAAAAAAGCACCCGTTAAAAATTTTCTAAACTCAACACGTTTGATGAAAAAATAAATCGTTAATAAAAGGATTAAAATAACGAATAGGATATAAATAGCAGTCATGATTGGTTTTTATATTTCTTTTTAAAAAACAAGGATTATTGGTCTTTTTGACCATTTTTTTCTTTTTCAATTTCTAATCTCATCACCTGAACACACTCTAATAAGTGCTTGAGGAGTTCTTGATTTATGATATGACTAATGACTTTATGGTTTGATAATTTAGTAACGACAGTGTTTTTGCTTAAAATAATGGTATATACCGTATCAGTGTAAGTCATTCTTTTTTCGATATCTTGATCATTTGAATTTGGATATTTTTTAAGGTGTTTATCCCATTCAGCAAAATGTTCTCTGTAAATAATTTTGTAAGGAACAGAGTCTTTTAAGTATACAATACGACTTGAATAACCTAGTTCTGCAGAATAGGTAGAATTGATATAAACTAATTGATGATGGTCATAATATCCCTTAACTCCACCTCCGCAAAAAGACATGACTGAATTGGTATATGATTTAAGTTGATGATGTTGTTTGAGAGAATCTATTTTTGAAACATATTTTTTTATTTGCTCATAATTTAATGTTTGAGCAAATAGCTTATAGGATAGAACGCAGAATAGAATGAGATGTTTCATAATTTATTCGAAGATGCCATTTGTAATATAAATTTAGATTTGATGTAATATTTTCTCATGTTCTATAATAAAGATACATAGTTACAAGGTATTTTCAAATAAAAGATAAAGATGTTTTATTGAATTTGGATTATTTAATTATCTGATTGATTTATTATTTTTTCAAAAAAAAGTGTAGATTTGGTATACTAACAAACTAAAAAAAATAACTATGAATCTTAAAACATTATTTTCAGCAGCTTTTTTAATGATCACTTCATTGGCAAGTGCATTTACCATTCATTATTATAACAAAGATTCCAAAAGTTATAAAATGGAAGTAAGATCACAAGGCTCTACACAATCTGTAGAATTTAATTCTTCTACAACTGGCGATACCTCTATTCAAACAAGTGCTAATGAAGTTGAAATTAAAACATCTTGTGGATGGGTGAAAGTAAAAAACAGTGCAAAAATCGTGATTAAAGATGGTTGTATTACTGTTGAATAATATTTTATTAAACAAAAAAAAGCCTCTGTAAAACAGAGGCTTTTTTTATGCTAATTAAATTTTAAAGTTTGAAATAAGCTTTAGCTTGTTCTGCAATCTCATTACCATAAGCCAATGATGCTGTAGCTGCTGGAGAAGGAGAATTAATTACATGCATGGAGTTACCTGAAAACTCAATTTTAAAATCGTCTAACATTTCTCCTTCTGGACCTAAAGCCATGGCTCTAATGCCACAACGAGCGGGTTCAATATCATCCATTTGTAAATCAGGAATTAGTTTCCGTAAACGATTTAAAAAATAGGCTTTGCTAAAAGCTCCTCGGTATTCATCTAATCCAAAACGCCAGTGTTTCCAAAAGAATTTCCATGTCCCTTTAAAGCCAAAAGCTTCTAAGGTATCTTTAAAACTAAAGGCTGTTTTGCTATAGCCCTCGCGGTCAAATACAAAAACTGCATTTGGCCCACATTCTACACCACCTTTAATCATTCTGGTAAAGTGTACCCCTAAAAATGGAAATTTAGGATTTGGCACTGGGTAAATTAAATTTTTTACCTTGCTTCTACCCTTCTCGGTTAAATCATAATAATCGCCTCTAAATCCAACAATAGCTGAATCTGTTTTTACATGATCTTTTTTAGTAATTCTATCGGCTTGTAAGCCAGCGCATGAAATAATATAAGTGGCATTAAACGTTCCCTTCTCGGTAACCACATCGGTTGTATTACCTTTTTTATTGAAACCAGTAACTTTATGTTCAGTTAATACTTTACAGCCATTATTTTTAGCATGTATTAATTCAACATACTTTCGCGCTACGTCACTATAATCAATAATTCCTGTGCATGGTACCCAAATACCTGCAATTCCTTTACAGTGTGGTTCTATTTCGCTAATACGATTGGCATCAATCATTTCAATTCCTTCTACTCCATTAGCCACACCATTATTAAATACTTTGTTCATGTGAGCTAATTCACTTTCTTCAGTGGCTACAATAATTTTACCACAGAGGTCATAAGGAATATTGTGTTCTTTAACAAAACTCATTAACTCTCGTCTTCCTTCAACACATTTTATGGCCTTGTATGAACCTGGTTTGTAGTAGATGCCAGAATGAATAACCCCTGAGTTATGTCCTGTTTGATGCGCAGCGACTTCTTTTTCCTTTTCTAAAACCAAGATGGTTTTTGTAGGATGATGAGATTGCAGTTTGTAAGCGGTTGCTAAACCAACAATACCTCCTCCAACAATAATTATATCGTAATGTGTTGTGCTCATTTTAAAAATTCTAAATTTGTCAAAAATACTAATTTTATAACTGAAAGTTGTGAAAGTTATAAAGTTACAAGATGTAAAACAGTAACTTTCTATACTTTTAATCTTTCTAAACTAAGTTTATATGAAAATAATATGCATAGGTCGTAATTACGCCGAACACGCAAAGGAAATGAAAAGTGAAGTTCCTACAGAACCCGTATTTTTTATGAAACCTGATACGGCTTTATTAAAAGATGGAGAACCTTTTTATTATCCAGAGTTTACCAAAGATTTGCATCATGAAATTGAAGTGGTGATTAAAATTAACAAAGTTGGTAAACATATAGATGCTCAATTTGCTCATAAATATTATGATGAGATAGGTTTAGGTATTGACTTCACAGCCAGAGATTTACAGGCGCAATGTAAAGCAAAAGGTTTACCTTGGGAAAAAGCAAAAGCATTTGATGCTTCGGCACCCTTAGGAAAATTTGTATCCAAATCCCAGTTAGGAAATTTAAATGACATTAATTTTGAATTAAAAATTAATGGCGTCTCTCGACAAGTTGGCAACACGAAGGATTTACTATTTACGTTTGATCAGATGATTGCCTATGTTTCACAATTTGTGACTTTAAAAGTTGGTGATTTAATTTATACTGGAACTCCAGAAGGGGTTGGTCCAGTTGCGATTGGCGATCAATTACAAGGATACTTGAATGGAGATTTGTTTTTAGACTTTGAAGTAAAGTAATATTTGATTTCTCATTGAGAGGTATTATTTTAATCGGAAATCATATAATATGTGGCATTTAGTTATATCTTACGAAAGGATCTGAAAAACGCTTATCATATAAAAATGCTCTATCTGTCAAGGTTTTTAAAAACGCTATAATATCTGTCTTTTCAACGAGTGTTAAATGTCCAATTTTATGTAAACTCGTATCTTCATTTTTTTCAAAATTAGTTGTATCTGAATAATGGTTTAGGACTTGTAATAATGTTTTATATCTTCCATCATGCATATATGGATAAGTTATTTCAATATTTCTTAAACTTGGAACTTTAAAAGTTTGATTATCTTTTTCAATACCTGTTATCTTTCCTCTTCCTGAATCATTTAACAAAGTATCTATCTTTATCCCATTATTTCTATAACTATTGTCTGTAAATAAAGGTTCGGTATGACAATTAGCACATTTCGTTTTAAATAATTTTAAACCGTTTTTTTCGGAAATAGAAAAAGTGTCTTTTTTATTCATGTATTTATCATAACGAGAATTGACTGAAATTAATAAACCTGTAAATTGTGCCAAAGATTTCAAAAGTCTTTGAGAATTTATGATTGTGTCTTTATAAGCTTTTTTAAATAATGAAACATAAGTTGAATCTTTTTTTAATTTAATTAAAACATTTTCAATTGTTTCGTCCATTTCAATAGGATTTATAATGGGATTAATAGGTTGAACCTCTAGATTATTTACACCTCCGTCCCACATATAGCTATCTTTCCATATTAAATTTTGCAGTGCTGGAACATTACGGGTTCCGATTTTAGCGTAAATACCATGACTCAATTTATGGTCAATATGAGCAAAAGCAGCAAATTGTTGGTGGCAAGTGCCGCAATTCACTGAATTATCTTTTGATAAAATATTATCATAGAATAAGGTTTTACCTAATATAAATTTCTCTACGCTTAGTTTATTATTATCAAAATTGTAATTGGGTTTTGGGAATCCTTTTGGATTAGTAAAGGTGATGTCTTTTAAAGTAATTTTTTTATTAGGATCTTCTTTAAAACTTAAAAAAGTTATATTGATACCGATTAAAGTAAGACTAATATATAGTTTATTGATTTTCATTTTTTACACTTAAAACACTAAACATATCTTTATAATTATTAGCAATTAAATCTGCATTTTTTGAATCTGTTACAGATGATAAAATAGAAAAATCAATAGTATTTGGACTCTTTAAAATTTCACTGAGATTTGTTTTTAATTCTAAAAAACTAACTTTATTATTAATAATGATTGGATTTTTTGTAAGATCTAATTCTATTTTTCGAATACAATTACTAGGTTGTTTGTAGCCACCAATATGGTATTCGAACATTCCTCCAGGTGATTTTGATACGGGTGAATTACCTTCTAATTTTAAGAATATATAACCTGTATTCCATGCCCAAAACATAGCATTTAAAGGATCAAGAGCACCAGATTTTGCACCACTGCAATTATCTATGCTATCAACACCCAAGATAAAACTAATACTTATATAGTTTCCGTTTGGAATTTGATTTAATGTAATTTGTTTTGATGACTCTTCATCTTCATTTACTAAAAAATAACTTTTCGAATAATAATCTTTTCCTTGAACGCTTTTTAAATGAATTTCTCCCAGATAGTATTTGAATTTAGATATTTTAAAGCTTTGTCCAAGTTCATTTTTATAATAAGCAGAATCTAATTTTAATAACTCATTTTCAACAACATGTTTAAAATTTATCTGAAGTTGTCCTTTAACAGACTTTACTATAGGTGTAAAACTAAATTGTGGAATAATTAGTAGCAAAATTGTGCAAAAAACGAATATGTTATGTGTTTTTTTCATTTAAATATTATCATTCAATATAAGAATAAAAAAACAAACACATTTACTTAAATTAGTAAATGTGTTTGTTTATGAAATTTTTAAAAACTCTATACTATTTAACCTTCAATATTTTTTGTTTTATAACTTCATTCCCTGACTCTAAAACTAACATATATATACCAGAAGAATAATTACTCATATCTAAAGGGTATGATATACTAGGCTGCAAATTATCAAAGGTTTGTATTAACTGACCTTTGGTATTATACAAACTTCCTTTAACATTATTTTTACTATTAACATCCATATAAATAGATGTCACATCTTCAACAGGATTTGGCCAAATAATGCACATAATAGCTTTATTTGTGATTTCTGAAATGCCTGTTGCTGTGCTTGTTGGAGTATAAACTGTTGTTGGTTCTGTAATAGTATTATGTCCACCACCAGGGCCTGTATTTCCAGCTTGAACAGTTCCATAATAAGTTGGCCCTAATACAAAAGGATAAACAGGGTAGCCAGTTGCATCAATTGTAACAAAATAGGCATATGTGCCTGAAGGATATTCAGGCGTAATACAAAAACGACCATTGTGAAAATCTAAATCGCCAGAACCTGCAACGTAAACATAATCTTCTAACATATTACCCAATGGATAAGATGTGTTTACTGGTGGCCCTGCATTACGTGTTGTTGGTGTGGTTGGAGTGGCTGCTGCCGATGCAGAATTTGCGCCTAATAATACAGTGCCTGTGCTTGGTGCTAAAACAAAACTTGGAGTCATTCTTTTTATAGCTCCAGTGCCATTTGTATTCGTATATGCATAAGCCCCGTAAATTGGAAAGCCATCAAATGCATAACCTATAATAGGTGAATGTACTGCTGTGTTTGCAGAATTGTAAAGACAAGTTGGGTTTACATGGTTGTGATAAGTTCCCTGTTGTTGAGGATGACCAAGGCAATTATCAAAACTAACTCCTTCATAAACTAAAGCATTTCTATTGTACCCTGTTGTTGTAACTCCATTTGCAAAGGCGCCTGTAGAGTTATTCCAATATTGACCATCTTTAGGATTAAAAATAGCAACACCATTGCTCCATAAGCCAATACTTCCATTAGGACAATAAATAGCTGTTGATGTATTTTGAACGGCAGCCCTTGTAAATTTACATACTAAATTTTGATTTGCCGGTTGATTGGGATTTGCTGTCCATAAACCTATGTTGTATGAAGGAACACCAGTTGCGCTTACATATACTTGGGTCGCTGAATATTGAACCGTTTGAATATTAGCCGGCACAGATGTTATTGTTTGACTAGCACAAGCAGTGCAACTTCCCACAGCACTATTCGTATTTATTATCCAAGATGTTATTTGTGGACTTAGCTGAGCTAATCCAACCAAACTTACCAATAGTAAAGCAGATGTAGTTATAAATTGTTTCATAGTTTATGTTTATAGGTTAGAATTTAAATGTTTAATATAAAATTATTTAAAGTTAACGAGTAATAAAAAAAAAATCGGTAAACGCTTTTGATATGAAGGTTAATATTTAATGTTTCCTTAAATAAATTTGACAACCAATAGATTTCGTTTCTTTTTCACTCACCTCTTTACCATTTAATAACTCATCAACGGCTTTCATTACATAAGATGTTTTTACCTTTTGAGGATCCATTCCATTATCGTCTATAGCCCCATTATATTTTACTACCCACTTGTTATCAATTTTCCAAATGACATAGGCATGTGGCGTTTTCTGAGCTTTAAAATCTCTAGCAACAGTTTGGTTTCCGTCAAATAAGTATGGGAAATTAAAATTCTCGTCAGAAGCCTTCTCTCTCATTTTACTATAGGTATCATCTTCATAACTAATAGTATCAGTTGAGCTAATGGCAATTAATGGAACTCCCATAGATTTATATTTTGTATTCATGGCATTAAACCTTGGCGGATATAATTTAGCAAAGGGGCAATGATTACAAGTAAAAACAATAATGAAACCTTTGGCATCTGGATAATTTTTTAAAGACACCATCTTACCATCCACATTTTGTAAACTAAAATCTTCAATGGTTTTATCGTGATTTACAGTTATAAAACTCAATATGCTAATGACAATGCCAATTGCAAATACCGAACAAATGAATTGACGAAGTTGGTGTTTCATAAGATTTCTGTTAAATGATAATCTAATGGTTTATAATTTATTGCTTAATAAACTTTTTAGTAGTAGTTGTTTTGGTTAGTTCATCTGTTAATTCTATAAAATAAATACCAGGTGCTAAATGACTAATATCTATTCCATTATTTAACTCTGGGCGAGGTAACATATATAATGTTTTACCAACAGCATTATTTAATTTTATATAATATGCCTGCATAGATGGATGATTAAAGTTTACAAACAATCGATCGTTTGCAGGGTTTGGATAAAGTGTAAAATCTTTGCTTTCTTTTTGCGCTTGAGCTAAAGCTGTCGTTGTGCTTTGGTCTTTCACTACAAACTGTCCCATCATTCCTTCGTCTTCATGCAAAGATATATGACAATGAAACATAAATGGATGAATACTATCCGCATAATCTTCAAATTTTGCAATAAATTTAACGACACTTGGTGTACCTCCTCCTCCAGGCCCTGCTCCCGTGGCACCAGGAACAACAACTACATCTTTCCATCCTGCTTGAGCAGCTGTTGGTGCTACACCATTAACTGAAATGATATTAAATTCTACATCATGAATATGAAATGGATGAGTAAAAACACCAGAATTGGTTATTTGCCATATTTCTGTATTATTTAGTGGCACTTTATAATCAATTTGATTAATGTTAAATAATTTATGATTAATGATAAACGCATTAGGTCCTAAAATGGTCGTACTTGTTACACCAGCACTGTCACTAATGGTTAATGATCTTGTAATCGCAGCATTTGCAGAACTTAACAAAGTATTAGTTCTTAAAGCAGATGGTATACTTGTGATGGGAGAAGGAGAAACCGTTTGAGCAACCACATTAAAATGTACCATCACAAAATCTTTTTTGCCTAGATAATTTGCAAATGGTCCATTCGGAAAATTTTCGCTCCCTGCTACAAAATTTGCTAAGGTGGAATTATAAGCTTTTAAATCATATGATTGTCCTGATTGACCATTAAAACTTACTAATATTTCAATTCGTTCTCCCGGATGCAATTCATATCGCGTTACCGCAACTGGAGCATTTAATAATCCACCATCACTTGCAATCACTGAAAAACTTCTATTGTCGCTAAACCCAATATTATAGGCTCTTTCGATGGCACCGTTTAAAATTCTGAATCTAACAATTTGAGCAGGAACATTGTATTTGGCTCTTAACGTGCCATTCACCATCATACTATCTCCATAAGGTACTACACTAAACTGATTAGAAGTAGTGATGTCTCTATCTGTTAAAACCAAAGGGATATCATCCACGCCATAAGTTCTAGGAAGTGCCAAAGCTCTTTCAACAGGATCTCTCACGATGATTAAACCTCCTAGACCTTTTGTGATTTGCTCCATGGTCATTTCATGTAAGTGTGGATGATACCAATATGTTGCTGCATCGTTGGTAACTTTCCAATAGGGTTTCCAAATAGTTCCTGGAGGTATTACTTGATGTGGTCCACCATCCATCACTGCAGGTAAATGCATACCATGCCAATGTATAGTTGTTGAATCATTTAAATAATTATGGACATTAAAATGTACCGAATCACCTTTTTGAAAAAAGATGGTTGGTCCCCAAATATTGCCATTTATTCCTCCTGTAATGGTTTGATTCCCGGTATTCACAATTTGTTTAAAAGTGTCTTTTACAGCAAGGTTAAAATTTGTTCCAGATAAGGTATCTGGAATCCACATGGTATTGTAGGATTGAGCTTTACTGTATGATGACGAGAATGTTAAACCGATTATTAACGCCATTGAGAATGCTTTGAATAATTTCATAATTTTTTAGTTAAAATGATAAGTTAAATCTAAATCAATTATTTGTGAACTAAAATATAAAGAGATTAACCTAGCTTTTTTAGAGGTAAAACATTTTTATTTGTTTAAATTTACGTGTCCTAAAATAATAAACTGACGTGTTATGAAAAAAATCAATATTGCCATCAATGGTTTTGGAAGAATTGGAAGAGTGTTTTTTAGATGCGCATTTACTAATCCTAATATTAATATTGTTGCTATTAATGATATTACAGATTCGGCTACTTTAGCTCATTTATTAAAATATGATTCTGTTCATCGTCGGTTAAATGCTGAAGTAACTCATGATGAAAATCATTTATATGTTAATGGAAAAGAAATAAAAATATTCGCTTCTAAAGATCCTGAAGGATTGCCTTGGAAAGCATTAGATATTGATGTGGTTATTGAAGCTACAGGGAAATTTTTAGATAAGCCTTCTGCTCAAAAACATTTAAATGCTGGCGCCAAAAAAATTATTTTATCAGCACCTGCTAAGGATGACGATATTAGAACGATTGTAATGGGAGTTAATGATGAATTATTATTAGCCTCAGACACGATTGTTTCTAATGCATCTTGCACAACGAACTGTGCTTCTCCCATGTTAAAGGTTTTAAAACAATGGGGTATCGAAGAAGCTTATGTGACGACAGTTCACTCTTATACTGGAGATCAGCGTATACATGATGCTCCGCATAAAGATTTAAGAAGAGCTCGTGCGGCTGCTATGAGTATTATACCTACAAGCACTGGTGCAGCTAAAGCATTAGGTAAGATTTTTCCTGATTTAGAAAATAAATTAGGAGGATGTGGAATGCGAGTGCCAGTGCCAGACGGATCATTAACAGATATTACCTGCGTATTAACTCAATACCCAAGTGTTGAACAAATCAACCTAGCATTTAAGCAAGCTTCTGAAACAGACTTAAAAGGTATTTTAGAATATACTGAAGATCCATTAGTTTCAACAGATGTTATTGGAAATGCTCACTCTGTTGTATTTGATTCAGATTTTACAAGTGTTGTTGGTAATTTAGTTAAGATTATTGGATGGTATGATAATGAATACGGATACAGTAGCCGCTTAGTTGATTTAGTGATTAAGATGCAATCACTTTAATATTATACATACGAATCGTATTATTTTAGTCATGAATGAATAAAAATGTTCGTTAAAAGATATTTATTTAACTTTTTTTGTCACCTTATGATGACTCCTGCATTATAAACTTCATTATTTTTAGCATCAAGCAAAATTTATGAAGAGATTTTTACTCTATGTTTTATTATTAAGTGCTATCTCTTCTTTTTCACAGAAGTTAAGTGTGGCAGGTCAGGTTCAAGATACTGTTGCCAAAGGTCCATTAGTAAATGCAGTTGTGATGGCTATTAAGTTAATGGATTCAACCCTTGTTAATTTTACAAGGACAGATGAAAATGGAAACTTCAAATTGCAATCATTACCAATTGATACCTATCAAGTTGTCATTTCTCATCCAAAGTTTGCCGATATGGGTTATTTTATCTTTGGAGATAAAAAAAATTTAGAATATGATTTTGGTAAAATTATTTTGCAGCCTAAAAATGTGTCGTTAGATGAAGTTACGATTTTTGCCTTTAAAGATCCTATATATTATAAAGGAGACACTTTAATTTACACAGCAGATTCTTTTAAAACAAAAGCGAATGCCACTGTTGAAGATTTATTAAAAAAATTACCTGGATTAAAAGTTGATAAGGATGGTAAAATTACAACGCAAGGAAAAGCTGTAGATAAAGTATTGGTTGATGGAGATGAGTTTTTTGGAACTGACCCGACAGTGGCCACTCGAAATTTAAATGCAAGTGCAATAGAATCTGTTCAAGTTTATGAAAAGAAGAGTGATGATGTTGCTAATTCAAGTACTGGAGAAGAAACTCAAAAGATTTTAAATTTAAAATTAAAAGATGAAGCTAAAAAAGGATACTTCGGTAAACTCAGTGGCGCAAGTGATTTTCAAAAATTTTATGAAGGCGAAGCTTTATCCAATTATTTTAAAAAGAAATTAAAAGTTTCGGTTTTTGGTTTAGCAAGTAACACACCAAATTCAAGTTTTGGATGGGATGATGTATTTAAATATGGTTTAAATAACGAATTTAATCAAGGCCAAAATGACAATGGTGATATGTATATGAGCTATTCTAATAATCAAACCTTAGGAATTCCTCAAACTATTAAATCTGGTTTTTATTATACAGATAAGATTTTTAAAAACACTAAATTAAACATTAACTACTCCTATAATAGCAGTCAAATCAATTCTAAAGCAACAAAAACAGCTCAGTATTTTTTAACCGACACCAGCTATACATCGGCTAATTTGACGGAATCCATTCAGAAAAATGAAGCTCATGCTATTAATGTTGGTATCGAACAAAAAATAGATTCGTTAACCGATTTTACATTTAATTCTAAAATAAAAGTATTATCTAATCGTTCAGCTAGTATTGATGAAACAGATTTTATAAGAAATGATAATGTTAAAACTAGAAACACTTCTATTAATACAACAAGTAAAGGAGATGGTTACGATATCTCAAATAATTTAAAACTCAGTAAACGTTTTAAGAAAAAAGATCGGTTACTTTTATTAAGCTATGGAAACACTTTATCAGAAAATAATTCAGATGGTATTTTAAAAACAGATAACTATTTTTATACAGACACAAGTTTATCCTTTAATCCAGTTAATCAAAAAAAGAAAAGTATCAATATAAATCAAAGCCATATAGCTGGTGCTATTTTTACTGAACCTTTGACTAAAAAAATAAAACTTGAACTCTCCTATGATTTCATGTATTATAATAGTAAACAAAACAAAACGGCACTTAACAATATTGGTGGTGAGTACAATCAACTTGATTCGACCTTAACAAATAATTTTGTGAATGTGAAACAAATTAATCGTGCTGGATTAAAATTTATTTACGAGGTTAAAAAAATGCGATTTACCATTGGAACTAAAGCGCGAAATGTATTTGTAAATAATAACAACTTATTTAAATCACAACATATTACTCAAAATTTTAATAATATCCTGCCATTCTCAACCCTTCGTTATAAGTTTTCGGATAGCAAAGTCATTGATATTAATTATAAAACAAGTTCGTTTAATCCTACTATTAATCAATTACAACCTGTAAGAGATAATTCCAATCCTAATTTTATTAATATTGGTAATCCAAATTTGTTGCCAACATTTAGCCATGAAGTCGGATTAAATTTTAATTCCTGGAAATCGATTAGCGGAAAATATACATGGTTAGGTATTAATTACATTTATACCAATCATGATATTACAAATGCAACATCTTATGATACGATTGGACGAACTGTTTCTCAATCAATTAATGTGAATGGTAACTATAATGTGAATGGTTATATAGGAACAAGTATTCCATTTTTTAAGAAAAAATTAATTATAGAGCCAAATGGGAATGCCTCTTATGCAAGTAATAAAATATTTATTAATGGTTTAGAGAATACGACAAAAGATATTAGAAGCAGCGTGAGCCTAGCGGTAAATGTTAATTTTGATAAATTTTCAGCTGGTGTTAATGGGTTTTATTCATACAACCTATCTGTTTCAACCTTAAATAATAATAGTAATAAACCCTACTCTTCTCAAGGGTTAAGTGGAAATATTCTGGCAAAATTACCAAAGAAATTTATCTTAGAAAGCGATGCTAATTATACAATAAATAATAAGCGAAGTAATGGTTATAATATTAATTACTTAGTATGGAATGCTTCTCTATCAAAAACGTTTTTAAAGAATGAGAGTTTTATCTTAGGATTTTATGCTTATGATATGCTTAATCAAAATATCAGTGTTGATCGAGATATCAGCAGTAATGTCATTACCGATATTAAAACAAATATTATTTCTCGTTATTTTTTATTAAAAGCTACTTTTAAGTTTAATAGTAATAAAGTTAAAGAAGAAGATGAATATTAAAACAGCAATCTGCGTCATTTTCGTTTATTGGTTGATGTCATCTTCGGTGATGTCTCAAATCACCTATGGTAAAATTACCTATGAACGTAAAACTAATTTATATAAAAAATTTAAAAATAATAGTGATGTTAAAGAATGGTTAAGAGAGGAAGATAAAAACAAATTAGATGTATTTGAATTGTACTTTAACGATTCGCTCACCTCCTTTAAACCGCAAGAGAGTGATTTAGTTGACCGTATGAGTTGGTCAACCACAAAAAATGAAGTTTATCAAAATTTAAATACCCATACTCGTTTTACTGTTAAAAAAATATGGGGGGAGCAATTTTTAATTTCTGATACAGTTAGATCATTTAAATGGAAAATGACTGATAGTAAACGAACTATTTGTGGATATACATGTCGTAAAGCTATTTGGCAAGCAAATGATTCTACAAGAATATATGCTTGGTTTTGTTCTGAAATTTCAGTATCAACAGGTCCAGAAAGTTTTGTAGGCTTACCTGGTGCTATTTTGGGTTTAGCAACCGAGGATGGAGGAATCATTTATTTTGCAAAAAGCATTGAGATGGTAAAACCTGAAATGAACATACTGACTCTAAAAAAGTCTAAGCAAAAAATTTATAAAACCAAAGAGTTAAAAACACAACTTGAAAAAGATTTTGGCAAAGAGAAGTGGGGTAAGATTATGATTTATAATAACTTTGAAATTTGGTAGGTATACTATACTAGCCATTTAACCTCAATAATCATGTTCATTTCATTTCTTTTTTTACATTTGTGTAAATGAAAAAAGCACTTTTGTATATTATTTCTTGTCTTTGTTTTTTTAATGAGGCTTTAGCACAATTAACTGCGCATGCAGGTGCAAATATTACAATTTGTATTAATAACAGTGTAACTTTAGGTGCAGCTCCAAGTGCAACGGGCGGCACCCCTCCATATAAATTTCAATGGTTACCTACTACTTATTTAAATTCATCCATTGTTCCTAATCCTATAGCTATTGGAGTTACTTCAGATATTACCTATACACTTACGGTTACTGATTATGATACAACAATTGTATCAAGTACAAAAAGTATTAATATTGATAAAATATATACGTTTGGTGCAGGTATTGATACTGGATATTGCTATGGTCAAATGACAGGTGTGTTTATAGGTGCTTCCAATAATAATAATGCCTTTCATACGTATAGTTGGTCTCCCTCTTCGGGTTTAGATAATTCCTCATCAGTCAGGCCATTTGCTTCTCCATCGGTAACTACTGTTTATACATTAACTGTATCAGATGGATTGTGTCCAAATAATGTTTCAATGGTAACTGTCACTGCATTTAGACCACCTTATGTTAGTGCTGGTGCAGATACAACAATTGATGAAGGAAATACTATTACTCTCATTGGAACAGGTGGTACAACATATTGGTGGCAACCGGAATATAATATTAAATATATTTCAACTGCGCAGCCAGATGCATGGCCAACCACTAATACTACATATACCTTATATTCAGTTGATCAACATGGATGTTATGCTAGTGATGATATAACGGTTACAGTGCGAGGAGGTGAGCTATTATTTTTTTATAGTGCCTTTACACCTAACAACGACGGTGATAATGATGTGTTTTATATTGGTAATGTTGAAAAATATCCTGATAATAATTTAAAAATATATAACCGTTATGGTAAGATGGTGTTTAATGCGACAAACTACAGTAACACTTGGAATGGAACTTATCTAGGAAATGAGTTACCAACGGGAACTTACTTCTATATTTTTAATGATGGAAAAGAAAAACAGTATAAAGGTAATGTTACAATAATGAGATAATTTATTAAATTGTCAATAACTCTTTACTTTTTATTTCTAGGTTTTATATTGTTCAATCAAAAAAAATCCTAAGTTTATAGGCTAATTTTTTTGAACGTTGGAAACAGAAGAAACTACATCAACTCGTCAATTATACCCCTATCAAGAAGAGGCTGTTAATACTATTTTCAATAAGCTTAAAGATGCAAAGCCTAATGAAAATATTTTATTTCAGTTGCCAACTGGTGGCGGTAAAACGATTATTTTTTCAGAAATAGCCAAACGTTACATCAATCATTTTAATCGTAAAGTTTTAATTTTAACACATCGTATTGAGTTAAGTAAACAAACTTCTGATGTTTTAGGGGGTATTGGTATTAAAAATAAGGTCATCAATTCTGAAGTTAAAACGTTAACACAACAAAGTGATTTTCAAAGTTTCACTGCTTTAGTAGAAACCTTAAATAATCGTTTACAAGAGGACGAACAATTTTTAGAAGATATTGGATTAGTAATTGTAGATGAGGCTCACTATAATTCGTTCCGTAAAATTTTTCATTATTTTGAAAGTGTTAATATACTTGGCGTCACAGCTACACCCTTAAGTAGTAATAAAAAGCTACCTCTTTATCAAACCTATAAAGAAATCATTGTAGGAGAAAGTATCGCTTCATTAATTGATCAAGGCTTTTTAGCCGAAGGAGTTACCTACTCTAACGACGTCAATTTAAGTACTTTGCGCGTTGGTAATAATGGTGAGTTTACCACGGGTTCACATGAGATGTTATATACTCAAGCGATGATGCAAGGCAAGTTATTAGATGCTTATGAAGAAATTGGAAAAGGAACCAAAACGCTAATATTTAATGCAGGTATTTTAACAAGTATAGCAGTATATAATTCATTTAAAGCAAAAGGCTACCCTATTCGATATTTGGATAGCACATTTAGTGATCGAGATAGAGCAGAAACTTTAGATTGGTTTAGAAACACTAAAGATGGTATTTTAAGTTCAGTAAGTATTTTAACCACTGGTTTTGATGAACCTGAAGTTGAAACAATTATTTTAAATCGTGCTACCAAATCATTGACATTGTATCATCAAATGATTGGTCGTGGTTCTCGTGTTCTGCCTCATAAAAAGAAATTTAGTATTGTTGATTTAGGTAATAACTCCAGGCGTTTTAATTTATGGCAATTTCCTATTGATTGGAAACATGTATTTGTAGCCCCACATTTATATTTAGAACAACGTTATAAAGACGAGTGGGATTATGAGTTAGAAAACGATTACGAGTTACCTGATGACATTAAAGCTCGTTTCTTAAATTCATCTGCCGAGGCTTTTATTGTTCGTGAGCGTTATTTACAATGTTTACGAAAAGGATTAAAACCTCAAACAGTATTGGATCAGTCACTAGATGACCACTTTGGACGTATAAAAGATAACGCAGCAGATTTTGATGAAGCTTTTGAATTATTTGATTTATTAAATGAAGAAGTCAAATACCGTGTAAAACAGTTTGCTAAATGTATTAATGCTACTAATAATTATACCGATTATCAAACACAAACCTACACCAGCAAATTACGTCGTCGTTTAATTGGTTGGTTTGTAGAGTAACTTGCTATTTATTTCAAAAAACAGTAAATTTGAGAAAGTTTTGTTCATGAAAAAAATCTCTATTTTACTTATTATTCTCTCGGGTCTTTTAGTATCTTGTAAAAAAGAAACCATTACTCCACCTGAACCATTTCCAACATCAATAGTAAACGATACAACTGGGTTTTTAGAAATTCATATTGGTAATGTTGTTAATGGCGCACCTTTAAGTTTAAGCACTGCAACTTATGTTAGTGCGAGTAATGATACTTTTTCAGTCGATATTTTTAAATACTATATTAGCAATGTTAAATTAGTTTCAGTTTCTGGACATACTTATACTGAAGCAGAAAGCTATTATTTTGTTAATCAAGCGGATCCTAATACACTTCACTTAATGGTAAAAAAAATACCTTCAGAGCAATATGCTTCTATTAATTTTTTAATTGGTGTAGATTCAGTAAGAAATTTTTCTGGGGCGCAATCGGGAGCATTAGATCCTATAAATGATATGTTTTGGGATTGGAACACTGGTTATATTATGGCAAAAATGGAAGGACATTCTCCTCAATCAACTCAACTAACTAAAAAGCTAGTATACCACATTGGAGGTTATGGCGGAAAATTTAAAGGAATTAGACAAGTGTCTTTATCATTTCCAAACAATGCTATCGTTACAAAAAATCATACACCAATATTAAGTTTACAAGCCGATTTATATAAATGGTTTATAAGCCCCAATTTTTCTGATTTCAATACTGCTAGTGTTATTACAGGTATTGGGAATGAATCAAGCGCCATGGCAGATAATTACGCAACAATGTTTTCTGTAATTTCAGTTACTAATTAGCATGAAAAAAATATTATTTATAAGTTTTTTAGCAGTAGTTATTGTATCATGTTCGGTTGATCCTGAAATTAAGCCAGCAGTTACCGCAGAGAGCGTCAAAGAAATTATTCCGCCAGGTTGGCCTACTCCTCATTATAATTTCAATAATAACCCTTTAACCTTAGATGGCTTTACTTTAGGTCGAAATTTATTTTATGACCCTATTCTATCTTCAAATAACGCTATTTCATGTGGTTCATGTCATCAGCAATTTGCCGCATTTTCAAATTCGGGTCATGATTTTAGCCATGGAATTAATGGCTTATTAGGTAATCGTAATGCTCCGGCCATTCAAAATTTAAATTGGAATCCCTATTTCATGCACGATGGAGGCATTTTAAATATAGAAGTAATGCCTTTAGGTCCCATCACAAATCCAGTGGAAATGAATGAGTCTTTGTCTAATGTTATTCAAAAATTATCCACTAGTAACAAGTATCGACAATTATTTACAAAAGCGTATGGTAATGATACGATTAATTCTCAGCGTATTTTTAAAGCCATTGCTCAGTTTATGGGGACGATGTATTCTTATAATAGTAAATATGATAATGTAAAATCTGGCAAAGATAATTTTACAACACAAGAACAATCAGGGTATAACTTATTTGTCCAAAAATGTGCATCTTGCCATAAAGAACCTTTATTCAGCGATTATAATTTTAGAAATATTGGACTAAGTGTCAATATTGCTTTACACGATAGTGGAAGAGCAAGAATTACAGGTAATCCCTTAGATAAGTATAAATTTAAAACACCTTCATTACGAAATATTGAAAAAACAGCACCTTATATGCATGATGGCCGTTTTTATACTTTAGATCAATGTTTAACACATTATATTTCAGGGATTGTGTCAAGTCCAACTCTCGATCCACAGTTATCCTCTGGTATTACGATGACTATTCAAGAAAAAAATGACATTATTGTCTTTTTAAAAACATTAACGGATACTAAATTTTTAACTGATTATCGATATTCCGAAATCCATTAAATATAAATTATGAAAACCATCGCTAAACTATTTATTCTTACTATATTATTAGGTTCTTTAGGATCGTGTAAAAAAAATCAAACTGGAGGAAAAGCCACTTTAAAAGGAGTTGTCAAGCATCATGATAAGCCAATTGCAGATGCTTATGTTTATGTAAAATTTAATGCTACTGAATTTCCAGGCGATGATTATAAACTGTATGATACTTATGTTCAAGCAGATGCAAGTGGAAATTATAGTATTTCTTTCTATAAAGGCACCTATTATGTATACGCTGTTGGAAGAGATTTAGATATTCCATCTCCGTATCTTGTTAAAGGTGGATTGTCTGTTTCTTTAAGAAATAAAGAAAATTTAGTGAAAGATATTGCCATCACTGAATAGTAATTAACTTTTAAAGGTTAAAAACACCCCTTTTTTCTTTTTAATAGTAGATAATTTTATTTATCTTCGCCACTCAAAATTTTAATATTAATATGTCTGAAGAAATTGATCAAATAGAAAACGTAGAAAGTAAAGCTAATATTGAAACAAAATCAGCTAAAAAATCATCTTCAAAAGAGATGGATTTAGCGGGCTTGGAGTTCTTTTACGAGAAAAATAAAAAAGCAATTACATATGGTGGTGGTGCTATTTTAGCCATTGTTGCTATTTTCAGTTTTTACAAATTTTATTGGTTACCAGGTCAAGAGCAAGAAGCAAGTAATGAATCATTTTATGCTCAAACTTATTTTGAAAAAGATAGCTTTTTAGTGGCTTTGAACGGAGGCATTAATGTTCAATCATCAGAGGGTCAAAAAACCATGATGGGCTTTAAAGATATAGCTGAAAATTATGGTTCTACAAAAACTGGTAGAGTTGCTAATTATTATGCTGGTGTATGTTTATTACGTACAGGTAAATTTGCTGAAGCGATTGAATATTTAGAAAAATATGATGTTAAAGATGAAATGCTTGCGCCTACTGCAACGGGATTAATTGGTGACGCAAATATGGAATTAAATAAAATGGACGAAGCTGTTAAATTTTATTTAAAAGCAGCTGAGCAATCTACTAATTCATTTACAACACCTTATTTTTTAAAGAAAGCTGCATTTGCCTATGAGCAAAAAGCTAACTATACTGAGGCTTTAGCAACGTATGAACGTTTAAAAAATGAATACCCTAAAAGTACCGAAGCACGTGAAATTGATAAATATATTGCAAGAGTAAAAACTTTAGGAAACATTCAATAATTAACATGAATTTAATAACAAAAAGGTGATGCTGAGTCACCTTTTTTTGTTTTAAAAAATATAATATGGCAAGTGAATTAAAAAACTTATCCACGTTTGAGGGTTCTGATATCCCAAATGCTGCCGATATGAAATTTGGAATTGTTTGGGCAGAATGGAATCATAAAACTACTCATGCTTTAATGCAAGGGGCTTATGATACATTAGTAAAACATGGTGCAAAAGCAGAGAATATTCTTACAAAAACAGTTCCAGGGGCTTTTGAATTGACTCTAGGAGCTCAATATATGGCAGAATTAAGTCAAGTAGACGCTGTTATTTGTATTGGTTGCGTCATTCAAGGTGATACTAAACATTTTGATTTTATTTGTGACGCTGTGGCAAAAGGTATCACAAACTTAAATTTAAAATACAATATGCCTTTTATTTTTGGAGTATTAACTGTTAATACCCAAGAGCAAGCTGATGATAGAACTGGTGGAAAGCACGGAAATAAAGGAGACGAAGCGGCAGTAACAGCTATTAAAATGCTTGGAATGAAGAAAAGTTTTGAGGAAAATAAAGGTAAAATTGGATTTTAAAACATCACCCCTAAAGTCATTGTTAATTGTGTAGCAAAAAAATGATGATTTGCAGAACCGTTTCCTTTGCCTAATACTAAACATTTTCTATAGTCGGCATAAACTCCTTTTCCAGTAAATTCAAATACACCGTGTTTTAAAAACTCTGCGCGAAATCCTGCTTCAATGCCTACAATCCAACCTGCTAAATGCCAATTGTTATTTAAGCGTTCTCCAAACATGGTCACGTCTGTTCTAGGATAGACAATACCTGCGCCAGGTTTAACAACAAATCCTGCATTGAAATTTTTTGAAGGTTCATATAATTTCCAACGTTTTAGTAAATTAATCATCCAGAAGTTTGCTCCATCCGTATGTTCAAAATGCACAAGATTATTTGGGTCTAAAATAGTGTCTTGATCAACATAATTACCGTTGAAATTTCCTTTAATATGTACTTTTTGATAATTATTAACCACATATTTAGCATGGTCATAGCTTATTTCAATCCCTAAATCCTTTTTATTATTAAAATAGTAGCCTGCATGTACTACAAATTGAGGAATAGTAATATTTACAACATCTTTAATCGCATCAAAGTCTGGCCTATCAACGGCTTTAGCATTATATATCGTAAAATCGTAATCATTATACCTTCCAGTTGCAGGATGATACTTATTTGAATGATCAACAAAATGTATATCGCTTTTACTATACCAACAACGTGTATAGCCCCATGAAAAATATAAGTTACCTTTCATGAATTTTTTGGTGATTGGTTGAATAGTTTGTGATGGAGCGGATTCAGTTTGACAAACAGAAACAAAAGATATAACAGATAATAAAAGTAAATAGCAAATTTTCATGATGCGTTTAAATAAATTCGGCGCAAAGATAACGATTATTGTTTTCTGATTGTATGATTATTCTCAGGTATGAATCTAAATAAGGAATGGCTAAATCCGGCCATTCAATGAACAAAAAATGGTTAGAATTTAAATAGTCTTCAAAACCTAATTCAAATAATTCTTCAGATGATTTGATTCGATATAAATCAAAATGAAAAATCTTATACGTATTATTTGTATCATATTCATTTACAATAGAATATGTGGGACTACTCATTGTATCACTTACACCTAAAAAACTACATAGTGATTTTATAAATGTTGTTTTTCCAGATCCCATTGGCGCATCAAATAAGAATACTCGCTGACCTTTAGCAAATTCAATTAATTGTTTAGCTGCATTTTGATGTGCATCTATAGTTGATATATCAATTTTAATTGAGTGATTCATGAATTACAAATATCTAAAATAGCTTGAATAAGTGCTATTTTAATTTTGTGAATATAAACTAGCTAAAACTACTTATTTAAAACCACCCCTTTAAATTTTAATTTTTGTGTACTATTGATAGAATTTGAAAACAATTCAATAGCTCTTTCTTGACGGTCATAAACAGATTTGGTATCAAATAAAACGGTTACAATCCCTGTTTGATTTGGTGAGATAGGTTGTTTGGTGTATTCAATAGTTGTACAGGAGCACTCTGCTTTAGCATCATTAATAATGATTGGTTTGTTTCCAATATTTTTATATTCAAATATGATTTTCACTACCTCACCTTTTTTAACAAAACCGAAATTTTTCTTAGTGTCTTTAAATTTTAATTGCGCTTGACTATTAAGCGTCAATAAGATTATAGATAATATAAAATAAAAAACCCCTCTAAAATTAGAAGGGTTTTTTAATAAAAAAATCATCTTATTTTGCATCTGTTGTTGGAGCTGCAGGAGCTGCTTCAACCACTCCTTTAATTTTAACCACTTTACTTGGTTCTTTTGAATTTGAAGTAATGGTTACATTTTTTTCGAAAGGTCCAGGACGTTTAGTGTCATATTTTACTCGGATAGTTGCTGATTTTCCTGGTAAAATTGGTTCTTGTGGCCAACCTGGTTTTCCATCAATAGTAGTCGATGTACATCCACATTGTCCTTGAACGTTTGAAATGGTTAAAGGAGATTTTCCAACATTTTTAATTTTAAATTCACGAACACCATTTGCATCAAATTTTACAGTTCCGTAATCTAAAACTTCAGTTTCAAATTTCATTTCTGCTGCGTTTGGATCGATACTAGGAACTACAGATCCTCCTTCTTGAGCGTTTGATGCAAATCCTAATCCTAAGAATAATGCTACTGCTGCTAATACTTTTTTCATATTGGGTATGGTTTAATAATTAATTATTTTTTCTCTAATGGAGCTCCTTGTGATGGAGAGTTTGTTGGAAAAGCCTCCTCTACAGGTTTTGCTGATATATTACCTTTGATTTGTAAAGTTTGTGTACCAGTTTTAGAGTTAGATTGAACAGATACAGATTTACTGATAGGTCCTACACGATTTGAATCATACTTTACTTTAATTTCACCAGATTTACCAGGTAAAATTGGATCTTTTGGACATTGAGGCACTGTACAACCACAAGAACCTTGGCACATAGTTATAATCAATGGCTCTTTCCCTACATTTTTAAATTTAAATACACATTCACCATTGTCGCCTTGTTTAATTTCGCCGTAATCATGAACCATTTTTTCAAATTTAATTTCAGCAGTACTTACTGGAGCAGTTGTTGCTGTTGTTGCGGCACCATGATTATGGCCATCGTTAGCACTATGAGTATCTTGTGCAATTGATAAAGTGCTTAAGAAAGCAACGAACCCTAGGGTATAAATTAATTTTTTCATATTTTATATTTTGTTAATGTTTTTACGTTTCGAAAATAATTCTAATATCGTGCCATAAAGATAGCACGCATATGGTTTACTATGATTATTTTTGCGAAATTTAACAAAATTTTTAATACAATAGATGGAAATCGCAAAAACATATAATTCTGCTCAAGCAGAACAAACTTGGTACAAGTACTGGTTAGATAATAAATTCTTTAAATCAACCCCCGATCATCGGACTCCATATACCATTGTTATCCCTCCTCCAAACGTTACAGGGGTTTTACACATGGGGCATATGTTAAATAACACCATCCAAGATGTATTGATTCGTCGTGCACGTATGCTAGGTTTTAATGCCTGTTGGGTTCCAGGAACCGATCATGCTAGTATAGCAACCGAAGCAAAAGTAGTAGCCTTATTAAAGGAACAAGGCATTAACAAAGCAGATTTAAGTAGAGAGGATTTCTTGAAACATGCTTGGGGTTGGAAAGAAAAATATGGTGGAATTATTTTAGAACAATTGAAAAAGCTTGGCGCAAGCTGTGATTGGGATAGAACTCGCTTTACAATGGATGAACCGATGAGCGAAGCGGTAATAGATGTGTTTATAGATTTATATAATAAAGGACATATTTATCGTGGTGTTCGTATGGTAAACTGGGATCCTCAAGGGTTAACAGCAGTTAGTGATGAAGAGGTTATTCACAAAGAAGCTCAAAGTAAATTGATATACGTTAAATATCAAATACAAGATTCTAATGAATTCATGACTGTTGCGACAACTCGTCCTGAAACTATTATGGGCGATACTGCAGTGTGTGTGAACCCAACAGACGAACGGTACGCACATTTAAAAGGCAAACAAGTCATTGTACCTATTGTGAATCGTGTGGTACCTATTATTTTTGATGAATATGTTGATAAAGAATTTGGTACAGGTACTTTAAAAGTAACACCAGCTCACGATATCAACGACTTTAACTTAGGGCAAAAACATAAATTACAAACCATTGATGTTTTAAATTCTAATGGAACAATTTCAGAAGCGGCTGGTGCTTATGTTGGTTTAGATCGTTTTGCGTGTCGTAAACAAATCATCAAAGATTTAGAAGAGCTAGGTTTAGTTGTAAAAATTGAAGATATTAAAAACAAAGTTGGTTATAGCGAAAGAACAAATGCTGTGATAGAGCCACGCTTAAGTATGCAATGGTTTTTAAAGATGGAGAATGTTAGTAAACCAGCTTTAGAAAATGTAGTAAATGGTGAGATTAAATTAATTCCTGAAAAATTCATTAATACCTACAAACACTGGATGGAAAATGTACACGATTGGTGTATTAGCCGTCAGTTATGGTGGGGACAAAGAATACCAGCTTGGTATGATGGACAAGGAAATACGGTTATTTGCAAAACAAAAGAAGAAGCTGTTGAGAAATTAAAAATTAAGAATTCAGATTTAAGAATTGAAAACATTACACAAGATGAAGATGTGTTAGATACTTGGTTCTCATCGTGGTTATGGCCAATAACGGTATTTGATCCAGCAGTTATTAGAAACGGTAAAGCCAATGCTAATGCCGATTTAAATTACTACTACCCTACTAATGATTTAGTAACAGCACCAGAAATTTTATTCTTCTGGGTAGCGCGTATGGCTATTGCTGGTTATGAATGGATGCAAGAAAAACCATTTAGCAATGTATACTTAACAGGTATTGTAAGAGACAAGTTAGGTCGCAAGATGAGTAAAAGTTTAGGCAACTCGCCCGACCCATTGGACTTAATTGAAAAGTACGGAGCAGATGGTGTGCGTGTAGGGATGTTATTATGTTCACCAGCTGGTAACGATTTAATGTTTGATGAAAGTTACTGTGAGCAAGGACGTAATTTTGCAAATAAAGTATGGAATGCTTTCCGTTTAATAAAAGGTTTTGAAGTTGGAAATGTAGAACAACCTGAATCATCAAATGCTGCTATTACCTGGTTTGATAATAAATTATCTGAGCAATTAGAAATCATCAATGATCACTATTCTAAATACAGAATGAGCGATGCCTTAATGACTACATATAAACTAGTTTGGGATGATTTCTGTGCTTGGTATTTAGAGGCGATTAAACCTGAATTTATTAATGGTAAATCTTTACCAATTGACAAAGTTACTTATGATGCAACGATAGGTTATTTAGAATCATTATTAAAAATTATGCATCCTTGGATGCCATTTATTACAGAAGAAATTTGGCATTTAGTTAATGAACGTGACGCTAAAGATTGTGTGATTGTTGCGGAATGGCCATCTGTTAAGGGTGAAATAGATAAAAAACAATTAGCAGAGTTTGAGGTAAGTAAAGAGTTAGTAGCCATGGTTCGAAATGTTCGCGCTCAAAAACAATTATCGCCTAAAGAAAAATTAGAAGTGATTGAAAAATCAGAAGCTACTCGTTCATATTTTGATAGTACAATTATTAAGTTAGCTAACTTATCGTCTTTTTCTTATACAAAGGATAAAGTAGAAGGCGCATTTTCTTTTCAAATTAAAACAACTGAGTTTTATATTCCTTTAGCTATGAACCTTAATAAGGAAGATGAAATTGAGCGTTTAACGAAAGAGTTGGAATACAATATAGGTTTTTTGCAATCGGTTCAAAAGAAATTGGCTAATGAAAAATTTGTTGCTAATGCTAAACCTGAAATTATTGAAGTTGAACGTAAAAAAGAAAGTGATACTTTATCTAAAATTAAAACCTTAGAAGAGCAGTTGGCTGTATTAAATTAATTAATATTTCATAAAAAAAGCCTGACCAATTTTGGTCAGGCTTTTTTTAATCAATGCTTTTATGCTTTTCAGGGATAGATAATAATATCGCTTTTATTTCATCAATATGATCAGTGGTTACAAGCTTCATGCGAGTATCTTTAAAATGATTAATACCTTTAAAGTAATTTGAATAGTGTGGACGCATTTCTAACACACCTAATTTAGGACCTTTCCACTCAATAGATTTTTCAAAATGAGCAAGCGCTACTTCTACTCTATTTTCAATCGTTGGTTTTGCTAAATGTTCTCCTGTTTTCATAAAATATTTAATTTCATTAAAAATCCAAGGATAACCAATGCTTGCGCGTCCAATCATTATGCCATCTAGCCCGTATTTATTTTTATATTCTACCGCTTTTTCCGGCGAATCAATATCTCCATTGCCAAAGATTGGAATATGGATACGAGGATTATTTTTTACAGCAGCAATAGGTTCCCAGTTTGAATGACCTTTATACATTTGGGCACGCGTTCGGCCATGAACAGTTAAAGCTTTAATACCAACATCTTGCAAACGCTCTGCCACTTCCATAATGTTAATCATGCTTTCATCCCAGCCTAATCTAGTTTTAACCGTTACAGGTAAATTAGTTGATTTTACTACAGCTTTGGTTAAACGCACCATTAAATCCACATCTTTTAAAACGCCAGCCCCCGCTCCCTTGCAAACTACTTTCTTTACAGGGCAACCAAAGTTAATATCTAATAAATCTGGTTGAGTTGCATCTACAATTTTTGCTGACATAGCCATGGCTTCTTCGTCGCCACCAAAAATTTGAATACCTATTGGTTTCTCGTAATCAAAAATATCTAATTTCTTACGGCTTTTAATGGCATCTCTAATTAAACCTTCACTACTAATGAATTCGGTATACATTAAATCAGCACCATATTTTTTACATACAAATCTAAATGGAGGATCACTCACATCTTCCATTGGTGCAAGTAATAAAGGAAATTCTCCTAATTCTATGTTGGCAATTTTTACGATGGCTTAAAGGTACTAATCTTTTTTTGAAATTGTTATTTGCATTTCTTCTTGGTTTATTGAAACAAAATTATTCCTCATCCAATTCTTGTTTAATACCAGACGCTTTTGGACCATCAATGGCTGCATAAATTCGCCATGTAGCATATACACTGCTATTCAATCGATTACTTAAAACTATCACTGTTAAACTATCTTTTAATCGTCGATGAAAGGATGTTCTATATCCATGCCACCATCCATTATGAAAAACTTCTTTTAATGAATCATTCATGTTTTTCATTCTCCATCCGTATCCATAATTACTTAATTTCTTTTCAGGACTATGAGGCGTGTAAGCATATTGCTGAGTAGTATTAGCTAATAACCGATGTTGATATAACGCTGTGCTTAATAAAAATAAATCATAGGTTGTTGTATATATTCCTTTATCGCCCAAAACACCATCATAACAATCATTTGCTACACATGCGTATTTCATGGTATAACCACAGGTTAAATGTTCTTTAGTACTGTCAATATTTAAGGCAGTATAACTATGATTCATTCCTAATGGAATGAATAAGTCTTCTCTCAAAAATGAAGAATAACTTTTTTGAGATATTTTTTCAATAATTAATGCCAACAAAGCATAATTTGTATTGCAGTAATTAAAACGTAAACCAGGATTAATATATGCTTTAGGTTTATGTTTCACCATAATATTAAGCATATGTTGATTGCTTAATCTTTGAACTGTATCACTTAAATATTCACCACAAAAATAAGTGTAGTTAGGCAAGCCTGACCGATGAGACAATAAGTGTTTAACTGTAATATTGGTATAAGGAAAATCAGTAAGGATATCACTCACCTTTGTATCTAAATTTAATTTACCTTGCTCATACAATAATAAAGTTGCAACTCCTGTGATAACTTTTGAAACTGATGCTAATTGAAAAATAGAAGAATCATTTAATAATTTATTAGATTGTTTATTGCCATATCCAAATGATTTTTGGTAAATAATATTTTTTCCTCTCGCAATTAACACATTACCATTAAAGGCATTTGCTTTGTATAATTTATTAAACAAGGTATCTAGTCGATATATTTCAGCTTTATACTTTACAGAATCTATTTTGGATTGAATAATTGGTTTTTCTGGAGCTTTAAATAATGTGGTTTTATCAGCTCCCTCTGTTTGATTGCAGTCGACAACGAAAGAAGAAAAAACGATGAGTGGAATTATATATTTTAATGAGTTCAATTTTATTGTAATTTTTAATTACAATCTTAATTAATAATGCTTTAGAATATTATTTATAAATAGATAGTATTCAAAAAACAGATGTTAATTACCAAATAAATTCAATATTAATGTGATGATTTAAATCTCTTTAGACTCCATTCTATATGTTGAGTTTCATTTAAAAATGTCCATGCTACAAGGCGACTAATTTTATTTCCTTGTGACATATTAATGGTTTTCACATTAACGGCGTTTACCTTTTTTAAAGTATCATAAATACTAGGTAAATTATCGCTTTTTGAAACTAAAGTTGTAAACCATAAACAATTTTTTGAGAATTGAGAACTTTCATCAATCATCTTACTTATAAAGGCTTTCTCCCCTCCCTTGCACCATAATTCATTTGATTGTCCACCAAAATTTAATGTTGGTTTTGATTTTTTTTGATACCCAAGGTTTCTCCATTTACGCTCAGTGCCTTGTTGAGTTTCGTTAGCCGATGAATGAAACGGTGGATTGCATAAAGTGATATCAATCATTTCGTTTGGCTTTATTATTCCATTAAAAATAAAAGTGGAATTAGTTTGCTGTCTGAGTTCAATAAATTTTGACAATGAATTTGAACTAATGATTTGATTGGCAACTTTAATGGATAACAAATCAATATCTGAGCCAACAAAACTCCAACCATATTCTTGATGGCCTATCAAAGGATAGATACAATTAGCCCCTACTCCAATATCCAAAGCGTTGACTGTATTCCCTTTTGGGATATGATTTCCATTGCTTGAAGCTAGTAAATCAGCTAGATTATGAATATAATCAGCCCTTCCAGGAACAGGAGGACATAAATAATTTTGAGGAATATCCCAAATAGTAATTTTATAAAACTGTTTTAATAGAGCTTGATTTAATAATTTTACAGCTACAGGATTACCAAAATCAATGGTTTCGATATTGAAATGATTAATTAAAACAAATGATTTTAGTTCAGGACAAATATGAATTAACTGCTCAAAGTCGTAACCATAAAGATGTTTGTTACGAGGATGTAATCCATTTTTTTTGGCAGAAGAATTATTTAATATTTTTTTCAATTATATAGTATTAAACTTATGAATTATGAAGCAACGAATAAACAGCTGTATCTAAAAACTGTCCATCATAAAAATAGTTTTCTTTAAAATAAGCTTCTTTTTCAAATTTGAATTTTTGAAGAACTTTTTCCGAACCAACATTAGTTGGGTCGATATGAGCCTCAATAGAATGTAAATTCAAGATTTTAAAACCATAATCAATAATAGCTTTTACTGCTTCACTCACTATACCTTGTTGCCAAAATTTAGGATGAAGCATATAACCAATTTCCGCCCGATAATGTTCTTTTTCAATTCTGTGAAAAGAAACTGAGCCTATCATTTTATGATCACTTTTAAAACATACAGCCCAAGATATACCCTCATTAGTACTGATCATTTCATTAATGTTATCAATCATTTTAATAGTATCATCAATTGATTTATGTAATGGTTTACAAATATGTTTCATTGCTTCAGGACTACTTCTTAAAGCAAAATAATCTCTTGCATCTTCCGATTCCGTTCTTCTTAAAATAAGCCTATCTGTTTCGATAATTGGAAATGGATCAAAGTTTAAATCTAGCATTTACAAATATACATAAAACAAAAAAGCCACCCTCATCTAAGAGAATGGCTTTTAATTGAATTAAAATTATTACGCTTTATTTTCTTCAGCCTCAGGTTTAGGTAAAGTTGCTTTACGAGATAATTTAGCTTTTCCGTTTTTCGGATCAGTGCCGATGTATTTCACTTTAACAATATCACCGTCTTTTACTAATCCTTCTAAAGAATCAATTCGTTTCCAATCGTATTCACTAATGTGTAACAATCCCTCTTTACCTGGCATAAATTCAACAAATGCACCATATGGCATAATTGATTTTACTTTTGCTTCGTAAATTTCACCAACTTCAGGAATCGCAACAATAGCTTTAATACGAGCAACAGCTGCTTTTAAGTCTTCTAATTTTTCTGCAAAAATCTCAACTCTACCGCTATTATCAACTTCTGTAATTGAAATGGTAGCCCCTGTTTTCTTTTGAATATCTTGAATTACTTTTCCTCCAGGTCCGATAATCGCACCAATAAATTCTTGAGGAATAATAATTACTTCAAAGCGAGGAACGTTTTCGTTATAATCTGCACGAGGAGTATCAATTGTTTTTAAGATTTCTCCCATAATGTGTAAACGGCCTTCTTTAGCTTGCAATAAAGCTTTTTCCATAACTTCATATGGTAAGCCATTTACTTTTAAATCCATTTGCACAGCAGTAATACCGTCTTTAGTACCACAAACTTTAAAATCCATATCGCCTAAATGATCTTCATCACCTAAGATATCTGATAAAATTGCATAAGAGCTGTTATCTGCTGATGTAATTAATCCCATCGCAATACCAGTAACTGGTTTTGCAATCTTCACACCTGCATCCATTAGTGCTAATGTACCAGCGCAAACGGTAGCCATTGATGAAGAACCATTTGATTCTAAAATATCAGAAACTACACGAACTGTGTAAGGCGTATCAGTTGGAACTACTTTTGATAATGCACGTAACGCTAAGTTTCCATGTCCAACTTCACGACGACCTACACCACGATTTGGTTTAGCTTCTCCAGTTGAGAAACCTGGGAAGTTATAATGTAAAATAAATTTAGTTTCACCACGGTAAAATGCACCATCAATTAATTGAGCATCTTTTCCTGTTCCTAAAGTCACTGTAGTTAACGATTGAGTTTCTCCACGTTGGAAGATAGCAGAACCATGAGCTGCAGGTAAATACCCTACTTCGCTCCAAATTGGACGGATTTGATTTGTTTTACGACCATCTAAACGAATTTGAGTATCTAATGTTGCTTGACGCACTGCATCATACTCAACACCGTGATAGTAAGTATTAATTAATCCTTCTTTCTCTTTTAATTCTTCTGGAGAGAAGGTTGTTTTGTATTCATCTAAAACTGCTTTAAATGCTACTTTACGCTCATTCTTATTTGGATTACCAGCTTTTGCCACAGCATATACTTTATCATAAGTTGCTTTTGCTACTGCTGCTTTTAAATCTAAATCATGTTTCTCATGGTTGTAAACACGTTTTGGTTTTAATCCTGCTTTGACAGCAAATTCATTAATAGCTGTAATTTGAACTTTAATAGCTTCGTGAGCAAATTTGATAGCCTCTAACATTTCTGTTTCGCTAATCTCGCTCATTTCACCTTCAACCATCGCAATATCATGAGCTGATGCTGCAACAATCATATCAATTGTTGATAATGCTAATTGATCAATATCAGGATTGATTACTAATTTACCATCAATTTTACCAACACGAACTTCAGAAATTGGTCCGTTAAAAGGAATATCAGAAACAGCCACTGCCGCAGATGCAGCTAAACCAACTAATGCATCAGGCATTGTTTTTTTATCTGAAGAAATTAATGATAACATGATTTGAGTATCAGCATGATAATCATCTGGAAATAAAGGACGCATTGCTCTATCTACGATACGAGAAATTAATACTTCATAGTCAGATAATTTTGCTTCTCTTCGGAAAAACCCGCCAGGAAAGCGTCCTGTTGCTGCATATTTTTCTTGATAATCTACTGTTAAAGGTAAAAAATCTACGCCTTCTTTTGCTTCTTTGTTACTTACTACCGTAGCTAAAATCATAGTGTTACCTAATTTTACGACTACTGCTCCATCAGCTTGTTTAGCTAATTTCCCTGTTTCTAGGGTTACAATTCTACCATCTCCTAGGTCGAATGAATGTTGAATTCCGATTTGTGACATCTTGTTTTTTTTGTTTTGTGTACCAACGTTTTTGGTACGATTTATATATTTGTTTTCTGTTTTCTTCGTCTTAACCAGTCAAAAATAAGAAAGGTATGTAATAAGAAAGGCATTTCGATTACTCGAAATGCCTCTTAATCTTAACAAGAACTCATATAATTACTTACGGATATCTAATACTTTAATAACCGCACGGTAACGCATAATGTCCGTGTTTTTTAAATAATCTAATAACGCACGACGTTTACCTACTAAATTTAATAGTGCACGTTGTGTTCCAAAATCTTTTTTATTGTTTTTTAAGTGACCTGTTAAATGGTCTATACGGTGAGTAAATAATGCCACTTGAGATTCTGCTGAACCAGTGTTTTTATCGCTACCACCGTGTTTTTTAAAAATGTCTTTCTTTACTTCTGATGTTAAATACATGTTATTCTTCTTTTATTGTTATCTTTAAATAGGGCTACAAATATAAGACTTTTTGTGATACAAACAATAGTTATTCACAATTAATCCTCTTTTTTTAATTAAAATGAATATTTTTTATTTTCTAATTACAAATTTTTGAGTAATAGGTTCTGATTTTTCAAATTTACATGTAATAAAATACATCCCATTAGACAAATTTTCAATGTTAATTGGGTGAATTTCAGATCCAACAGAATTATACTCACCTTCATAAATTATTTTTCCTGTAATATCAGTTATGATATACTCTATATTTTGATTTTCTTTAACATCGATAGCTAAATTAATAATTTGAGAGGTTGGATTAGGAAATAATTGAATGTTAGTTTTAAATTCTGTTTGTTGAACAGAAGCAATCGTGCTACTTGTCATGAAACGTTCTGAAATTTGACATCCAAAATCTCCATTAAAGTTTTTAAGGGTTACTGGAATCCCAAGTTTTACAAATTTTATTGTTCCTGATCCTGGATTTGGAGTATAGTATTGATAAGCCCACCAAGATAAGCCATCACATCCATCATCATTCATTGTAAATGTATAACAGCCATCAGGTAAGTTAACTGTGTCTTTAAAAGTTTTATTATTGATGTTATTCATTCGACTTACTACAACATTACCATTATCATCTTTTATGGTCCAATTTGCTTCATTAAATCCTGGATTTATAGAGCTTGTAGCGGCATTCGTTAAAAAATTAACAATAAATTGATTGGGATAGACTTTAACACTATTGTAAATACAATTATGTGTATTATTAAACAAATTTTGATCCCCTACACTACCATTCACTTGTTTAATAGAAACATTAAATCCATTGGTTAAGTTACCATTGTATAATGATAATGCTGTTCCTAATTCAACAATAGTTTCATCTAAGAAATTTAGACTACCATTCCAAGTGTATGTTGCAACTGAACCGCCTGAAATATTATAATTAAAAACAACTTGCGTGACTTGATTTGTTCCAGTGTTTTTAATTTTAATTTTTGGATTAACACAAATATTATTTGCGCGAGCATAATTAGGGTCGCTATTTGGGGCAATAATATCTTCAATAGAAACATCAGTACTAAAGTTTGGTGCAGAATAAGAAATTAATTGAGATACAACATTATAACCACCTGTATTTGACTGTGTAGGAGAAGTATATGGCTCCATATCAATATTTACAGAGAATGAAGAAGCTGGAGAAGTTACTGTTGAAATATCATGCATAATAGGATAAACAATTTGTCCTGGGCACCAATTAGCTCGTTCATATAGCCAAGTACCTGTTTGAGGTGAAATATCGTTTAAGCCACAATCGTTTTTCCATAATTGTTTTTGAGAAACTTGAGTTCCGTTAATTTTTAAATCATAATATTTACTGCAAAACTCCCCACATCCATTATCATCAGAGCCATGCCCACTAATAATGTTTTTTACAAAGGCTTTTGTTGCAGGGTTATTATATGAATATGATTTTTCAATCAAATGATTTTCTATAGGATCAGAGGTGTTTCCATAAGAATAATATCCATCATAAATATTTTTCACCGAAAGTGCATTCATTGCTGGGGTTCCTTCAATCATTTCTAGTTTTAAAGTAAGAGTAAAACCCCATGAATAACCATCATATTTATATCTAAAATCTAAATTACCATTTAAAATAGAAGCATAATCTGTTACATCAACCACAAAATCATTTGTTCTGTTAGAGCTTAACCAATCAGTTGCATAGGGAGTGATAATTCTTGCAATTTCTACGGTATCGGCATTTGTAGGTTTCGCATAAACTTGTGTCGTATAATCCCACGATCCGCAATATTGTGTGCCTGCAGGACAAGCGTATCTTCCTAATATATAATGTAATTTTATTTTTCTAAATGTTTTTCCCGTGGGCAAAACGGATGTTGTGTCGTAATTACCCCATTGAGTAATTTTTCTATTGTTAAAAATCGTTACCCATGTGGTATCTCCTACATTTGCTGAAATATCAGACAAAATACTAATGATGGCTAAAAAAGAAAATAGGACTTTTTTCATATGTTATTATTTATGGTTGTTAATTTTATGAGATTAAACTTCTACTTTTAAATATTTAAAATGTGCAAGCATTGCATCTCTAAAATGGTTTAGTAAATGTATATAAAAAACAAATAGTTCTAATTAAATATACGAGCTATTATTGTATTGCTATAAATTTATTGATTATGAAAGCTTCAATAAAGCATTTCTTAAATTAGCTATCACATCTGTTATATCAGAAACTTTGCATGTGCCAACAGACATCCTGTACCATGGTGAATTATCGGATGCTCCAAAAGCATAGAATGGTACAACAGCTAATTTTGCCTCGTCTAAAATGAATTTAGTAATATCCTTTGTACTTGATAATTCTAATCCATTAGCAGTTTTCATTCCATGCAAATCAAACTTAATTGTTAAATAAATGGCAGCTTGTGGAGTGATGGCATCCACTTTAAATCCTTCTTTTTTTAAGTCTTGAAAACCTTTATAAAACCCATCTAATCTTGTACTTATTTTATTTTTTTGTTCTTCAATGAAAGCATCATATAATGAAAGATTGCTTAAATATTTTGCAGAGGCCATTTGTTCAGCTTTTGGAGCCCATGCACCAACATGTGTTAAAATAGCTTTCATTTTGTCAATAATTAATTTTGGTCCCATACTCCATCCTACTCTTACGCCAGTTGCCGCTAAAGATTTAGAAATGCCATCAACAAATACTGCATAAGCTCTCATTTCAGGTCTTAACACTACAGGATTATAGTGTTTACTTTCACCAAAAGTTAATGCCCAATAAATTTGGTCATACATTAAATAAACGGGTTTTGCATCAGGACCACGGCGAATATTTTCCTCTATAATCAAATCACAAATTTCTTCTAGTCCCTCTTTACTAAAAATTGTTCCTGTAGGATTTTGAGGAGAACACAATGCCACTAAGGTCGCATCTTTAATAAATGGTTTAATGTCATTGGCAGAAGGCATAAAATTTTGCTCAGGTGTAGCTTCTATCACAACCGACTTGGCAAAATTTAAATAGGAATAATGGTTATTATTCCATGATGGAACCGCAAAAATGACGGTATCATTTGCATCAACTAAAGCTTTAAAAATACTATAAATAATAGGGCGGGCTCCACCGGCGATTAAAATTTCATCATTTTTATACTCCAAATTACCTCGTTCTTTTAATAAATCAGAAACAGCATTTCGTAATTCTAACATTCCATCAGCTGCTGGGTAATTTGTTTGATCATCAAAATAGGCATCAACAATATACTGTTTTAATTCTGCTGGGATTGGGAATTCTTTAGGGTTGAAATCACCAATTGTCATATTATAAATTTTTTCTCCGTGTTTAATTTTTTCATTAACCTCTCCGGCTAATTTGATAATTTCAGATCCAATAATATTTTCAGCAAGTTTAGATACTTTTGATTTTTGCGTAAGTGATGTTGTGTTCATGGTTTAATTTTTTTGAAAAATATATATAATCCTTCTTTCTACAAAATAATGTTTGCAACACTTGTTCATTTTTTTTCTGAAGCTTATAAATTTATAAGTAATGGGTAAAGTTTTTGTTTATTAACTTCACTGCAAAAATGGAAAGTGTGGATTTAAACAATATCCTAGAAAAAGTAATTTTTTTAGCAAAAGAAGTAGGTGATTTTATTAGACATGAAAGAGAAACTTTTTCATATAATCGTGTAGAAATAAAAGGATTAAATGATTTAGTGAGTTATGTCGATAAAACTTCAGAAAAATTAATAGTTGAAAAATTAGCTATTATTTTACCTGATGCAGGCTTCATTGTAGAAGAAGATACTAAAAGTGAAATCAAAAATTACAATTGGATTGTTGATCCATTGGATGGCACAACAAACTTTATTCATGGTATACCTTGTTACGCTATTAGTATTGCCTTGGAGTTAAATGGAAAAATTATTTTAGGTGTTGTTTATGAAGTTGCTCAAAATGAATGTTTTTATGCAATAAAAAATGGAGGAGCTTTTTTAAATGGTGCCAAAATAAAGGTTTCTGAAAGAAAAAATTTATCAGATAGCTTAATCGCAACAGGATTTCCAATTTATAATTTTTCGAGATTGGAAAATTATATGAACACGTTGACCTACCTCATGAAACATACACATGGTGTTAGACGAATTGGCGCAGCAGCAGCAGATTTATGTTATTTAGCATGTGGCAGAGTAGACGCTTTTTTTGAATATAACTTAAACCCTTGGGATGTTGCTGCTGGGGCTTTAATTGTAAAAGAAGCTGGAGGAACAGTTTGTGATTTTAGCAAATCGGATAATTGGTTATTTGGTAAAGAAATTATAGCTACAAACTATCATCTTCAAAATAGGTTTGAATCACTTGTTTACGATAATTTTAAAAATTCTTAAAATTTAGATCTTAATTTAGTTCTGCGACGCTTAGGTGGAAAAGTACGACCTACTGTAACCTGAAGAGCCATAAAGGAATCTTTTTCTTTATCTCCTCTTTGAGCACCTGTGCCATCTCCATTTGGTCCAGTTCCTCCAGGGATTATATCTAAAGTAGGATCAGCCATAGTAACAGATTTAGGGCCATATGCATCTAATAATGCGGCTTTATCATAGTAGGTGGTACTTACATCATCTATATAGTCTGAAAATGTTTTTCTAAAACAAAATTCCATTCCAATTGTCCAATATTTACTAATGGCAGAACGCCAAGCAATACCCATAGGAATACTAATAGACACCCTTTTATATTGTTTTGGACCACCAGGTAATCCTTGCCCTTCGGTATGTAAATTATATAAATTTTCAAATTTACCAGTGATTGGATTTCGTCCTTTTGGATTAAAATAAAATGCACCAAGCCCTATAAAAGCTGTTACTTCAGTAAATTTATTACTACTACGTTTTGCTTTTGTATTTCTTAGACTATACCTATGACCAACTTTTTGTGTAAATATGGCAACTTCAAATCGCGTTGATAGCTCAAAAATATTTGATTTAAAATTTAAATTACGATTACTTCGATATATATCCTTGGTTAATTTATCATCACCTGCCACTAACAAATAATTTAAGCTACTTTGCCAATTGATGTGTTTAGAAAGTTTGTAACGGTAAGCAACACTTAATGCTGGACGGGCTAATGAATATTCCATATCGATTGGACTATAATCGGTTCCTGATGTGTTTAAGCCCCCTAAATCACCTAAAAATCCGCTGGCGCCTATTTGAAAACTAACTTCTTTCCTGTATTTTTTCCAATTCGCTCCACTAGAAAAATTTTGAGAAAAAAGATTGTATGAAAAAACATTGATTAAAAAACACAACACTATTAATTCTCTGACTCTCATGTGTTAAAAATAATTTAAATATTATTAAGAATTTTAATGTTTATATTATAAAATTATTATAAGAATATTAAGATTAAAATTTAGATCTAAGTCTTGTTTTCCTTCTTTTAGGAGGAAAAAAACGCCCAATAGTTAATTGAACTGAGGCATAAGAATCATTATTTTTATCACCTCGTTGTGCGCCTGTTCCATCTCCATTTGGTCCGGTAGCTCCAGGTATTATTCCTAAACTTGGGTCGGCCATTAATACAGATTTAGGGCCATAAGCTTGCTCAAGTGCTGCTTTATCATAATATCTACCACTAACATCGTCAATATAATCTATAAATGTTTTACGATAGTTAAATTCTAAACCTACAGACCAATATCTATCAATTATATAATGGAAAGCTAAGCCCATAGGGATACAAAAGGCTACCTTATTATATTGTTTTGGTCCACCTGGTAAACCCTGACCTTCTGTATGAAGTGAATATAATTTTTCAAAACCACCTGAAACTGGATTTTTTCCTTTTGGCTCAAAGTAAAATCCCCCAATACCTATAAATCCAATTAGTTCAAATATTTGATTTTTTCTCATAGAACCTAAAGATCTCTTCATACTATATAAACCACCTCGTCTTACTTTAGAAATTCCGAACTCCAGCCTAGTCGCTACTTCGTAAACATCAGATCTGAAATTTAAATTTCTATTATTTCTATAGATATCTTTCGTAAGTTTATCATCTCCTGCTAAGCGCAAATAATTAAAGCTGGTATGCCAATTAAAGTTTTTACTAAGTTTATAACGATATGCAGCGCCAATAGTTGGTCTTGTGAGGGATACTTCTAAATCAACAGGACTAAAATCTGTTCCTGTACCATTTCTACCACCTAAATCTCCTAAAAAACCAGTTGCTCCAATTTGAAGAATAAGCTCTCTTCTATATTTTGACCAGGCTGAAGGCCTATCAAAATTTTGACTAAATAGTGATGTAATAGAACATGAGCTAAAATAAAGTACAAAAATTATATAGATATTTTTTTTCAAGGTCGAAATTTATTCTTAAAAGTACGGTGCTAATTTAACTAAACAAATTCATTAAAAAAAAATTCCAAAAAAAGGAAACATTTAAAGAATATTTATTATCCGAAATCTTCGTTTGTATAGAATAATTTATAAAATTTTAAGCCTTTATCATCATCATAGCCTTTCTCAACATAATCGTGGCGTCCATGAACATATATATGAAAATTCTTATCTAATTTAACAACACTTTTCATAAATTTTTGATTTTTTTTAACCGCCGTAGGAGATATCTCAAAATCATCAATTGCTGTTAAATCCATTTTATCATTATAGGTCTGTCTATATTCTCTAAATGCCTCTTTTAATTCTGGTTGCGGTAAGATTTCACGTTCAAATTCATTGATGTCGAATTTGTCTTTTTCTTTAAAAAAACTTGTACTTTTATTTAACATCATCATTTGATCCTGTTTAGTAACATTGTTACCTTCTGTTAAAACCTCTTCGCAAAATCCTTTGCATGTTTCAATAAAATTAGATGTATGGAAATAAGCGTTTTCTTTCATTTTTGTATTTAAGAAATCTTCAACCCAGTAAAAGGCACAATCTGAAATTTTATTATTAGTATCTACAATACTAATTTTGTAACCTTTTTCAGATTCGGTATTAAAAATCAAACATCCTTTATCGAGTTTGTTAATATTGATTCCATTATCGCATTCAACATCAAAATTATCCATATGCTGAAAAACTTTCAAATAAGTATCTTTATTCTCTGTTTTAAATAAACCAATTGCATCGCAAATTACACCATCAATATTACAATCCTTAAAATAACAAGTGTAAAATTCTCCACCTTTTATTTTTGGATGCATCGATTGGTTGTATAAGTGTTTGGCAAAATGTTTACTTGATTCAATAAATTTAGATGTAGATGAAAAAACATCTGAGGCATAGCTTTGCACATCATGATAATGCATTTCATTCTTAGATTTAAATTGGTAATAGATATCTGTTTTGAAAGGAGATGTTAAATATCTCATTACTGTATCTTTTAAAAAATCATCTGTAATTTGTATTTGTTTATCGCTAAGCGTTAATTCTTCTCCTAAGCCTTTGTTTCCAACATAATGTATCACAAAATGTGTTAATTCGGAACGTGTAAAATCTATCATGGCACAAAATCTGTTTTTTATATGAATCGTAAATGTAATAGTTTATAAATGGCATGAATTAACAAACTTTAAACAAATAATTAATGTTACTAACGGATATTATCCGTTATAATCTTTATCATTATAATCAAAATTTACTATTAAATTTGTTCATTATGCGATATAAAATATTAAAACCTACCCTATTTATTTTAGGGATAAGCCTTTGTTCTTTTACTTTTTTTCAATTTGAAAAAAATCAAATTTTACAAGACATGCTAATGTCTGTTTTAAATCAGGCTCATTATAGCCCATTAAAAGTTAATGACGAGTTTAGTGAAAAGGCTTTTAATTTGTATCTAAAAAGGATTGATATAAGTAAAAAATTTTTACTTCAAAGTGATGTAGATGCTTTAAGTAAATATAAGAAAAGCATTGATGATGAAATCAATAATGGAACTTTTGATTTTTATAAATTATCTGCGGATATTATTGCTAATCGAATAAAAGAGAAAGAAGATTGGGCAAAGGAAATATTGGCTACTCCTTTTAATTATTCAATTGATGAAGAATATGAAACTGACGGTGAAAAATTAAAGTATGCTTCAAGTGAAAAAGAATTAAAAGCTGAGTGGACAAAAATGCTGAAATATCAAACCTTATCAAGGCTTGATGAAATGTTAACTGGGCAAGAAAAAGCCAAAGCAAAAAAAGATTCTGTATATACTGAAAAAACTTTTGATAGTTTAGAGGTTGACGCAAGAAGAAAAACATTAAAAGCTAATGTTGAATGGTTTAAGCGGTTAAATAAAATCACAACTAAAGATAGATTTTCAACCTATATAAACACCATCACTGGTTTATATGACCCACATACTGAATATTTTGCACCAAAAGAAAAAAAGAAATTTGACCAAAGTATGAGCGGTCAATTTGAAGGTATTGGAGCTCGATTACAGTCAAAAGATGGAATATTAAAAGTGTCTGAGATAATTGTTGGCTCACCTTCTTTTAAACAAGGAGAATTAAAAGCTGGAGATGAAATTCATAAAGTTGCTCAAGGTTCTAATGAACCTAAGGATATTACAGATATGGATATGGATGATGCGATTGATTTAATAAAAGGAAAAAAAGGAACAGAAGTTCGATTAACGGTTAAAAAGCCTGATGGTTCATTTAAAGTTATTCCGATTATTAGAGACGTGATTGAAATGGATGAAACCTATGCAAAATCAGCTATTTTAAATAACAAAAAGAAAATTGGATATATTTATTTACCAATGTTTTATGCTGATTTTACAAGAAATGGAGCGCATAGATGTTCGGCGGATATGAAAAAAGAATTAGAAAAATTAAAAAACCAAGGCGTAGAAGGTATTATTGTTGATTTAAGAGACAATGGTGGTGGTTCTTTACAAGAAGTTGTTGAGATGGCTGGATTATTTATCCCAAGAGGCCCAGTAGTTCAGGTAAAAGATAAAATGGGAAAAGTATATGTTATGGAAGATAAAAATTCTGATATTACTTGGGATGGACCATTAGCTATTTTGGTAAATCACGGAAGCGCATCAGCGTCAGAAATTTTAGCAGCAGCTATTCAGGATTATAAACGAGGAGTTATTATAGGTACTCAAAGTTTTGGAAAAGGGACTGTGCAATCTTTTTATAATTTAGATCAATATTTACTTCCTCAATTTGATTCCGTGAAACCTTTGGGAGAAGTTAAAATTACTAACCAGAAGTTTTATAGAATTAATGGTGGGGCTACTCAATTAAAAGGTGTTATGCCAGATGTTGTTTTACCCGATCCTTATGCATTTATTGAAGTTGGTGAAAAAGAGTTAGATTATCCTATGGCCTGGGATGAAATTATTAAGGCAACATACAATGAATATGCAACCATTAATTATACTAAGGTAAAAAAAGGAAGTTCTGAAAGAATCAAATCTAGTGCGGCATTTAAATTAATTGAAACAGAATCAAAAGAATTAAAGGCGAAGAAAGATGATACAAAATATAATTTAAGTATTGATAAATATAGAGCCGAACAAAAACATTTGAGAGATGAATTTAAAAAATATGATGAATTAAAAATCGATATTAAAGGTTTCTCAGCAGAGCTTCCTAGTTTTGATAAGGAAGTTTTGAAAAATGATACTACCAAATATAACCGAGAAATAAAATGGACTAAAAATATTCAAAAAGATAACTATATCTTTGAAGCAAGTAATATTGTCAATGATATGAAATAGTGATCAGTCATTTACATTATTTTTTTAAAGCTATTTGCCATCATTATTAATTAATTTTATTTAAAAACATGTTAGTAGAACAATTATATACAAGCTGTTTAGCACAAGGTGCATATTATATTCAATCAGAAGGAGAAGCTGCTATTATTGATCCATTAAGAGAGTATCAGCCATATTTAGATTTAGCAATTAAAAATAATGCTAAAATCAAATATATTTTTGAAACTCATTTTCATGCTGATTTTGTATCTGGTCATTTAGATTTAGCGAAAAATACAGGTGCGGAAATTATTTTTGGTCCAAATGCACAAACTGAATTTAAAAGTATAATCGCCAATGATAATCAAGAATTTAAAATTGGGAAACTAACAATTAAGGTATTACATACTCCTGGTCATACTTTAGAATCATCTACCTTTTTGTTATTGGACGAACATAAAAAGCCTCATTGCATATTTTCAGGCGACACATTATTTATTGGTGATGTTGGGCGTCCTGATTTGGCAATTAAATCAGATTTAAACCAAGAGGATTTAGCAGGCTTGCTATATGAGTCCTTACATAATAAAATTATGACCTTACCCGATGATGTAATTGTTTATCCTGCTCATGGTGCTGGTTCTGCATGTGGTAAAAATATGAGTAAAGAAACTTTTGATACTTTAGGGAATCAAAAGAAAACTAATTATGCTTTGGCTAATATTTCTAAAGAAGAATTTATAAAAGAACTAACAACAGGAATCTTACCTCCTCCACAATATTTTGCAAAGAACGCACAATTAAATAAAATAGGTTATGATAACTATGATGATGTCGCATTAAAAGGTACAAAAGTATTATCAACTAACGATGTGAAGCATCTGTTGGATACTACTAATGCAATTATTTTAGATGTTAGAAAACCACAAGAATTTGCTGCTGAGCATATTTCTAATTCCATTTTTATTGGTCTTGATGGACAATTTGCCCCATGGGTTGGTGCATTAATTCATGATTTGAAGCAAGCTATTATCTTAGTTACTCCGGAAGGTAGAGAGGAAGAAACTGTAAAGCGTTTAAGTAGAGTTGGATATGATAATTGTGTAGGATATATAAACGGAGGTGTTGATGCCTGGAAATTATCTGGTGGCGAAACCTCTTCTATTCTATCTATTACAGCAGATGAGTTTTCTGGAAAATTATCTAACTCAACCATTGATGTTTTAGATGTTAGGAAACCTGGTGAATATGACTCTAGTCACTTATGCAGTGTCGATTCTTCCCCATTAGATTTTATAAATAATTGGCAGGATTCTTTATCAAAAGAAAAAGAATATTACATTCATTGTGCAGGAGGTTATAGAAGTATGATTGCAGCATCTTTATTAAAAAGAAAAGGTTACCACCATTTAATAGATGTAGCAGGTGGATTTGGAGCCATTCAAAAAACAAATGCAAAAATAGTAAGCGTAGCTTGCGCTAAAAATTAATATATTCATAATTTTGATGTTAAAAGGCACTAAACTCTACTCTATATTTAACAATAAATGTCCAAAATGTCATACTGGAGATTTTTTTATAAATAAAAACTCCTATAATTCAGATTTTATTAAAATGCATGATAAATGTTCTTATTGTGGTGAACTTTTTAATAAAGAAGTCGGTTTTTATTATGGCGCGATGTATGTGAGCTATGGAGTTAATATCATCATAGGAATTGCCTTATTTATGTTGATGGTTTTAATCTTTAAATTGGGTTTGTTAACCTATTTATTTTCGTTTCTAGGTATAGTAATTATTTTATTTCCATGGCTCATGAGGATATCACGATTAATTTACATTAATATTTTTGTAAAATTTGATTCGGCAAAAAAATAAAACAAAAAAATCCCTTACTATTTGTAAGGGATTTTTTTAGATAATAATTAAAGCTTAAGCTAATTTTACATTAACTGCATTTAATCCTTTTTTACCTTCTTGTACATCAAATACAACATTATCGTTTTCGCGAATTTCTTCTTCTAAACCTGTTGCGTGAACAAAAATCTCTGTACCGTTATCTTCTTTTATAAATCCGAAACCTTTTGCTTCGTTATAAAATTTTACTACTCCGTTTTTCATTTTATTTGTATTATTTGTTTTAGATTAAGCTAATTTAACATTAACTGCATTTAATCCTTTTTTACCTTCTTGCACGTCAAATACAACTTCGTCGTTTTCGCGAATTTCTTCTTGTAAACCTGTTGCATGAACAAAGATCTCTGGACCATTTTCTTCTTTAATAAACCCGAAACCTTTTGCCTCGTTGTAAAATTTTACTACTCCGTTTTTCATTTTTTTGTTTTTTGTTGTTATTATTTATTTTATTTATTATGCCCTTATCACTAATTGATAATAGACACAATGCTGTTTTAAGAATAAGGATGCTTTTTAATTACATCAATATCTTTTTTAATTAATTTTTGTATACCTTTTAAATAAGGAATTTCTTCATGACTACATAATGATATAGCCTCACCACTCTCTCCTGCTCTTCCAGTTCTTCCGATTCTATGAACATATGCTTCTGCTTGCTCAGGAATTTCGTAGTTAATCACATGAGTTAATTTATCAACATCAATACCTCTTGATGCTATATCGGTCGCAACAAGAACATTAAGTGTTCTATCTTTAAATCCTTTCAAGGCTTTCTCTCTATTGTTTTGAGATTTGTTACCATGAATTGCTTCTGCTTTTATTTTAAAAGCATTTAAAGCTTTTGCTACTTTATCTGCTCCATGTTTAGTTCTTGTAAAAATTAAAACATGATTAATTTTTTTATCTTCTAAAATAAATTTTAATAAAGCTGCTTTTTTAGTTTTTTGAACGAAATAAACGGATTGCTTAATTAAAGTTGCCGTTGAGGAAACAGGATTTACAGCTACACTTACAGGATTTTTTAAAATCGTATTGGCTAATTTCATGATGTTAGGCGCTGCAGTCGCTGAAAAAAACATCGTTTGTCTCTTTACTGGCAACTTAGCAATCACTTTTTTCATGTCATTAATAAAGCCCATGTCTAACATTCTATCCGCCTCATCTAGAACGAAATATTCAACAGAACCTAGTTTGATAATACCTTGGTTCATTAAATCTAATAACCTCCCAGGCGTAGCAATTAAAATATCAATCCCTGTTTTAACAGCGACAACTTGATGAAATTGTGATACTCCACCAAAAATAACAGCATGTTTAAAACCTAGATTTTCTCCGTATTCTTTAAAATTGTCACTAATTTGAGTTGCTAATTCACGAGTGGGGGCTAAAATCAATGCTTTAATTTCTCTGCGTTGATTTGGTTTTTTGTTAGCATCAAGTAATTGTAATATAGGTAAGGCAAAAGCAGCTGTTTTTCCTGTGCCAGTTTGCGCACAGCCAAAAATATCTTTTCCTTGTAAAATGTGTGGAATGCTTTGTTGTTGGATCGGAGACGGTTCTTTGTATCCTTTTTTGTCAAGCGCGGTAAGCAGCGGTTTGATCAATTTTAATTCTGTAAATGTCATTAATTGTTTTTATTATTAAATACTTTATTAAGAAAAATGTAAAAGTATTCGATTTGCAATAAACATTTACAAGCGGATGAACTACAGTCTTCATAAGAAGTATACAAATATAAACATATTATTAACAATAACCTAATTTATTAATTTTATTTCTTAAAAGGGAATATTCATTAATAGACGTCCTAAGATGATATATCCATCTTCATTTTTTTATTTTTTATTTTTTCGTCTCTGATGAGTTGAAGTGTTTTAATAATTTTGTTTGCTTTGATAGCGACGTATGCAGAATGATCCAATACCTCTATTTTTCCTAATTCGTCTTTTTGCAATTGTCCTTTTTGTAAAAGCATACCAACAATATCCATCTTATTGATTTTATCTTTCTTTCCCGCCCCTACATATAATGTTTTCCATTCACAGGGTGCAGGTAATATTAATGTCTTTGGCAAAGATTCTTCAATAGGAGTTGTCTCTAAAAATTTCGGTAGGTGATCGTTGAGATCCAATAAAAAATAGGCAGTTCCTTGAGCACTCATACGAGCAGTTCTACCATTTCTATGAATCATAGTATCTTCGGTGGTAGGTAATTGATAATGAATCACAGCTTCAATTTCTGGAATGTCTAATCCACGAGCAGCTAAGTCTGTGGTGATTAATAAATTAACACTTCCGTTACGAAGTTTAATTAATGTTTTTTCTCTATCTATTTGTTCTAATCCTCCATGATAAAATCCGTGGTCTACTTTATACAACTCTAATTGTTCTGAAATTCGATTGACAGCATCTCGATGATTACAAAATACAATGGTTGATTTCGCTTGAATTTTTCCCAGTAATAACATTAATGCTTCTAATTTATCATCACCTTCTACCCTGACAGATTTAATAATTAAAGCTGATTTTAAATCTGTATGCTCTGTTGTATAATTTAATTCAATATGATTTTTTAATCCAACAAATGATGGAATATCATCTATCTTGGTAGCAGAGGTTAGGATTCTTTTTTTAATTTGTTTACACTGTTGAATAATAAACTCCATTTCATCTTTAAAACCAAACTCTAAAGATTTATCAAATTCATCCAATATTAATGTATGAACACTATCAACGTTTAAATTTTTACGACGTAAGTGATGAGAAATTCTTCCCGGAGTTCCAACTAAAACAGCAGGTGGATGCTGTAAATTATTTTCTTCAATCCGAACAGAATGACCACCATAGCAGCAATTAATTTTAAAATTGGTTTTCATTTGTTTAAATACTTGCTCAATTTGTATCGCTAATTCGCGTGAAGGTACAATGATTAAGACTTGCACACCATTGATATCTGTATTTAATAATTGAAGGATTGGCAATAAAAATCCAATTGTTTTTCCAGAACCTGTAGGAGAAATTAAAACAACATCATTTGGTTTAGCTATAGCTTCCAAAGAGGCTTTCTGCATTTCGTTAAGTTCTTTGATATTGAAATGAGAAAGGATGGTATTGTAGTTCATGGTTTTTATATAAGTTACAAATATACAGCTAAATTATAGAACGCAGATACCACAGATTTGTTATGATTTTGAATGATTTGACTATTTACATTTGTTTCAAAAAAAACGCAGTTTATCATATAAGACCAGGTTTATCAGCGTTCTATTAATATGTAGTATATTTGAGCCTTAAAAATTACACTATGCCTTTTTCGAAACTTGGTTTAACGGATGCTTTATTAAAAGCATTAGCCGAACAAAAATACATACAGCCCTACCCTATTCAGCAACAAGCTATTCCAGCCATATTAGAAGGCAAAGATATTTTAGGTATTGCCCAAACAGGTTCTGGTAAAACAGCTAGTTTTGTGCTACCTATTTTACAGCAATTACAGGCAGGTATTTCAACAAAAAACCGACATGTAAGAGCTTTAGTAGTTGTTCCTACAAGAGAGTTAGCTATTCAAGTAAATGAAGTATTCACTTCATTAGGAGCTAATTTGCCGACACCTATCAAAACTTTGGCCGTGTATGGCGGAGTATCTATTAATCCACAAATGATTGGCTTGCAAGGAGTAGAAGTTTTAGTAGCCACGCCTGGAAGGTTATTAGAATTAATTTCCAGTAATTCAGTGTCTTTGTCTGCCATTAAAATATTAGTTTTAGATGAGGCTGATAAAATGCTCAATCTTGGTTTTAAAGAAGAGATGTCTAAGATTTTTAGCTTATTACCAAAGAATCGTCAAAACCTATTATTTTCAGCAACTTTAAGCGATGATTTAAATAACATTAATCGTAATGTATTACGACATCCTGTTGTTATTAAAGTAGAAAAAGAAATACAAAATTTAGATTTAATCAAACAATTTGCATACTTAATTACCGAAGAAAAAAAAGGTCCCCTACTTCGTTACATTATTAAAAAACAAAAAATAAAACAAGTCTTAATATTTACATCATCGGTTCATAGAGCAGATGCTGTAGCATTAAAGTTAAGTCAAAATGGTATTGATGCATTTGCGATTCATAGTAAAAAAAGCCAAGAAGCAAGGTTACAAGCTTTAGATTTTTTTAAAACAGGAAAGGTAAAAGTTTTAGTAGCGACAGATTTAATGGCTCGTGGTATAGATATTAAATTTTTACCATATGTGATTAATTATGAATTACCTCGTTCTCCTAAAGATTACATTCACAGAATTGGAAGAACAGGACGAGCTGAAGCTTCTGGAGAAGCCATTTCTTTAATTAGTCCTGAAGAAGAACACCATTTTAAGATTATTCAAAAAAAAATGGGTAAATGGGCAACCATGATTGACGGAAATACTATAGAACTAAAAGGATATTAAAATTATATATTAGAATCTGTGAATAAACAATCGCATCCTAAAGAAATCATATTTTTAGATGGCCCAAGATCAAGATGGGATGAATTAAAATTTGCTTTTAGTGTCTTTCATCAATTTATTATAGGGTTTAGAAAATTACATTTTATAGGACCTTGTGTAACCATTTTTGGGTCTGCTAGATTCGATGAAACTCATCAGTACTATAAACTGACACGTCAAGTAGCTTCAGAAATATCAAAATTAGGATTTGCTATTATGACTGGTGGAGGACCTGGTATTATGGAAGCTGCGAATAGAGGCGCTAAAGATGTTGGAGGATTATCAATTGGATGTAATATAGTTTTACCAAACGAACAAAAACATAATATATATTTAGATCATTTTGTTACACTAAAACATTTTTTTGTAAGAAAAGAATTATTGAGAAAATACTCATTTGCATTTTTTGTTATGCCTGGTGGTTTTGGAACTTTAGATGAATTTTTTGAAGCTTTGACATTGGTTCAAACAGGTAAAACCGACCGATTTCCAATTGTTATTATGGGTAAAGACTATCATAAAAACTTACATGAACATATTCATTTAATGGCAAAAGAACAAACAATTAAAGAAACTGATATGGAGTTAATATTGTTTACAGACGATATCAATGAAGCAGTCAGTCATATTCAAAAATATTCAATTGATGCTTTTAATTTAAAATTAAAAAAAGCTCAACGAACGATGTGGATTTTAGGAGAAACTCCTATAAAATAATTAATACTATAAAAATTCATGTTTTAATGATGACACAATCTAGTACAAAAACTATAACAAACTTTAAGTTTAATTACTCAGTTGGATACCCTTTTGCTACCCAATCCGGTTTAATGCCATCAGGTAATTCTAAGACTTTAGTATTTTTAAATCCTTGTCCAATTAAATAATCGTAAGCTGGTTTAATATTAGGGCAACTAGCATAAGAGCAACATCCACAGTATACTACAATTGGTTTTGTTTTACTTTCCATGGTAAGGTAAGATTGTATTTTACTTCCAAACGTCACATTAGTAGCAGCTCCAACAGCTACTGCTCCTTTAATATTTTCCATTGGGCCAACATTAAAAATAAGAGGTTTGTCTTTGGCATTTGTTTTTATTTTTGTGCTAAGTTCAATGGTTAACATTAATTGTTCTTTTTTCCATGTTGGAACTTGTATACTTGTTTCAGTATAACCTATAAAGCTTAAAAATATAATAAATAGTGTTTTCATGTTTTCAAAATTATATAAAAAATAAAAAATGAGGATGATAAAAAAGCTAAAAAAACATAAAACACTAATTTGGATTTAATAATTTCAGAAAATGTTTATCCATAAAAAAACCTCGGAAATCTTTCCGAGGTTTTTGAAAATCGATACTAGTTTAAAATTATTGGATGATTAATCGAACAGTTTTATTCACATTATTTTCTGAGCTAATCTTCATTAAATATAATCCCTTTGAAAATTCAGAAAGATTAATTTGATGTTTTCCGTTTTCTAATAATTTAGTATAAACATTTTTTCCTAAAACATCCAGTATCAAAATATTAGATGGAGTTAATATCTCAATTGTAATTAATCCATTTGAGGGATTTGGATAAACGTTTGTTAACTCATTATTTAAGTTTTGAATTCCTGTACAAACTGATACAGATTGTGTAACAGAAGCCGAGTTAGAACAACCATTTGCATCAGTACCTGTGACTGAATAATTGGTCGTAACTGTTGGACTTATAACAATAACAGATGTTGTCGCTGATGTACTCCATACATAATTATTTGCACCACTAGCAGTTAATGTGCCTGAATTACCAGAACATATATACGAAGGGTTAGTTATTGTAATATTAGGTAAAGGATTAATGTACACAGTATCTTCTTTTAAAGTTGTACAAACATTAGTTCCTGTTCCCACAACTGAATAGCCAGTAGTTAATGAAGGTGTTACAACAATACTTGATGTATTTGCTCCTGTGCTCCACGTATATGATGTAGCTCCCGTTGCAACTAGTGTTGCCGAAACGGATGCTCCTTGACAAAACATATTTTGACCACTGATTGAAATTATTGGTGCTGTTCTGACAGTTTCTGTTCTTGTTCTTGTATTAACACAACCTAATGCATCTATTCCTGTTACCGTATAAACAGTTGTTGATAAAGGGCTAATGATAGTTGTATTAGTTAATACACTTCCAGCATTTGCACTCCAAGTATAAGACGTTGCTCCTGTTGCAGTTAATGCGACTGTTTGGCTTGGACATATATTTCCTCCTGGTGCAGCTGTAATTGTAATATTTGGTAAAGGATTAATGGTCACTTTTTGAGTTGATGTATTCTTACATCCGTTCAAATCAGTTCCAGTTACTGTATAGGTAGCCGTTACAGAAGGCGAAAATGCAATTCCATTAGAAGCTCCATTAGTCCACGAATAAGTATTGGCTCCTACTCCATCTAGGATAATAGGAGTTCCATTACATACTGAGTCATTAGGTGATACTAATGCACTAACAGTAGGCAAAGGATTTACATTAACGGTTAAAGTGTATGAACTTGGAGAACATGTTCCAGATGATCCATCAATAGTATAGCTTGTTGATGAAGCGGATGGTGTTACTGTTATCACCGCTCCCGAGTTTGAACTCATTGTTCCTGCACTTGAGGTCCATGTGTATGAACTTGCTCCTAATCCTGTTAAGGTTACTGGTGTTCCTAAACATGCTACAGAATTAGATGCAGTTGCAGATACCGATAAATTTGTAACAGATACAATGGTTGCAATGGTAGAACCAACACATCCATTATTATCTGTAGCTGATAAGGTATAGTTAGTTGTAACAGATGGACTAGCCGTCACAGAGGTTCCATTTACACTGCTTAATCCAGGAGACCAAGTGTAAGATAAATAAGTATTTGGTGTGGCTACTAGTGTTGCCGTTGCAGGATAACAAATTGTTATTGGAGTCACGGTTAATGTTGGTAATGGGGTAACAGTTACTGTTGCAACAACTGATCTTGAGCATCCATTTACTGAAGTTCCAGTTACTGTATAAATAGTAGTAACAGTTGGTGTTAAAACTATAGTATTAGTAGAAACGCCATTATCCCATAAATATGTTGAAGCGTTGTTAGCAGTTAATGTAGTTGAATTACCAATACATATTTTTTTAATACCTGTTGTTGTTACGTTAGGAAGTGCACTAACTGTTACTGAAAAAGTACTAGTATTACTACATCCATTTCCATCCATTCCAGTTACTTGGTAAGTTGTATTCACTGTAGGACTTGGAGCAACTGTCGTTGTTGTTACATTTCCTAAATTAGCACTCCATGTATAAGTTGATGCACCTGATACGGTTAAAACATCTGGTTGGCCACTGCAAGTTATAGTTGAACCACTAATAGTTACTGTTGGAGATGGATTTGGAGAAACATTTAATGTATAAGTTGCTGTTCCAGGGCACGTTCCAAAGCCAGTTCCACTAATTACAGAATAAGTTGTTGTAACTGTTGGTGAAACTAAAATAGTAGTAGTAGTGGCTCCAGTATTCCATGTATAAGAAGTTGAACCTGTTGCGCTTAAATTAGCAGATGCTCCAATACATAATAATGAAGGACCGTTAATTGTTATTGTAGCGGTGGGATTAACCGTAATTGTTCTTGTTCTAAATGCAGAACATCCATTTGCATTTGTTCCAGTAACAGTATATACAGTTGTTACTGTTGGACTTACTGTTATTGATGCTGTTGTTAAAGAATTACTCCACACATAAGAACTTGCGCCTGTAGCCGTTAATGATGCTGTTTGTCCGGCACATAAACCTCCAAACGGAGTTGCGTTTATTGTAATTGTAGGAGTTGGATTAACAGAAACGGACTTAATAGCTGCATTAGAGCAACCATTAGCGTCTGTTCCCGTTACTGTATAAGAAGTCGTGTTATTTGGAGATACTGTAAATGTAGATAAATTAGAATTTGAAGGTACCCATGTATATGTTAAAGCACCAGAAACTGTTAATGTATCGACTTGGCCTCGACAAATTGTAGTGTTTGATGCTACAATTGTAATAGTTGGTAATGGGTTAACTGTGATCGTGATTGCAGGTGTCATAACAACAGCGCATGTTCCATTTGTTGCAGCTACTGAGAAAGTAGTTGTAGTTGTTACAGAGCCAGTTGAAAAAACTAAACTACCTCCATTACCAGTTAAGGTAGGAGAAACAGCTGTTGTTCCTGATACTAAAGAATACAAAATACCTACTTCTGAAGATGGTATTGAAATAGAGCTAGTTCCTGATCCGCATAAAGAAGAATTTGTTGCAACTGGAACCTGATTTAAAATTGGACATTGCGAATATCCTTGATTAAATGACAGTAAATAAATTACTGAGAATAAAATAGTTGTAAATATTTGTTTCATGATTAAATTTTTATTTGACCAATATAAAATTTATTTTTTTTGAATTCTATAATTTGAGGTGAATTTTTAAAAAATAAATTGGAATTTAGAAATTCTACAGAATGCCTTCAGGTTATATTCATTATTTATGAAATTTATTGCTGCATCGTATTAATAATGCTTTGCATATGGTTGATTAAGCCTTGAATATTTTGCTGTAAACTACTCAATTCATTTTGTTGCTCAGTCATTTCTTTTTCAGCTTGACTAACAAAAGACCAATCTGAAGCACATGAATATATTTTTTGTTTCCCTACTGTATATACTTTAAACTTGTTGACACTAAATTGCACATTTGATTTCACAGATTCAAAACGATCTTTTCCTGTTTTAATCTTTTGAAAATCTTCATTTAATAATTTACATTGATCGGGATATACTTGACTAAATTTATTAGTCAAAAATTGAAGTTTTGATTCATATTCTGCTAATTGTTCTAAAAACGTTTTCTGGCTTTTATCTAAATTCAATATGATATCATCAAATCTAACATTGAAGGAAGCCACATCGCAATATTGAATATTTTTTAAAATAGCTTCATTTGCATATTGATTAAAAGATGTTGCTTTTTTTACAGCATCATTACCTTTTAATTGAAGTGTTTGAACATTTGATTTAATAGCTTTTTTGGTGTATTTGAATTTTTTCCATTCTTGAGTCCCCGACTCTATTTTACTTTTACCTTTAGTGTATTCTATGAAATTCTCATATTCATCATTAATATTCATTTGGTATTTAGACATTTCTTTTACTAAAGCATCCGTTTCAAATAAAAGTTGTTTGGCAATTTGAAATGGTTTTTCATCAGTTTTACAGTTTAAAGCCAAATATTCACTTTCCATAGAAAAGATCTTACTTGTTACTGTGGAACAATTTTGATTAACATTATCAACACTTGATTTTAATTTTCCATTTATTGAATTTACATCATAATAAACTTTACATCTAGAAAAAGTGATTGCAAGAAATGCTAATAAAAAAATGATCTCTAGTTTTATTTTATAAATCATAATAATAAATATTTATGAATAATGATGATATAATACGTTTATAATAAATTTAAATTCTAATGCCAATTAGAGTAACATCATCCACTTGTTCCAACTGTCCCTTCCAATTATTTAGGGCAAGTTCAATCATTTCTTTTTGTTTTTCCATGGATTCATTAGAAATATTAATTAGTAATTCTTTCAATTGTTTATACATGAATTTTTTGCCTCTAGGACCTCCAAATTGATCTGGTAAACCATCAGTAAAAGTGTAAACAATATCACCTTTTTGTAGTGAAATTTCATTTTGACTAAAAGAAACATCTTGTTTATCATGTTTACCTAGAGGCATTTTATCAGCTGGTAGTTCTATAATTGTTTTATCTCGAATAATCCAAACAGGATTGTTTGCTGCTGCATAGGTCAATTTAGTTTTTTCTTTATTAAAAATGATAATAGAACAATCCATTCCATCTTTTCCGCCTTCAGAGCTACCATCATTTTTTAATCTTTCAATAATGATTTTTCTTGTTGCATTTAATATATCAGATGGTTCTTTATGCGTTTCAATCGCTTTTTCTAATGAGGTGATATTTAGTAAACTCATAATGGCTCCAGGAACTCCATGACCAGTGCTATCTGCAGTGGCAAGTATAAATTTTCCATCATTTAAGGTTGAACTCCAATAAAAGTCTCCACTAACCACATCTTTTGGTTGAAAAAGAATGAAATATTCAGAAAGATAACTGTCTAAATGGGATTTAGTAGCGAGAAAACTTTTCTGAATTCTTTCAGCATAGTTAATGCTATCTGTTATTTCTTTATGTTTTTCTTCAATTAAATATTTTTGTTCCTCTACCAAGTCCTTTTGTTGTCTTATTTTTAAGGTAGCTTCATCAATTTTTAATTCAAGTGCCTTTTGTCTTACTTTAAGTTGATGTGTTCTCCAATTAGTAAATCCAAAAATTGAACCCACTAAGAAAATAATATATAACATGATTGCCCACTTGGTTTGATACCAAGGTGCAAGGACTTCAAAAGCAAACTTAACGGGTGAACTCCAATAACCATTTGCACTTCGAGCGGCAATTTTAAAAACATAATTTCCTGGAGGTATATTGCGGTAATCAGCTTCTGATTTTTCAGTAATTGGACTCCAATTGTCATCTAATCCATCTAAGATATAGCGGTACCTTATTTTATCGGCATTAGCTGAAATGCATATACCTGTAAAATCAAAGGTTAAATGATTTTGTTTAAAGGGTAAAACTAAATTTAAAGGTAAATGATATATATCTTTTGATACCCCATTATATTGTATTTTGTTTTTAATAAAATACGAGGTATCAACTGCTAAGTTTCTATTTACAAAAAACGATTCTTGATTACTAGACCATACTGTGTCAGATGAATTTAAGTTTTGTAAAATTTGTCTTTCAGTAAACCAATGATCATTTTTTTCCATCACACTAACATTAGTAATGAATGTAAAAGGTTTTAGGCTATCTATACGAACATAAGGATTAAATTCGGTAAGAATATCTCCTATTCCAGCCCATAATTTTCCTTTTTTTGTAATATACATCGCATTAGGATTAAAATCCATGAACATTAATCCTTCACGTTTATCGAAATTTTTTTGAACTATATATTCGCCGTTCTTATGGATCATTTTGCATAATCCTTTTCCTGTTCCCAACCATATATTTCCAAGACTATCTTCAGCTATTGAAAATACTTTACTATTAGGAAGACCTTGTTCCAAGCTATAATGTTTTATTAATTGTTTTTTATTATCAATTAAATTTAGTCCACCACCATCTGTTCCAATTAAATAATCACCATCACTATTTTCTAATACACTTAATATGTAATTATTATTTAAGCCTTCAACAATGCCGAAATGTTTTAAGATTTGTTCCTGATTTCCATTTTTGAATTCTAGAATGTTAAGGCCACCGCCATCTGTTCCAATTAAAAATTTTCCATCATGAGTTTCTTTGATAGTATAAACGTAATTATTGGATAGACCTTGATCCGTTTTATAAGATCTAATTTGTTGACGTTTTTCATCTAATATATTTAATCCACTGCCGTATGTTCCTATTAGTATATTACCATTACGACTTTCTAATAAACTAAGAATATAATCACTATTTATTCCTTGAGAAGTTGTATAATTAATGATTTTATTTGTTTGTCTATCGATAATTAAGACTCCTCCTACTTCAGCGCCAAGTAATATTTTATCATCATTAGTCTCAATTACACTAATTATTTTAGGTTCATTAATACCCTGATCTGAGCCATAATGTGAAAATGTTTTACTGCTTTTATCTAAAATATTCATTCCTCCTCCAGAGGTAGCAATTAATAAGCTACCATCTTTACTTTCATGAATGCTCATCACATAACTATTACTTAATCCTTGTGATTGATTGTAGTGTAATAAATTTTGGTTTATGATATCTAAAATATTAATACCTCCTCCATCCGTTCCAATTAATAAATTACCTTCTCGTGATTCTAATAAACTAAAAACAGTATTATGATTTAACCCATGAATATTACTATATTCTGTTATCTGTTGCCTTTTTTCATCTAATATATTTAGACCACTTCCATCAGTTCCGATAACTATATCCCCATTTAAGTTCTCTAATAGACAGTATATACCATTATTACTAAGCCCTTGATCTATTGTATAACGTTTTAGAAATTGATTATTGATATTAGTGAATGAATTATTAGGAATTACATACAGGCCATCTCTGTCAGTGCCAAAATATAAATTGCCATGATGGTCTTCAATCATACTAAAGATTAAGTTATCACTAATTCCTTGTTTTTTAGAATATTGCTTGATGGTTTGTTCTGTTTGATTCAAAATATTGAATCCTCCACCTGAAGTTCCAATTATTATATTATCGTTCTTTGAAATCAATAAACTTCTAACATAATTTTTACTCAAACCATTAGAAGTATTATAACACTTTACTTGTTGATTTTCTAATATATTCAATCCTCCTCCAGCGGTACCTATAAACAATTTTCCATCTGGCATTTCCGATAAACATGTAATATAATTGCTACTCAAGCCATTGGATTGATTATAAATTTTTATAGTTTGGTTTCTATAATCAAGAATATTCAATCCTCCCCCATCTGTACCTATTATTAAATTTCCATCTTTACTTTCTTGTATTTTAAACACATAATTGTTACTTAATCCTTGTGATACTGTATAAATCCACCATTCTTTTCCATCAAATTTGCATAAGCCCCCATCCGTTCCAACCCATAAATTTCCATTTCGGTCATAACACATGCATTGAACAATAGTAGCTACTAAGCCTTGATCCTGAGTGTAAAATTTCAAATTTGTAATGGCATTATCGGCTGTTTGAGCAGGCTTACACAATATTTTATCCGGTTGTCCTAGTATAACGATTTTTGGTTTTACTTTTTTCGTAAGAGGATTTGATACATTTAATAAAGTTTTATTTTGATATTTTTTTCTTAAAATTTGTTGAGAAAGTTCATTAAAGTAAAAAATAGTATCAGGTTGTTTAAAAGGAATTAAATAAGGTTTAGATAATGTTTTTTCATTGGATGTAAATGGAACATTTTTTGGTTTTCCAAGATTCGTGATAATAGTTGGCATAATAGAATCTGACCTATTTTTGCCAATAGGTATAATAACTGGGTTGACTTTTATGATGTTTACTTGACCAAGTTTTTTAACAACAGGCTTCTCAAACTCTGTTTCATTTTCTGGAAAGGAAATGTTTTTAGGAGAATTGGTACAACTAAATAGAAGAGATAAACTTAATATATACAATACCGAATATTTCATAATATATAAATATAACGAAAATATTCAGGAACAAAATAAGATTGGAAAATCAATCAAATCAATATATAAAATTGAAAAAATCAATTAAAAAATGAGAGTTTACAAAAAAATGTAAACTCTCATTTTGGTGGACCCGGAGAGATTCGAACTCTCGTCCAAACAAGGAATTAATAAGCTTTCTACAAAGTTTAGAACAAACTTGGTTTTCGATTTAAATCAGGCGTTTATTCATACCAAACTTAAACTTAGATGCTAATATTGTTTTAGGTAACATCATCCCTAAAACAAGTTGCTAATTTATGATGCAAAATTCTCGTCGCTAAGCAACGATGCTACAAGGTTTGCAAAGGTTGGTTAGTCTTGGACTAAGCAGCCATAGCGTAAGAATTCTCTTCGCCGAATAAAAGTTTGAGAGTTGAGTTTAAGGTGCCATATCCACAACGCACCACCTGCTTACTTACCAATCGCGCTCGCTGTCAAAACCGGTCGGGCCCATATGTTAAAGAACAATTGTTATTTAATCATACAAAGATACATACAAAATTGGGTTTTGATACTCATTTTATTGTCATTTATTGGCACTTTAATGAACTAAATTAAACTCTTATATTTGCGTATAGATTTAATAATAAATTTTCAATTTTATGTCAAAAATTAAAATTGGTGTTCTTCGAGAAGAAAAATCACCTCCAGATAAACGAGTTCCTTTAACCCCATTAATTTGTACCGAATTATTACATCTATATCCTAATTTAGAAATTGTTATACAACCTAGTAAAATTAGATGCTACAGTGACGAAGAATATTTAGCCTTTGGATTAACACTTCAAGAAGATTTAAGTGATTGTGATGTGCTAATGGGTGTAAAAGAAGTCCCTAAAGAAAACTTAATTGCAGGTAAAAAGTACTTTTTCTTTTCTCATACCATCAAAAAACAAGCGCATAATGTCAAATTAATGAAAACGCTTATTGAGAAAAAAATTCAAATGGTAGATTACGAAACCTTAACTGATAAAAACCATAATCGAATTATTGGCTTTGGAAGGTATGCGGGAATTGTAGGAACCTATAATGGCATATTAGGATATGGTAGAAAATATGATTTATTCCAGATTAAACCTGCCAATTTATGTCGTGATAGAGCTGAAATGGAAGAAGAATTGAAACGCGTTAAATTACCTAACATTAAAATTGCTTTAACAGGAGGTGGACGTGTTGCTAATGGAGCTATCGAAACATTATCAGCTTTGCGTATCAGAAAAGTAACGCCTGAAGAGTTTTTAATGGCATCTTTTAGAGAGCCTGTATATTGTCAATTGAATCCAAGAGATTATGTTGAACGTCCAAATGATCATAATTTTGACTTAAATGATTTTTATAGTCATCCTGAACATTTTGTGTCAAAATTTTCTCCCTACACTAAAGTAACTGACATATTTGTTTCAGCTCATTTTTGGGACCCACGTTCACCAAAAATGTTTACAACAGATGACATGAAAGCTAGTGATTTCCATATGAGTGTAGTGGCTGATATTACCTGTGATATTGAAGGATCTGTTCCAACTACATTAAGAGCTAGTTCAATTGATAAACCTTTTTATGGTTATAATCCTAAAAGCGATAAGGAAGATGTTCCGTTTAATACAGAAACTATTTGTGTGATGGCTGTTGATAATTTACCTTGCGAATTACCACGTGACGCTAGTGATGATTTTGGTAAAGATTTGATGGAAAGAGTATTACCATTTTTATTTAAAGAGGATATTGACAGAGTTATAGAACGAGCAAGCATCTGTAAAGATGGAAAACTAACTGAAAATTTCGAATATTTAAGTGATTACGCTTATTAAACGCTCATAAAAAAGGTTAGAAAAAATTCTAACCTTTTTTATTTCTGAACAAATACAAAAACATCTTCATTATCTCGTTTCATATGGTATTTTTCACGAGCAAAAGTTTCTAAACTTTTTTTATTGTTTTGTAATTCAAATATCTCTTTTTTATTTTTTTCTATTTCTGAAATATAATATTCTTTTTCAAAATTTAATTTATTACACTTCGATATCAAATCAAACTGAGTAAAGACATCGTTTTTATCAAAATATAATAGCCAAACGATTAATCCAATAATCACTAGAAAAAATTTATTTTTTAATATTTTTAGAATAATCATGAATGAAATGCTGATTTATTATCAAATTTAATCGTTTAATCAGGATTATACAATCAGAACTAATAAATGTTATTCAGACTGACTTGTTAGTTAAGCGTAAAAATATATATCAAATATTTTAAAATTTGACTATTCCGATACTAAATTCTGATTGTGCATAACATTCACATTTAAAATGAGTTAGTAATATCTCTTTTTTTATTTTTAAAGTATTATGAATGCTCCCATCATACTAGAAACCGAACGACTAATTATTAGAGAACATGTATTAAGCGATGCTCCATTTTTCTTTATATTAAACTCTAATTATAATGTTGTGAAATATACAGGTGATGTTTCTTTTAATAATTTGGAAGAAGCCGAAAGCATTGTAAGCTATGTGATAAATCAATATAAAGAAAATGGCTATGGGCGCTGGTTAGTTGCTCTTAAAGAGACAAACAAACCTATAGGCTGGTGCGGTTTAAAATATCATACAGACACTAAAGAAACAGACATTGGATATAGATTACTAGAAAGTTATTGGGGCAAAGGATACGCCACAGAATCTGCAAAGGCTTGCATAGATTATGGTTTTGAACATTTTAATTTAAATCATATTATTGGAAATGCAATGAAAGAAAATATAGCATCTATTAACGTATTTAAAAAATTAGGAATGACCTATCTTAATGAAACATTAATTGATAATATTCCTTCTGTTATTTACGAAGTCTTTAAAGAGAATTATAAATAATATGCGCCTTACACAACGTTTACAATTAATTAAATTAACAGTATTAGTTGGCCTATTTGCCTCTATTATATTAAGTATTAATTTATGGGCAGGTCAACGATTTTTTCCAAAAGCTAGTTTAATGAATCAAGGCTATGGAGTTCTTGCTCCATACGACTATTTGCAGTTAGGTGTTTTAATAATCCTTATTGTTTTGTCTTTTTTTTCTCAAAAGAAACTACCTTCCCTCTGTTTAATTTTATTTTCGGTATATTTATGTTTAGATGACCAAAACCGGATGCAACCTTGGTTTTACAATTATATTTTAATCTTATTGATTTTAATATTTTATAAGCAAAGAGTGGATGAACCAAATAATTATACAACCATTTTTATTTCATTACAATTATTAATAGCATCAATTTATATATTTAGTGGGATTCAAAAAATGAATTCTTTATTTGTTCCCGATACATTTAATTGGATGATTAGTTCATTTGATACCATTTTATCAAAACGTCAGTTAAATTTACTTTCTAAATTTGGATATATCGTCCCTTATTTTGAGCTATGTTTAGGTGTATTTCTTTTGGTAAAACCTTTAAGATTTATAGTTATTCCCTTAGTGATTTTAATGCATATAAGTATTTTAATTATGCTTGGACCATTAGGAAAAAATTATAATGCAGTAGTTTGGCCATGGAATATCACTATGATTGTACTCATATTGTTACTATTTACTAATATTAAGCAAGAACGATTTTTCGATATTTCCTTCCTTTTTAAAAGCCTTAGTTTTTATATTGTTGTTTTATTAATGTTGATACTACCCATTTTTAGTTTAAACAATACATATGATTCATATTTATCAAGTTCATTGTATTCTTCTAACTTAAATAATGCTCAATTGATTTTGTCTGATAAGTCCTATAATCGATTACCCTATTACATTAGGCATTTTGTAACTAAAAATGAAGATTATAATATTTTAAATATTAAATATTGGGCTGTACAAGAATTAAAAGCACCTTGTGTTCCTGAACGCCGTATTTTTAAATCTGTTCAATATTATATCATTAGACTGACTCGATCAGATTCTGTAGAGGTAAAATTAGAATTTACAGAGCGAGAAAAATTATTAGTTTTTTAAGTATTCAAATGAACGTCATAAACTAAAAAAGGATATCTGAGTTCAGATATCCTTTTTTAATTAATTTTTTTTTACTTATTAATTATATATTTTTTGTAATACTCCATTACTTTATCTTTTCTTTTCGATACAAAATCAGCGTATTGATCATAAAAATCATAATGAAAACAAGTAATTAATACATAACAATCTAAATAACCATCTTTTTGCATGCGTCTGGCCTGATCTAAAGAAGGGCTTTGACTGTTTTTAAGCATTTCTTCCCAACTATATACTTCTAAGTATTTTGAATCGGTAAACTTATTAGGTTCAATAATAATGCCTTTTTTATTGCAAAATGGTTTAATGTTTTCTAAGGCTTTTTGATAAAAGTTCCAAGGGTCTTTTACAATCGGTGTTTTTTCAGGTTTATATTCATTTAATGTAGAAATTGTGGTATCAATGATTTTATTAGGAAATACTAATCTAGGAGTCCATTTAAAATCAATTTTTTTATTTTGATAATATGCAGCATCATCCATCTTTACAGCCACAGATAAATCTGGATAAATCGTCATAGCTTGAATACATTCTTCCATACTTTTATCATACAGTTGTTGTTTAGCATATGAATCAATTAAATACTTTCTTGGTTCTAATAAATTAGGAAATGTTTTAACAGCGTTTCTAAAAGCTTCGGCAGCACTTGGATAGTTTTCTGTAAAATAAAAACAATCACCCATATATAAACTTGCCTTAAAAAAATCAGGTTGTTCTTCAGTAGCTCTTTTGTATAATTTAGCCGCATTTTCATAATTTTTTTTAGCAAATTCAGATTCGGCATCATTATAATACTTCAATGCTTTTTTGCTAACAGCAGTATCGGTAGGGGTGTCAATAAACAAACTTCTTAAAATAGCAGATGATTGGTACGCATCTTCTGACGTTAATAGGCCTTGACGAAATGTATAAATATATTTGCTATAAGCAATTTTAGATGGGCTGTATTTACTCAACAATTCCATTAATGCATTTGCTAACGAATCGTTTTCAACTTTTTTATCCTTTCCTTTTTCTTTAGTTGTTACAGTGATGTTGCCAGAAAAAATACCATCTGTAGCCTTTGCATCTTTATATTCCTTGTATCTTAATTTAGATAAGTAATCCCATCCTTTACCATATTCTGGATTATTTTCTAATATCTTCTCTAGGTATTCTGAAGCATCTTTGTATTTTGCTTTTTCTACTAGATTATACACTTTTTCCATTTTCTTATCTAATGGATTTGATTGTGCAATACCACTCAATGTTTGAATACAAACGAATACTGCTAATAAGATGTTTTTTTTCATACTTAAACTTATTTCTTTTTATTTGTTAAATGCTTATCAATAAAAAATACTGCTCTGTTTTTTAATGCGTATATATGATATAAAAATAGTATAATATTTTAATGATGGATGTTTTTATAAAAAAAAAGGCGCACTTAGTGCGCCTTTTTCTCTGTAATAATATTATTATAAATGAATCACTTCTCCATAAGCCGCAGCAGCTGCTTCCATGATGGCTTCGCTCATGGTTGGATGTGGATGAATTGTTTTAATTAATTCATGCCCTGTTGTTTCTAATTTTCGAATAGCAACAATCTCAGCAATCATTTCAGTAACATTTGCACCAATCATATGAGCACCTAAAAGCTCACCATATTTTGCATCAAATATCAATTTAATAAATCCGTCTTTTGCACCTGATGCACTTGCTTTGCCTGATGCAGAGAATGGGAATTTACCGACTTTTAAAGTATATCCTTTTTCTTTAGCTTGTTTTTCAGTCATACCAACAGAGGCCACTTCTGGTTGACAGTAGGTACAACCTGGAATATTATTATAATCAATTGGCTCAGTATGAACGCCTGCAATTTTCTCAACACAAGTAATTCCTTCTGCTGAGGCAACGTGCGCTAATGCTTGCCCAGGAACACAATCACCAATAGCGTAGTACCCTGGAACATTAGTTGCATAATATTTATCGACTACAATTTTACCTTTATCAGTGGCAATACCTACGGTTTCTAAACCTAAACCTGAAATATTTGCCTCGATACCAACTGCTGATAAAACGATTTCTGCATCTAAAGTAACCGTTCCTGTTTTAGTTTTAACGGTAGCTTTGCAACCATCACCTTTTGTATCAACACTTTCAACAGATGCTTCTGTCATAATTTCGATACCAATTTTCTTTAAAGATTTCTCTAATTGTTTAGATACCTCTTCATCCTCAACCGGAACAATATTTGGCATAAACTCAACAATAGTTACTTTAGTTCCCATGGTTGCATAAAAGTATGCAAACTCAACACCAATAGCACCTGAACCAACCACGATTAATGACTTAGGTTGTTTAGGTAAAGTCATCGCTTCACGATAGCCAATAATTTTTTTACCATCCTGAGGTAAATTTGGTAATTGACGTGAGCGAGCTCCTGTTGCAATAATAATATGTTTTGCTTCAACCGAACTTAATTTTCCATCAGCAGCTTTTACTTCTACTTTTTTACCCGCTTTAACAGTGGCAGTTCCCATGATGACATCAATTTTATTTTTCTTCATCAAAAACTGAATTCCCTTGCTCATTCCATCAGCTACATCACGGCTACGTTTAATAACAGCACCGAAATCAGCTTTGATATTATCAGCACTAATACCATACTCTTTCGAGTGGTTTAAGTATTCGAAAACTTGAGCGCTTTTTAATAAAGCTTTAGTTGGTATACAACCCCAGTTAAGGCAAATACCTCCAAGGTTTTCTCTTTCAATAATAGCAGTTTTTAATCCTAACTGAGAAGCGCGAATAGCAGTAACATAACCGCCTGGTCCACTTCCTATAACAATAACATCGTAGTTCATAGTGTGTGTTTTTAAGTGGTGCTAATATAAAGGTTTTTATTATTTTAAATTCCCTTTTAGTATAAGAATTAGGAAATAATTTACTAACCCCTTGAAATAATTGAAGTTGGTAGAACCACTTTTTTATACCCATTAAAATCAGAGCCTTTTTGCTCTATTAAATGAAGCGTTAAATTAGCTGCTTCAATCCCTATTTGCTCTAAAGGTTGCGAAACAGAAATAATATTAGGTTTCACAAAATCAAATAAGCTTATATCATCAAAAGAAGCGAATAATAAACCTTCTTTCTCTGCATTAAAACCGATAGCATTGAATACATTTAAACAAGCTGTTGCAATATGATTATTTAAAGAGTATATAGCGTCAATTTTATGATCCGATTTTAAACGTTTCACTAGCTTTTCAGTAACATCATTCTGAATATTATCAAATGATATCTCAAGCAAATTTTCCTTTTCAAAGGCAATATGATGCTTTTTTAAGGCATCTTTATAACCCTTAACGCGCTCAGTTAATGAACTAATATGGGAAGGCGTAATATTTAAAGATAAAATATTCTTGCAACCCTTTTTAATTAGCATTTCCGTTAATTCAAAAGATCCTTGATAGTTATTAGCAACTACATAATTAGACTCGATATCGGGCAAATAACGATCAATGAATACAATTGGAAATTTTCTCAAACGATCTTTTTTAAAATATTCACCAGAAGTATTGGTTGTAGCTACAATTAATCCATCAACCATATGTTGCTCGGCAAATAAACTGATTAATTTTTCTTCTCGTTCTACATTTTCATCTGTGCTGCAAATCATTAGATTGTATCCCTTTAAGGCTAATGCTTTTTCAACATATTTGGCAATATTTGAATAAAAAGGGTTAGAAATATCTGCAACTAATAATGCAATTAGATTACTTTTTCCTGTTCTTAATGCACGGGCAAACACATTGGGCGTATATTCCATCTCACCTGCCTTTGCCAACACTTTCTCTTGAGTCTTTTTACTAATACCATAAGTATCGCCCTTTCCGTTAATAACCATTGATACTAATGTCTTAGAAACATTTAACTCCTTGGCAATATCTTCTAATAATGTTTTTTTTAAGCCCATTTTTGAAAAATTATATCTAAAAACAAATATAATAAATTCTAAACAAGTTTAGGTGTTTTAGTAAAATTTAGAGAAGATGATTAATCACACTCAAAATAGCTGGATATGAGTTAGATAGAACCTTTTTTTGAATTTGTTCTTTAGTAAACCACTCTACCATTTCAATATTCTCTTCTAATTGAGGGACTAATTTTCCTTGATGCTTTGTGGTCATTTCATACCAATATGTTTTCTTTAAAGCAAATCCTCCTTTATGAGGATAGATATGATAAGTTGGCTCTAACGTTTTTGTTATAGTTAATTGGGTAATCCCACATTCTTCTTCACATTCTCTAATAGCAGCTTCTTCAGGTCCTTCTCCCATATCTAATTTACCTTTTGGTAAATCCCAACGTTTTAAGCGATAAATAAACAAGTAAGTATCATTATTTTGGATTAAACCTCCCGCAGCATAAATATATTTAAAAGCTTTTTTAAATTGCTCAAAACCTTTTTCAATGTTTTTAGTAACGAAACACAACTCCTGAATGTTAGTTTCTTTAGTGAAATTTTCAAATTCGAATATAACTTCACTTTTTTTCATGTCATCTAAATTTTTAAATGACTGATTTTCCGTGCTTTGATTTTTTTGTTGAATAATGATTTTTTTCGACAAATAATATATCGTGATGTTCATAATTTGATGTGTTTAGTAATGTTAATCCTCTTATTTTTGTGCTCCTATGACAATGACACCATTTGACGATGCGGCGCATAAAGTTGCCGAATTTTTATTACAAATCAAAGCAATTAAGCTTCAACCTGAACAACCTTTTACATGGGCTTCTGGTTGGAAATCTCCTATTTATTGTGATAACCGAAAAACGTTATCATACCCTCAAATTAGAACATTTATTCGTCAACAGTATGTTAACGTGATTAACGAAAAATTTGGGAAACCAGATGTCATTGCTGGAGTAGCAACTGGCGGTATTGCTCAAGGGGCATTAATTGCTCAAGATATGGGATTACCATTTGTTTATGTAAGAAGTGAAGCAAAAAAACATGGCTTAACTAATATGGTTGAAGGTGTTGTTGAAAAAGATCAAAGCGTGGTTGTGATTGAAGACTTAATATCAACAGGAGGAAGTAGTATAAAGGCGGTTGATGCTCTTCGTGCTCAGGGATGTAATGTAAAAGGTATGGTAGCCATTTTTACTTACGGTTTTGATGAAGCTTCTGAAAATATGAAAAAAGCAAATTGCCCTTTAACAACTTTATGTGATTACAATACACTAATTGAAGTGGCTTTAAAACATAAATACATTACTGAAGGAGATTTAGAGCCATTAAAACAATGGAGATTAAGTCCTTCTACTTGGAATCAATAATTCATATTACTTTTGGCAAACTTTAGCATACTCAGCGAAACTCACACGGCACTGTCATCAACTAATAGTTTATTTGATTTAATGGGTGATTTCAACAATTTCAAACATTTATTACCTGAAGATAAAATCGAAAATTTTGAATGCACGACTGAGCAATGTTCTTTTGGAATTAAAGGATTAATGCCTTTAACCATTAAAATTAAAAAACGTTTACCTAAATCTCGCATTACATTTGAAACTACAGGTATTGCTAAATTTGTCTTTACTCTTCATATTCATTTTATTGAAAATCAACAAACAAACGTAGAGTTAGAGGGTGATATGAATCCTTTTATTAAAGCCATGGCTGAAAAACCTTTAAGAGAATTGGTAAATACCATGGCCAGAAAATTAGCGGCATTAACCGTTTAGAATACACTCTTAATACTTAGGAAATCACAAATCCTTAGTATATTTACTTTATAAATTTATATCATGAACAACTTTAAAATAAATGTGACTATACAATTATTACCAACTAAATGTACTTCTGATAAAATTGAATTAATTGATAAAGCCATCGCTTGTATTAAAGATTCAAAATTAAAATATTTGGTTTGCCCTTTTGAAACAGTTGTGGAAGTTACCTATGAGGAAATTTTTGATTTAGTCAATAAAATCAGAAAAACTACTTTAAGTAATGGATGCGAAGAATTATTAATTAATATGAAGATGCATGCAGGTAACAAAGATTTATTTTTTGAAGATAAATTGGTAAAATACTCCTAATCATTAAATCATTATTTTTATTGAGTGGAAAAGCATTTAACTCATCCTATATTTAAAACACTTGCTAATTGTGCCAATCAATTAGGAGTTGATGCCTATGTGATTGGAGGTTTTGTGCGTGATATTTATTTAGGAAGAGAAAGTAAAGACATAGATGTTGTTACCATTGGAAAAGGCATTGAATTAGCAGAATTAGTTTATAAACAATTAGGAGAAGAAGCTCATTTATCTGTTTTTAAAAATTTTGGAACTGCTCAAGTAAAAATTAATGATTTAGAAATTGAATTTGTTGGTGCACGAAAAGAATCTTACAATAAAGACTCTCGTAAACCCATTGTAGAAGATGGTACTTTAGAAGATGATCAGAACAGACGAGACTTTACTATAAATGCTTTAGCGATTGGTTTAAGTAAGTCTAATTTTGGTAAATTATTAGACCCCTTTCATGGTGTGGGAGATATTGAAAATAAAATTATTCGCACACCTTTAGAACCAGAAATTACTTATAGCGATGATCCTTTACGTATGATGCGCGCTATTCGTTTTTCTTCACAGCTAGGATTTACCATTGAAAAAGAATCCTTAGAAGCTATTTCAAAAAATAAAGAACGCATTAAAATTGTTTCTAAAGAACGTATAACGGATGAATTAAATAAAATCATCCTCTCTCCTATTCCATCGTTTGGCTTTAAATTATTATTTGATACAGGTTTATTGCATTTAATTTTTCCTGAAATGGTAAAACTATATGGCATAGAAACCATCAATGGTAAATCGCATAAAGATAATTTTTATCATACGCTTGAAGTATTAGATAACACAGCAAAAAAAAGTAATAACCTATGGTTAAGATGGGCTGCCATTTTACATGATATTGCCAAGCCTGCCACTAAACGTTTTGAACCCGACCATGGTTGGACCTTTCATGGTCATGAAGATAAAGGGGCACGAATGGTTCCTAAAATATTTGAAAGTTTACGATTACCTTTAAACGAAAAAATGAAGTATGTGCAAAAATTAGTGTTACTTCATTTAAGACCAATTGTGTTAGCTAAAACAGAAATTACAGACAGTGCTATTCGTCGTGTGTTATTTGAAGCAGGTGATGATGTGGATGATTTAATGGCATTATGCGAAGCGGATATTACAACCAAAAATCCTAAAAAAGTAAAACGGTATTTACAAAACTTTGAGTTAGTTAGAGAGAAACTAAAAGAGCTTGAAGAGAAAGACAAAATTCGTAATTGGCAGCCACCAGTAAGTGGTGAAGAAATTATGGAAATATTTAATTTAACTCCATGTAAAAAGGTTGGTGATTTAAAGAACGCTTTAAAAGATGCTATCCTAGATGGTATTATACCTAATGAAAGAGAAGTGGCTTTAGTTTTTTTAAAGGATAAGGCTAAGGAATTGAATTAACTAACTGTATGCTTCGTATCAGGTAATACATTGCCCATATTCCACTCTAAACGTTTTACAAAAGCATTTTTTCTTACTTTGCAATCTTTCATTTCGCAAATAGAACAAGACATTGGTAAACAAGGGTCAGCATGAATAAAAAATTCGATTTCATGACTAAATTCGGTCGTTGCTAACTTATCCAAATCATCTACTTCTTTATGAGATTCTTCTAAAGTATAATACCAAGGTAAAGTCATATGGCAATCCACATGAACAACCGAGCCATATTTTACAACTCGTAAATTATGTATATCAATCCAGCTTGGATTACGTTTAGTATTTAGTACTGATATTAAATGTTCAATTTTTCCGTAATCGGCTTTATCTAATAAATTAAAGATAGATTCTTTAATTAATTGAAAACCTGTAATAACAATAAAAATCCCTAAGCCAATCGTTATGACATAATCTACCCAAAATAAATGCGTGAAATAAATAACAATTAAGCCCACTACTAAACCAGCACTACTCCAAGTATCGGTTAATAAATGTTTTCCATCCGCAACCATGGTTGATGAATGTAAAGCGGTTCCTTTTTTAATTAATAATCGTGCTAATAAATAATTAACAATACCTGAAAACAAAGAAATACCTAAACCAATATCAATATTTTGCAAATCATGAGGATTGAAGAATGCGGAAATTCCTTTAATAGTCATGGCTACACCAGCTAAGGTTACCATTCCACCTTCAACACCTGTAGATAAAAACTCTATTTTTCCGTGACCGTATGGATGATCTTCATCTTTTGGTTTTGCAGCATAATATAAACTATACAAGGCAAACGAACCTGCCAATACATTAACAATCGATTCGATAGCATCCGTTAAAATTGCACTAGATTGAGTTAAATAATATGCCAAAAATTTTAAACCCATTAAAAAACACCCCACTATTAATGTGAGTTTCATGGTATTTATTTTATTGATATTATTATTCATGATTAGGTCGTTAAATATAATACAAAAAAAATAGCTTGACGAATCAAGCTATTTTAAAGTAATACATATAAGAAATTTATTTTTTACTTAAATTCTCATCAATCTCAAACTGCAAGACTTCTGGTTTTATTTTCTCAGGAGTAACTTCTGAAAATGTGTTTCTCCATAAAATTAATAATTTAATTTTTTGCATATCTTGAGCCCTTCCGCCATCCATTCTGAACCATTTTAAAGTAACTTTTTCAGACTGTCCTTTACTTAAAACAATAGGTTGAGTTTTAATTTTTTCATTTGCTATTTCTGTTCCATCAGGTAATTTTATAGCAGCTCTTCCTGGTTGAATAACACCAACTTTATCTCCTGTGTATTTGCATTCAAATTTAACCTCTGTTCTATCTGACTCTTTGGTTAAATTTAACATGGTACAGGTAAAACCTCCCGTAGTAAATTCATTTTGAGATGCTGGTAATGGGAAATCTGGTGTATCAATACCTTTTGCAGTAGTTGAAATTTTGTAGACTCCATCTAAAACAAATGAATAAGGCACTAAAAAATCTGTTCCGTTAACATTTATAACTCTAAAATCCGATTCTGTTGGATAAATAAATAACCATTTCTCTTTTGGTTTAACCTCTTTTCCTTCTAATTTAAAAGTACTTTCTTCTGGCTTATATAATAATATATCACTGGTTTTATTACTAATTTTCAATTTGAATTTAGTTAATTCCTTATTTGATATACCATTATTTGTTGATACTGTAATATCATTGAATTCACTAGAAATATCTTTATAACATATTTCTTTATAGCTTTTTTCTTTTTTCTGGGCATCGACTGATAATGTTAAACAAACCAAGGATGCAATAAATAAAAATGATTTTTTCATAAAAATTATATTTTAATATATACGAAAATAGTTAAAATGATGGGATTAAAAATGTTCCATCACCTTAAAAATAGTGTATTTTTCATTATTTAACGGTTTAATATGATAGCTATGACTAAAAAAAGTTGGAACAAAAAAAACACCACTATTAGGTGGTGTTTTTAATCTACTTACGTAGCCCGTACGG
>CANFTW010000012.1 GCA_947450025.1 Bacteroidota bacterium | reverse complement strand
GAAAAAGCAGATAAGTTGGCCGCTGAAAAAGCATTAGCAGATGCCAAAGCTAAAGCCGATGCAGATGCTCTTGCGAAGAAAAAAGCAGATGAAGAAGCAGCTCGTTTAGCGAAAGAAAAAGCAGATAAGTTAGCCGCTGAAAAAGCACTTGCAGATGCCAAAGCAAAAGCTGATGCAGATGCTCTTGCGAAGAAAAAAGCAGATGAGGAAGCTGCTCGTTTTGCTAAAGAAATGTCTGATATAAAATTAAAAACAGATAAAGAAGCAGCTTTATTAGCAAGTGCAGAGGCAAAATCAAAAGCTGACGCTGATGCTGCTGCAAAGAAAAAAGCCGAAAAAGAAGCGGCAACAGATAAATATAGAAATGCAATTACTATAGCTGATGACTTATTTAAATCAAAGAAATATTCACAAGCTCAAAAATATTATGAAGAAGCTTTAATTTCAAAAGCAGGAGATTCCTACGCTAAAAACCGCTTAGTAGAAATCGAAAAATTACAAAATTCTGATACTGCGACCTCAATTGATGTTGATGCTCGACAAAAAGCCTTATTAGCAAAATATGGGCCAGGTGTAACCGAAGAAACAATTGTTGCTAATGGAGTAACAATTATTCAGAGAGTTGTTGTTAAAGAAACAAATGCTTATGTTTATCAGAAGAAAATATTTAGTTGGGGAGGAATATCTTTTTTTAGAGATTCATCTCCGATAACTGAATCTACTTTTGAACTTGAAACCAAACCTTAAGACCTATTATGCCAAATATTTTTGAAGATGTACATTGTTGTGTGTGTGACAATCAAAATCCATCTGATTTCAAAATTAATTACGAAAAAGAAAAATTCTCTGTTATTGAATGTAAGAAATGTTCATTTACATTTATTCCACCCTTTTTTCGAAAACAAATTTCATATGAGAATTATAAAGATGAGAATGTTGCAAATGCTGTAAGAAATGGCAATAATTGGGTTAAAATTGAACGTCATAAATTACGTTATGACTTAATCAAAAAATATAAATCATCTGGTTCATTATTTGACTTAGGCGCAGGTTGGGGTCATTTTATGTTAACTGGGCAGATGTTAGGATATCAAGTTTACGGTATTGAAATTTCGGAACAACCTTTCCTCTATTCTAAAAATGATTTAAAATTACCTGTGGATCATATTGATTTTTTTGATATGAACGAGGATAAAACATTTGATATCATTACAATGTGGGATGTCCTAGAGCATATCGATAAAGCTGATGATGTTATTTCCAAGTGTGCTCGATTAACCAGAAAAAATGGTATTATTGTTATTCAAGTTCCTCAAATTGATTCTTATTTTGCTAAAAAGCACAAGGATAATTGGAAAATGATGGGATTAGATCATGTTAATTATTTTGGTAAAAATACAATAACTCAATTATTGGAAAAACATGGTTATAAAGTAGAAACTATTAAATCATCTTTTGAAATCAAATTGTTTATTATGTATACAATTCTACCGCTTTTAAAAAGATTAAGAGGAGGTGATAAAAAAGAAACTCAGCAACAGGCAAATAGTAAAATTAAAGCTTCAGAGCGACAACAATATTTTAACACATTTACTCAAAAACCAATGTGGAAACTTAAGTTGTATATGAAAATTCACAACATCATTTATAAAACTTTATCCGCTCTTAATATTGGAGAAGAAATGATAGTGATAGCCAGAAAGATAAAATAATTAAAATAACAACTGAAACATGATTTCATCTTCAAATTGCTGTTTAGCAATTTGATTCCACTGTTTCTTAACTCCAATTTTATTGAATTGACATTTTTCAAATAATGCAATACTTTCAAGATTAGTCTCGCTAATATTACAATATAGCTGATTCATGAAAAGTATATCTTTTGCATATTGTTTAACTAATTCAATCGATTCAAAAGCATATCCATTCATTCTAAAATCTTCAAAAATTAATACCCCTACTCCTACTCTTAAATGCATAGGATCAAATTCAAAAAGATCAATGGTACCAATTGGAGTGTGATTTTTATTTAAACAAATCATTAACCGAAGTTGCTTATTTGTATAAATATCTTGATGAGCGGCTTGAAGATATAATTCCAATACATCCCTACTTAGTGGTGAATTTAAATTACTGACGCTCCAAACTTTGATATTATTTTCTTCTGAATATAATAACTCTAAATCAGATGACTCTAATGCTCTTAAATAGATATACTGCGATTTGATAAACATTATTCTTTATAATAATTAGATCGTTCAGTTTTAATAATTTCTTGAAGTTCACTATTTGAATACATTGGTAAAGAGAATTCATAATTCTCTAATTTATTAGATTCGATATTTAATCCTAAGGTCATTGCAATATAATTATTTAGCTTAAGTCGCTCAATTAATTCAAACAATAATTCATCTTGACGAATATCTAAAGCATAAAACTCTTGCAAAAACAATTTTATTGGGCTTAAACAGGAAGCTTCATTAACTTTAACTTGATGAAATTTCTGAATATATAACTGACAAATCTCTTTTTGGTAATCTAAACTAAAAACAGGATGTTTTTGTAATTTAACAAACAATGTTTCAATTTTTTTTTGTTGGATTGTTTTTAGTAAAATTTTTAAATCAATATTTAATTCGTGTCCCTTTATTGTTAAGGAATTATAGTTGCCATTGACTAATAAACCAATATGTGGTGGGGTTCTAGAAGCGTGTAAAATAACAAGCCATGTATCTTTCAATATTAGTTCTTGATTAAAACCATCAGAAACAGTTAGTGCATATGGGCTTTGTTCAATCATTTGGTAAAGTTACAGAAAGATTTTTAGATGAATAACATTAAGAAAAGCTTAATCCTAATTTCCGTCCAATAACCCCTTCTTTTAATGAAAACGTAGAAACACGAATCTTATCAATTTGTAATTCATATATTATAAAATCAATTAATAAAATTGAAATAACCATCATATCTACTCGCATACCAATTAGCCCCTTCATTAAATAGCGTTCCTCAATAGTTGATTTCTTGATATGATCACTAATAAACTTATAATGATTTAAATCAACGGCATACTCGGTTTGTTGTTCATTAACTGAGGGTGTGTTAAATGCTCCTGAAATGACGTCAATAACCGAATCAAATGCTCCTGAGGATCCAATTAATTCATCAGGTTTATAGTGTTTTATAGCTTTTAATAATGGGGTTAATTCTTGTTTTAAATATTCATTAAACAAAATCATCTCAGATGGAGTTGTAGGATTTGATAAATTAAATTTCTCTAATAATCTTGCTGCTCCCAATAAAAAGCTTTGTTTCCAATAAATGGTGTCATGATTCCCTAAAATAAACTCAGTACTTCCCCCTCCTATATCCATGATGAGCGATGTATGATATCCCATTTTAACCGCCATTCTGTTTCCATAATATATTAAATCTGCTTCTTCATCTCCATCAATTATTGCAATCGAAATTCCAGCTTGTAATTTTGCGGTATTTACAAATTCTTTGCCATTAGATGCTGATCGAATGGCTGAAGTAGCAAAGGCATAGGTCTGTTCGACTTGATATTGACGCAAAAGGCCTTGATAGTGTATTAATGCATCAATGCCTCTTTTAAATGGCGAATCTGCAATATATCCCAGATTAATAGCTCCTTCGCCTAATTTTACAGCTATTTTTGTATTAAATATTTTCCTAAAAGTATTATTTTTTAATCGCTCTGCAACGAGTAAATTAAACGTATTAGTTCCTAAATCAATAACTGCAAATACCATAAATCTTTAAATATCTAGCACCAATTTAAGAAAAATACTAAGACAGTTTACTGCAAAAGATACTGATATCTCTGTCTGATAAACCTTTTATCTAATCCTCTTCTTTTTTTATCAGTTCCCAAATTTGAAGAGAAAATTAATGATAATTCATGGGTGCCATTTTGGTATTTTCTCAAAGGAGAAGTCACAATATCATAAGAATAAGATATTTGGATTTTTTCTTTAATCGTATATCCTAATTGAAGCGCTATCGCATCATTTAATCTGAAACTGAACCCAGCAATTAACTGTTGTTTCAAATGCATTCTCATTGTATAATCAAATGAAATGGGAACACCAGGAATATAAACGGCTAAAATCGTATTTTCAAAAGTGAAATCTATATTATCGGCCCAATTAATCCCTGCGGAAATATTATAGTGTGCTTTATTATAATATAATCCTTTTTTGATAGTATCATTTTTATAATACTCATAATTACTTCCCATAACATTATTTGCACCAGCACCAATATGAAATCGATCATTGTAATACAAAATCCCAAAACTGCCATCAAATACTCCTACTTGATCCTCCATGTACTGATTAATAGCTTTATCTTGTTGATTTCGGAGAGTCACATCATTTCCATTAAATCGTTGTTTCATATAATTTCCTTGAACACCAAACGATAATTCTGAATCAGGAAATTTTAAATGATATGCTGCTGTGATACTACTATTAATTTTCTTAAAAGGTCCGATATCATCTTTAAAAACAAACCCTCCTACCCCAATCCTACCATTCCAAAGTCTTGAATTTAAAGCCAAAGCATAGGTTTTAGGAGCACCATCATAACCAGTCCATTGGTTTCGATAGTTTAATCTTACATCCACCAACCGCTTCGTACCACAAAATGCGGGATTATATAAGGTTTGATTAGACCTGTATTGTGTCCACCAAGGATATTGCTGCGCATGAGTATATAGCGAAACAATTAAAAAAATAAGTATGATGTTTTTTCTAATCAAAAAAGAAAGTTTAGAGCTGTTAATTAGAAAAATAAAAAATTAATTAATACGAACACCGTCTTTATAACGAGTAATGAAGCCTGAATAGCCTTTAGATTGTAATTCATCTCGGTATTTAATAGCCTCTTCTTTAGTTTTAAAATTACCAGTTGTTACTTTATACATACCGTTAATTAAATCAATACTCACATTTCCAGCTCCAGGAAACTTACTTTTACTTGGTTGAGATGAATAAGCTCCAATTTGAACTTTAAAAGTAACACCAGACTCATCAGATGAAGTAATGGTAGTTTTAGTTTCAACAGATTTAGCAACTACAGGAGTTGTTTTAGTTTCAGTAATGACAGGATCAATCGTTTTGGTTTCAGTAGGAGTTGGAGTCGTTTTTGTTTCGGTTACAACAGGCTCTACTGGTTTTGTTTCAACAGGAGTATTAGTCAATGCCACATCGGTTACTCCACCAATAATAATTGTAATAGGAGCAGCTTCTACTTCTTTCTTTTCATTATTCTCTAAATAATAAAATTTTTGAGCAAATATGGCAGGACTAACGGCATCAGAATTAGCTTGAATTTTCAATTTGATTGTAAATTCTTGCTCACTAGGAACTGAAACCCATACAATTTTTGCACGTTGATTTTCAAAGGTAAAATTACCATTTTTTGCATCAACCACTGATATAATATAACCTGAAGGAACATCTAATTGATATTTAGCAAAATTGCCAACACTACCTTTGACGATTTTAACATCAGCCTCAACAGATGAAGCAGAATTTATATTTGAAGGAAAATTAGCGTTTATCGTAATTTGTGAAAAAACAGTATAAAAGGATGATAAAGCAAAAAATGTTAATATTTTTTTCATAATTCAAATTTGTTATAACTACAAATATAATTATTTTGTTCAAATAGAACCTATTATCTTCTGATAAAAAAATACAAAAAAACTACAAAAAGCACAAAACTCATTTACTTTAAAAAAGGTCTGTTAAATAACCGTTACATTCCTAAATTCATGTGAGACCTAAATGATTTATCATAATCTCTCATACTTCTTTTAATAACTTCATGAGCTTCAGCTCTTCCATAGGTTTCTGTAATTTCTACTATAGCAGCTGTTTCACCTGGAATGTTTTTATAAGTTAAAAAATAATGTCGCAAACGATTAATTAATGGTTCTGGACAATCTAAAATATCGGTCCATTTACTATAAATTTCATCCTTAGCCATAACGGCTATGATTTTATCATCTGCCTCATTTTTATCAATCATTCTAAAGCCTCCAATAGGAATCGCTTCAACAATAATATCTCCACTTGTAATATTTCGTTCTGTTAACACACAAATATCCAGAGGATCGCCGTCACCAATAATATCCTTTCTACCCGCTCTCTCGTTTGCTCTTTCTGCAACTAATTCACCACAATAGGTTTGAGGCACAAAACCATATAAAGCTGGGATAATATTTGAAAATTTTTGTGGTCTATCTACTTTTCTGTAACCTGATTCTTTATCAATTTCATATTTAACAAGATCAGCAGGAACCATTTCTATAAAAGAAGTTATAATTTCTGGCGTTTTTTCTCCAATAAAGATCCCATGCCATGGGTGAGATTTATGTAATTGAACTTTCATTTTAGGAATAATAATGTGATGATGCAAAACTACATTTTTAAATTTGATATACAGATCTTTCCTTAACTAATTAATGGTAAGTTAGTATACAAGTCACACAAACCATACAATCATTATTTATGTTTTTTAAATAATCTGTTAACGATAATATAAAAACCAATCACGCCAAGTATTGAACAAAAAAGTGTCGTAATTAATTGATTAGTATTAGGAATGATATTTCTGTTTTCAACATTGTTAAGATCCTTTTTAAGTAATTTATGTAATCCTAAATTGGATTGCAAATATCTCAACTCCTCGTCAAAAGAAATACCTGTTGTTTCAGTAAAAAAATCTTCTTTTATATTTCTAATATAAAATCGACTCCTACTACAATAGTCTAATTTAGCATTATTAACCTGAAAGTAATTGGCATAAATAATCCACTCATCCCCTACTCTTAATTCCAATTTACAAGGATCATCATCATTAAAATATATTTTAAAATCCTGAGCAATTACCCCCTTATACAATTCAGCGACTGTAAATATGGCTTCACTATTCAATTTATTTAACTTGATTGATTTAACAGATCCCCTAAATATAATTTCGTATTTAGCAATTTCTTTTTCATTTAAAGTGCTTAATGGACATTGACAAGCTAATGATGTATAACTTGTAAAAATCCCAAACAATAAACCGACAATATACTTCATGATTTTTTTAGTATTGATAGTCGATTAAATAGTTATGGTTTTAACAAATTGTAAGGTTGCCTCTAACTCTTGATACATAATTTTATCATCTTTAATAAATGGAATTAATTTTCTAAATTCAGATAATAAATTTTCAATTTTTGGAGAAGATTTTAAAGGTCTTCTAAATTCAATAGCTTGAGATGCATTTAATAATTCAATGGCAAACAACTTCTCAACGTTTTCGATCACTTTATGACATTTAGTCGCGGCATTAGCTCCCATACTTACATGGTCTTCTTGCCCATTACTTGACACGATACTATCAATACTAGCTGGTGTGCACAACTGTTTATTTTGACTAACAATACTTGCTGCTGTATATTGAGGAATCATAAAGCCTGAATTTAAACCTGGCTTAGCTACTAAAAATGCTGGTAAATTTCTAATGCCGGAAATTAATTGATATACTCGTCTTTCAGAGATACTTCCTAATTCGGCAATTGCTATTGATAAAAAATCTAATGAAATGGCTAATGGCTGACCATGGAAGTTTCCCCCACTGATAATTTCATCATCTTCAGGAAATACAGTAGGATTATCTGTTACAGAATTTATTTCAGTTTCAAAAACAGATGTTACGTAGGCTGTTGCATCTTTTGTAGCTCCATGAACTTGAGGAATGCATCGAAATGAATAAGGATCTTGTACTTGAACTTTTTTTTGTGCTAAAATTTCACTTCCATTTAAAATTTCTCTAATTGCTCGAGCGGTTTGTAGTTGTCCTTTATGAGGTCTAATAATATGAATATTATCTTTAAAGGGCTCTATTCTTCCATCAAATCCATCTAAGGAAATTGCCCCAATCAAGTCGGCTAGTGAATTTAATTTATTTGATTTTAATAAACACCAAACACCATATGCACTCATAAATTGAGTTCCATTTAATAAGGCTAAACCTTCTTTTGATTTTAATTTAATGGGTTCTAATCCTAATTGTTTTAAAACTACAGAAGCTTGGTATTTATTTCCTTGATAGTTTACTTCTCCCATTCCCAATAAAGGCAATGATAAATGTGCTAATGGTGATAAATCTCCTGATGCCCCAAGAGAGCCTTGCTCGTATACGATGGGATAAACTTTATGATTATATAAATCAATTAAACGTTCAACGGTTTGCAATTGAACAGCACTTTTACCATAAGACAATGATTGTATTTTTAACAACAACATTAATCTGACAATTTCCATTGGAACTTCTTCACCCATACCACATGCATGAGACATGACCAAATTAGTTTGTAATTGTTCTAACTCATTATCAGGTATAATAACATTACATAAAGAGCCAAAACCAGTGTTAATTCCGTAAATAGGATCCTTTTGAGATGCCATTTTTTTATCTAAATACTCTCTACAAGTTACAATATTTTGTTTAGCCTTATCTGATAAGACAAGAGTCGCATTAGAATCGATGATCTGTTGAATGCCTTTTAATGTAAGCAGTTTATCTGTTGAAATGGAGTATGGTGTCATTATAAATTATCGTTGTTCGCTAGTAGCGTTGTCTTTATTAATATTATTTAAATTAAATACAATGGGATATTTAGTTTTATAACGAATAGCCTTACCATCTTTCTTTCCTGGCTTCCACTTAGTGGTTCGAATAATACGTAAAGCCTCTTCGGTGCATAAATGATTAAATTCTTTTTCTACAATAATATTACTAATCGTTCCATTAGGTTCAACTATAAAATTTAATAATACAATACCTTGAAGATTTTGACGAATTGCTAAATCCGGATATTCTAAATTAGATAAAATATACTGCGACAAAGCCTCATCTCCTCTATAATACTCAGGCGAAGAATCCGCCACTTTGTAAATCACGAAACTTGTATCATGTATTGCTTGATCTTTAGGAATTGTAAAACCTCTCGATTTTACATATTTTTTATACGTTTCAGGACTAAACTTAAACACTAAAAAACTTTGAGAAGCGACATTTACACTACCAATTAAGGCCGGTTTAAATGAAAAAAAACGTAATAATCTCTTAGCTTCAATCTTAAATTCTTCGAAATACTCTTGCTTAAACTCTATATCCTTTACTGAGCCGTCTGAGGACACCGTAAAATAAATAGCAACATCCTGGCCAACATTTTTCTTTAATAAATTTTCCGGATATATCACTTGGGATTGAAAAATATAATCTGCATCTAATTTACCTCCAACTGGCTGGGCAGGTTTATCAACTTCTATCTCAAGTTTTTCCTGAGAAAACAAAAGTGATGATAAAAAAAGAAATAAAATTAAAATAGGTTTCATTTTTTTTGTGCTTTTAAAAATCGTTGTTTTCCACTCATATCATTTAAAATCTCTGTAAAATTAAAGATTTTACTATCAATTGCATAGTTTTTTACATCAATTGCATGAATGGGATTTAACTCAAAAAACAACCATCCTTTTTCTTCTAAATACTTGTAACACAAGTCAATAATTCGTTTATAAAAAATAATCGGATCATTATCTTCCACAAAAAGTGCTAAATGCGGCTCATGTTCCAAAACTCTAGGTGTCATTTGTTTCGATTCTGAATGTAATACGTAAGGAGGATTACTAACAATCAAGTTAAACGAAGGAAGTGAAAATGAAAAAGGTATAAGGATATCTTGTTTTATAAATTCAACTTCTACCTCATTTTTAATTGTATTAAACTTAGCAATCTCAATAGTTTTATCAGATATATCTAAGCCAAAAACTTTGGAATTCGGTATATGTTTTTTTAAAGTAATTGGTATACAACCTGAACCGGTTCCTATATCTAAAATTGAAGAAGGATTAATCTTCGATTTAATAATCAAATCAACTAATTCTTCGGTTTCAGGGCGAGGAATTAATACATCAGGAGTAACTAAAAAGTTTGAATCATAAAAAAATGCTTCTTTTAAAATATACTGAATAGGGACTCCTTTTTTTAATTCAACACCAGTATTATATATATTTATTAGTTCTGATTGATTAATTTTATCATTATAAAATTTTCGCACATCAGCTTTTGAATAATTTAAAAACTTTTGGCAAACTAATTCAAATATGGAATACAATTCATCATAATCATATAAAGTAGAAAGCTCCCTTTCATAATAATTATAAAATTCAGACAATTTATTAGATCCTATTTTCATTTATTAATACCAAAATTAAATAATTACATCAAACAGTTATTTATAATACTAAAATTAGGGTTTACAATATTCAGCTTTTACTTCAGGAATTCTCATAAGCTGAAAACAATCTAGATCAACCCAATCTTTAAAACGTTTTTTGTCTCTTTGCTTAGCTAATGCTAAATAAGCTAAATGCTCAGATTCTTTTAAAAATTTACTATTTGAAGGAGTATATGTTTTTATAAATAAAAACAGCAAATCATTATTTTCTGGATATTTTTTAAGCAAAGGATACAATATTTCAATAGTCCAATTATATTTTCCATACATATTAAATAACAACCCTAGTTTTATTCCTTCTGTAACAGTAATCTCATGACGTAAAAAATATGATTTTATATCTTGTAACGGCTTATCTATTTTATCATAACGATGTATAACATAATTATTATAAGCAGTTAAAATATTAAAGTTTAAAAACATATAATCTACGTACATCGAATCTAAAGATGTTTTAAGTTTATAACACTTTTTCATTTTGTATTCCAATCTGTTTATTGGGATTATAGTATCACCAAATTCCCGAATATATTTTAATGCCATAATACAATAATTGAATTGAAGAGGCAAAAAATTTGTATCTAATGCCGAATATATAACGGCCATTTCTCTAGTTTTATAGGTATAAAACTGTTCGGGATCATTAGTGGCTAAGCCAACCCAATTCGTTAAATGGGCTATATATTTTCTATTTGATGGGATTTCGATAGTTGTAATGTCATTATTAGTTAATTTATATCTTCTTAGATGATAAATCAATTTACTTTGACAAGCAAATGCATTTAAAGAATCCCCAATATCTAAAGCCTTCTTGTATGCCCCTAATAATATATATGGATCAGAATTATTATTAACCACTGCTGAAATCTCAATTTCTATTTTAGCAATCCTGGTGGCTTTTAATACAATATCTAAGGAGTCTAATAACTTCTTAGATTGTAGGCTTGCTTTAATTTTATCTTTTGATAATAAGGTCAAATAATTAAACTTAGTATCCTTAATTTCTTTAAAAAACTGCTCCCAATTTTCTTTTGCCTCAATTTCAGTTTTTAATTCAGTATGACAAACCGAGGTAATAATGGTTTTTAAATTTTGAGCTCGCTCCTGTTGAAGTTTTAAATTAACTTCTGAATTTCCTTCAATAGAACTAAATGTTTTAATATTTAATGATTGAACAAATGGTTTATAAACATCTAAACGTTTAATCAATTCTGTTTTCTGAATCTCACTAATCGTACTTTTCCCTCTCTCAAAGGGGACATTAAAAGTGAGGACTCCTTTAAAAGTATCTTGTTTAATTTCTAATTCTGAATTATCAATCCATTTTGGAACTAGATTAAGGATATCTAAATTCCGATCAGGGATTACTGTTACATAGGTATATTGACAAGCTAAACCATTTTTTATAATGCCATAATTTAAACCAAAATCAACATTTTTTAGTTCCTTAGGGACTGCTCCAATCGACGCATATAAATTATTTCCTGGAGCTTGATTCCTAGCAATAATATCTTTACACACCATAGGCTTCATCATATAACCATCATATATTGGAGAACCATGTAGTAAATTATTTTTCTCGCAAGGAAACTGATCCCTAAAAACATAGTCCACATAAAAACCATCTGAAGCATTGCTAAAAAAGGTCTTAAACTTATCTAATTTTTTACATATAAGATATATTGAATCTGTCCCTTGCATAATGGTTAATTCATTATTTAAATCTTTCCAAGCTGCAGAGTTCATTATATTACAAACAGATGGATTTGATTCCTTTACATCATAAGCATTTTCTGGACTATCCAATCCTTTTTTAGGGATAAAAGGTTTTGCTCCAAATACTTGAGCACTATATATTTGACTACTATCTTTATTGAAATAAAATCCTAATCCAGCAACATCGTAACCTGGTGCTATCATATTTTGATAATGGCCGGGTGAGTTTTTCCATCCTAAAAATAATGCTTGTGCAATATCAACTTCTGTTTTTACAATAATAGGTGTTTTAGAATATTTTGTCTTCATTGATTTATTAATAAAAATCATAATACAATTTTCTCCAACCTGATCATGTGTTCCAGAATAATAAAAGACACGTTTTTGAGGTGTTTCCTTTTTTTTAGTTTTTTGATCATGAGTCACCTTATGTATACTATCCATATAATGAGATTGATCAAAGGATGCCAAATTTAAAATTTGATCATTTGTAAATACACTAAGATGTTGTTCGACTCTTAATTGATTTAATAATTTAAAATATTCTGTTTGAACGATTATCCAATTTAAATTATTAGGTAAAACTGCTTTAAAAGGCATTTTCCCTTTTTGAGCAGACATGTTAAATGTCAAACTAAAAAAGAGAATGAAACTTAAAAAATAAATTGGAGGATGACAAAGCTTTTTGTTCACTATTATCTTAATATTTATTGATCAGTTAATAATTTCTCTAACCCAAACATTTCGTCACGTAAACTAGCAGCTTTCATAAAGTCCATTTCTTTGGATGCTTTTAACATCGCTGATTTTAATTTAGTTATTTGTTTTTTTAATTCATCCTTACTCATGTATTGAACAACAGGGTCAGCCGCAACACTAAATACATCTGGTTCAATATATGTTCTAACTAATTTACCATCCACCGTAACTTCTACACCAGAATCATTTGGTTGCAATAAAGCTTTTTTACCTGCTTGAGAAGGTGTAATGCCATTTTTATAATTATACTCTATTTGACGTTTTCTTCTTCTTCCAGTTTCTTCAATAGTTATTCGCATACTGTCAGTAATTTTATCAGCATACATAATCACCCTTCCGTTAACGTTACGGGCAGCTCTTCCAGAAGTTTGAACCAAACTCCTTACGTTTCGTAAAAAGCCCTCCTTGTCTGCATCAAGAATTGCAACTAATGAAACTTCGGGTAAATCCAAACCTTCTCTCAACAAATTAATACCAATTAACACATCAAACATCCCAACACGCAATTGTCTTAATATTTCAACTCGCTCTAAGGTATCCACTTCACTGTGTATATACCGACAACGTATTTGTAATTTAGTTAAATATTTAGAAAGTTCTTCGGCCATGCGTTTAGTTAAAGTCGTAACTAAAACGCGCTCATCATTTTCAACTACTTTATGTATCTCGTCTAATAGATCATCAACTTGATTACCACTCGGTCGAACTTCAATAATAGGGTCTAAAATACCTGTCGGACGAACTAATTGTTCAACCACTATTCCTTCTGCTTTCTCTAGTTCATATTCAGCTGGTGTTGCTGAAATATAAATGACTTGATTAGTTAACTGCTCAAATTCTTCGAATTTTAATGGTCGATTATCCATGGCTGATGGTAATCTAAATCCATATTCTACCAAATTTTGTTTACGAGAAAAGTCGCCGCCAAACATAGCTCTTACTTGTGGTAAGGTGGCGTGGCTTTCATCTATCATCATTAAATAATCTTCAGGGAAATAATCTAATAAACAGAAAGGCCTTGTTCCTGGAGCTCTGCCGTCCATGTAGCGAGAATAATTCTCAATACCACTGCAGTATCCTAATTCACGCATCATCTCTAAATCATAATTTACCCTTTCTTCAATTCGCTTAGCCTCTAAATCTTTACCTTGTGATTTCAAGAAAGCTACATGCTTCACCATATCATCTTGAATATTCACCATAGCATTTTGTAAAGTATCTGGTGCTGTTAGGAAAATGTTTGCTGGATAAATTCTAAAATCCTCGTGCTTTTGAATAATGGTTCCATGAATAGGATCAAAGGTTTCAATCGATTCAATTTCATCTCCAAAAAAACTTATACGAACCGCATAATCGGCATATGATAAATTCACATCAACCGTATCACCCTTTACTCTAAACGTACTTCGTTTAAATTCTTCAGTTGTTCTTGAGTATAATGCCCCAACTAATTGGTGTAACATTTTATTTCTTGATATGACTTTTCCAACCGCTACTTCAATAATATTCTTTTTAAAATCAGTTGGATTTCCAATCCCATAAATACAAGATACCGATGATACAACAATTACATCTCTCCTACCCGATAACAAGGCGGAAGAAGCACTAATTCTTAATTTCTCAATTTCATCATTTACCTGTAAATCTTTTTCGATGTAGGTACCAGTTGTGGGTAAATAGGCTTCTGGTTGATAGTAATCGTAATAACTTACAAAATACTCAACAGCATTTTCAGGAAAAAATTGTTTAAACTCACTATATAGTTGAGCTGCCAATGTTTTATTATGACTTAAAATAAGTGTTGGCTTATTAACTTGCTGAATGACATTAGCTGCTGTAAATGTTTTACCTGAGCCAGTCACTCCTAAAAGGACTTGATGTTTCGTTTCAGCATTTAAACCTTCAACTAATTGTTGAATGGCAGTTGGTTGATCTCCAGTTGGTTGAAATTCTGATATAAGTTTAAATGACACTTGATAAAGATACTAAGGAAAATGCAGATTATAAAGCGAATAAATTTCTTATTTAGTAATAATCAATTGCTTATTAATAGCTCTTGTACCATCATTTATTTTGATATAATACATACCATTACAAAGACTGGATGTATTTATTTTAACCAAATGTTCTCCTTCTTCATAAATATTTTTTGGAAGAGTTTGTACCTTTTCTCCGAAAATATTAAAAATATCTAAAAATAAGGTTTTGGTTTGAGTCACACTGAATTTTAATTGACACTCATTAGATGTTGGATTCGGAAAAATAGAACTAATATCCACAATTTCTGAAATATCTTTGGTGTTTGTTGTCACATCAATATTAATATCATCAATAAAAATATTGTTGCCTCCATTTTTAGTAAATACAAATTTTAATCTAAAGCCGGATGTTAATTGTGGCGCCAACATAACTGTTGAAACTGATCTCCATTCGGAAGGACTATTAGGATAAAAAGGAGTCGAAGTTATAGTTGTTGTTTCGAGAGCTGATCCAATGGCATTATACCTTTGAAGTGTTGTTCCATTACAAGAACTAACCCCATATAATTGCAACTGATCTTTATTACTTGTATCCCTTCTTGCAAATGCATATTTAAAATAAATACTAAGTCCAGTTGCTCCAGTTAAGTTTATAGCTCTACTATATAACTCGTCTTTTCCATTTATTGAACTAGAAAAATTATCAATCATAATACTTTTAGTTCCACTAAACGAAGATAAATTCGTAAGGCTCCATGTATTTGAGGTATCTAAATTATTAGTATACCATTCTGTTCCGTTTAAAGATGCAACTGTTTCAAATCCTTCAGAATATAGTAATCCAGTTCCTGTCGTAGATTGAACATTAATATAATTCTGCTTAATAATCGTTGCCGAATCTGAACCATTTTTAACTTTTAAAGACACTTGATATGACCCTGGTGTTGAATATGTTACATTTGGATTTGATAAATTTGATGTGGCGGGTGTTCCTCCTTGAAAAATCCATTCTACTGATGTAAATGTACCATGATAAGACGTATTTGTAAAAGTAACAGAACTTGCACTTGGGCATACCATTGTTTTATTACTTATAAAATCAGCTTTACATAAAGGAGCTGTTGTGTATACTCCTGTAGCAATTAAATTAGCTGTTTGCCATAAATTATTTCTTCCAGCAATACTTGAATTTAAACAGGCTTGCATTCTTGTTTTCTGACCTTGGGTAAACATAATATTACAATAACTATAATCCATCGCATTTTGAACATTATCCAGGGTGTTACCACATGAAGCTCCTGATAAATTGCACGATTGCCATCCAATCGTTGGTGGTGTATCAGATACTAAATCATCAATGTTGCAGTCTTTATTAGGATCAGCACAAGGATAATAATAAAAATTTGGAACATTATTTCCACCCCAAATGTGATGTAAATTTAAATAATGTCCACATTCATGAGCAAATGCAACCGATCTCGTTAAGTCTGATGTTCCGATAGTACCAACATAATTATGAGACAAAACAATACCATCCCATAAAGGAATCGTATCAGCATCACTAGGCCAAACAGCATGCCCTGCTAGTCCAGCAGCATTAGCAACTACATAAACATTTAAATATTGTGTCGGTGGCCAATGTATTAAATTTTTTACCCGATGATCGCCAGAAGTGGTTAAAGAAGAAGCGATGCGATTAATTCCACTATGGCAATTACCATTCGGGTCTTTTGTAGCTAATCTAAATTCAATATCGCAATCAGCGTGAATACCTTGAAATGCTGAAACGATGGAAGCATTATTGGGATGTAATTTTCTAAATGTTTTATTAATAATATCTATCCCATCTTTCAATTGAGCGTCAGAAATATTTTCAATGCCATAATTATGAATAACATGAAAAACTACAGGAATAATATAGGTGGCATTAGTTAAATTTTTATTTAATGTGGGAATAAAACTCTGAGTATAATTCTCTAATTCAACATCTCTTGAAATAACTGCTTTAGCAACTAAAGGATTTTGTTTCAAAGTATTAATTCGCATTTCATCTGCCCCACAATGCAAAGGAGCTTGAGCCAACATTGTTAAAGAAGATAGAAAAGCGAAAATTAGAGTTAAACAAGGTTTCATAGTGATGATTTTGCAAAATAAAAATAACAAAAAGAATTGAACTATATCTTCTTGTATGTCACCAAAGCATCATTATTGAATGAATAATGAAACATTAATTTATTTATCCTTATTCTTTAAAATAAAAGATATAATTAAAAGGCAATCTCTTTATTTTTATTTGAGAAGTATAAACTTATACCGACAACTAATAATAATAAAATTGAACCAATCAACGCTATGCTATTTCCTGTTTTATAAACCTGAGGCTCGAATTTAAATTCAACTTTATGCTTACCTGCTGGAAGTTCCATGCCTCGTAATATATAATTTACACAGGTATGTGAGGTTAAATTTCCATCAACATAAGCATTCCAACCTTTTGGATAATATATTTCAGAAAACACAGCAAATCCCTTGTCTTTAGAATCAGTTTCGTATACTAAATCATTTGGTTTATAAGATAATAAGGTGATTTTTCCGTCGGCGTTATAATTATCAGACATTGGTGAAATCGTTTTGTTTTTTTGCTGAACTACCGCCTCACGTTTAGTATTAAGATTATATAATGCTACTATTTCAGAATCAGCACTTGCAACCGTTTTAATATTTTTTACAAACCAAGCATTACCGTTGGCTTGCGGATTTGGAATAGCAAATACTTGATCTTTGGCAGGTACAATCACATATTTTGTATTTAACATGTTTAAGACGCTTAATTTTGCTGTATGAATTTGCATTAATGAATCATTTTGAACTGCAACATTTAATCCATCATAAAAACCATTAATTTCTTTATCTAAATGAAAATCGATTATTTCTTGATACTTTTTCAATTTAGCTCCATGATATCCACCAATTGATTTATGATAATACGATGTTGATGCATCATTAAATGTATTAATCGATAAATTTAAAACACGATAATCTATACTCTTATCTTGAAGAATCTGTTCATCTGCAGCAGTTTTTGCAGGAGGAGCATCATATTGTGCTTTTGGTACGTAATTTTTATTATCCAAATATCTTCCTGCTACTGGCCACAAATCAGCTAAAATAAACACAGCTAAGGTGACTAAAAAAAGCTCTAATTTTAATTTTTTAGTTAAATATAAAAACAAGAAAATTGAAGCTAAACCAATAAAAATTAAGGAACGACGGGCATCACTCTGAAAAATAGACTCTCTCGCTTTTACAATATTGGATAAAAAGTCAGGTAAAAATTGAGCAATTTGAGCATCTGAAGCACCACTTTGTTTAAACTGATTCACAATTTGAGTTTCCTCGCCTGATGGAATAAATGAATTAGTTATACTTGGCATAAAGGCACTGATAAAACAAAATCCTCCAACAACAATAACTGAAATAATTAATATTTTTTTCAAATCGATACTTTGTTTAAAAAATGGCAAAGTAAATGATTGATTTTTATCGGAAGCTTTAATAAATTTATCTAAAGCCAAAATTGCTAGCAATGGTATCGTTAGCTCTGCAATCACTAATATCATTGAAACAGCTCTAAATTTATTATAGCCCGGGACATAATCCATAAAAATATTAGTTAATCCCATAAAATTTTTACCCCATGCTAACATCACGGATAATACCGTAGCGGCAACTAAAGCCCATTTTAAAGGATGATCAATGATAAATAAACCTAAAAATGCTAATAACATAACAATAGCTCCAATATATACAGGGCCACTCGTAAACGGTTGTTCTCCAAAATAAGAACTACTTTGTGCCACTTGTTCGCGTAGTTGAGGATCTACATTTTTTAAAGCATCTTTATCGGCACGTCCAATCGCATCAGATGGGCCTCCTTTAAAATTAGGAATTAAAAACGTAAAGGTTTCTCCAACTCCATAACTCCATTGAGTGGCATAATCTTTATCTAAGCCCGATGTTTTATTTCCTTGGTTCGTTTTTAACGCTGAATTCATTGTCAACTCAGTTTTTCCACGAGTGGTATAATTACCATATTCATACGTTGCTAATAAATTGCCAGCATTTGGTAGTACCCCAATTAATGATGATGCTGCAAACAATCCAACTCCTATGAAAAATGGTTTTAAAGATTTTTGTTTTACAGCCATTATAAAATAGGTTAAAAACACTAAACCAAATAACATAAAACCATAATATGAAATCTGCACATGGTTAGCATTTAACTCCATTGCCATAAAAAGAGTAGTCACTGCAAAACCAAGCCAATGTTTTCCTCTCATTAATAAAATTATGCCACCTAGAAGAGGAGCCAAATAACCAATGGCATTTGCTTTAGAATTGTGTCCTGCTTCAATAATAATAAAAAAGTAGGATGAAAAACCGTAAGCCAAAGCCCCTATAATAGCAAGCCATGGATTAACCTCTAAACATAACAGCAAAATAAAAAAACCTATAAAACAAAGGAAAATGTAGCCACTAGGATGAGGAAGGAACAAATGAAATACTTTATCAACTGACCCCAACCAATTACCTGGATAAATAGTAGACACTTGATATGCTGGCATACCACCAAACATAGAGTTTGTCCATAACGCCTCCGAATGTTCTGCATTCCTAAAATCAGACATTTCTTGGCTCATACCTTTATACCTAACAATATCTCCTTGTTCCAGTACCTTATTGGATAATAATGGACTAAATTGTACAAGGGTGATAATGGCAAATAAAGCAATAGCTGCTAAATGTGGTAAATACTTTTTAATGTTCATGATTATTGGTTTTAGGCAAATATAAGAAACTGTTTACTTAATAAAACGTGAAAAAAGGATAAATTATTTGTATTTTCGTTGCCCATGAAAAAGCTATTTTCGGTACTTAAATACACTAAGGATTATAAGGGTTACACTGCTTTAAATATTATATGTAATATTTTCTTTGCCATCTTTTCTGTTTTTTCAATATCCTTAACTATTCCTTTTTTAGAGCTAATTTTTAAAGACGATGATTCGAGCTTTCAAGCAATAGTTAATAAGGGCTTACCTGTTTTACATGTTTCTTTAAAAGGCATTACAGAATGGTTTTATTATCATATGTCATTAATGATTATAGAACAAGGAAAAGCACAAACATTGTTAATAATTTGTTTGGTTGTATTTGTAGCAACCCTATTTAAAAATTTGTCACGCTATTTTGCTATGTATTTTTTAGCGCCAATTAGAAATGGTGTAGTAAAAGATTTGCGAAACAAAATGATGAAAAAATCATTGGCCTTACCCCTATCCTATTTTAGCGATGAACGAAAAGGAGACATGATGAGCAGAATGACTACTGATGTCATTGAAATTGAATGGTCAATCATGCAATCCTTAGAATTGATTTTCAGAGAACCATTAACTATTATTATTTCGTTAGGTACTCTAATTTTTATTAGTCCATACTTAACCCTTTATGTTTTTTTATTGCTACCAGTGGCAGGTTTAGTAGTGGCATTGGTGAGTAAGAGTTTAAAAAGTAGATCTGCAAAAGGAAAAGTTGTATTTGGACAGTTATTTAATATCATGGAAGAAACCTTAGGTGCTTTAAAAGTAATTAAGGCATTTACTGGCGAACGTTTCGTTCAAAACAAGTTTGAAAAAGTAAATCAAGATTACAATAAAATATCCATCGGTCTTTATCGACGCGCTGATTTAACATCACCAATTAGCGAAACAGTTGTACTAGGCGTGTTACTTTTAATCTTATATATTGGTGGATGTATGGTGTTCGATAATACAAGTGCTTTGTCTGGCTCTGCATTTTTAGGTTACTTTGCGGTAGCATCTCAAATTGTACCGCCCATTAAACAAATTACATTAGCATATAATAATATTCAAAAAGGCTTGGCTTCTGAAGAACGTATTGATAAAATCTTAAATGCTGAAAATCCAATCGTTGATAAACCAAATGCTACTAAAATTGAGCATTTTAATAGTGGTATTGAATTCAATAACGTTTCTTTTTCATATAAAAAAGGAGATGATGGTTATGTTTTAAAAAACATCAACCTGAGTATACCTAAAGGAAAAACTATTGCATTGGTTGGTCAAAGTGGCAGTGGTAAAACAACATTAGCCGATATGATTCCCCGTTTTTATGATACTGATTTGGGAGAAATAAAAATTGATGGTATTTCATTAAAAGATTTAGAAATTGAAAGTTTAAGAAAACAAATAGGTGTTGTGACTCAAGAAAGTATTTTATTTAATGATACCATTGAAAACAATATTGCTTTTGGATTAGATAGCATTGATAAGAATAAAGTTATAGAAGCGGCTAAAGTTGCCAATGCACATGAATTTATTCTTCAGCAACCAGAAGGTTACCAAACAAATATAGGCGATCGTGGAGGTAAATTAAGTGGAGGACAAAGACAACGTATTAGTATTGCGCGTGCTATTCTAAAAAATCCACCTATCCTGATTTTAGACGAAGCAACGAGTGCCTTAGATACTGAAAGTGAACGCTTAGTGCAAGATGCCTTAAACAATTTAATGAAAAACAGAACCAGTATTGTGATTGCTCATCGCTTAAGTACAATTATTAATGCTGATGAAATAGTTGTTATTAATAAGGGTGAATTAGCAGAAAAAGGATCACATCAAGAATTAATTGAGAAAAATGGGATTTATAAAAAATTATTTGATATGCAAAATTTTAAATAATAATATTCTACCTTTCAACTAAACATTAGCTTAAGAAATCATAATATATTAAAGAAATCATTTAAATGCTGCACAAGATATGCATCAATAAAAAAGCCTCTCAAAAATTTGAGAGGCTTTTTTATAAAATAACAACATTCTATTTTTTATCTGTGTTTTTTTGGATTTTTTCACGGATACGAGCTGCTTTACCTGTACGAGTACGGATATAGTAGATTTTCGCTCTACGAACAATACCAACTTTATTTAATTCTATTTTATCAATAAAAGGAGATGCTACTGGAAAAATACGCTCAACACCTACTCCATTAGAAATTTTACGAACTGTAAAAGAAGCTGTTGCTGGCTCATTTTTACGTTGAATAACTACACCTGAAAATTGCTGAATACGTTCTTTATCACCCTCTTTAATTTTGTAATGAACTGTAATTGTATCACCAGCTTTAAATTTTGGATGAGCAACTTCTGCTACTAATTGTTTTTTTACGTAATCTAATAATAAACTCATTGTTTCTTATTTTAAATATTTATCATTTGTAGCATTCGCTGCACCGTGCAACCAGAGGCTAAAAAGTGGAGTGCAAATATAGAACAATTTAATTAATTACAAAAATATATTTTCTTAAAAAAAAGACATTAAAGGTATTGATTTTAAGACAATTGACTTACAAAACCTCTTATTTTACTACCAAACTTTGGAAGTTCGATACACAGTGCCCTTAAATAAAGCAACAACAGATTGGTCTACTTCTTTATACACCTTAACTGAATAAATACCAATTTTATTAGAACAATGCTCTTCTTTAGCTTCTGCAATAATTGTATCACTCGCTTTTAAAGAAATAGCATGAGAAATGGAGGTTTCCACAGAAACAGATTTTTGCCCATGAGAATTGGATGCAAAGGCCAAAGCACTATCAGCAAATGAATAGGTTATGCCACCATGAGCAATTCCAAACCCATTTAACATATCCTCTCTAATAGTCATTTTCAGTTTACTACCACCTTCATTTGCCTCCAAAACTTCAATTCCTAGCCATTGACTAAAAAAGTCCTTTGCAATCATGGTATCTACTATTTCTTTTGGACTAAGCATTATAATCGAGGTTTCCAAGGAGTTTCAGAGACCTTTAAATCTTGAGTAATTTTTCTAGAAAGCACAAATAAATAATCCGATAATCGGTTTAAGTATATGTATATTAATTCATTAATAGGTTGCTCTTCATTCAATCTCAAAACACATCTTTCAGCTCTACGACAAACACATCTTGCTATATGGCAAAAAGAAACAGTTGTATGTCCACCTGGAAGAACAAAAGATTTCATTTCTGGAAGATGCTCATCCATTGCATCCATTTCTTTTTCTAATAATTCTATATCAGCATTAGAAATTTGAGGCAAAACCATTTTGTTATTTTCAGGATCTGCCGCTAATAATGAACCTATAGTAAATAATCGATCTTGTATTTCAATCAAAATAGCTTTTGAATGGTTATCAATTTCCTGATCGCGAATTAATCCTATATTAGAATTTAATTCATCAACAGTCCCATAAGATTCTATTCTAATATCAAACTTAGGAATACGGGTTCCACCAATTAATGAAGTTTTTCCTTTATCTCCTGTTTTTGTATAAATTTTAAAAGCCATATCACCTTCGTATTTTAACTACCATTAAGGTAATAAAAAAAATTAAAATTTAAAGCTAATGTTAACATTAGGCAATATCGGCAATTGATTTACTCGTTTATTTCTAATACGATCGTAATAGAAAATATTTTCGCGATTGTAAACATTAGTAGCTCCAACGTTAACTTCTAATTTAGTTTTTTCATTAATGTTATACATCCATTTTAAACTAATATCCATACGATGATAATCTGGTAATCGACGTGAATTATAATTACCTGGAACATATCCTAAACCTGCATTCGCTGTTGTATAATCAAAATTAAATTGATTATTAAAATCTACTTGTGGGTAATACCCTTGAGTTGGTGTAAAAGGGAATCCTGAACCGTAATTCCAACGAATACTTAAATCTAAATTACGTTTTTTACCAAATGTATAAGTCCCTACTAAATTCACATTATGTCTTCTGTCAAATACAGGAGCATATTCTATAACGTCGCCACTTGCTGTATTTCCTGTGTAACGTTTGTTATAGGTTAATGAATAAACAGCCCAGAAATAAAAACGTTTTTTCTCAAATTTAGCTGTAACATCTAAACCAGTCACTTGTCCTTGTTCCATGATAAAATCCTTCTTTTGTGCATCTAATTTATCAGCATTTTCAGGAGTATCATCAAATAACTTATCTCTATTAACACTAGCCATTTGATTAAAGAATTTTTGATATCCCTCGACTTGAACTTCTAAATTTTTCAAGACATCAAATTCAAAACCTGCAACAATATGACGTGATTTTTGAATAACACCTTTTGTAGTAATCGTATTGTTATTCTTATCCTTAAATTCAGTTGGTAAATTTTCTGGGCCATTAATAAATCCATAAAATAAATTTACAACATCTCTATCTGAACTTGCACTCATTAAACTTTGGCTATATAAACCTCCTGCAAATTTAAAACGAGTCGCTTTAGCTATATGATAAAAGAAGTTTTGAGCTCCATTTCTTTCCTTTTCTGATTTAAAAAATTGCCCGAAATTAATTTTACCTTGCATACGAGGTTCAGGAGATAAATTATTAAATGAAGCATAGTATTGAATACGGAAACTAGGCTCTAATACAATCCACTTTTTCTTATCTAACCATCTAAACTTCATATGAGCACCAAGTTCTAATGAATTTTTTGCATAAGAGATTTTTGCCAAATTTGGATTTTGTAATTCATAATTTGTGTTTGTTCCTACTAACTCAAATCCATATTTTAATTCATTACGTCCAAAATATTTCAAGAAATTAAACCCTCCATTAAACCCTCCAACAGAGCTTGATTTCGTGTCGGCTTCCGTAGAACCTTGGTAATTAATTTTATATTGAGAGTAAGCAAAGTTACCTTCTATTAACAAGGTTGAATTTTGAGGGATTAAAATAAAGTTGCTTCCTCCTCCAAAAGATGTCCAATTAAATTTAGCTAAATCTTTATACACAACTTTATCATTAAAATTGTATCCAAATAAATTTACTTTACTACCATTATTTCCATTAAATGATACTTTACCATACAAATCGGTATAATAAAATGGTAAACCATCGCTATTATTTTTATTAGCATACGGATATAATGTTTTTGAAGTTTGAGGTAGATATGATGTTTTCCCTGATAATAAAAAAGATGAACTTCCTTTTCCATCTTCTTTTAATTTTTTCAATGGCCCTTCTAGGGTTAATTTTGCTCCAAATGTTGATGCTGAAACCTTTCCTGATAAATGCTTTTTATTCCCATCACGAGTGGTGATATCCATGATAGACGATGTTCTTCCTCCATACTCAGCTCCAAAACCAGCGCTATACACATCGGCATTTCTCATGATATCATTATCAAATACAGAGAATAAACCGATTGAGTGAAAGGGATTATAAATAACCATACCATCTAATAATACTTTATTTTGAATTGGCAATCCACCTCTGATATATAGCTGACCTCCTTGATCTCCTGTAAATACAACTCCAGGTAACACTTGCAAGTACTGAGCTAAATCAGGCTCCCCTACACTTGGTAATTTATTAATCGCAACAGGATCAATTGTTTGAACAGCCACATTTGGATTTTCTATTTTTTCAGCATGGGCTGCGGTAACATCAACAGAATTTAAAATAATGCCGCCTTTTTCTGAAAAGAATTTTTTATTTATAATCTCTCCTGCTTTTATAGTAATTTTTTCAGAAATCGTATCAAATTCTAAATTAGTAACTAATAAAGTGTATGATCCAGGAGTTATCTTATTAATTGAAAAATATCCATTTAAATCGGTAGACGCACCTGAAGTAGTGCCTTTTAAAAAGACATTAGAAAATGCAACTGGCTCACCATTTGATTTATTATAAACAAATCCTCTAATTGTAGCAAATTGAGAGAAACCTAAAAGAGATATAAATAATAAGCAAAATGTAAAAAATGTACGATTCATGTGAATATATATAAACTTAATAGAATTATTTTAATAGTTTGTTTTTTATTGGATAGCAAATTTAACCATTTAAGTGGTTAAAAAAAGGTATTTTTTTTGTTGAAAATAGGATTGTTATAAATGTTAAAATAAAAAAAAGCCGCTTGTTTTTTCAGGCGGCTTTCACAATTTTAAAATCTTATTTTAATCCCTTGATTTTATCACTCATTTCTTTGCCTTTTGCCTCATTTCCTGTTTTATAGTATAAGGTTCTTAAAGCAGACATCGTAGTTGAATCATTTGCTTTTATGTCAAGCGCTTGTTCTAAATAAGGAATTGCTTTTTTATAGCATTCCATACTTTTTTCTTCATATAGCTTTTGATTTTTAGCTACGTTTGTAATTGTAGCCTTTTCCATTGATTTAGTGTACAACGTATTACCATAATTGTTATATAAGGCACCTAAATTATATAAGGTGTTAAAATAACTTTCTTGGCTAGTCGGTTTTAAATCCACCGCTTTTTGATAATGTTCAGCCGCTTGTTGAATCAATTTTTCATAATCTGCTGGTTTTGTGGTGTCTTTTCCTGATTTACCTTTTGGGTTTGCTAAATTATCATACACATTACCAATCACAAATTGTAATACTGCATTATTTGGTTCTTTTGAAATAGCAGTTTGAAGATTCGCTAAAGCCTTTTCTTGTTGCCCTCTTTGCAAGAAAATTTCAGTTTCTTTGTTCATCAAATACACATCATTAGGATATTGAGTACGTCCCATTTTCAAGTATTCCATCGCAACAGTGGTATCGTTTTGATTTGATTTTAATTCGTAAATCATTTGATAATTATATGAGGTTGAAATACCTAAATCAATCATCTTTTTATTATAATCAAATATTTTAGTTGGATTTTTTGCCTTTTGAGCGCATACACAAGCATTGTAAAAATTAGCGGTATCTTTTTTTCCAGTCATCATCATAGATGTACTCGCTAAAGACTCGAAAAAATCAGCAGCTTCATCAAATTTCTTCAGTTTATATTTTCCAGTTGCTAAGTTTGCTTGGTAAGCAATGATTTGACTAATTGCCGTAAACAACTTGCTATCCTCATCTGTGTCAGTTTCTCCTTTAGCAATTTTATCAAACTTTTTAGAATCAATTTCTTTCAGTTTGCTTAAGCATTTCGTTGCTTCTTCAAATTCAGTCACAGAAACATTACCATAAGCCGTTTGCATTCTTTCATTTTTATCAGCAATAGAAGTTGTCAGTTTTTTCTCCTCTGCCTTTAAATTTTCTGAAAACAAAAACACATAAATTCTACATCTGTAAGCGTAGGTTTTAAACTGATTTTTAGTTTCGTCATTCAACGTCGCTAAATCAATGTTTTCTTTAGCTTTTAATAAATAAGAAGCATCTGGATTATCCGTTAATGTTGATTCATAATCACTCAATGATCTCCAAGCGCCTTGAACCTTTCCTTTCTGAGCAAATACCGAAAACGGTAAACAAGCAATTAGGGCAATTTTTATAATTCTCATAGTAATTAATTCAGTACAGTGTTTATTATTTGTATTTGTCTGCTTTTTCCGTTTCTCCTAAACGTAAAAATAATTTGCGTAATTGTTGTTTAGTTGCTTTATCAGGAGAAACTTCATATGATTTTTCAAAATTAACAACGGCCTTTTTAAAATATTCATTTGCTTTCGCTTCATATTCTTTAGCTTTAGTTGTTTCTTTTGGAGGCAAAGCCCCTAACTTGTCGTTCCATTCGTTACCTGTGTTAAAATACATAACACCTAGGTTATAATTTGCAATTTCATAATCAGGTTTTATTTCCAAAGCTTTTAAATATTCTGCTTCTGCCTTATCATTTTCATTAGTTTTTTGGTATAAGTTCGCTAAAATAGCATGTAAGACTTCGTTATCAGGAGCTAAATTAATAGCATCATTTAATTTAGTTTTTAGTTCATCTGTTTTATTTCGAGCTAAGTAAATATTAATTTCCTGATTTACTAACTCCATATTATCTTCAAACATTAATTTTCCTTTTCCTATATATTCTAAAGCCTTGGTGGTATCTCTATCAATCAATGATAACTTTACCATATCTGTATAAATTCTTGGCTCTTTGTATTTGCTAGCAATTAATTTATCAGCATACTCTTTTGTTTTCTCTTTATTAGCTGCATACTTATATGTATCAAATTTATAATACATGATTTTTTCTTTAGTAATATTAGCACGTTTCATACCTTGATCAAAATCATATGGTAATGCTTGTTCTAATAAATCGTAACAAGCTAAAGCTTTATCAAATTCTTTATTGACTTTGTAGAAATTTGCTTTATTACTAACTGCTGCTGTAGCTTGAACTATTAACCCCCTTACCCCTCCTTCTTCATCTCTGTAAAAATTATCTTTATCGTTTTTTAAACACTTAATATAACTTTCTAATGCTTTTTCTTCAGCATCAGCATCTAAACCTTTTATAGCAGGGTCTTTAGAAAAGTATATTTCTTGATAAATTTGCCCTCTATACTTCCATAGCTTCGGATTATTAATGGTAGATTCATGAACTGCTGCGGCATCTGCTGAGGCCTTTGCTTTATCAAATTCTTTATTTCTTAAATAATTACTAGCATTTTGAACTTGATTACTTTGGCTAAATGAAATAGCTGAAATAGATACTAATACAGCTGTGATAATGTTTTTCATATGGATGTATTTTTTGTTTTTAATGGTCATATTAAATAGCTAATTACTGTTTTTTGGTATTTTAAATTAGCTATTTCATACTATGTGAAATTTTGGGTTAAGATATAAAAAAAACACTAGATACATTTTACCTAGTGTTTTTTTATGTGAGTTATTTTTGCATGATTATTATACAGACGCAAATATTGTGCATTTGCATAAATTAATCAACAGAAATTTTCTTCAATTTAACTTTATTTAATACTTCTTTGTTTTTAGTATCTTTTGCTGCTTTTTCTAATTGAGCTTCTATCATAGTTTTATCTCCAACTACAACTGTTGTTAATTTATTAACGTCGAAGTATTTTTTAATTTGAGCATTTACCTCGTCTTTCGTCATGTTTTTTAAGATTTGGTTTTGTTGAGCAGTAAAACCTTTATCTAAATTATACTTAACGATATTAGATAAGAATGCTGCTTTTTGATAAGGAGCTTCATATTTTAATGCTTCTTCGTTCAATAAAGAGCTCTTAGTAAATTCTAATTCCTTATCAGTAATACCATTTGTTTGATAGTTTGTAAACTCCTTGATAATTTCTGCTAATGATAAAGCCGTAGCTGGGCGTTTTACAGAAGAAGAAATAACAAATGTACCTGAATATTTACCTCCTGAGAAACCAGAACGAATACCATATGTATAACCTTTATCTTCACGCAGATTTAAATTTAAACGGCTATTAAACGCTCCCCCAAAAACAAAATTTGCAATTCTGTTTTTGTAGTAGTCTCCTGTTGCATCAAATTTTAATGAAGGGTAACCCATAGTAATTACAGATGAAGGAGCTCCAAATTTATTATAGATAAAGAATTGTGGTTCTGTTGGAGTAACAGGCTCAGTAATTGGTTGAATTTTAACTTCTTTTGCTTGCCATTTATTTAAAAATGTCAATTTAGCAACGATATCTTTTTCTTCTACATCACCAACAATAACCACATTTGTTACAGAAGGAGAATAATACTTAGCATAATAATCTTTAACATCTGCTAATTCGATATTATCTATCGTTTTGATAGATGGATCTTGTCCCATGACAGTATTACCGTATAACGCAAAATTAAAAGCTCTACTAGCCATTGTATTTGCGCTAGTTTCATCATTTTTTACACTTTCTTTATATTGCTTTTTAGCTAATTTAAAATCTTCAGCATTAAATCCAGGGTTTAATAATTTCTCTTCAAATAATTTTAAAGTAGCATCTAAATTTTTCTTTAAAGTATTTATTTGAATTGTGGTTGTTGATTTATTAGCACCAAAACTAATTGAACTACCAAGTTTTTCTAACTCTGCACTAATTTGTTCTGTGGTATAATTTTTAGTTCCTTCGTTTAATAGACTAGCGGTTAATTCAGCTACACCTAATTTTTTAAGCTGATCTGCAGGTAATACTAAACTTCCTCCATCCATGGTTAAAACGATTGTAACTTCTGGAGTTTCAGAATTTTTAGTTCCAATAATATTAATACCATTTGATAACTTAGAAGTGTAGTAATCAGGAATCGTTACCGGTTTAGCGTCACCAGCTTTAGGTCTTGCCGCTCTATCAAATTTATCAGTAGCTGGCGAATACGTTAATCCTTTGTATTCAGCAGGAGTTTCAAATTTCATATTGGCATATGGATTAATACTTTTCACAGAATCTTTTTGATTCATGATTGGATAGGTATTTAATACTGCTGCACCTGCTCCTTTAATATATTTATTAAACACACGGGTAATATCATCTTTGGTAACTCTATTATATCTTTCAATTTCATCAGATAAAGAAGAAGTTTTACCAACTAAACGTTCCCATTCAGAAATTACAGTTGCCTTACTTTCAACTGTTGATAAAGCTCCGTACATACTTGATTCCATTTCTGCTTTTGCTCTTGATAGAGCTTCATCAGTAATTCCTGAAGTACCAAATTCATCAATCGTTGCTTTTACTTTATCATCAATGTCGGTAAATAATTTTTCTAAATTGAAATCTTCAGGCGGGTATGCAAAAATTTGAATTGAAAATTCACCAGCTAATTCTTTAGAGCGATGACCTACTCCAGCTTCAACAGCTATCTTTGATTTTACAAAGTTTTTATAGAAAATTGAGTTGTTTCCACCTCCCATCATCATACCTAAAATATCTAAAGCTGGTTCATCTCTATTGTACTGAGGAACAGTAGGATAAACTCTTAGATTTAAAGGAAAATATGTACGATCTTTATATGCTGTATATTTATCTGTAGCTAAAACCACTGGAGCTACTCTCATTTTTTTAACATCTGGGCAAGGCTTAATTCCTCCAAAATATTTATCAATCATTGCCAAAGCTTCAGGAGAGTTGAAATCACCAGAAATGGTAATAATTGCATTATTTGGTCCATACCAACGTAAAAAGAAATTCTTTACATCGTCTAATGTTGCTCTATTTAAATCATCAACATATCCAATCACAGGCCAACTGTATGGGTGACCTTCAGGATATAAGGCTTTGTTAATCTCTTCTACAAAGGCCATCGCATATGGCTGATTTTCGATGTTTTGAGATTTTTCATTTTTTACAGCATCACGTTGATTTTCAAATTTCTTAGAAGTTAATGAATCTAATAAGAATCCCATACGATCAGCTTCTAACCATAAAGCCATTTCTAAATTGTTAGATGGCACTGTTTCGAAATAAACCGTTCTATCTTCAGTAGTGTTACCATTCATGTTACCACCTGCTGTTGAAACTATTTTAAAATGTTCTTCATCAGCAACGTGCTTTGAACCTTGGAACATCATATGCTCAAAAAAGTGAGCAAACCCAGATTTTCCTAAACTTTCACGATCAGAACCCACTTTATAAGTTACTAAAACATGAACTACAGGATCAGAATGATCTTCATTTAATAAAATGGTTAAACCGTTAGGTAATTTCCATTTTTCATAAGGAATAACCACCTTTCCGGCAGCGGGCTCAACTTTTTCAACCAAAGTAGGTTGCGCCAATAAAGATGTTAAACCTAATAAGCTTAAAGCACCTGTTATAATTGTTTTTTTATTCATACTAGTTTTTTATTTGTTCAAATATATGCGTATTGTCTTAATTTATGTATCCGTCATTAATTGATATCGTCCGTTGGTGTAGTATTTTCACTTTCAGGAGCTTCTGGTGACGAAACTTCACCTATTGGTGCATCAGGACTTGTTCCTTCAACGACCGTTTCAATTTCTACTTCTTCTTCGTGATCTACTTTTGTAACAGCAGCAATACTATCATTATCTTGAATATTAATTAAACGAACTCCTTGAGTTGCACGGCCCATCACACGTAAATCAGATACATTCATACGAATGGCGATTCCGTTTTTAGTGATAATCATTAAATCATTAGCGTCGGTAACAGATTTAATACCTACTAAATTTCCGGTCTTATCAGTAATGTTAATTGTTTTAACTCCTTTGCCACCACGATTAGTAATACGGTATTCTTCAATATCCGAACGCTTACCATATCCTTTTTCAGAAACTACTAATACGTTCGCTTGCTTATCATCAATACAAATCATACCAACTACTTCATTATTACCACCCTCTTCATCATTTAAATCGATGCCAATTACACCAGAAGCATTACGACCCATTGGACGAACTTTTGCCTCAGGGAAACGACATACCTTACCTAATTTAGTAGCAATCATAATTTCATTGTTACCATTCGTTAAAGCAGCTTCTAATAAGACATCTCCTTCACGAATAGTAATGGCATTAATACCATTTGCACGAGGACGAGAATAAGCCTCTACAGACGTTTTCTTAATAATACCATCTTTAGTACATAATATAATGTAGTTATTTTGAATGTATTCTTCGTCTTGTAAATTCTTAATATTAATAAATGCTTTTACTTTATCATCAGGTGCAATGCTAATTAGGTTTTGAATCGCACGTCCTTTGCTATTTTTAGCACCTTCTGGCACTTCGTAAGCACGTATCCAGTAACATTGTCCTTTTTCACTAAACAATAAGATGTAATTATGAGTAGATGCAATAAACATGTGCTCAACAAAATCTTCATCACGTGTAGCGGTTCCCTTACTTCCTCTTCCTCCTCTGTTTTGAGAACGGTATTCTGCAAGATTTGTTCGCTTCATGTATCCTAAATGAGAAATCGTAATGACTACATCTTCATCAGCAATCATATCTTCAATTTTCAAATCATCACCAGCGTAAACAATATCGGTACGACGTTCGTCGCCATATTTTTCTCCAATCTCAACTAATTCTTCTCTGATAATTTTATAACGTAATGTTTCATCAGATAAAATTTCTTTGAAGTAAGCTATGCTCTTCATTAACTCATCGTACTCTGCATTTAATTTGTCAACCTCTAGTCCAGTTAATGTACGTAAACGCATATCTAAAATAGCACGAGCTTGAATTTCAGATAATGAGAAACGAGTAATTAATTCGTCTTTAGCAGCATCAGGAGATGCGCTTTCGCGAATAATTTTAATTACTTCTTCAATATTTTTTTGTGCAATTAATAAACCTTCTAATATGTGAGCGCGTTTTTCAGCTTGCATTAAATCAAACTTCGTACGACGAACTACAACATCATGACGGTGTTCCACAAAATAATGAATCATATCTTTTAGATTCAACATTTCAGGACGGCCTTTTACTAAAACAACGTTATTAATTGAAAATGAAGTTTGTAGCGCAGAGTATTTATATAAATTATTTAAGACAACGTTTGAAATAGCATCGCTTCTTAACTCATAAACAATACGCATCCCTTCACGGTTACTCTCGTCGCGAATTTCTGTAATACCTTCAATTTTTTTCTCGTTACATAATTCCCATTGGCGTTTAATCATTTCAGCCTTATTAATTTGATAAGGAATTTCAGTCACAATAATACGCTCACGGTTGTTCACTGGTTCGATACTTGCTTTGGCGCGCATCATTACACGACCACGACCTGTGCGGAATGCATCTTTAACCCCTTCGTAACCATAAATAGTTCCTCCTGTAGGGAAATCAGGAGCTTTAATATGTTTCATTAAGCCATCAATATCAATATCTCTATCATCGATATAAGCTAAAATACCATTGATTACTTCTGTTAGGTTATGAGGTGCCATATTTGTTGCCATACCAACTGCAATACCCGAGGCACCGTTCATTAATAAAGTTGGAATACGCGTTGGCATTACTGTAGGCTCCGTTAAAGAGTCATCAAAGTTTGGACGAAAATCAACTGTATCCTTTTCAATATCAGCAATTATTTCTTCTGTAATCTTACGGAAACGAGCTTCAGTATAACGCATCGCTGCAGGTGGATCACCATCAACCGAACCATAATTTCCTTGTCCGTCAACTAACATGTAACGTAAGCTCCATTCTTGAGCCATACGCACCATAGTGTCATAAACAGAAGTATCTCCATGCGGATGGTACTTTCCTAAAACCTCCCCAACAATACGGGCCGATTTTTTATAAGGACGATTATGTAATACACCTAAATCTAACATTCCGTACAATACACGACGATGCACTGGTTTTAAACCATCTCTTACATCAGGTAATGCACGCGACACAATAACCGACATCGAATAATCGATGTAGGCTGTTTTCATTTCCGTTTCAATGTTAATTGGAATAATTTTCTCTCCGCTCATATTCTATTTTATGTTTTTAAATTCTATAATTCTAATTTATAATTCAGAAATAATGTCAGTTATTTTTTTATTCAAAAATTCACATAACTCCTATTTCTAAAATCATTAATAGGCATTGAAAATACCTATTTAATCAGTAATTTAGTTGTATAGTTATTAACAGTTTTAATGTTAAAAAAAAGGTGTCAAAAAAGAACCATAACTGCCATTATCGGTTACTTTTGATTATGGCATTAATTATGTTAAAACCTAACCAAGAACTATAAAAATATATGGAAGCAAAATTTTCACAGCGCGTAAAAGACGTTATAACGTTTAGCAGAGAAGAAGCACTAAGACTAGGGCATGATTATATTGGAATTGAACATTTAATGCTTGGCATGATTCGCGATGGCGAAGGGGTTGGCATAAAATTACTTAAAAATTTAGGTATTAATATTCAAGATTTCAGAAAACAAATCGAACAAAGTTTACCGATATCAATGCGTAAGGTTAATAACCTTGCCAATATTCCGTTGGTAAAACAAGCAGAAAAAACACTTAAGTTAACTTATCTTGAAGCCAAGGTATTTAAAGCACCTCAAATTGGCACTGAACACTTATTAATGTGTATATTAAAAGATAATGATAATGTGGTTACTAAGGCATTATCAAAATCTGGAGTGGACTATAATTCTGTAAAATTAGAATTAGAAGGATTTATGGAAAATCCTCCAAAAATTGAAAATTCAACAGCTGGTGATGATGATGAGAATGAAGAATCTTTTGGCGGCGGCGGTAACGCAGGTTCATCAAAAAAACCTGGCGACTCAAAATCAAAAACACCTGTATTAGATAATTTCGGACGAGATTTAACTAAAATGGCTGAGGACGGAAAATTAGATCCTGTTGTTGGTCGTGAAAAAGAAATTGAGCGAGTGTCTCAAATCTTATCTCGTCGTAAAAAGAATAACCCAATTTTAATTGGCGAACCAGGCGTGGGTAAATCGGCTGTGGCTGAAGGTTTAGCATTACGCATTGTTCAACGTAAAGTATCTCGTGTGTTATTTGGTAAACGTGTGGTTACTTTAGATTTAGCATCTTTAGTAGCTGGAACAAAATACCGCGGGCAATTTGAAGAAAGAATGAAAGCAGTAATGAATGAGTTAGAAAAAAATCCAGATGTGATTTTATTCATTGACGAAATTCATACCATTATTGGTGCGGGTGGTGCAAGCGGAAGTATGGATGCTAGTAACATGTTTAAACCAGCTTTAGCTCGTGGCGAGATCCAATGTATTGGTGCTACTACATTAGATGAATTCCGTCAACACATCGAAAAAGATGGAGCTTTAGAGCGTCGTTTCCAAAAAGTAATTATCGAACCTGCAACTCAGGAAGAGTCATTACAAATTTTAACGAACATTAAATCTAAATACGAGGATCACCATAATGTTACTTACACTCCAGAAGCAATCAAAGCTTGTGTAACATTAACAGCTCGTTACTTAACTGATAGACATTTACCAGATAAAGCCATTGATGCTTTAGATGAGGCTGGTTCTCGTGTTCACATTACAAATATCAACGTTCCAGAAAATGTATTGGAGCTTGAGAAAAAAATGGAAGACATTAAAGAACTGAAAAATCAAGTGGTTCGTTCTCAAAAATACGAAGAGGCCGCGAAATTGCGTGATACTGAAAAACATTTACAAGCACAATTAGATGCCGCTAAAAAAGCTTGGGAAGAAGAAACGAAGATGAACCGCGTAACAGTTACTGAAGATAACGTTGCTGAGGTGGTATCAATGATGAGCGGAGTTCCAGTTCAACGTATTTCTCAAAATGAAGGTGAGAAATTAGTGAAGATGGTTGAACAATTGCAAGGAAAAGTCATTGGACAAGATGAAGCTTTGAAAAAAGTAGTCAAAGCTATTCAACGTAACCGTGCTGGATTAAAAGATCCTAATAAACCAATTGGTTCATTTATTTTCTTAGGTCCAACTGGTGTTGGTAAAACTCAATTAGCAAAAATTTTAGCAAAACATTTATTTGATAATGATGAAGCTTTAATTAGAATTGATATGAGTGAGTACATGGAAAAATTTGCTGTAACTCGCTTAATTGGAGCACCTCCGGGATATGTGGGTTATGAAGAAGGCGGACAATTAACTGAAAAAGTTCGTCGTCGTCCATACTCTGTTGTGTTATTAGATGAAATCGAAAAAGCTCATCCAGATGTGTTTAATATGTTATTACAAGTATTAGATGATGGACAATTAACGGATAGTTTAGGTCGTAAAATTGATTTCAAAAACACAATTATCATCATGACATCTAACATTGGTGCACGCCAATTAAAAGAATTTGGAACTGGTGTAGGTTTTGGAACACAAACACGCCAAGATACAGAAGCTGAAATGACTAAAGGTGTTGTTGAAAATGCTTTGAAAAAAGCCTTTGCACCTGAATTCTTAAATCGTATTGATGATGTGATTATGTTCAACTCTCTTAACAAAGAAGATATTCATAAAATTATTGATATTGAATTAAATGGTTTATTTGGACGTGTGAATAATTTAGGTTACACGATTAAAATAACTGATGCGGCTAAAGACTTTATCGTTGAAAAAGGCTATGATGTTCAATACGGTGCTCGTCCTTTAAAAAGAGCTATTCAAAAATATTTAGAAGATCCAATGGCTGAAGAAATCATTCAAAGTAATTTATCTGAAGGCGATCAAATTGAAATAGATTACGATGCCGAAAAGAAAGAAATTACTGTCAAAACAATTAAGCCAAAAGCTAAAAAGAAAAAAGAAGATAACTAATCACAAAAAAGCCTCAGATAATCTGAGGCTTTTTTAATGTCAAGAAATTAGCGACCAAAGGCATTTAAAAATGAAGCTTTATATGTTGCAGATAATTCTATTTCTGAATTATCGCTGAGGGTAACAACTCCGCCCTTATTGTATGCTTTAACATAATGAAGATTAACAATATGTGATTTATGAATGCGAATAAAAGAATCATCTAATAGTTCATCAAAATGTTTTAAAAAGCGACATACCATCTTTTTTGATCCATTGTTAAAATAAATATCCGTAAAATTGCCATTGCCTTTTAATCGAATTATATCATGAACTTTAGCTACCTCAAAGCCCTCTAATGTTGGTAAAATAATTTGTTGTGCCTCTGGTTTATTATTTCGATGATTCTCAATAATTATTTTATTACGATTTAACAATTCCTGATTTTGCAATTGCTGTTGTACTTTATTAACAGCAAGTATTAATTCCTCAATACTAACAGGTTTTAACAAATAATACGCTGCGCTTTGATTTAAAGCCTTCAATGAATATTCAGAAAATGCTGTTACAAAAATGGTTTCAAAATGAATGTCTTTGCATCCTTCAAGCACATCAAATGCATTGCCAAAAGGCATTTCTACATCTAAAAAAACTAATTGTGGTTTTACTTGATTAATTAATAAAATTCCATCTTTACTATTATGAGCTTCTCCCACAATCTCAATTTGAGGACAATACTTTTGCAAATAGCTTTTTAAAGCTTCTCTTGCGGCAAGCTCATCTTCAACGATCACACTTTTTATTTTATGTAATTGCATGTATTAAATTTTATTTAAATATGGAATTTTTAAAGTTACCAAAGTTCCTTCTTGATGGCGTTTATTTGTAATCGAACAAGAAATATCGGCTTTATACAAGTCATTTAATAATTCAATTCTTTCATTCATATTTTTTACACCAATAGATTGATGTACTTTTTGATTAAGTGTTTTTATAGATTTACTTTTTTCAATTCCAATTCCGTTATCATCAATTGTAATTTCAATAAAAGTTGCTTTATTTTTAAATCCTAATATCAATAAACCTTTGGTTTCCTTGTACCTTAATCCATGCCAAATCGCATTTTCTAAATGCGGTTGAATTAACATATTTGGCACTAAAACAGCATCCGTATCAATTGTTTCATCGATATTAACTATAAAATCAAACTGATCACTAAATCTTAAATGCTCTAACTCTAAATATTTTTGTAACTGGTCAATTTCCTTTTGAAGTGGAATAAAATCTTTACTAGAGCTCTCCATCATATTTCGCATTAAGGAAGAATAGGATGTTAAATACTTATTAGCTTCTCTCTCCTTATTTTGAGCAATAAATTGATTAACACTATTTAAACTATTAAATATAAAGTGAGGATTCATCTCTCTTCTCAAAGATTGTAGAGATATTTTTTTGTTTTTAGTTTTTATGGCAAACGAATACCGAATAATGACTAAAACTAACAAAACTAATATAATCAGAGTGGCAATTAAAAAGTAATTAAATGTGTTTGTCTTTGAAATTAACTCATCCTGCAAAGTCTTTTCTTTTTCTAATTGTTTAATCTTTTGGTCAGTTTCTTCAAATAGTTTTTTATCAATCAATGTAGAATCTGACTTTATTAAAGATTCTAATTTTTGTAAAAACACGTCATATAACTGTAACGTTTTTTGAGCGTCGTGTTTGGTTTTATAATAAGCTATTAATTGCAACAAGCTGTTTTTAGCCTCAATCGTTTTTCCCTTTGTTAAAGCTAAATTATAGGCATCTTGAATAAGTTGAAGCGCTTTGTCATCTTCGTTATTCAAAATCAATAACTTTGCTAATCCCTGTCTTTGTTTAATTTGTGCATTAATATCTTTTAGACTATCAACATTATTTAAAATACCCTTTTTAATAGAAATCGCTTCGCTTAAATTATTAGTATTTGCATAAATATCGGCAATATCATTTTTAATACTATTTTTTTCTGAAGCATTATCTTTTACTTCAGCTAAGGCATTATTATAATTTTCAATAGCGGATTTAGAATTATTTTGTTTGATATTGACTTCAGCCAACTGTTTATAAGCATCAACAATTTCTTCCTTATCCTTTGGATTAGATTCCTTTTTAAGAGAAGATATTTTTTTATTAATAGAATTAGATTGCTCTGAAGGATTATTAATGTTTTTTAATCGACTTACATCGCTATTATTAATATTTGAATTTTTGTATTGAACTGAATTTTTAGAGGCATTATCATAATTCGAAATCGCATCTTGCGTTTTATTTTGTGCTTCCTGAATTTTAGCTAAAGTTCTTAAGGCATCTGCTAACTTTGTTTTAGATTGATTTTTTTTATATAAATCAACTGCCTTCGATTGATACTCTTCTGCCTTTACTAAATCATTATTTTTCACTAATTCAGAAGCCAAATCTTCATATTTAGTGGCTATTACTATATCATCTTCTCCATTTCTTAAACCTGATTCAACAGAGCTTGATTTAACTTTAAGTTTAGATTTTTTTTCGTTTTTATACGTTTGAGAAAAAACAATACTATTTAAGCTAAGCAAACATAGTAACATCAAAAATGCTTTATATTTTTTAATTAAAATCTTTACTCCTATGCTATTCAGTTTTTTCACAAAGTAAAATAACTCAATTTTATTTGCTTTCACAATCCATTTCACAAAGTGAAAGGCTAATTACACCAAGTCTCCAATTTTAACTTTTAAAACGCACCTAATTTTGTGATAACCTTTAAATTTTAACAATATGAAATCTTTTAAACTTATTACCATTATCAGCTATAGCGCAATCGCACTTTTGATTATCCTAACTACTAAATCATTAATGGGGCAACCAATAACCAATAATATGCCGCCAAAATTAATCACCGTGACTGGCAGTGCCGAAATGAATGTTGAACCCGATCAAGTTGAATTAACTATTACCGTCTACTCTGAAAGAGCAAACTTTGAAAAACACGAAAATGAACTGATGGATATTTGTAAAAAGCATGGTATCCCCGATTCTGAATTAGCCTTTAAAAATCAATTAGGATTTAATGATTGGTACCATTGGTATTGGTGGTGGTATTACCGCAATTCAAGTGCAGTTTATCAAACCTATAAACTTAAAATTAATTCAAAACTTGATTTTTTAAATTTTGTGAAGGATTTAAACAAAACCTGGGTTCAAAATATAACCATCTCTGCGACAACAAATAAAGATATTCAAGTTTATCGAAAAGAAGTTAAAAAAGAAGCCATTCGGATGGCTAAAGAAAAAGCAACCTATTTATTAGAAGCGATTGATGAAAAATTAGGAGGTGTTGTTTCTATTGAAGAAGTTAATGGTGATAAAAATGAAAAAATATATGGCGGTAGACCTTATCCGTATTACTGGTATTGGGATAATCCATATTATGGTAATGGGATGAATAATTCAACGAGCAATTCATCCATGAGTTCAAATTCTGTAATGAATTCAGGAAATGTGAACACTGGCAATGGCAATAATGAAAACAATGGTCTAGATGGATTATCAAAAATTAAATTACGATATGAAGTTAAAGCTGTTTTTGAAATAAAATAAGTTTTACTCAAATTATGGAAATAGGTCTTTTCTATTCTCTAAACAAAACAATTACAATTCAATAATTAATCAACTCTAAAACCAATTATTTATGAAAACTCTTATCATTCTATCCATGATGGCTTTTACAAGCCTTGTCTCTAAAAGTCATACCTTAAATTTTAATAATTTATATTCTGTAAATTCTCATTTAGGCCTAACCAACATTATTATTCCTCCTGATGGCGCATCTAAAATTCAAGTCGCCTTGCTATTTGATACTTCTAATAGTATGGATGGATTAATTGACCAAGCAAAATCTAGACTCTGGGATATTGTCAATACCTTAACGACCTTAAAATATGAAGGCAAAACTCCAGTTATTGAAATTGCTCTTTATGAATATGGTAATGATGGATTACCTGTTAGCAATAATTATATCAGACAGGTTACACCTCTTACTACTGATTTAGATTTAATATCAGAAAAGCTATTTGCCTTAAAAACAAATGGTGGTAGCGAATACTGTGGAGCGGTGATTCAAACATCTGTTAAGGAACTCAAGTGGAACGATGGCGCAAATACAATGAAATTGGTATATATTGCAGGTAACGAAGGATTTGATCAAGGAAGTGTTTCTTATAAAGAAGCGATTAGTGGTGCCCTAAAAAATGACATTTACATCAATACTATTTTTTGTGGAAATAAAGAAGAAGGCGTGAAATTATTTTGGCAAGATGGCGCTAATAAAGGACAAGGGAAATACTTTAATATTGACTCTGATAAGAAAATTGAATATATCCAAACTCCATACGACAATCAGATAAATGCTTGTAATGACAAATTAAATAAAACCTATATAGGCTATGGAAAACAAGGTTATACAAAAAAACTAAGTCAAGTAAAAGAAGATGCTAATGCTAACAGTATTTCTCAATCAAATGCTACCGAACGAGTTGTGACAAAAAGTAAATCTGTTTACAAGAATTCAACATGGGATTTAGTAGACAATGTTAAGGATAATGAAAGTAATTTAGATAAAATTAAAACAGAAGATTTACCTGAGGAATATAAAAATAAAAGTAAAGAAGAAATTAAAAAAATAGTTTTAGAAAAAGCAAAAGAGCGTGAAACTATACAAAAAGAAATTGGAGATTTAGCAGTTAAACGACAAAAATATATTACAGAAAAGTCGAAACAAACTAAAAAGCAAGATGATTTGGGTTCTGCTATTAAAAGCTCCATTATTACTTTTGCTAATGTAAAAGGCTATAAAGTTGAAGAATAATATGACTGATTGACACTTATAAAAAAAGGGCTGCTATGCATAGCGGCCCTTTTAAATCATCCAAATAACTTGTGTTATCCTAATAATTCTTTCACAATTTGAGAAACTAATTTACCATCAGCTCTTCCTGCAATCACTTTATTTGCAGCACCCATCACTTTACCCATATCAGCTGCTGACGAAGCACCTGATTCTGTAATTGCATTTTTTACAATGGCTTTAATTTCATCTTCAGATAACTGTTTTGGCAAATACTCTTCCATCACTAATGCTTGAGCAATTTCATCAGCAGCTAAGTCTTCACGATTTTGTTGAGTATATATTTCTGCTGTTTCTTTACGTTTTTTGTACTCTCTTTGAATTGCTTTTAAAGCGCTTTCTTCTGTCAATCCTTCAGGTGATGTTTTTAATAATAAAATCACTGATTTAATAGCTCTTACTGCCTCTAAACGTTTTGCATCTTTTGCTAACATCGACGCTTTAACATCTGCATTAATTTTTTCTTCGATTCCCATAATAATATGTTTATTTTTAAGCAAAGTTAAAAGTTTAAAGTTCAAAGTTTATAGTTTTATTGAAAATATTTGAACTTATTCATTCTTTTAGCTTTAATCATTAATCTTTAATCAACAACTATGCAATGTACTTGGCCTGGAAATGATGAACCAATGCGTCTTTATCATGATACCGAATGGGGAACTCCCATTCATGATGATCAAAAACACTTTGAATTTATTGTCTTAGATTCTTTTCAGGCTGGATTAAGTTGGAAAACCATCTTACACAGACGAAAACACTTCAAAAAAGCTTTTGCTAATTTTGACGTCAAAAAAGTTTCAAAATTTGATGAAGCAAAAGTGTTAGAATTAATGCAGAATGAAGGCATTATTCGCAACAAACTAAAAATCACAGGCACTATAAAAAATGCGAAAGCGTTTATTGACATTCAAAAGGAATACGGTTCATTTGATCAATATATTTGGCAATTCGTAGACCATAAAACTATTGTCACTAAAGTGAAACAATCGTCCGAGATTAGAGCAACCTGTCCTGAATCCGATGCCATGAGCAAAGCCTTAAAAAAGAGAGGATTTACGTTTGTTGGTTCTACAATTTGTTATGCTTATATGCAAGCGGCAGGTATGGTCAACGATCATATAATTAGCTGTTCGAGATATAAAGAAGTGCTGAAATAAATTTAACTTTGCATTATGATTTTAAAACAACTCATTGCCGAAATAGAAAAATTTGCTCCCCTAGCCTATCAAGAATCTTATGATAATTGTGGCTTATTAACTGGCCATAAAGAACAAGAAATAACGGGTGCTATCTTATGTTTAGATTGCACGGAAGCTGTTATAGAAGAAGCTATTCGAAAAAAATGTAATGTAATTTTAGCCCATCATCCTATTATTTTTGGAGGCTTAAAAAAAATAAATGGCAATACTTATGTGGAACGTACCATCATCAAAGCCATTCAAAATAATATTGCTATTTATGCTTGCCATACTAATTTAGATAATGTTAAATTAGGGGTTAATAAAAAAATAGCCGATAAATTAGGGCTAATCAATACTCGAATTTTAGCGCCTAAAAAAACACTCCTAAAAAAGTTAGTGACCTTTGTGCCTAAAACTCATCTAAAACAAGTACAAGAAAGTTTGTTTCAAGCGGGTGCTGGAAATATTGGTAATTATGATAGCTGTAGTTTTTCTTTAGAAGGTATTGGAAGTTTTAGAGGAAATGAACACTCGAACCCATTTATTGGAGAAAAAGGCAAATTAAGCCTCGAAAAAGAAACTCGTTTAGAACTCATTTTTGAAACCATACACGAATTTCAGATCATTTCTGCCCTCAAACAAACCCATCCTTACGAAGAAGTTGCTTACGATATTTACCAACTAGAAAACACCTATCAACATATTGGTTCCGGTATGGTAGGAGAATTAGAGACACCGATATCGGAAATGGAATTTTTGGAGCGTTTAAAGTCGGTTTTTATGTTAAAACTTATTAAACATACACCGTTATTAAATAAATCCATAAAAAAAGTGGCATTGTGTGGCGGGAGTGGAAGTTTCTTGTTAAAAAATGCAATACATTCAAAATCAGACATTTACATTAGTTCTGATTTTAAATACCATGAGTTTTTTGATGCTGAAAACCAGATTTTAATCGCTGATATCGGACATTACGAAAGTGAGCAATTTACCCCCGAAATATTTTATGAGATTATATCAAATAAATTTCCTACTTTTGCAAGCTATTTAACGGAAACAAACACTAACCCAGTTAATTATTTTTAAACTATGTGCGCTAAAATCAAAGAAAAAATTGATGCATCTATCGAAGGAAAACTTCGTGCTTTATATGAATTACAAATTATCGATTCAAAAATTGATCGTATCCGCACGGTTCGTGGAGAATTACCTCTTGAAGTTCAAGATTTAGAAGATAGCGTTACTGGATTAGAAACTCGTGTAAATAATTTATCTCAAGAATTAAAAGAGTTAGAAGAGCAAATTGCTGAAAAAACTCAAGCTATAAAAGATTATAAAGCTAATATTAAAAAATACGAAGCTCAACAAGGCAAAGTAAGAAACAATCGTGAATACGATGCTATTACAAAAGAAATTGAGTTCCAAAATTTAGAAATTCAATTAGCAGAGAAGCGTTTAAAAGAATACAAATTCACAATCGAATCTAAATCCGAAATCGTTGATAAATCTCAACATGATTTCTCTGAGCGTAAAAAAGATTTAAAATTAAAAAAATCGGAGTTAGACGAAATCATTGCTGAAACTGAAAAAGATGAAAAAGCATTAATGAATGCTTCAGAAAAAGCTTGTGCAGGTATTGAAGATCGTTTAATTAACGCTTACAAAAGAGTTCGTGCAAATACTCGTAATGGCTTAGCAGTTGTTCCAGTTGAACGTGATGCTTGTGGTGGATGCTTTAATAAAATTCCTCCTCAAAAACAATTAGATATTCGTATGAATAAAAAAATATTAGTATGTGAGCACTGCGGACGTATTATGGTTGATCCTAATATTATTCCTTCAGAAGCAGAATAATCTCACCATTTTCTAAAAACAAAAAACCCGCTATTGGCGGGTTTTTTTATGAATCAATTGATGAATGAATCTTATATTAAGATACAATTTTAGACAAAAATTCTAAAAAGGCTTGTTTATATAAGCCTCCTAAAGGAATTTTAATTTGGCCAATATTAATATCATTTCCTAAAATAGAATCTATTTTACTGATAGGAACAATATATGAGCGGCTCACTCTATAAAAACCTTTTTTAGATAATAAATTATCAACGTACATCATGGTAGCATAGGTAATAAATTTATTACTAACTGTTTGTACAATTAACGTGTTTCCTGATGATTTAATATATAATAAATCATCTATGTTCACTCTATACACATCGCTCTCACTTCTAATAAATAAAAAGTTATTGAATGAAGATATATTTTTTATTTTTCCTTTTGTTTTCATTTAAATTAGTTTTGATAAATTGAATAAATCATAAAATGGTTTTTCATTAAGGATGGCTTCCTAATATTTTACAAAGTTCATCTCTAGAAACTGGTTTCACCAAAAACGCCGTCATGTTTGTAGCCAAAGCGCGATTCATCGTTTTTTCATCCGAGTTTCCTGATACATAAATAATGGGAATTTGATTTTTTTCATTGATTGAAATGGCCGTTTCAATGCCATCTATCTCTCCTTCAATTCTCACATCCATTAAAATATAATCAGGTATTTCCTTATTAGCTATTTCAATAGCATCCAAACCATTATCAACTGCACCTACCACTGTGCACTCACATCTCTTAACATAGTCTTCTAGTATGTAAGAGATTAACTGATCATCTTCAACTATTAATACTTTCTTTTTCATGTTTAAATTTTATAGTTACTGATAAGCCATCTTTATTAAAATATTCTAAGCTTCCTTTTAATTGTCTGGTAAAAATATTGACCAATTTAAATCCTAATGAATCGGATTCATTTAGATCTACCCCTTCTTCAACGCCACAGCCATTATCTGATATCGTTAAATAGCTATACTCTTCTTGTTTCTTCAATTTAACGGAGATATTTCCTTCGCTTGAATTAACAAAAGCATATTTAAACGAATTGGTGACTAATTCATTTACAATTAAGGCAATTGGAATAGCAATTTTACTACTTGCTATTACATCATCTAAATCAAAACTTAATTCAATCTGTTTATCTTTCTTAAAAAATTTATTTAAGAAATTCACTAAATCAAATAAATACTCGTTTAAATTAATTTTAGAGAAATTAGCTGACTTATACAATTTTTCATGAATCAGAGACATCGCTCCTATTCGATTTTGAACCTCATTTAATTGTTTTCGAACATAATCATTTGAAGTTCTTGAGGATTGCATCTCAATTAAACCTGTGACTAAGGCTAAATTATTTTTCACCCGATGATGAATCTCTCCTAAAAGGGATTCTTTTTCAACCAATGAATTTTTTAGTTTAATATCCTGTTCAGTCTTATCCGTAACATCTAAACCAAAACCAACCATATATATTAGTGCTTTATTGTCATCGAGTATAGGAAAAAATCGTCTTAAATGATATTCCGTTTTTCCATCTTTATTATTGATGGCATCTGTAAACTCAATAATATTGTGATGAGTCATCGTTTCATTAAAAATGGCTCTTCTTTGATCCGCTATACTAATATCTTTATTGTAATGTTCAACATAATCATAATCATCCTTGCCTATTAAAAATTCTCTGACTTCTGTATTTTTTACAGCAATTGGATTTAAAAATAAATAGCGATGTTTATTATCAAATACAGCAATATCTACTGGAATATTATTTAAAATGGTTTCATAAAATACTTTTTGATCATCAATTTTTTGACTAGCAATCATTTTTTCTGTAATATCAAAACGAATAGAGATATACTGAAAAATTTCGTTGTTTTTGTAGAATGGCACGATGGCACTTTCTACCCAATAATCTTTGCCAAATTTATTTTTGTTTTTAATAACCCCCTTCCAGGTTTTACCTGAACTAATTTTCTGCCACATATCTTTGAAAAATTCAGGACTATGATAGCCCGAATTAATGATGCTATGGGTTTTTCCAAGTAATTCTTCTGAATCATATCCTGATATTCTGCAGAAATTTTCGTTCACATGTTTAATGTTTCCATTTTTATCAGTGAGCGACACAATTGCAATTTTATCAATGGCCGTTTTATAAACCTCTAATATTTTTAGGGTTTCTTCTAATTGTAACTCCCGAACTTTTGATATTGTTACATCTTGAAAAATACCTAATAAAACAATTTCGTCCGTATCAGATTCCTCCAAAAACATCCCATCTAATACATAATATCCTTGATTACCTTTTAATCTTAAATCGTTGATTTTGAAGGTTGATTTTGTTTTAACAGCTCCAATAATAGCTTGCTTAATTTTATTAACTTCCTCAAAATTTTCCATTAAATCAGCTAAGCTGGCATCATAATGAATGTGATGTACTTTACAAAGTTCAATTAAATTTTCTGATAGTTGTAACTTTTGCGTATTAACATTCCAGGTAAAATTTCCCATCCCTGCAAGCTTCTCTGCATTTTGTAAGTTAAAGGTCGTGTTTTTTAAGTGTGCTGTTTTTTGTTCAATAATTTTTTCATTTTGTATATTTAAATGATTTAATTCCTTATTAAATTTAAATAACTCCTGTGAACTTTTTTTCAAAATACCCTCCACTTGATCAAGGTCTTTGTCATAATCCTTATAAGCAGCATTTACGGCTTTTAAAAATAAATCCAAATTTTCAGGAATAGCCGATTCATCACCAAAATGAGCTTTTATTTGACGCCTTAACAATCTATGTAGATTATCTTTTTTCATGATTCTGAAATAGCCGTTAAGGTCATCGTTTGATTATGTAAATTACAAGCATGATTTCCTTTTAATTTAGATAGCTCGCCGTATGAATAAAAACCTGCAAAAACTGTCTCATCACTAAACGAAGAGGTAACTGCCTCTACTTCATCTTGTGTTAATTGTTTTAATACTAATTTACGACCAACACAACTTACCATCAATACCAACTTCGCATCATCAATAATCAGCTCATCAATTAAATTAGCTGCTTTTTCAGCCGCATCGATCACTCTATTCACATTTGTTTTCATTAATCGCACAAATGCCCCTTCTGGAATATTTCCAGCAAAGGTTAAGCTATTCTCTGACTCATTAATTCCTAAAATAGTTCTGACTAATAATTCCGAATCTTCGGACTCTCTCATCTCTAATGGAAAAAATAAAGCAGAACCCGGTAAATCTTTAGACATATCGCCTAAATAAAATTTATATAATTCCAAGGCTGGCTTTCCATCAATCTCGTATACCACATTATCCTTACTCTTAGTTACTATTCGATCAATTCCAAAGCTATCCCAGCCTCCATAAGAACCAGACCCAGAGTGAATATCTGAACCATAAATACCAATAGCAGATATACAATCTGAAACAAATTGATTATTCATATCTGCCACATAGGTTTTTAAAAACTCTGCATTATCCCCTGCTAAACCTCCTGATACGTTAATATCGTTTTTTAAAACAGAATTCAAGCCATCCACCAAATAGGTGCCATTGACATGTATGCCTTCCGACAAGACAAACACCTGCTTTAAATCCTCCTCTAAAAGCTGTTGAGCCAAATGTTCACCTGCTTTAAATGAATCTTTTGTTTCATCTAAGGTAATAGCACACTTTTTAACTCTGGCATTTTTAAATTTAACGGAAGTAATATTAAGCGAAGACTCTTCAAAATTTTTGAGACTAATTTCACCAGCTGTTGAGCAGCCCATTAATACCTCATTCTTAAACTTTAAGTCAATCACCTGCTGTATATCTAAATCTGCTAGATATAATTTATCAGCAAATAAAAAATGAACATCAAAACCAGCAAAATCAATATCATGAATTTTATTTAAAAATTCATCCTTAGATTTAAAAACAACTTGATTGATTTTCATATGATTTAGTTTAATTATTTTGAAGAAATGACAATGGCAATAAATAGGAATATAAATCCAAACCACGCCAATTGATTTAAATCGTATTTGTATGTTTTATTAAATTTCATAACACTTTATTTTAAGGATTACTAATTAAGGAATATGGAACGTTTTTTTGATTAGTTTCTACTTTGATAGTAGCTGATACTGACTGATTTAATAACTCTTTATGAATGGGATTCATCAACTTTGTACTAACCACTTTTAATCGATAGAATTGTGCGAATTGAGAGGTCACTTGATTATCTTTATAACACTCGGTTAAAAAAACATAAGCCGGCTTTATGGTTTTATTTTTAATGTAAACGGCCTTAAAGTTCATATCCTCAGAAGCCTTCTCCACAATAAAAGCAATGCTATCGGCTGTTGATCGATAAGTCCAGCTCAAATACGATCCTCCATTAAGGTTAATTCCCTGAAATACACTCACAAAGACACTGTCATTTTTATTAGATAGCAAATAAGTATGAACAGAGTTATGATTTGTGTAGGATGAAGGCTCCAAAGATTTTATAGCCACATGATTTAATTTGCAACTTATAAAAAGCAAAGTAATTATAGCTAAAATAATACACTTCATCGGACTAAATTTGATAATTCATACCAAAATTACCCTTATACTTCCTATTTAAATAAAATCATTTAAAATATTCCGTGAATTGGAAAAAGCTATTTATTCCAAAAAATGGAATTTATTGAATTTTTCCATTTTTTGGAAAAACTTATAAAATCACCCGACAAATTTACGGGATTAATTAACTTTAAGATCAATAAAATGAAAATAAATTATCCCGAAATCCTAGACTACTTATTTACCGATTTAAATTGCGGGATATACATTAGTTCGCCAGAAGGACAAATGCTGGATTGCAATGAGGAAATGTTGAAAATATTTGGTTATACCGATAAAGCTGAATTTTTAAAGATCCCTGCGGTCAATTTTTATAAAGATAAAGGAGCTCGTGACATTTTTCTTGAAAGATTAAAGCAAGAAAAATTCTTAAAAGAATATACGGGCATTGGTTTAAGAAAAGATGGTACTGAGTTTCATGTGATTATGAACTCCAGAATCATTTCAAATCCAAATCATGTAACCTATATTTTCGGTTCGGTGATTGACCAAACTCAATTAGTACTTAAAGAAAAAGAATTTATTTCTAATGAATTAAAATATCAAGATTTATACGAACATGGCCTAGAAATCATTCAGCGATTTGATACCAAAGGAAAACTCATATTTTGCAACCAAGCTTGGTACGATAAATTTGAATACACCCCTTTTGATGCGATTGACATTAATTTATTTGATTTAATTGATGAAGAGTATAGAGAGGCTTGTCGAATTTTATTTAAACAAGTTATAGGCGGCAGAAAAATTCAGGATGTAAAAGTAAAATTTATCACCAAATCTGGTCACCGAATATTATTAAAAGGAAATGTGGTGCCCATTATTGAAAATGGTAAAGTAACCTCTGCTCATAGTTTTTTTAATGATATTACTGAAGAAAAAGAATCTTTAGATAAAATTAAACATCTTGAAGATACGATTAAATTACTTGAGGCTTCGGTGGTTGAAAGTACCGTATTAATGGGAGAAGTGCACCATCGTGTTAAAAATAATTTAGCGATTATAGATGGTCTTTTGGGTTTAAAAAAAGCACGAATTAAAGATGCGGTCTTAATTGAAAACATTACCGATATCCAAGTGCGGATTAGAAGTATTGCTTTGGTTCATCAAAAATTATATCAAAGTGGGAATTTTAATTTTGTGAATATTGCTGACTATATCATTGAATTAACCAAACATTTTAAAAGTTTGTATAATGCAGATGGCGTTAAAAACATTATGTTTAGTAACGAAATTCCAACTCATCTAAATATCAATGTTGCTCATGCCATCCCGCTTGGATTATTAGTAAGTGAGCTTATTTCAAATAGCTGCAAATATGCTTTAATTAATAATGTATTACACATAAGCTTTGATATTACTGTAAAAGACACAACAGTACTTTTAAAATATCAAGATTCTGGTTTAGGATTACCAGAAAATGTGACCGATTTAAATAGTGGCGGATTTGGTTTAAAAATGATGAGCAACTTAGTGAAACAACTAAAAGGAACTTACAAATTTCCAATATCCAATAATTTTTTATTTGAAATGGAATTTACTTTATAAAGAATATGAAAAAAAACATAGTTATCGTAGAAGACGATTTTATTATTCAAGAATTACACAGGCATTATGTTGAAAATTTAGGACATAATGTGGTAGCCTGTTTTGAAAGAGGCAGCGATGTGATTGATTTTTTTAAAGACAATACCGCTGATTTAATTATGATGGATATTAGATTGGAAGATTCCTTAGATGGAATTGAAACCATGAAACGTATTCAGGAAATTAGATCAATACCCGTTGTGTATATTTCAGGAAACACGGAAGATTCCAATTACAAAAGAGCGTTAAACACCAATATGAAAGGGTTTTTATCAAAACCCTTAGCACCTGATGAATTAGAAAAAGTAATTGATTCCATTAATGTATTAACCGATTCTATTTTATACGCCGAAAGAATTCAAAAAGCAATTTTTCCGCAGCGACAAGAAATTCATAAAAACTTTGCCAACAGTTTATACATTTGCCGTCCTAAAGATATTATCAGTGGTGATTTCTCATTCATGGTACCACGCAAAAGACATGGCGATATTGTTGGTGGTATTGGCGATTGCACTGGGCATGGCATTCCCGCGGCATTACTCTCTGTATTAAGTCACGAAATTATTACGAGTAACATCCGAAAAAATAAAGATTTAAAAACGGTCATTAATCGTTTAAATAATAGCATCATCCGAAACTTATCTCGTTTAGGAAAAGATGATGGCATCTCCGATGGATTAGATTTAATTATGTTCCGCATCGTTCCTAGCGAATCTAAAATTGAAATCTCAGGAATTAAACGACCGTTTATACACTATAGCGCTAAAGAAAAAACCATGCAATACTATAGTTTAAAAGGCGCTAGTATTGGTGCGCCCATTCATAGTTTAGATGACATTCCGTTTTATACCTTGCCTTATGGCGAAGACGATTATTTTTATTTTTTCTCGGATGGTATTACCGATCAGTTTGGTGGGCCACAATCCAGAAAATTAATGAAAAAAGGCTTATTGGAATGTTTAAATAATTTATCAACCATGCCGCCTTTAAAAAGAGAAATTGAATTAGATATTTTTTTAAGAAAATGGCAAGGTAGTTTAGAACAAACCGATGATATGATTTTTATGGGAATATCTCCATCGCAGGTAAACGTGAGGTATTCCAATCCTGCTAACGAAGAGCATGTGACAAACATTGAAGTAACCACACCACATTAAGAAAACAACTAATTTTATTTTTTTTATTTTCAAAATTTATAACAAAAAAAAGAGTCCTCAATGAGGACTCTTTTTTGTTAACGATTATAAACTGTTATTGAATCACAACAATTAAACTCATTTTAATGCCTTCGCATACTAATGAACAAATGTATCTGCCTGGAGTAATTTTTCCTGGAGGGTTAATGTCCATTTTGTTTGAATCAATTGAGTTTGACATGAAAGAAGTTGTATACACTTCGTGCCCATCATTCATATCATTTAAAAAGATTTGTACTTCGTGGTTATTTTCAATCCCTGAAAAATCAATGGTAAACTGGCCGCTGTTAGGGTTTGGATACACAGTGAATTTTACATTTTTTTCTTTAATAAAGTTAGTAGATACCACTTTAGATTTAGCCACTACATTTTTTTCAACCACTTGTTTCACGCGGTAATAGTTAGCGCCTTCTTTTGCTGTAGCATCATTGTAAGTATAAGATAAAGTATTTACTTTTCCTTTCACTGCTTTACTCACTACTTTATCAATATCCACAAAAGTAGTACCATCTGTACTGCGCTCAATAATTAAATCTTGTGCAGGTGCTTTTTCATAATTAGTAGTAAAACTAATGCTTGACTCATTTTGTTTTGAACTTGCAGTAGCAGTAATCATTTTTGAGTTAGCTGTTCTAGCGTTACCTACTCCACCACCAACATTACTTATATCAGAACCAGATATCTTAATATTATCAATAGCTACGGAAATAAATTTTCCAATTAACCCTGGATTCATAGCATCACCATCGGCATCAGGATATGCAATTGAATCATTTACCCATTGAAATCCAATTTTTAATTTTTCAATATTATTGAAAGATGCTGGCAAGGTGTATACATCGGAAGAATTCCATTGCATTTTACCATAAGTATCACAAGCACCACTTTTAGTTGAACGAATTTTATCTAATAGTACCCACTCACTTCCATTAAAGGCAGTTAATAAAACATCAGCACCAGGACGAGCTCCAGAAAAATAATCGAAACTTAAACGTAAACTTTCAAAATTAGTACAGTTAATTGCTGGAGAAACTGCCGTTACGTTTGTTTGACTAATATTACTGATATTATAAGAAGCTCCCGCATCACCTACCGAAGTTTTCACTCCTTGATGAAAACTTCTTACCATATTTTCGCCTATATGCAAACAATTACTTTGGGCACCTTGACCAAGTGAAAATTGTTTTTGACAAACACCTGAGGTTGATCCAATTTCCATAGCACTCACGTACCATTTGTTTGGAGAAGCACCATTGTCGCCTTGAGCATCAATAGTCCATGCGCCATTAGCGCCATTATAATTAGCCACTGATTGGTTTTTACTACCCTCTGTGTTGCATGTTCCAAAATCTTCAGTCCAAATCACTGACTGAGCATTTGCATTCATAGCGCATAACATTGTTGCTACGGCCATTATTTTTTTTGTTGTAGTTATTGTTTTCATAACAGTTTTTTTTAGTTTATAATATATTAACATATACCATGCCATAAATTTCGTACCAAAAATTGGGAAGGCTCATTTATTAAAAATATTTTCCATTTTATGGAAAATAGGATTAGAGGCTGATAATTGTCATGTTTAGATTTTATATTTAAATGAAACACCTAAATAGATATTTTGCCGTATTCCAAAAAATGGAAAAAAAATACAAACAGTATTAATATCATTATAGAATTAATGAAATTTATAACATTAGTAACACATCAATAATTTAGTATTTACAATTTGATAATATCACTACCATGAAAACGCACATCCAAAAATCTTTTCATTGTTTTTCTTTCACTAAACAACATACACCTATGACGCTTAAAACCCTAAAACAACGGCTGAGTGCAACTATTAAAACAACCTGTTTACTTTTTGTTTTAATAGCCGCGCAAACAAACCTAAAAGCCCAAGTAAGTGCCTACAGTTTCTCTCAATTAGCAGGTACATATACTGCTATTACAGGTACAGCTGTTACTAATATGAACGCAGGAAGCGCTTGGGATGATGCAGCGACACTAGTACCTATTGGGTTTAGTTTTACCTTTAATGGTACTGCTTACTCAAGTGTAACTGTTAATAGTAATGGTTATATTATTTTTGGAACTGCTGGATTAAATGCTATTTATACTCCAATTTCAACAATAAATGGTTCTGGAGTTGTAGCGGCTTTTGCTAGAGATCAAAATGCACAAGCTACAGCGCCTTTAGGTAACGTTCAATATTCATCAACAGGCGGTGTGTTTACTGTTCAATGGTCTGATGCTAAAAGATATACTACAGCTACAACTGCAGAGCGTTTATTTTATCAAATTAAATTATACCAAACTACTAATGTGGTTGAAGTAATTTATGGTGCTTTCACAAATGCAGTGTTAGTAAGTACGGTTTATCCTCAAGTAGGGTTAAGGGGATCGGTTGTTACTGACTTTAATAACAGAACAGTAGCAACTGGTGGTAGTTGGGCTGCTTCTACTGCAGGTGGAGCCAATACGGCAACCTGTTTTTATGGTTCAACGAGTGTTGCTACAAAGCCAGCAAGTGGGCAAATTTACCGCTGGACTCCTCCTTCTTGTATAGCACCTGGTGGTTTAACAGCTTCTGGTATTACCTTAACCTCTGCTAACGTTTCGTGGACTGCTGCTTCGCCAGCACCAACCTCTGGCTATCAATATTATTTATCAACTGTTAATACGGCACCAAACGGCGCAACTACACCTACCGGCTCTACGGCAGCAGGGGTAACCTCAGTGGCTTTAACTGGTTTAACAGCCAATACTACTTATTATATTTGGGTAAGATCAAATTGTGGTGGAACTCAAAGTGGTTGGTCCTCTGTTTTAGTATTTACAACTGGTTATTGTGTGCCAACAGGTAGTACAACTTATTACCTAAGTAATGTTGTCACTACCAATGGGGTTACTAATATATCTAATGCTACGGGGGCAGGTGCAGGAGGCTATAGTAACTATAGTGCTACTATTAGCTGCTCCAATTACCTTACAAATCCTACTAATATTACATTAACACCAGCAATCACAACAGACTACTTTTATTGTTGGATAGATTGGAATAATGATTTAGACTTTTTAGATGCCAATGAAACCATATTTGCTACAACAACGTATTCTGCAAGTTATACAGGTGTTATAAATATTCCTGCTGCAACACCAAATGGAAATTACATAATGCGTGTGGCTAATAGTTTTTCAGGTGTTATTGCATCGTCATGTGGCCCAGCAACAAATGGAGAATTTGAAGATTATACCTTTACTGTAGTTTCTGCTCCTTCATGTGTAGCACCAACTGCTTTAACATCTAGTTCAATAACGGCCTCAAGTGCAAACATCTCTTGGACTGCTGCATCTCCAGCTCCAACCTCGGGATACCAATATTATTTATCTACTACTAATACGGCACCAAACGGAGCAACTATACCTACTGGCTCTACGGCAGCGGGTACCACCTCAGTGGCTTTAACTGGTTTAACAGCTAATACTACTTATTATATTTGGGTAAGATCAAATTGTGGTAGTGGTAATACCAGTGCATGGACCTCCGTTTTATCCTTTTATACTGGCTATTGTCAACCTGTAGGTTCAACTACCTATTATATGTCTAATGTTGTCACTGCAAATGGGGTTACTAATATCTCTAATGCTACGGGGGCAGGTGCAGGAGGCTATAGTAACTATAGTGCTTCTATTAGTTGTTCAAATTACACTTACGCCGCAACTAATATTACATTAACACCAGCAATTACAACAGACTACTTTTATTGTTGGATAGATTGGAATAATGATTTAGACTTTTTAGATGCCAATGAAACTATTTTTGCTACAACAACCTATTCTGCAAGTTACACGGGAGTTATAACTATTCCTGCTAGTACTGCAAATGGTAACTATCGTATGCGTGTTGCCAATAGTTATATTGGAGCCATAACACAATGCGGACCCGCAACTTATGGAGAGTATGAAGATTATACCTTTACCGTTATACCAGATCCAGTAATTACTACACCGCCACCTTGTATTGCAGCACCAACAGCGCCTACCAATGGAGCAACGGGTATTAGTATTACCCCAACTTTATCATGGGCAACTAATACAATTACAACTGGTTATACTGTATTATTTGGCACAACTAACCCTCCTACAACAACTGTATCGGTTAACCAAACAGGTTTAACGTATGTGCCTGCAACTTTATTAAACAGCACTGCTTATTATTGGCAAGTAATCCCATCAAATTCATTAGGTTCAGCAAGTGGTTGTAGTGTATGGTCTTTTACTACAGCGCAAGCTGGCTGTGCTAACGCTAGTGCATATGCTACCGTAACTGCACCAACCGATAACACACCATTAACAATTTCTACGCTTCAATATCAAATTGAATACTCCACTATTAATAGTGTGGTAGCAGGTAATGTATATGTATCATCTTATAGTTTAGGGGGTTATATTACCGTGCATCAAGGTACACCGGCTGGTCCAATTATTGCCTATGGAGCAACGCCATTAACATGGACCGCAACTGTAGCTGGCACATATTATGTGCATTATAATACCACTGCTTACCCTGCTTGTGGCACAGCGTCTTCAGCAGGTACTAGTGTTATAACATGTACCAGTTGCCCACCACCACCAATTAACTATTTAGCGCAAATACAATCGGTTAACTTTGGTTCAAGTGATTGGTGTGCTGGAGAAACAAGAACTGTAACGGTAACTGTTAAAAATAATGGGGTTCAAACTTGGACCAATGCTGCACCAGATATTAATATAGGAATTAAATGGAATACAAATGGTACCAACTGGGCAGATTATTATGTAAGAACAGATGCTAATGGTTTGGCACCGGGTGCTATTGGTACCTACTCTTTAGTTATAACAGCATCTAATGCAACCAATGGGCCTGCTTACACAACACCTTTAAGTGTAGGTTTAAATAATTTAATAGTGGATCTTGTAAGCGAACAGAACTTTTGGTTTGCAGATAATATAAACGGCGGAGGCCCCGGTAATGTCAAATATACCTCACCTGCAATAAGCATCAATAGTTATCCAACCATTACAGCACCTACTAATACGTCTGTTTGTATAGCCTTAACTACACCATTAACAGCTACGGTGCCTACCATCACTAAAACATTTTTAAGTGAGAGTTTTTCTGGAAGTTCAGCTCCAGGTTGGAGTGTAACCACAACAGGATCTGCCTGGACAAGTGCTACTAATCCAATTACTATTAATGCCTCTGCCAACGCTGGTGGGGCTGCTAATGAAGTAATGTTTTATTATAATGGCTCAACAGCAACCAATAGATGCGTCTTATATTATGGACCTATCAATACCACGGGTTATACCTCATTAAACTTAAGTTTTAAACAATACTTAAGTACATGCTGTGCAGGAACATACCCATATACCATTGCTGTAAAAACAGGGAATAATGCTACTGGTTGGGGTGCTGGCGCACCAACAGTTTGGTCCTCAGTTAATCCAGCAGCAAATATTACTGCTAACACTACCACTATGAGTATAAGTAATGCCAATGTAGGTTCTAGTACATTCTATTTAGCATTTATTGTAGATGGTATGACCTATGGCTTGAATGGTTGGTACATTGATGATGTGGTATTAACAGCTCCTGTTACTCCAACGGTTACATGGGCAGCTACAACAGGTTTATATACAGATAATGCGGCTACTACTGCCTATACTGGCACCAATACATATACGGTATATAGCAGCCCACCAAGTTCACAAACTTATACAGCTACCGCAAATAGTTTGGGATGTAACACAACTTCTACTGTATCGGTAACACTTAATACACCAACTATTGCTACAACCATGGCTAGTGGAGATTTAGTATGGAACGGCCGCGTAAGCACTGATTATACCAATTTAAATAACTGGTATGGTTATAGTGGAACCACTTATACCAATGCTGCTGCTGCTCCTACAAGTGCTAATAATATTGTCATCCCTGTTACTCAAAACTGTATCATCAATCAACCAAATACAGGTACCAATACCGTAGCCGCTAAAAAAATAAGTATCGAAACGGGTGCTACCCTTACCATGGGAGCAGGTGTATTTAACGTAGCTGGTCAATGGTTTAATAATGGTAGCTTTACACCTTCAACTGGTAAAGTCGTGTTTAATGGAAGTGGGAGCCAAAATATCGTTAGAAATAATGGTACAGCCACCGAAGTGTTTTATGATGTTGAAGTCTCTAAATCTGCAGGCGCAATTACTATTAATAATCCTGTAGAAATTATTAATAGTACAACCTTTACTAATGGGCTCATTAATTCAACGGCTACTAACCTCTATATTTTTAGAGATGGAGCAACAGCTATTGGAGCCAATTCAAGAAGTTTTGTTAATGGTCCAGTTCAGAAAATTGGTACGCAAGCCTTTACCTTCCCAATTGGTAAAGGAGTTGAATATGCTCCAGCAAGTATCACTGCACCAAGCACTAATACAGACAAATTTACGGCTGAATACTTTGCTGCTGATCCTGATTTAAGTGGGTATAGTAATTTAACTCGTGACCCAACAATTGATCATATTAGTTATTGCGAATATTGGATGATTGATCGTACCAACGGAAATTCATCACCAAAAGTAACTTTAAGTTGGGGTAGCACACGTAGTTGTGGTGTAACTTTCATGCCCGATTTATTGGTATCTCATTGGGATGCTGGAACAAGCACTTGGCAAGATCTTGGTAACGGAGGCACAACTGGTTCGACAACAAATGGTGATGTGACAACGCTTAACAACGTTAATTCATTTAGTCCTTTTGCATTAGCATCTTTAAGCCGCAACAATCCATTACCAATTGAGTTAACGGATTTTACAGCTACTTGCTCAAACAGCAAGGTATATGTGAATTGGAATACTGCTACTGAGTTAAATAACCAATACTATACTTTAGAGCGCTCAGGTGATGGCGTTCATTTTGAGCCAATTACTTATGTTAACGGACACGGAACCACAGTTTCTGCTAATCATTATTCGTATATTGATGAAGCGCCATTAAGTGGTATTTCTTACTACCGTTTAAAACAAACAGATTTTAATGGTACAAGTAAAACCTTCCGTATTGAGTCAGTATCTTGCGATAAATCAAATGATATCTCTATTTACCCTAACCCTAATAAAGGAAGCTTTGTGGTAAACGGAACATCGGCTGGTGCAGAATTAATAGTAACGGATATTGTTGGTAAAGTAATTTTACAAACCATTACTACTGCTGAGCAAACTAGTGTTGATTTAACTAAATTCTCAACTGGTATATACTACATTACGGTAAAACAAAATGGAATCAATACCACTAAAAAAGTAGCTATTAATTAAGGCTATTACATACCCCCTCTCAAAAAAGGCTAATGTTTTACATTAGCCTTTTTTGTTTTTAAACCTAACAAAAATCATATATTAAGCTGTGTTTAAAAAGCTAGTATAATTTCAAAATTTGGTTAATTTTGCTGCCGTATGTCACTTACCATCAAATACGCCAAACGCCTCGAGAAAATTGCCATCGCCATCTCTTCATCCGAAACGATTGAAGAATTAGGACAAAACGCCCAATCCATTATTGAATCCATTATAAAAGTGGAAGTAGCAGGTTTGTTTTTGTATAACGAAGAAAAAAACAACCTTTTATTAATGACCCATCGTGGTTTTACTAAAGCCGAAAGAATTTTATCTGAGAGCACCGCCATGAAACGTCACCCAGGTTGGGTGTTTCAAAATCAAAAATCAATTTTGATTAATGATGCCACGCAAGAAAAAAATTATAATAACAAAGATAGTAAACGCCGTTTTATTACACGCTCACGCGCATTTGTGCCCATTATTGCTCAAGATAAATGTATTGGCACCATTGGTTTATCAAGCAAAAACGCCTACCATTTTAATGATTTTCATTTAGCTATCTTAAATTTTGTGGCGCATTTATTTGGTAATGTGTATTTGAACTTAAATCATAAAAAAGAACAAGAAGAGATTCGATTAAAGCTTCTTGCCTCTATTGATGAAATCAAGAAAAGTAAGGAATTACGCGAACGCTTTTTAAATAATCTCAGTCACGAAATTAGAACCCCGCTTAATACCATTATTGGGGTAACCGATATTATCAAACAAAAAAAATTATTAAAAGAGGAGCAGGAACTCATTAAAATATTATCAATCTCTTCCGATAATTTAAAAGGGTTAATCAATGACATTTTAGATTATTCGAAAATTGAAGCCAACGAAATTATCCTAGAAAAAACAACCTTTTCCATCAAAGAATTGGTTGATAATGCCGTTTATTCCTTTAAAGAAAAAATTGCTGAAAAAGGCATTACCATCGAGGCGCATTATGATAAAGGTATTTCCTCTTATGATTCGGATAGAACACGAATTAATCAAATTATTTTAAATCTATTATCCAACGCCGTTAAATTTACTCCAAAAGGCTTGATAAAAATTGAAGTAAAAATTTTAAAAAATAAACCAACTTCTCAGCACATAGCCATTGAAGTATCAGATACAGGTATTGGCATAGCTAAAAAGAAATTAGATAGAATATTTGAACCTTTTCATCAAGCCGATAATTCAACAACCCGCTTATATGGCGGCACAGGCCTTGGATTAAATTTAACTAAAGAATTAGTTCGTTTGTTAGGAGGAATCATTACCGTAAAAAGTAATAAACACAAAGGATCTAGCTTTAAGGTAGAATTAGAATTACCAAAACACCTTACAAAAGACAAAGCCATTCGCTCCAAAAAAGTAGCCAAACTATCGACCTTAAAATCTAAACCCATGATTTTAGTAGTGGAGGACGATGAGTTTAATCTGTTTTTAATAACCAAACTTTTAGGTTCATGGCATTTTGAGTTTAAAACAGCTAATAATGGTAAAAAGGCCTTAGAAATGATTAAAAAACATGCCTTTGATTTGATTATTATGGATTTGCAAATGCCCGTGATGGATGGATTAACCGCCACAAAAACCATTAGAGATCAATTTAAACTCCCTACTCCAATTATTGGCTTAACAGCTAATGCCTTAAAGGAAGATAAAGAGAGGTGCTTACAATCGGGCATGAATGATTATGTGACTAAACCTTTTAACTCGGCTCATTTAAGGGATAAAATTATCCAGCATTTAAACATTGCTATTCATTAAATTAAATTTATTTTAAGTTTTTTATTTTCCATAAAAAAAACTGTATATTTATTAAATTGATTTAAACCAGTATTGAAAGTATTATATTAAAGACGAAACGTAATTTATGGAAGGCATTTATAAAACATTTATAGTTGAAGATGATGAATTTTATAATAAACTATTATTAGATTCTCTGTCGGAAAATAAACAATTAAAATGTGAATCTTATTTTAATGGCAAATCGGTCCTAAAAAAGATTAACCAAAATCCAGATTTTATAATTTTAGATTATCGCCTACCTGATTTGTTGGCCAACGAGATTATTGAAAAATACAAGTCATATAATCCTACCATCAAAATTGTGATAGTTTCCTCTCAAACCGATATTAAGGTAGCGACGAGCCTAATTAAAATGGGGGCTGATGATTATATCATTAAAGATGAGCATTCTCTTGAACACGCCAATAAAATCATTAAAACCTATATCAAAGAAAAAAAATTAGTTGAAGAAAACAGTTCGTTAAAAAATCAGTTTCAAAATTTCATTCAGCTAGATACCTTTTTAATAGGACATAGTAATGCTATTAGTAATATTAAAAAACTGATTATCAAAGCCTCTCAATCAGCTTTAAACATTGCTATTGTGGGAGAAAATGGAACAGGTAAACGTTATGTAGCAAAGGTGATTCATATGTCATCTAAACTATCGCATTTACCATTAAATGAAATTAGCTCACACGATATTGAAAGTTTTGAAAAGTATCTTGATTTAGCAATCAATAACATTACTAAAATCCCAGAAAACTTAGCCATCTATAAAAATGGCACCTATTTTATTGAGGAAATTGGAGATTTAAATTTAACAGTGCAAACCAAGTTGATGTTGTTTCTGAAAAAAATAAAAAACAATGAGCAACAAAAAGAATATACAGCTGGCACCAATCATCGATTAATTATAGGAAGTAAATTTAACATGCATGATTTACTTAAAAAGAAGAAATTAAACGAAGAACTCTATTTTGAAACCTTAGGTTTAAAAATAGAATTACCACCATTAAGAGACCGAACGGAAGATATAGCCTATATTGCTGAAGAATTTAAGAATGAATTTTGCCGAAGCAACAATACCATTGATAAAAAATTATCGAACGGTGCAAAAAAGAAATTATTAAGGTATAATTATCCTGGCAACGTAAAAGAATTAAGAGCCATTATTGAATTAGCATGTGTATTATCGGAAGGTACAGCAATTACTGAGGATGAAATTGTATTTAATTCAAACTTACAATCATCCTATGATTTAAATAATACAACTTTAAAAGATTTCACGGCACGTTATATTTTTAATTATTTAAAACGTAATGATTTTCAGGTTGTAAAAACAGCCAATGTTTTAGGGATTAGCAAAAGTAAAATATACAAAATGCTAAATGATGGTAGTTTTGATGACACCAAAAAAACAAACTAAACCACTTTTACATAGCAAACATTGAGTATATTTATGTACTGATTTAATTAACTCTTCATCAGATTCAACGTATTGAATGATGAATTCAAATAAACCACATAAAACCTACTCACTTAACAAAGAAGATGTTTTGTTAAAGCCTATTTTTATTAAACATCCTTATCACAAACCCTTTAAAAAAAAATTACTGGAGTTTAAACCTTGGTTTAAAACAGATGCCGAATTAGAGCTGGTTAGTGAGTTAATTCAAGCCCAAATAGAAAAAAGAATTCAAGTTTCTCTTCAAAAAGAAGAAACCACTTTTTTTAAAATACCCATTAAAAACATTGATTATAGCATTCAGCTATTGTTTGATGACCAACATCAACAGTGTATTTTAAATCTTTCTAAAAGAGTTTCTGAAAAAAGTAATACAGAAACAAGTAAGCAGCATATTAATTGGATGTTTGATCAAATATTTGATAAAATACCTTTTGATATTGCTATTTATGACGACAAATTGCGCTATTTTAATGTTAGTTCAAGCGCCATTAAAAATCCTGAAGTAAGGCAATGGATTATTGGAAAAACAGACATTGAGTACTGTAAACACTATCAAAAAAATATTGCCATTGGCCGCTCAAGAACAAAACTAATTTTACAAGCCAAACAAACGAAAGCACCCGTAGAATTTATTGAGCAAAATAAATTGGCCGATGGCTCCATGATGTATACGAAAAAAAATATTTTTCCTGTGTTTAATTCAAAAGGAAAAATTACCAATTACCTGGGATTTTCTAATAATGTTACAGCCGAAAATATTTTTAAAGAAAATATTACCTCTATTTTAAGTTCCATAGAAGATGTGGTATTTGAAATTAACGACCGTTATATCTTTACCAATGCATGGGCTTCAAACGATTCTAATTTTATTATTCCTAAACATAATTTTATTGGTAAACGCCTCAATATTGTTTTAGGGAAACTCGGTAAACAATTTGAACATAGTATTAAAGAGGTGATTGAAACGGGAGAAATTAAGACCATTGACTATAAGCATCCCAGTAAAGAAGTCTATTTCCAATCTCGGATTTCACTTATTAAACAAACACTCAACCATCCTGAAAAAAAAGTGGTTGTTTCGGTCAGAAACACAACTAGTATTGTTGAAAAAGATAAAATCTTACATAACAATAAGTCGTTTTTAGAAGCCATTATCAATTATTCGGATGATATTATTTTTTCAATAGATACCAATTACAATATTCTAAGTTCTAATTCGGCATTTCATAAAACATTTCAAAAAATAAACTCCATCGATCAACATTCATTTTTTAATTATATTCCTCTTGAAGAAAAAGAAATATGGTTAAACTATTTTCAAAAACTAAAATCTAAAAAAACAAAAGAAACCTCTGTTTCCTTCCAAAACATTCATGCTGAGTCGAATATCAAAATTGAATACCACCTTACTCCCATTAAGGATTCAAACAATAAACTCAGTAGTATTTTAATATTAGGAAGAAACATTACTAAACTATTAGAACTCAATTTCAAACTCCTTCAAGCAAAAATTAATGCCGAAGAGGCGATGAAAATGAAAGAGCAATTCTTATTTAACATGAGTCATGAAATAAGAACGCCTTTAAATTCGATTGCAGGGGCTTTACACTTATTGGAAGATAATACAACTGATACCACCCTACTCTCTTATATTGCAACCATCAAAAACTCTTCGAGCCATTTATTAGGTTTATTGAATGATATTTTAGATTTATCTAAAATTAAAACTGGTAAAATCAAAATCATTAATAATAAACTAAATATTAATCAATTAATTCATGATACCATTTCAACCTTTTCGGTAGAAGCTAAACGAAAAAGAATTACAATTGATCACATTTCTAAAATTCCAGATTCTATCCATATTGTTACTGACGAGGTAAGATTAAGACAAGTGCTGTTTAATATCATTGGTAATTCCATGAAATTTACACCAAAAGGTAAAATTGAGGTATATAGCAAATTAACCAAAACAGATACAGAACTAGAAATTACGATTAAAGATACAGGTATTGGTATTGAAAAAAATAGATTAGATAAAATTTTTAATGGGATTGTTACTAAAAATAGAATCACAAACCCTAATGAAGGCGCAGGCTTAGGTCTAAATATTTCGATGCGTTTGGTAGAACTTTTAAAAGGAAGTATTACCGTTCAAAGTGAATTAGGAAAAGGAACTGCTTTTACCATTAAGATACCAACCAAAAAAGTAATTGTTAAACAAAAAGAAACTCAGGAATCACTTAAAAAATTAAGCATTAGTAAACAATTTAATGGCGAAAGAATTTTAGTAGCAGAGGATCATGAATTTAATCGTTTTTTCTTAACCAGTCTTTTAAAAGATAAAAAATTGCAAGTAGATGCTGTAGGAAACGGATTACAGGCCATTACGATGATTAAAAAAAACAAGTATGATTTAATTTTAATGGACTTAAGTATGCCAAAAATGGATGGATTTAAAGCCACTGAGCAAATCAGAAATATTTTACATCATACCACCCCTATCTTGGCAATTACAGCTCATACCCAGCGAAAAGTTTATAACGACTGTATAAAAGCAGGGATGAATGGTGTAGTGAAGAAACCATATAACCCAGTTCAATTATTTTCTAAAATAAAGTCAACCATTCAAAAACACAAAACAAAATGAAATCAAATTTTGACAAAATAAATACCACACGCTTAAAACAAATGGTTAAGAGTGATGAATTAGTGTTAGAATCAGTTAAACTATTACTAAAAAATATCACTAAAGATTTAGAAAAAGTGAAGAAGCATTTAGTGAAAAAAGAATTTCAAAAAATTGCTGAGCTTTGTCATAAAATGAAATTATCCACTCATATCATGTCGCTTGACCATATAGAACTTGAGATGAATGAATTGGGTAAAAAAGACATTACCCTTAGTGAAAAGAAATTTATAGCTTACACTCAAAAAATTATATTAGAAATTGAGAAAGTGATTAAATAACTACATATCCTTTAATAATTCTGAGGTAATGGTCTTTTCTTTAAAACCTGTCACAATAGGATAATCCTTAGCTTTTATTCGGTCTCGCTGATCGAGAGATGATGTCACAAAATAAATTTTTGTTTGATCAAATAATTCTAAAGGGAGTTTCATTAATTCATCCATGAGCTCAAAACCATTCATTTCTGGCATCCTAATATCTACAAAAATATAATCGGGCAAATTTATCTTTTGTTCAACACATTCTTTGATAAAGTCTAAAGCATCAATACTTGAACTATGAATTGTTATTTCAGGAGATTTCTCAACTTGTTTAATAACCTCTGAGTGAAGAAAGTTGAAAATGTCATCGTCGTCAATTAAAAGATATTTTTTCATATGTATTATTTGTAGTTAATATTATTTGGTATACTTATACTCATGCTTGTACCTATTCCTAATTCAGATTTTACTGAAATACTTCCTCCAAGTTTATTGACAATTTCTTTACAAATATAAAGACCTAAACCAGTTCCAACACTAGATTTAGTTCCTCTATAAAACATATCAAACACCTTATCAATACTTTTCTCGGAAATACCCATTCCATTATCCTCCACTTCCATTAATAAATGATCTGAAAGACGGTGTAATTTAAACTTTACGTATGAATCAGTGTCTGACTTCCTTTTATATTTAACTGAATTACCAATTAAATTTTTTAATAAGGTATTCATTCTTGATTTATCGGAGCATATCATTGGAGGGCCGTCTATTTCAATCAGCAAAGAAACCTCATTGTTACTTGTAAATTTAAGATCTTCAAAAATCAAATTCAACATATCAACGATATTAAATTCTTCTAACTCAATATCAAAACGAGCATTTTTAGAATATTCTAAAATTTCTTGGATTGTTCCATCTAATCTTTTTGCACTGGTTTCAGCTAAATTCAAATACTGTAGCGTTTTGTCATCTAATAATGCAGTTTTCGATATTAAATCTAAAATACCTCTAATGGAAAGCAATGGGGATCTTAGATCATGCGAAACACTGTATACAAAATTATCAAGTTCTGTATTAATTTTCTTTAATTCATCATTCTTTTTTAAAACGGCCTTTTCAATTTGTTTGATATCTGTTATATCAAGGTATGCGTTGATGTATCCTGAAACTTCACCTTCTTGATTGATAGATGGAGCACAACTAACTAATAAAGTAATTAATTTATGATCTAAACGATTAATCTCAATTTCATAAACCGATTGATCAATTTTAGTGTATGATAAAATATTTCCATTTAGCACTTTCTCTTTCAAATCAGCTTCCGCATCCTTTCTTATGACTAATAAGGAAGCATTGTCAAGCAATGTTAATTCAAAAAATTTCTTATTTTGAAACACAATTTCACCGTTAACATTAGACTCGAGAAGGCCAATATTAATATTTTCAATGATACTTCTATATTTTTCTTCACTCGCTAACAAAGTTTTTTCAGAAAGGTCACGTTCAAAAGCATTTGAAATAATACCAGAAATGGTGCGCAGCAATTCGAGTTCAGACTTAAGCCATTTTTTATGAATTAAACATTCATCAAAGCCGATAAATCCAAAATAAACTCCTTTTACATACAAAGGGTATATAATGATTGATTTAATATCATGTGATTGCAAGACAGGTACTAAGTCATTTGGTAAAACTGAAATATCTTCAGCGTATAATAATCCTTTGTCTAATAAAATAGATTTTAGTGAAGGAATAGACTCGTAAGACAAGCCTTGTAATTCATTTTTTTGTGAACTAATATTTTTATTACACCATTCAAAAGTATTATTAGATACCTTAGAATTTTCAGCATCTTGAAAAATATACACTCGACTCACCTGTGTATGTAATCCAACTTGTTCAATTGCTAAATTAATCCTTGAATCAAAATCACTCACGTTATTTAATCCTAAAGCTAGTTCTGATAACAATTCCTGTTGTCTTAAATTATGCTGTAATTCCAACTCATTTTTGCGTTCTTCTGTGATATCCAGCGTACTACCAATTAATCTCAATAACGTTCCTTTTTCATCTCTTTCAGCAATGGTGACATCTCTAACAATTCGAACTTCTTTATCATTATATTTTATGATTTTATACTCCTGTTCTAATACTTCCTGATCTGAAGTCATTAAATAATTTGTATTAAACTCCACACGCTCACTGTCATCAGGATGCACAGAATTGTTCCAGAAATTGACAAAATCCATTTTATCATAATTATCCTTATCAACCCCATATTGTAATAATAAAGTATCATTCCAAACCACTTTATTTGTAGATGCTTCCCATTCCCAAATACCAATGTTTGATTTACTGGTAATTAATTCAAATCGCGAATTAATCCGTAAAATCTCTCGCTGATTAATTAATTCCTGAGTAATATCTTTTTGAAGTGAAATATAATTTAAATGATTTCCTTGTTCATCAAAAACAGGCGTCACTTCAATCTGATTATAATAAGGTGCACCTTCTTTTGTATAATTAATTAAAGTGACTTGTATATTTTCTTTTTTATAAATGGCTTCAGATAATTTTTTTAATTCAGCTTTGTCTGTATTCCGCCCCTGTAAAAACTCTTTAGGTTTTTTACCCTTGGATTCCTCCAATGTATATCCAGAAGCCTTTGTAAACGCTTCATTTACCCATTCTATTCTACCTTCCGCGTCTGAAATAATGACACTATTATTGGTTTTAGTTGCAATGAGTGATAATTTTTTTAATTCAATTTCAGAGGATGATATCTTTTCAATTTGATTTTTGATTTTATCATTTTTAATTTTGTTAGCTAATAAAGATTGAGCCTGCTGAGCAAACACGCTAAAGATCGTTTCATGGCGAGCTTGAAGAAGCTGATAAATTGGAGCCTTTTTAATAGAAATAAAACCAATAATAACAAAAGAATACCCCAACTCCTTTTCTGTAAATTGAAAAAACAAACCACTATAAAATTGAATAAAAGAAGGAATATTATAAAAATGATTAGGATTTAGGATACATGCTTTTCCTTCCTCTAAATCATTAGCTAATAATATTGTATCATCAATATATTGCGTTGTAGAAATATCTTGTTTTGGAAATCCTTCCAAAAATAATTCCACATCATCCGTTTCATTTTTAAATAAAACAACCGCTGATTCCAACTCTAAGACATCTATCACTGACTCTGCAACTAACCTTACAAAATCATGCATAGATAAATCTTTTAAAGCAGCGGAATTGAAATTCTGTAAACGTTTATAAAGCAATAACTCATAATCTAATTTATCCTGAGTATTAATTAATTTTTGCTCAATAAAAGAAAACTGAGTTACACGTAACTGTAAATCCTGATAGGCTTTTAATAATTTATTATATTCTTCCGAACCGTCCATGAGTTTAGCAAAAAGCTATCTTCTATTTTGATTCTCTATATAAAACATATAAAGATGTTGTGTAATTATGATATTCATTTTTTCCACCTAAACGAGCAAATTCACCAAATCCATACATTCCTAACCAAGGAGGACATATCCCATTAGTATAAAAAGGATGTTGCATTTTACTCACGAGTTCTTCCTTGATGACCCTATCAAATAAGAATCGACCCCGGGCTAAACAATCTGCATGAAAAACCGCTACTGGAACTTTCCATTTAGAGCGTAATTTCATATCAACCACCATTCTATCCATTTCACTAAATATTAACTCCTCATCTCTTTTAGTTAACCATAATGAAGTGCCAACTGGACATTGGGTAGCATAATACATTTTATCGCCATCATGCTTTGTAACTACTCTTAGTATATGTTCATTTCCATATTCTTTAGCTAATTCAGAAGATAATTTTTCTCCTAATGCACCTATAGGAATGGAGGTTTCACACGTTGAGTCTTCTGGAATGCCTAAACATCTTGTATATTCTTTCCAAGCTGGTTTCCCATTTAACTCTTCAATAATATGACCTTTTGATTTTGTGACAACGAGAGGCTCTCCAACAGCAACAAATCCATGAGTAGCCTGAGTATCAATAGAAAGGGTTGGATCTGAAAACCCAACAGCATATGCGCCATGTTCAAAAACCTGATCATCCACTGCTTGATAGCTAATAAATCCTTTCATATTATCTGAAGAGGTTGCTCCAAAAATGGTTACCTCTGTTCCAAATACCGATTCAAAAGCTTTAATACATAAATCATTCGCAATATCAATTCCTGATGCCAGAAAATAAATCATGGTAATATTAGGAGATTGACTTTTTAATGAATGAGCCATTTCTAAAGCTTTTTCATATGAATTATGACCATAAATTTCATCCACATGCGATACAGCAAATTCAGAACCTTTTATTGCCATTAAAGCAATGTCTTTCATGGATTCACTAACACCTTCTCGTCCAACAACCCCACAGCAAGAGGAGGCCACAATACGAGCATTTGGAGCCATTTCTTTAGCTTGCTGGATCATTTCTTTAAAATCATGCCCAATAGACGCATGCAAAATAATTAAATCACAATCTGAATATGAATTTCCTAAAGCAATTTCCATACACTCTATAACACCTCTCTTGGTATTAATAACTCTGGCACTTGAAGAATGAAAACTCAACATAATTTTAAAAATTAAAATAATAATCAAAAAAGATGAGTCAAAATACGACATGATAACCAAATGGATTAAGCAGAAGTAAGTTTCATCTATCTACATAACAAATATAAGTATTCCAAACCTAATCATTGGTGACATATAGGATAACATTTGTCATAAATAGAGTGATATTTTTTCCATAAAATGGAAAATATTATGTATGAATAAAAAAATATCAATGTTACTATCCAAGAACACAAACAAAAAAGCCCTTTGTTACGGCTCTTTTTATTTATTTGAAATGAACCTTAGGTCTGATATAAAATACATCTTCAACTATATTTTTAAAGGCCTTACATTCTATATCAACAAAAATATATTTCATAAATATAACAACATATGTAAATGAAAAAAGGAGTCATAAAATTATGACTCCTTTTTTAAACTTACGCATTGTTAAACCATATATGAAAAAAGAACGTTCTCAAATGTATTTCATTATTCATAAAAAAAATATTCAATCATGAAATTTTCCTTAAAATGGAATTTTAGTTTTTTATAATAAAAGCATTCAGTGTTCAAACTACATGAATTAAAAGCAAAAAAAAAGAGTCATAAATATGACTCTTTTTTTAACTTACGCATTGTTAAACCATATATGAAAAAAGAACGTTCTCAAATGTATTTCATTATTCATAAAAAAAATATTCAATCATGAAATTTTCCTTAAAATGGAATTTTAGTTTTTTATGATAAAAGTATTCAGTGTTCAAACTACATGAATTAAAAGCAAAAAAAAAGAGTCATAACAATGACTCTTTTTTTAACTTACGCATTGTTAAACCATATATGAAAAAAGAACGTTCTCAAATATATTTCATTATTCATAAAAAAAAATATTCAATCATGAAATTTTCCTTAAAATGGAATTTTAGTTTTTTATACTAAAATCATATAGTCTAAAAAAATAAAGAAATGCCAAACACTTTAGATGGATGTTTTGAAAGTTAATGGCAAAAAAAAACATAGTCATTATTATATAATAAACTATGTTTCAAAAGTCAAGAGCCCCCTCTATTAAGACTTTATAAAAAGAACGTATAACAAATATAGACGAGATGTAAAAAAAAAATAATTAAATTCTATTTTTTTCCACTAATTGGAAAAACAGGGAATCGGAAGAAAAAAGATAAAGAAAGAAAGAAAGAGCCATATATATGACTCTTTCTAAATAAACACAATCAATCACTAAACCGTTGTGTTAACACATCCTATACAAGATTAGTACTTTTTTATACTACTATTCAATTAATTAAAAAAAAATTCCATTTATTGGAAACACCTAATTAGGATAAAAACAAAAAAGAAGCTATTTGTTTTTGTTTAAGAAATCCTTAACAAGCTCTTCATCGGTTTTACCAAGGTTTTGCAAACATGCCTTCGCATCATTGGCATATGAACTTGTCGGATATTCTCTAATGATTTGATGATAAATAGTTCTAGCTTCCGACTCATTATTTAAAATAGAAGCGTCGTCATATAATTGAGCTAACAAAAAAAATGCGGCTCCTCGACTTTTAAACTTTGGAAAATCATCAATGCATTTAGTAAAAAAAGCTTGTGCTTGTGTATATTTTCTAATTGATTGGGCTACTTGCCCTGCTTTGATTAAAAAAACTGGAGCAAGCGTATCGGTTTTACAATTTGAGGAAAATTTATGAAATGCTTCAATTGCCTGTTCAGCAATATCATTATTTACCACAGTAGCTTTTAATAAAATATTATCTAAACGTTTTGCTTCATTAAATCGCTTAGAACATTCATCTAACTCTACAACTGGAATGGTATCTTTTTTCTCATCTTGTTTTTTTTCTGCAATTGAATTACTATTGCATGAAAAAAAACACAAACTACTAGTGAATAATAAAACAAATCTCAATAACATCATTATTTTTTGGGCTGAAAAACTCTAGTTTTATAATCTGCTCTATATTTACCTTTAGAAATATCCGTTAATTTACCACTGATTAATTTACGTTTGAAAGGATTAATTTTATCTGTAAATAAAACCCCTTCAATATGATCATATTCATGCTGAATAACGCGTGCAATAACACCATCGTATGTTTCAGTATGTTTTTTAAAGTTCTCGTCAAAATACTCAATCGTTAATTTTGGTTTACGTAAAACATCTTCTCTGATTTTTGGTATACTCAAACATCCCTCACTGAACTTCCACTCTTCTCCTGTTTCTTCAAGTATTTGGGCATTAATAAATGTTTTTTTGAACCCATCCATTTGCTTCATTTCTTCAGCAGTAAATTCAGGTTCCTCATCTTCGTCAACTTCTGCAAATGGAGAAGCATCAATCACAAATAAACGAATAGCTTTATTAATTTGAGGGGCTGCTAAACCAACACCATTTGCTTCGTACATCGTTTCGTACATATCCTTAATTAACTGTCCTAAATTTGGATAGTCCTTATCGATATCAACACATTTTTTTCTTAAAACCGGATCGCCGTAAACAACTATTGGTAATACCATTCCTTATTTTATTTTAAATTCAATATTTTATTTTTAAGACTTAAAAGACTATTAGACTTAAGAGATTAAAAAGATTATACTCTTTTCACATTTGTCTCTTTCGTCCCTTCAATCTCTTTTGTCTCTTCCTTATCTTGTATAGTTTGGTGCTTCTCTCGTAATCACAACATCATGTGGGTGACTTTCTTTCACACCAGCAGCTGTAATACGAGTAAACTTAGCGCCTTGTAAGGCTTTAATATCCTTAGCGCCACAGTATCCCATACCTGCTCTTAAACCACCAATTAATTGATACATCACATCTGCTAAATGACCTTTGTAAGGAACACGACCACTAATACCTTCTGGTACTAATTTTTTAATATCATCTTCTGCATCTTGGAAATAACGATCTTTTGAACCTTTTTGCATCGCTTCTAATGAACCCATACCACGGTATGCCTTAAACTGACGACCTTCGAAAATAATCGTTTCACCTGGACTTTCTTCAACGCCTGCAAACATACCACCCATCATCACTGTATGCGCTCCTGCTGCAATTGCTTTTACAATATCACCAGTATAACGAATTCCACCATCAGCAATAATTGGCAAACGACCTTTTAAAGCAGCCGCTACTTCCATAATAGCTGTTAACTGAGGGACGCCCACACCAGCAATCACACGAGTTGTACAAATAGATCCCGGACCAATACCAACTTTTACACCATCAGCGCCAGCTTTCATTAAATCTAAAGCCGCTGCGCCTGTTGCAATGTTTCCTACAACCACTTGTAAATCTTTATATTTCTTTTTTACTTCTTTCAATTTAATAATTACTCCTTTTGAGTGACCATGTGCCGTATCAATAATAATCGCATCGACTCCTGCTTCTACTAAAGCATCAACACGCTCCATGGTGTCAGCAGTAACACCTACGGCTGCCGCAACACGTAATCTACCTCTATCATCTTTAGCAGCATTAGGACGAACTTTAATTTTGATAATATCTTTATATGTAATTAAACCTATTAAACGGCTGTTTTTATCTAAGATTGGTAATTTTTCAATTTTATGATCTTGTAAAATTTCTTCTGCTTGTTTTAATGTTACACCTTGCTTTGCAGTAACGGCTTTACTTGCAGGGGTCATGACTTCTTTTACCAAACGTTTTAAGTTTTTCTCAAAACGTAAATCACGGTTAGTCACAATTCCTACAAATTTTTTATCAGTATCAACTACAGGAACACCACCAATTTTATTCTCTGCCATGATGGCTAAAGCATCGCTAATGGTAGCGTTTTGCAAAATAGTCAATGGATCAACGATCATTCCACTTTCGCTACGTTTTACTTTACGAACATGCATCGCTTGATCAGCAATGGTCATATTTTTGTGTAATACGCCAATTCCACCTTCTTGTGCGATGGTGATTGCCATTTGATACTCAGTAACAGTATCCATAGCTGCTGAAACAATTGGGGAGTTTATTTTGATGTTTTTAGTGAACTGACTAGAAATATTTACCTCACGAGGCAATACTTCGGAATAAGCTGGAACTAATAAAACATCATCGTACGTTAAACCTTCGGGAGCAAATTTGTTTGCTAAAAGTGTAGATGCCATAAGAATGAATTTTCGGTGTTAAAATTCGGGCAAATGTACAAAAAAATTATGGTTTAAAAAACAGAAATTAAATGCTTAATCTTTTGTGTCTGTAGGTTTAGAATCCTCAGAAACTTTATAATGATAGACAATTTGAAAAGGATCTAAGGAAGGCTTGTCATTTTGGATTTCTAATTCCATTTGAATACGATTTTGCTCTTCCAGTAACTCCTGATTCGCAATTGCTTCTAGGTCAATTTCTTCTTCTGGCCATTGATATTCTAAAGGTTGTGGCCCCTCTTTACGATAACTATAAGCGACTAAAATACCAGAAATAGAGCCAAATAAATGCCCTTCCCACGACATTGTTCTATCGATCGGAAAAATTCCCCAAGTAATGCTTCCATAAGTAAACACCACAAAAGCAGAAACCATCATTAATTGTTTATGCTTCCTAAATACTCCACTAAAAAACAAAAAAGTAGAAAAACCATAAATTAAGGTACTTGCTCCAAAATGATAATTTGGAATCAACTCATTATTCCTCCCTCCTATCCATAACCATATACCACTGATCAAATAAATCCAAATGATACTAGGCCAAGCTATAGGTTTATAAAAATAAAAAATCATAGATCCTAAAATCAAAACTGGTAAACTATTATTTAAGATATGATTAAAGTCTGCATGAATGAAAGGGGAAAACAAAATACCTTTTAGTCCTAATAGTTTGCGAGGATTCACTCCATATAAATACAAATCAAGATTCCATGATTTATCTGCCAAAAATATGAGCCAAATAATTATCAAAAACAGCATTGGGTATTTGATAACAGATAATAATTCTTTGAAAGGAAAACTTCTCATTGATTTCATACGCTCTAAAAACATACCATCACAAAAAAGACTGACAAAGCCATGTTTTGTAAGTCATCCTGTCATTAATAAAACAAAAAAAACCACCTCAATGGAGGTGGTTTTGACTTATTAAAGGATACAGTAAGCAATTAGTTTGTTTTTCCAGGATATACTTTTAAAGCTTCCTTTAAACATGTAATCGCATTTTTTAAATCTTCTTTATTTAATACATACGCTAAACGTACTTCATCAGTTCCAGCACCTTCCGTCGAATAAAATCCAGAAGCTGGGGCCATCATCACTGTTTGTCCTTCATGAGAAAATTCTTCTAATAACCATTGACAAAATTTATCTGAATTGTCGATTGGTAAACGAGCGATGCAATAAAATGCGCCGCTTGGTTTAGGACAAAATACGCCATCAATTTTATTAATTTCCTCAATTACATAATCTCTGCGGGCGATGTACTCTGTTTTTACTCCATCAAAATAAGATTGAGGTGTATCTAAAGCAGCCTCTGCTCCTATTTGTCCGTAACTTGGAGGTGATAAACGAGCTTGAGCAAATTTCATCGCCGCTGCCATCACTTCTTTATTTTTACTAATCATGGCGCCAATACGAGCACCACAAGCGCTATAACGTTTAGAAATTGAATCTAATAACACAACATTGTTTTCAATTCCCTCTAAATGCATTACAGAAACATATTCTTTCCCATCATAACAAAACTCACGGTAAACCTCGTCACTTAATAAATATAAATCGTATTTTTTAACTAAATCACGTAATGCCTCTAACTCTGCTTTAGAATATAAATAACCAGTTGGATTACCAGGATTACAAATCATAATCCCCTTTGTTTTTGGAGTAATTACCTTTTCAAAATCACTAATTGGAGGTAATGCAAACCCATTCTCGATATAACTTCTAACAGGAACAACTTTTACCCCGGCTGCTGTAGAAAAACCATTATAATTTGCATAAAAAGGTTCAGGTATAATCACTTCATCACCTTCATTAAAACACGTTTTCATTGTAATTTCAATCGCTTCCGACCCGCCACATGTAATGATGACTTCACTTGCATCAATATTAATGTTATATGATTGATAGTATTTACACAATTTTTTACGATAACTTTCATTTCCTGCACTATGACTATATTCTAAAACTTTAAAATCAGCCGTTTTTACAGCATTTAAGAAAGATTCAGGGGTTTCAATATCAGGTTGTCCAATATTTAAATGATATATTTTAGTACCACGTTTTTTGGCAGCTTCTGCAAATGGCACTAATTTTCGAATTGGCGAAGAAGGCATTTCAATAGCCTTTACTGATATTTTTGGCATAAGTGTGTTTTATTTTGTGCAGCAAAAATAAACATTTATGAGTTATTTATACTACTATTTTTAGCATAAAAAGCAGTTTAAAATAGTAAATTTGTTGATGTTGTTAAATCAATTTATAACACCAAAACGCATGATTTCTAATAAAAGAAAAATAATAAACGACCCTATTTACGGTTTTGTGACTTTACCAGATGATTTAGTGTATGATTTAATTAATCATCCTATTTTTCAACGTTTAAGACGAATCAAACAACTAGGATTAACCAATTTAGTTTATCCTGGGGCATTACATACTCGTTTTCATCATGCCATAGGAGCCATGTATTTGATGACCGAAGCCATACAAGTTTTAAAATCAAAAGATGTTAAAATTACTGATGATGAGTCGCAAGCGGCTATCGTTGCGATTTTATTGCACGATATTGGGCATGGGCCTTTTTCGCACGCTTTAGAACATACTATCGTAAAAGGCGTTCATCACGAAGATATTTCAGCCATGTTAATGGATGAATTAAATAAAGTGTTTAAAGGAAAATTAAGTCTTGCTATCAAAATTTTTAAAGATCAACATCCTAAGAAATTTTTACACCAACTTGTATCGAGTCAATTAGACATGGATCGTTTAGATTACCTTAACCGTGATAGTTTTTTTACTGGCGTTTCAGAAGGGGTTGTTAGTAGTGATAGAATTATTAAAATGCTCAATGTCAAAGAGGGTAATTTAGTTGTTGAAGCTAAGGGTATTTATAGTGTTGAAAGTTTTTTAATTGCCAGAAGATTAATGTACTGGCAAGTTTACCTTCATAAAACCGTTTTAAGTGCTGAAAAATTACTAGTCAATGTATTGAAGCGTGCTAAAGAATTGTCTTTAGCTGGTGAGGATTTATTTGCCACTCCCACATTATCATTATTTTTAAAAAACAACTTTAGTAAAAAAGATTTTAATAACAAACCTGAATTATTACAGCAGTTTGTGTTATTAGACGATTATGATATCATGGCCTCTGTAAAAGTATGGATGAATCATAAAGATGTTGTTCTTTCGTTATTATGTAAAAATTTAATTGATCGTAACCTCAGTAAAATAGAACTTCAAAATAAAAACTTCACACCATCTTATAAAAATCAAATTCAAGAAAAAGTGATGAAGAAATATAAGCTCTCTAAAAAAGATTCAGAGTATTTTGTGTTTGCTGAAAGCGTAAACAATAGTGCTTATAATTCATCCAAAGTTCAAATTAACATCTTACATAAAAATGGACAACTTATCGACGTGGCAAAGGCTTCTGATCAACTTAACATTAAAATGCTAAGTAAAAAAGTAACTAAATACTTTATTTGTTATCCAAAAGGACTTTAAATAATATCATAAAAAAAGGCTGAATTTACATTCAGCCTTTTTAAATTTATTATCCTGGCATTCTACTTATTTGCTTTTCCATTGATTTTAATTGAGAAGCAATTTCTTCATTTTTAGGTTTTAAGTCTTTTGCCTTTTTAAAATGTTGTTTGGCTATTTTATACTGCATGCGCTGAGCTTCAATATTACATAACTGCAAATGAGCGGCTGCTAAACTTTCTTTATCAGGAATACCCGCTTTTACAGCTTCTAATAAATGAATACGTGCTTGTTTGGTATTTCCCTTTTTAAGCTCAATAAATCCTAATTGCATCAAATTAGAACCTTCCATATCACCAACAATTTTAGATTTAATTTTCAAACTTTTTCTAATATTAGCTTCTGCTTTATCTAAATCATTTGATGCCATTGACAAATTACTTTGTAACATATAATACCCAGAACGAATTGGTTTATACAATAATCTTGGGAATTTTATTTTATTAAGGTACATCATTGCTCTATCAACATCCCCATCCGAAACAGCTTCTTGCACAATACGCATCGTCCCCATCCCAAAATAAAACACTAAAGAAATTAAGGCTAATGAATAACAAATCCATTCAGTAACAGCATCTAAATAAAAATGAGATAATATTCCTAAAATAACTAGTGCTATAATTATTTCTAATCTATATAAAATGTAAAAACGTAAAAATTTCATAGTAAGTCTTTTTGATCTTTAAAAATGGATGATTGCGGGCGCAAAGATAACTAATTTTTATTGATGTTGAGTTTTTTTCATGCCTCAAAAAAAAAGCCTTTCTAGTATTTAGAAAGGCTTTTTTCAATTTATTAATTAAAATTATTCAATAATTAATTTTTTAGTTACTTTTTTACCATCAATATTTATTGAGATAAAATAAATACCTGAATTTAATTGACTTGAAGAATTAACGGTATAATTAGATTTCATTCCAGTAATCGCATTTAAGCTTCCTGATTCTACTAATCTTCCTGTTACATCAAAAACATTAATAGTTGCTTTAGATGAAGAAGGGGAAGTGAATTCAACTACTGATGAAGAACTGGTAGGGTTAGGATAAATAGCTAAATCTAAAGAATTTTCAAACTCGTTCATTCCAACTGTTCCTGATATATTGATATTATCAATATATAAGTTTTGTGATTCTCCACCGGTTACATCATTTTGGAACCAAAAACGGAATCTTACATCTCTTTTGTTGTTTAAGGTATTTAAACTAGCTACAGGAATTACTTTAGTAACCCATTTTGAAGGATTAGAAGAGCTCCAAGGAATATAAGGCGCATTTACAGTTCCACCACTAGCAGCCATTACTGCTGCTGAAGGAGCAGTTGCGATACTTGTCCAAGATCCACCACAATCAATACTATATTGTAATTTAAAAGTCTCATCAGTAGATACAACCGATGATTTTCTAGCAAACGAATAATCAAAAGAGAAACTAAGATTAGTTGTATTAGTAAAATCAAAATGAGGTGTTTCAATATAATCTACATTTCCTGCAAATCCAGGGAACATTTGAGAATAATTAGCATTAGGTAAAATCAAAGACTTAGACGAATTTGAACCGTAATTAGATAATTCCCAAGTTGGAGTAGCTTGATCTTCGTTTACTACAACCATACCTGCAGGCCACCATTGACCGCTCTCAAAATTTTCTGAATATGGTAAATGCGTACTAGCATTCCAATCAGCAGTAATTAAAGTCATAACTGTTTTAGTATTACTACCATTAGCATTAGTTGCAGTTAATGAAACTGAATACGTACCAGGAGTTGAATACACCACAGATTGAGTTGACAATGTAGACGTTGAAGGAGTTCCCCCTTCAAATGACCATAAATATGAAGTAGGCACAGAATTATAAGAAGTACTATTAAATGAAATAGATTGTCCTGCACAAGTTTGTGTTTTGTTGTATGCAAAATCTGCAATCGGAGCACAAGGTGTAACGCCTGTTGGATTTCCTGAAGCATCTATAATTCCAGTGGCAATTAAGTTAGCTATTCCTACCAAAGAATCTCTAAATGAAATGGAAGAATTACAAGTTGCTCTTACTTTAGTGTTTTGACCCTTAGTAAACATTTTAGGACAAGATGAATAATCCATAATGTTTTCTATATTAGGTCGAATTGAATCACAAGTTGCCATTGTCATATTAATTCCAGTTGTTGGAGATGGCGTTGTTCCGATGTTCACGTTGTAATCTTCGATTTCACCACTTGTAATAGACATTGTTGGTCCTGTAATTGGAGTGCTTGAAGTAATTACTCTCATACGAACTAAACCATATGTTCCGCCAGGGATAACAACTGTAGCTGGAGCAACAACAAATGAATCTGGTGTAGTTGTATAAGTCGTTACAATTGTACCTGGACCTGTAGCAACAGTGTAGGTTTTATTAATTTTAACCGGAGTATTAGATTGATTAAATGTAAACTTTCCTGTTGCATTTAAAGGAACGATATTATAGTTTACAACAGTAACCGTAGGAATATAAACAGCTTCATTACCATCTAAAAAATCACCATCTCTATTATAATCCATGTAAACACCAACGTAATTATTGTCAGTAGATTTAGCAATACTTGTGATACTAATAGAGTTAGTTGTTCCTGCATTAAAATCATTTCCATAAATATCAGAAAAATCTGAATAAGCACCAACAGTACCTTTTGCCGTATAATTTGCAGAATCTGTTGTTGGAGTAACTGTTGTAGCAACTAAAGTAATTAAAGGTCTAATAACGCGACTGTTTAATGAATTTAATGGAGTTGTGCTTTTCATTGTTCCAAAAGCAACCCTAGTAATATCTGAACTATCAACTGGCGTTGCAACTACTGGACTTGACGTGTATGAGCCTGGTTTAGGGCAAGTACTAAAGAAACCTGTTGTTGAAGGAGTATCACCAATATCATCATTTCCACACTCAAAACCTGGATCATTAGTAGATCCAAATGTATGGCTTAAACCAAACCAGTGACCAATTTCATGACTTAAAGAACGTGCATTTAATCCTCCTAAAAAGTCGTAACGATAAACAATTGCATCTGCTGCTGAAACAGGAGATGTTCCCGGTAAATGAGTATAACCAACAATAATACCACCACCAACTACTGAACCGCTAGCAACGATATTACTGACAATATAAATATTTAAATATTTTGATGGATTCCAATTACCTGCAGCCATTGTACTGTATTGATAATTTAACAAATCAGATTGAGACCAAACTGTTTTTGGGTCATAATGACGAACAATCCCATTTGAACAATTACCTTGAGGATCTTTTTTTGCTAACACAAATTTCATATGAGCATTTTCATATAAAGGTGCAAATAAAGGATCGATGGTTGTTGTATCAGAGTTTTGCTTAGCATAATCTTTATTCACTTGAGCTAAAGCGGCTATTAAAGCAGCATCACTTACATTGGCACCTGTACCAACATTTTCTCCAGAATGCAAAACATGAAATACCACAGGAACAGTATAAGTTGTTTGAACAGAAGTTGTTCTTGCAGACTTAATTTTTTGAAGATAAGCTTGGTAATCAGTTCTAGCAGCTGTTTCTGCAGCATTTAATTTTGCGGCATATCCAGGTACATTTTTTAAATAAATTTCGCGAGCTTGATAGGTACCACAAGGCTGAATCTCTTGAGCATTAATTGAAGCTGCCATTGTAAAACAAGCTATAGCGCTAAGTAATAATTTTTTCATCTTTATATTAATTTATTTTTAAATAAATGGGGATTTATTATAATCACAAACTTAACGATTAATTTAAATAATACAAAATATTGTTAAAAAATTACCGTTCATTTTCCTGCAGAAAAATATGGTTATAATACCCTTTTTTTTACCTACTTAATTTCTTTCCAATTTGTTAAATCTCTAATCACTACAGAGGCACAGGTCATCCCAAATACAGCTGGAATATAGGAAATTGTTCCATAGGCCGATTTTTTGAAATTAGTACCATCTGTTCGCATAATCGATTTTTTATCTGGTAACTCTGTTGAAAATACTGCCTTAAATCCTTTTTTAATACCAACTTCTTTTAAACGTTTTCTTAAATAATATGCCATAGGACAATGACAAGTTTTGGATATATCTAGTACCTTTAATTGGGTGGGATCCATTTTACCACCCGCTCCCATGGAGGAAACTAGTTGATGCCCCATTTCTAGGGCTGTTTTTATTAAATGGACTTTAGGAGTTATACTATCAATAGCATCAATCACATAATCAAATGGCTTTTGTAATAAGGCAATCATTTTTTCAGGATCTTGAAACTCAGATATGACATTTAATTTTACAGATGGATTTATCTGTAACATTCTATCTTCCATTAATTTAGCCTTACTCATGCCATGAGTAGTCGACAAAGCTTGTAATTGACGATTTCTATTTGTAGGATCAACAACGTCACCATCAACTATCGTTAATTCCCCAATTCCTGCTCTGCACAATGCCTCGGCTGCGTATGACCCTACACCTCCAAGACCTACTATTAAAACATGTGCTTTTTGTAAATGATCAATTCCTTCGTCACCAACTAATAGTCGGGTACGCTGCATCCAATGTTTATCTTCCATTATAATTTAAATAAGGTTGTGAAATTAGTATAAATTTTTTCTTTTAAATCATCATTTGATTGATGAAAACAAACCGCTGCTTTTTTATAAATCACGTCTATAGAAACCCTCTCATCATCATCTGTTTCTAAAAATATTTTTTCTTTAGGCATTTTCAAAAAATCTACATCTGTTCTATTAAAAAAAGAAGCATGAAGCGATACATAAAATCCTTTATCCAGCAATTGAAATAGTAATTGTTGTGATTTATTAAATCCATGAATGATTAATGATATTTTTGAATAATACGGCTTGCATAATTCAATCATTTCATCAAAAGCTTTTACACAATGTATGATCACTGGTTTCTGATAAGTAACAGCTAACTCTAATTGTGAGACAAATATTTGTTTTTGAATGTCGATATCAGGACCTTTCAATTTATCTAAACCACATTCACCAATTGCAAGACATTTTGGATGCAGAATGATTTTTTCGAGTTCAGGCATAGAGACATGTAAATCTGCATCCCATGGATGAATCCCAATTGTAAAAAAAGAATTGATATAAAACTCTTTATCAAAACCAAAACGGTTATTAAACAAAAACACACCATTATCTTTCGACAAATGGTGTGTATGTAAATTAATATATGGTATCATAAACCTTTGGCTTCGAGAGCCACAGCCATCGGGTTTAATTATAATGCTTGTGAGAAACCTTCTCTGATTTCGTCAGCAACATACTGACCACCATATAATTTATCTTTAATTTTAGAGAAACATTCAATGGTGTATTTCACATCTTCCAAAGTATGCATAGCAGTTGGAATTAAACGTAAAATAATCATTCCTTTAGGAATTACGGGGTAAACCACCATTGAACAAAAAATACCAAAATTTTCGCGTAAATCAATCACCATGTTTGTTGCTTCTGGAATTGAACCACGCATATAAACAGGTGTTACAGGAGTATTCGTTACGCCGATATCAAATCCAGCATCTACTAAACCTTTTTGTAAAGCAGCAGAAATTTCCCATAATTTAGTGCGATATTCAGGGTGTTTATTAATTAATTCTAAACGTTTTAATAAACCAAAAACCAAAGGCATTGGTAATGATTTAGCGAAAATTTGAGAACGCATATTGTAACGTAAATACGTTACTACTTGTTTAGTTGAGCTAATATAACCTCCAATTAAAGCAAATGATTTAGCAAATGTTCCAAAATAAATATCAATTCCATCTTGACAACCTTGTTGCTCACCTGTTCCACCTCCATTTGGCCCTAATGTACCAACACCATGAGCATCATCAACAAATAAACGGAACGTGAATTTTTTCTTTAATTCAACAATCTCCTTTAATTTTCCTTGGTCGCCACGCATACCAAAAACACCTTCGGTAATAACTAAAATACCACCACCAGTTTGTTCTGCTAAACGTTGAGCACGAATTAATTGTTTTTCGCAATCTTCAATATCATTATGTTTAAATACAAAACGCTTACCCATATGTAAACGAACACCATCTAAAATACACGCGTGAGATTCTGCATCGTAAACAATCACATCATGTCTATCAACTAATGCATCAATAGCAGAAACCATTGCTTGATAACCAAAATTACAAAGAATAGTATCTTCTTTTTTAGATAATTTAGATAAACCTTGCTCTAATTGCTCGTGTAAATCAGAGTTTCCACTCATCATACGAGCTCCCATCGGTAATGCTAAACCAAATTTAGTAGCGCCTTCTATATCTGCTTGTCTAACCTCAGGATGATTTGCTAATCCTAAGTAGTTATTTAAACTCCAGTTTAATAATTTTTTTCCTCTAAAACCCATATGAGGAGAAACTTCTCCTTCCAATTTTGGGAATGTAAAATAACCGTGAGATGCTTTTGAATGCTCTCCAATAGGTCCCATGTTTTTTTCGATTTTTGCGAATATATCTTTCATAATAATTTGTGAATTTAGAAGTGTTGTAAATTATTGAGGGCTCAAACTTAATAAAATTAAATGACTTTTTTAATGACTCTTAGCATGTGAGAATATTTTTTATTATCCGTATGAAATATACCATAATGATCAAACTTATCAATACGCACACAACCACTAGCATGAATGATTTGTTGATTTTCGAGCACCATACCTACATGAACGATATTTCCTTCTTCATTATCAAAAAAAGCTAAATCACCAGCTTCTGCTTCTTCCACAAAACTTAAGGCAGATCCTAACTCTACTTGCTGACTCGCATCTCTTGGTAATTCATAACCATTCAATTTATAAACTAACTGTGTGAATCCAGAACAATCAATTCCAAAAGGACTTCTACCTCCCCATAAATATGGGGCATTTAAAAACAAATACGCCGTATCTTTTAAATCCTTTACCGTTTTTTTTACATTAACGTTAGAAACTTGTCCTTCAAATAAATAATCTGAATTCCCGATTTTTAAGCTACCATTATGATAGTTTGGTAAAGAGGCGCCTAGGGTTAATGGAAATAAGGCATTAGTGGTTAGATTACTAATTACTTGCACTAACTCAGAACTTAAGGTAGTTGTTTTTAACGTTTTAAAATCTGAATCTGTAATCCGAGTATGTTGTTTAGCACTAATCCAACATGGATAATTATCAAATGTTGTAATAATTTGTATCCAATCTTCCCCTTCCTCCTTGATGGAATATGTTTCGCCAAACAACAGTTGAGTCACCATTTCACTGGTGCTAGAAGGTTCCTTTCTGCAAGGAATGACACTAAGAGAACATATTCCAAAACTCATAAAACAAAATTACTGGCTCTTTTCCTATAAAATACGCTCTTTCAAAATAGTTATTCACTATGCATTATTAATTCCGATATTGATAAGTTAAGTTGTAATTTTACGCGCTATTTCAAAAAATATGAAAATTTTATACACCTATATCAAAGCTCACAAACCCTTATTGTTTTTAGCACTTTTTTTAGCGGCAATTAATCAATGTTTTTCACTTTGCGACTCAATTATTACTGGTAAATTAATGAACGAATGTGGCGTTGGCTTAGCAAATTTTAATCATAATTATGCTCATTTTACTAAAGTTGTCATTGGTTGGTTAGCGCTATCACTTGGCGCTGCTATGATGTCGAGAATCGCGAAAAACTTTCAAGATTACTTTACTAATATTATCATACAACGAGTTGGTGCTCAAATGTATACTGACGGCATCCAAAAAGCGCTTCAATTACCATATCAGGATTTTGAAGATCAACGCAGTGGAGAAACCTTAGGAAAATTACAAAAGGTAAAAATTGATTGCGAAAAGTTTATCACGTTTTCTATCTCGATGATTTTTCAATCATTAGTTGGAATTGCCTTTGTTGTGATTTATGCAGTCAATATCCACTGGTTATTAGGACCTATATTTTTGTCAACTGTTCCTGTGATTGCGTTTATCAGCTCCTTCTTGGGTAAAAAGATAAAAAAAGTATCGAAAGAAATCTTAGGAGAAACCACTGCCCTAGCAGGAGCTACTACCGAATCATTAAGAAACATTGAATTAGTGAAAAGTTTAGGATTAACCGAACAAGAAGTTAATCGATTAAATACCACAACGATTAAGATATTAGGATTAGAACTAAAAAAAGTACGTTTTATTCGTTCATTAAGTTTTATTCAAGGAACTACGGTTCATTTTATGAGAACAAGTTTAGTATTTGCACTATATATGTTTTTATTTCATGAGATTATTAAACCTGGTGATTTAATAACCTTAATGTTCTTTTCATTCTTTTTATTTAATCCTTTACAAGAATTAGGGAATGTGATTGCAACCTACAATGAAACAAAAGCCTCCATGGATAACTTTAATAAGTTAATGGAATCAAAAAGTGAAGCAACACCGGAAAACCCAAAAACTATTGGATTAATAAATAATTTACGTTTTTCAAATATTACGTTTAAACATCAAACAGCCAACTCTTATGCTGTCAAAGACATTTCTTTTGAAGCTAAAGCTGGCGAAACCATTGCTTTTGTTGGTCCTTCAGGAAGTGGAAAAACAACCTTAGTGAAAATGTTAGTTGGCTTATACAATCCAAATGAAGGTGATATTTTTTATAACGAAAAAAATGCAAGAGATATTGATTTAACGGAATTAAGACGTCAATTAGGATTTGTTACTCAGGATGCTCAATTATTCAGTGGAACCATCAAAGACAATTTATTATTTGTTAAACCAACCGCCACTGACGAAGAAATAAATGATGTACTTCGAAAAGCGGCTTGTGGTAATTTATTAAGACGCGCCGAAAATGGATTAAATACAACTATTGGTGAAGGGGGGATAAAAGTATCCGGCGGAGAAAAACAACGACTATCTATAGCTAGAGCATTATTGCGAAATCCTCGTTTATTAATTTTTGATGAAGCAACATCTGCCTTAGATTCAATAACAGAAGAAGAAATTACTCAAACGATTAGAAATATTTCTTCAAAACAAGATCAAATCACCGTTCTAATTGCTCATCGTTTATCGACCATTATGCATGCCGATAAAATATTTGTATTAGAGCAAGGTAAGATTATTGAACAAGGAAAGCATCAAGATTTATTAAACGAAAAAGGCTTGTACTATGCCATGTGGCGCCAACAAATTGGAGAAAGAAAATAATAATCTTAGTGAATACTGTTGATTAACTGAACTAACTTTTGTTTTTCAGTCTTCCAATTATTAGCAACAGCAGCGATTACTGTATGACTCTTATAGTCTAAATATTCCTTGCTATTCAAAAATTCTTGTATTTGATGGGCAATATGTTTAGGGTCATGATTTTCAATAAAAATCCCGATATGATAAGACTCCACAATTCTTTCAATTTCAGGAAGTTTCGTTGCTAAAATTGGGATCCCAGCATGCATATAATCAAATACTTTATTTGGCAATGAATAATGATAATTCAGATTAGTATCCTTATCAATGGTAACTCCTAAATTAGCGTTTGAGGAATAATGTCTTAATTCCGTAGCTGGAATTTTATCAATAATTTTTATTTTATCTTGTAATTGAAAATTAATGACATTTTCTTTTAATTGACCAATCACATCTCCACTTCCGATAATTAATAATAAGTAGTTATTATCCAAATACTTAAACGCCTCAACTAATTCTTCGGCTCCACGCTGAACATTAATACCCGCTCCTTGAAGAATAACAATTTTCTTTCCAATAGGTAAATTTAAATCTGAGCGAGATTTTAAACTTTGAATCTTCGTATAATTAGGGATATTTCTTACAAAGATAAATGGCACTTTATACTTATTAGTAAAGTAATCAGAAATGCTTTGATTAACAGTAATGCAATATTTCAATTTAGGAACAATCCAAGATTCTACTTTTTCCCAAATACGTTTTTTACTCGGATGATTTTGTAATTCAGGAACTTCACAAAAAATTTCATGACTATCGTAAATTAAAGGAATACCCTTGATTTTAGACACTAAATAATTAGGTAATAACGTATCTAAATCGTTTGCCAATAGCACATCTGCATGTGAAAACAACAAAACAAAAAATAAGCGGATGTTAAAAAACAAATAAAACAATGGACCGCTTTCAAATAACAGTTTCATTCTCTTACAATCGTAGTCTCTTTTCTCTAGAGAATTAGACGATTTTTGAACTCGACCAACAAGAAGTACTTTATAATGTAACTCAAATAAAACTGAACATGTTCGGGCGACACGTTGGTCAGTCACCAAGTCATTTATAACAGAAACTATTATTTTCTTTTTTTTCAAAGAGATATTATAACAACATGAGATTCAGAATAGAACTAAAAAATATTGAAGCAAATTTAATAAAATTAAATTGTCAAAATTAGTTCGTATAGTTTTTATAAGGTAATCCTAGCACTTCTCTTAAAACAAAATGTAGTGTGATATCAATTATAAAAGCAATCTATTACTGTTAATAACAAAGTTAATAAAAAATAAAAGCAGGATTTATTAGGGCGATTTATTGCCATAAATTGCAGAGTAAATAAATCGATTAACATGAAGAAGCAAGATGATTCTGTAAAAAGCACCGTTAAAGTTGATTTAACTAAAGGACACAAAGCATCTAAAACTGATAGTTTGCAACACAAGCGAGCACATGTTTTCAAAAGTCAATTTCAAAATAATGAGATTGAAGACGATGTAATTGTTCACAAAAGCAAACAACAGCAGGCTTCCACTTTCGAATTTAATGACATTCAACATCAAAGTGAAGAAATTAAATTTTTAAAATCTGAATTAGAACGACTAAAAATATCTGAACAAAATCATTTTGATTCCTTAGTTCAAAACAATCAAATGTCGGGTACATTAGATAAATTATTACCAGACTTTCTTCACGAATTATCTTCACCTGTTGTTTTACTTGAATATTCTTTAGACAATTTAATGCTCGATTATCAAAAAGTAATTAAAGCATTAACCTCTTTAGCATTTAATGAGCAAACCAGAGAAGCTACTTTAGTTACTTTAAATTATACTCAATCTCTTAATTCGCATAATTTTAAGGCGAGTAATAGCTTAGAGACAAGAGAAAAGAAAAAGATGATTTTAGATGCGCTTGCTCCTTATAAATTTAAACATACTCAAAGAGGGGCTGATTATATTGTTATTGCAGGAATTAACCAAATTGACGATCAACTTCATGCTATTTTTAGTCATGCCGAAGGAGAAAAACTATTTGAACTAATGGTATCTCTGATTTCTATTAGTCAATCATTCTCAATTTTAGATTCTGCTAAAACTAGAGCAAGAAATTTAATCAGTACATTAAAAAATTACACAAACAAAAAAAACAATTCAGGTTCTGAAATTTTCGATTTAAAAACTTCTATAGATATTGCCATATTAATGATGGGGCACAGTCTAAGATCAAGAACATTTGATTTTAAATATGATACTGCTTGCTTCCTAACTGGAGATATTCAGCAATTATCGCATGTTTGGATAAACTTATTGTCACATGCTGTAGAATCAACAGATTCTTCCGGTCATATTTTATTAAATGTATTTACCGAACAAAACGACGTATTAGTGACTTTAAAAGATAATGGTAAAGTTATTACCGATGAACATATTCAGTATTTATTATCTTCCAATTACACCGCCAATTCATCTGAAAATATTAGCAAATTAATCACTTGTAAAAAATATTTGGATACTGTACATGCAAAATTAGAAGTTGTCTCCAATCAGGAATCGACTTTATTCACTATTAGATTTTCTAATTATGCTTCAAGCGACAAATAATTCTGCATTAACTAATATTATCGAAATCGAGAGTAAACCGATTGAGCATACTATATTAATTATTGATGATGACAATAATTTGACGCTCTCTATTAAAGAGAAATTATACAATATTCCTGAATTTGACTTTATTGTAGAAACAGCAAACGACCCATTTACAGGTCTAAAATTGATGAAGATTTTGCAAAATGAGGGAGTGAAAGTTTCATTAATCATCAGCGATTTATCAATGCCAGGAATGCAAGGTGATGCCTTTCTTGAAGAATCCATGAAGTTCTTTCCTGAGTCAAAGAAAATATTAATGTCAGGAAACCCTAATTTAGATGCGGTTGTTCATTCTATTAATTCTGCGAATATCTACAGAATGTTAACCAAGCCGATACAAGAATTAGATTTTCAGTTAACCATTAAACAGGCTATCGAATCTTTAGAATTAGACTTAAGAGTAAAAGAAGTTAATTTAAAGCTACAGCATATTAATTCCAATCTATCTAATTTAGTTGAAGAAAAAATATATGAATTAGCATATAAAAACCAACAATTAACAGATAGTATTCATTATGCAGGACTCATTCAAAAATCAGTTTTATCATCTGAAAATGATTTTGCTAATGAAATCCCCAATGCATTTACTTTAATATTACCGAAGGATATTGTAAGTGGGGATTTTTTTTGGTACCATAATGATGAAAACCATTTAAGTTATTGTATTGCCGATTCAACTGGACATGGAGTGCCAGGCGCATTTGTTTCATTATTGGCATTTGGGGCCTTAAGAGAATCTTTTGAACAAACCAAGTTAAAAGAAGATGTAAACTCAATCATATGCACTGCTAATAATCAATTCAGAAAAACATTAAATAATAACTCCAATAAAGATTCTGCTGAATTAGGTTATTTCTTTCTTGATTGGAAAACTCTCGAATTAAAATATTGTGGATTTAAAACAACCTTATACATCATTCGTAAATCAGAACTGATTGAATTAAAAGGTGGGAAATTAATTTTTGGAGATGAAATTATAGAACAGTTAAATGAAAGTAATATTCAAAGTTTTCAATTAATGGCAGGTGATAGTATTTTCATGACTTCGGATGGATTTACTGATCAATTTGGAGGTAAAAACAATAAGAAATTTGGAAGTAAACGTTTTAAAATGCTTATTAATTTGATTTCAAATCATCATCATAAAAATCATAAAAAACTTTTAATTAAAGAATTTTTAGATTGGAAAGAAGATAATGAGCAAACGGATGATGTGAGTGTATTTGGCTTAACTATTTAATAAAAATCATTCAATTTTCTTAAATAAATCCATTGCTGCTTGATATGGATTAATGTTGTTTTTTTCTAATTGTTTCTCAATTTTTATAATCTCTTCTTTTATAATTGGATTTGAATAAAATCGTTCAATTAATGTATCGTTGATGGTTTGATGTAACCATTGCTTAGTTTGATGAGCACGTTTTGATTCAAAAAAACCATTTGAAACGGTATGGCGCTTGTATTTATCAATCATATCATAAACCTCCGAAATACCTTTATGTTCAGTACTAGAACAAGTAAGCACTTCTGGAATCCATTGACTTTCTGTTGGTGGAAATAAATGAAGTGCACGGGCATATTCTGCTCTGGCAGATTTTGCTTTATCTATATTCATTCCATCAGCTTTTGTAATAACCATACCATCAGCCATTTCCATGATACCTCGTTTTATTCCTTGCAATTCATCTCCAGCTCCTGCTAACATTAACAATAAAAAGAAATCTGTTAACTGATGAACAGCTGTTTCACTTTGCCCTACTCCAACGGTTTCAATAAATACATAATCAAATCCAGCTGCTTCACAAATAATAATGCTTTCTTTGGTTTTACGAGCCACTCCTCCCAAACTACCAGAACTTGGCGAAGGACGAATAAAAGCTTTAGGATGTATAGATAATTGCTCCATACGTGTTTTATCTCCCAAAATACTTCCTTTACTTAATTGACTACTTGGATCAATTGCTAAAACCGCTAATTTATGTCCTCGGTTAATAACCTCTAATCCAAAACTTTCAATAAACGTGCTCTTTCCTACACCTGGCACTCCAGTAATCCCTAATCTAAAGGAGTTGCCACTGTATTTAATAATAGTGTTAAGGATTTGCTGAGCTTGCTCTTGGTGCTCTTGTTTAGTAGATTCAACTAATGTTATGGCTTTACTGACATAGGAAATATTAGATGATAAAATACCATCCGTCATTTCGTTTATGTTGAACTCTTTTTTCACTAATTATATAATTATAATAAATTTAATCGAATAAAGCTAAATATAAATCTTCTACTTTTTTTCGAGCCCATGGAGTTTTTCTTAAAAATTTAAGACTCGAATTAATACTTGGATTTTCTTTAAAACAATTAATATCGATGTGATAGGCTAATCCTTCCCAACGATAACGAGCTAATAACTCTTCAAGAATAACTTGAAGAGTTTTGCCATGTAATGGATTATTTTTTTGTTCAGTCATTATTTATTCAAACTATCCGTTGCTTTTCTAACACTACCATATTTCAATAATAAGGCTTTAGCAACTTCATAATCTTGTAAACCAGTGTTCTTCATAACCATTCGGGTTCCTCTGTCTACTAATTTATGATTACTCAATTGCATATCTACCATTTTATTTCCTTTCACTCTTCCTAACTTAATCATCACTGAAGTAGAAATCATATTCAATACTAATTTCTGTGCAGTGCCAGATTTCATTCTGGTTGAACCTGTTACAAACTCAGGACCAACTACTACTTCAACTGGATATTTAGAAACACCAGCAACTGGCGAACCACTATTACAAACAATACAACCTGTTTCAATATTATTTTTATTACAAGTATCTAATGCGCCTATGACATAGGGAGTTGTTCCAGAAGCTGCTATACCAACAACCACATCATTTGAATTGATTTGATGCTCTTGCAAATCGGTCCAACCTTGATTCACATCATCTTCTGCAAACTCAACTGCTTTTCGTATAGCTGTATCACCACCTGCAATTAAACCAACAACAATTCCTTGAGCTATACCATATGTTGGTGGACATTCACTTGCATCTAATATTCCTAATCGTCCACTTGTGCCTGCGCCCATATAAAATAAACGTCCGCCTAATAGCATTTTAGCCACAATTACATCCACTAATTTTTCAATTTGAGGGATAGCTTTTTCGACAGCTAAGGGAACAGATTGATCTTCTTTATTCATGTTCATTAATAATTCTTGAACACTCATGGTCTCCAAATTATTATAGTATGAATCCGCTTCAGTTGTTTTTTGCATCTTATTTTGTTTTTTTCATTGGAAATAATTCTATCTTTTCTTTTCCACCAATTAAACCAGAAATGGAAGCAACCATAGAATCTTCTAATATCTTTGAATAGGTTATTTTATTAGGAAAATCATGTTTAGCATTTTCAAAAACCAATTGATTAGGTGATAAAGAAATGAGTTTAAAAGAAACTGGTAATTCTTTATTTTGATTTCTTACACTAACTATATAATACCATTCATTATTAAGTTTCTTTAAATCAATCGATTCATAAAATACCGTATCCTCGTTTTGTATGATATAACTTTTTCCATTATAAAGTGAATCATTCATGTATTTCCAATTTTCAGTAAACAAACCATCTTTTGTCAAATTTTTCCAAGAACCAAGAAACCACGTTGCCTGATTGATTGGATCAAGATCAAAAACAATAGTTTTTCGCAGCTCTTTACTTTCATTTACTTCATGGCATGATGCAAAACATAGAACAATAAAAGAAATGAATATGATAGCTCTAAACATTTTTATTTTTTCTATGCAAACTGTTTCACGTCTTTATCTGTAATTTCTTTACCACACAAAATAATTAAGCGCTCAATCACATTTCTAAATTCACGAATATTGCCTGTCCAATCTTTTTTTTGTAATTCTTCTATAGCCTCTTTTGTAATTGTTTTCATCGTCATCCCATAATCTGAGCAAATTAAATTAATAAAATGCTCTGTTAATAAAGGAATGTCATCTCTTCTCTCATTTAATGAAGGAACATGAATAGGAATAACGCTTAAGCGATGGAATAAATCTTCTCTGAATTCACCTTTTTCTATTTCCTTTTTCAAATCTTTATTAGTTGCAGCAATAATTCTGACATCTACTTTGATTTCTTTATCTCCACCAACCCTAGTAATTTTATTTTCTTGTAAGGCTCTTAATACTTTTGCTTGAGCAGATAAACTCATGTCTCCTATTTCATCCAAGAAAATTGTTCCACCTTCTGCCAACTCAAATTTACCTTTACGAGTAGCCACCGCACTTGTAAATGCACCCTTTTCGTGTCCAAACAATTCACTTTCAATTAACTCACTTGGTATAGCGGCACAGTTTACTTCAATTAATGGGTAATTGGCACGACTACTTTTATTATGTATTTCACGAGCGACTAGCTCTTTACCTGTTCCATTATTTCCAGTAATCAATACACGAGCATCTGTTGGTGCTACTTTTTCAATTAAATTTCTAATATTTTCTAATGCGGCCGAGTTACCCACCATTTGATACTTTTTACCAATTTTCTTTTTCAATACTTTGGTTTCGGTAACTAATTTGGTTTTATCCATCGCATTTCTAATGGTAACTAACAATCGGTTTAAATCAATTGGTTTTGCTAAATAATCAAACGCCCCTTTTTTAACAGCATCGACTGCGGTCTCAATATTTCCATGGCCACTCATCATAATTAAAGCAGATTCTGTACCATGAGCCACTAATTTAGAAAGCAACTCCATCCCATCTAATTTTGGCATTTTTATATCGCTTAATACCACTTCATAATTGCCTTTCAAAGCCATATCCAAGCCCTGTTGGCCATCTTCAGCCTCATCAACTATATACTTTTCAAACTCTAAAATTTCTTTTATGGTTCTGCGAATTGCTTTTTCGTCGTCAATAATTAAAATCTTTGGCATATTATATTATTTTTTTACGTAGTTGTTTTATTTCTCCTTTAAGTCGTTTGCTCTCTAATCGTTTTGCTTTTATGGCCTTACTTACTTTTGTTGGTTTACGAGGCTTAACAGTTTTAAATCCTGAAAGAATTAATTTATAAAATTTCTCTTTAAGTAATTCTTTATTTTTTAATTGTGTTCTATCTGTTTGCTCTTGTAAATGTATGGTTGTTTCTTTTTCTAGTTTCTTATGTAATTTGTGAAGTAAAATATTTTTCTCTTCATCCGTTAACAATTCCGACTCTGCTATATTAAACCACAATGCTACTTTTGTTTCAACCTTATTGACGTTTTGTCCACCTGCACCTCCAGAACGCGCCGTTTTAAACACACACTCTTTTAGGAGTTTTCGTTCTTGTATGTCTTCAATCGTTTTCAAAATCATCCCCTGCCCCCACCTGAGGGGGACAAATAAAATTAAAGTCTTTGTTTTACCGCTTCAAATAAAATAATACCAGTGGCAACCGACACATTTAATGAAGCAATGTTACCAACCATCGGAATCTTCACTTGCATATCACTTCGTTTTAAATATTCATTAGAAATACCATTTTCTTCAGAACCCATAATGATTGCGGTTGGTTTTGTTAAGTCAGCATTAAAATGATAGCTTTCTGTTTTTTCGTGACAAGCAATAATTTGTAAACCAGATTCTTTTAAATACTCAATACTGTTTTTTAAATTATCTACGCGACAAACTTTCATTCTATTTAAAGCACCAGCACTTGTCTTCACCGCATCAGCATTAATTTGAGCTGCCCCACGACTAGGAATGATCATAAAATCAACACCCGCACAATCAGCGCTACGAGCAATGGCACCAAAATTACGAACGTCGGTCACTCTATCTAAAATTAACACTAATGGAACTCTTCCTTTTTCAAATACATCCGTTAATACATCTTCTACTTCGTAATAGGTTATTTGAGAGACAAACGCTAAAACACCTTGATGATTTTTAGAGGTAATGCGATTAATCTTTTCTGGTGGAACTATTTGAATAGGAATATCTAAATCCTTAATGGCTTTGCGTAATTCGCTATACAATTGATTCGATAAACCTTTTTGAATAATAATTTTATCAATTTCCTTACCTGCGTGAATTGCTTCAATGACAGCTCGTGTGCCAAAAATTAGATTTTCTAAATTCTCTTCACTCTGTCTATTATTTCTTCCTCTGTGATGATCCATACTTATAGTAAATTGAAGTGTTTTAAATGATGTTTGGCGTGTTTGTTCAATAAATGTAACCACTCTTCGTAATTAAACTCACCGAAAAATGGATTTAAATTTTTAGAATCAGGGTTTGATTGATAAAAATTCATAAACGCTTTAATTTCTTTTTCAAGCTCTGAAATAGCTTCTGTCATCGATTGATTTCTCAATGGCGCTGGTTCTTCGCTCATCAATGCATTTTTGGTATTTTCTTTAAACGGATTTTCGCTTAAAGCAAAGGCTCTTACTTTTGGCAAAATAGCTTCAGGTGTTTGAGCAGGTAACTTAATTCGACCATAAGCGTTTGCAAAAGCATCTGTCATGTGTTCAATCATTCCTTGTGGAGATAACACCCCCCATAATCCAACTTCGTTGTTAGATAATTGTTGTAACAAAGGAATATATTCCTCTCTTAAAAACTGTTCATTTGAGTTCATATACAAATGTAAGTTTTTTAAGGCTTTTTTAAATTAGAAAGTCAAATTATATTAACATCTAAAAGCCAATAAATCAGGCAGATATTTTTATAGCAGAGAGACTTTTTAAAACTAAAATTCGTAAATTCGTTATATGATTCGACACAAATACATTTACCTCTTAATTGTTGTGCTAAGTAGCTCCCTTCTTTTTTCAAGTTGCTATTTATTTAGAGGTAAAAACAAGTGTGATACCTGCCCTAGCTTTAATCATACAAAAAAGAAAAAGAAGCATTAGCTTTCGAAGGGGTTTATTCTGAGCAACGACGAAGGGCTCAGCCTGACAAGAATTTTCTACTTTATCTTATATCTCAAGCCAATGTACATCATTCGCCCGTAAATTGGTCCCCACACCATACTGGCATCAAAGTATTTACTAAAAGGCGCATCACTAGACACAATTGGATTAGTTTGCTTATAATCTAAAGCATTTTCAACACCTACGTAAATATTAAAATCAGCTTTATTTAATTTAGTCACATAGGTAACTTGTGCTAACACATTATAAAAATCAGGCGAATAAGCCAATCGTTGGTATTCTGAAGGATTAGTGTTGGTTTGTGGTAAACGTTTTTTACCGTTGTATTGTAAAGTGGCATCAAACAACCAATGTTTCTTTTTGGTTTCATATGAAATATTAATAAAAGCTCGGTGTTTTGACACTAAGGCTTTTTGCAACAATCCTGAATTATAATTGACTTTTGTGTCCACATAACGATAGGCTGTTTTAATATGTAAGCGTTTTCGTATTTCCCAACCAAATTCCAGTTGAGCAGTATTTGAAAACGATGGACCTTTTAAATTATAAAACAATACTTGTTGCGAATTAGCATCAACATCCACCACCACTTGTTGAGTAAAATCAGTTCGATATACATCAACGGTCACATAAGCGTCTTTATAATTTAATTTTAATTTTTGGGTAAAGTTACATCCATAGTTCCAACCAGTTTCTGGTTTTAAACCATAGGGCATACTCAAATTACTTGGTGTAATCATCCAATCTCTTGAACTAGCCATTAATGACGTATTCTCTGCTAAGATATTAGCTGTTTTTAAGGCGCGTCCACCACTAATTCTAAACACAGTTTTACTACCTTTTAGTGCATAGCGCAGGTGCAAGCGTGGTGTAAAAAACAATCCATAATAATTATGATAATCGGCTCTTAAACCAGCTACCACATTAAACTGCTCTCCTTGGTTATGAGCAAACTCGGCAAAGGCTCCTCCTACTCTTTCATCTCGTTTAAATCTAAATAGTTTAAATGTTTCATCAACTTGATCATTCATAAAGCTAGCACCTAACTTATACGTATTATCTGTTGTTTTAATAATTCCTTGAAATATATAATTAGCATAAAACGTTTTTTGTAGTCCGTAATAACTATTTAAACCGTAATAATTATTTTGCTCATGATTTAAATACGACAACTGTAAGCCCATACTAGTTCCTGGTTTCTTACGAAACACAAAACCTGTTTTACTATAGAGTTCCCACTTTTTATTATTAATTTGTAATTGATATAAAGGGATGGTATCTGTTTTTACAGTCCTCGTAAACTGTCCTCCTCTTCGATTATCTTCTAAATAACTTCCACCAAATTGTGCTTCAAAACCTTTACCTGAATTAAAGGCATATTTATTCATGATATTATATTGTTTACCGATAGGAATATCAGCAAATCCATCATGATTCATATCTTGAATGAGAGGATTAAAATTTGCATGCGTCAATAAGCCAATCGACAATCTCTCATTTAAGCGATGCTTTAGATTCAAATTATATTCGTTTCGAGCATTTTGATTTAAGTAGGTATTGAAATTTAATTTATCAGATGTTTCTGGGTTTTGTAATTCGGTATTGATTTGTCCTGTTAAACTCTCATAGCCATTAATCACTGAACCAGCGCCTTTGCTTAATTGAATAGATTGTATCCAAGTACCTGGCACAAAACTTAAACCATAACCATTGGCAAGGCCTCGTATATAAGGCATATTTTCTTTGGTAATTTGTGCGTACTGCCCCGACAAACCTAACATTTGAATTTGTTTAGTTCCAGTCACCGCATCCGAAAAATTAACATCAATACTTGGATTGGTTTCAAAACTTTCAGATAAATTACAACAAGCGGCTTTCATTAAGGAGCGTTCATTTAATGTTTCCGTTTTAATAGCGTTCATATATGATAACTCTGTTCCTGAAGTTTCATACACTACTTCCACTTCATTTAATGCGACTCCCCCTTTTAAACGAATTGATAAAAATTTGGTGGTGTCTTTAATCACCAGTGTATCACTTTTATAACCAACTGCTGTAATGATTAAGCGATTGGTTCCATTGGATACAGGAATCGAAAATAAACCATTCTCATCTGTAATTGAACCAATAGTGGTATTTAACCAAAATATGGTAACACCAGGAAGCGCTGCTGTATCTTTTTTGTTCTGCGAAATCTCCACTACTCTGCCCTTCACCTGAGCAAAACTAGGTACTACCAAAACAATCCCAAAAAGAGCTAATAATAACTTTTTCATGGTTATTATTTTTTACAATCGGTTGTTTTGTATTGACAACAAGAAGGTAATGCTTTATACGAAACATCATTTGCCTTTTGAGTAGAAGTTTCGTGACCAGCCTTAGCAATAGCTTTCTCAATTTGCTCCAGACTCACTTTTTTTGAATCGTAAGTAACAGATAAAACATGTGTTTTTTCGCTCCATGTGGCATTTTTTACCCCTTTTATATCAGCGGCGTTTTCAATACGCTCCTTACATTCACCACAATTTCCTTTTACTGAAATGGTAGAGGTGGTTACCGTTGTTTGAGCTTGAATCTTTAGAGAAAAGAAGAAGCTAATAATTAGTATGATAATTGTTTTCATTTAAAAAAGTATAATTAAGTTTTTTGATTTTTTAACCGCAAAGAAAATAAGAAGACACAAAGTGCTCTAAATATTATGAATAGCAATAAATATAAACCTCTGAATTCCTTGCGAAAATACTCAGCGTCTTAGCGTTTAAAAAAATCAAATTCTAATCACACTACAGAAAACAATATGTTGTTGCACCAAATTGGGTGGATGCACTTTTTCATCAATCGATAAAAAATTAGTAATATGTGTTTTATAGAAAACTAAATTAAAAGCAGACTGAATAATAAATAACTCATTTACAGGAGCTTTGATACTTTTAACTAACGTATAAAATGTAAAGTCTTTTTGAAAAGATACATGTGCTATTTCATCTTTGCAGCAACCATCATCTTCCATGGCAACTTCCTCTTCATCGCCACAACAAGATTTTGTTTTAGAAAAAAGAGTCACCTTTTCTAATTCTCCTCCACAATAATGCGAAAACACAGATACACCAACAGTAGACAATACATAAATGATTGCTACAAAAGATATAAATATTTTAGAAAAACGTTTTTTCAAAACCTGTTGATTTCTCCTGACAAATTTATAATGTATTCTTAATCAAAAATAACAAATTTGTTAAAGAATTACAAACGATATGACTTCTCAAGACGCACAACATAAAATACTAGCCCTTTCTTCCGAATTAGAACAACATAATTATAATTACTATGTGTTAGACAATCCAACCATTAGTGATTATGAATTTGACAAGCTATTAGAAGAATTGATGGCTTTAGAAAAACAGTTTCCTGAATTTTTATCGGAGAACTCTCCAAGCCAACGTGTAGGCGGACAAATTACCAAGAACTTTCAAAGCGTGAAACATCAATACGCGATGTTATCGTTGAGTAATAGTTACAATCAAGAAGACTTATTGGATTTTGATAGACGTGTGAAAGAAGGATTAGGCATTGTATCTCAAGGAGGATTATTTGATGAAGGTATTGAATATGTATGCGAATTGAAATTTGATGGATTATCGATTAGTTTAATATACGAAGAGGGACAATTAAAACAAGCCATTACCCGTGGCGATGGTGTGCAAGGCGATGATGTGACCACCAATGCTAAAACCATTAAATCCATTCCTTTAACATTAAAAGGACACTACCCTAATAAGTTTGAAATACGTGGCGAAGTATTTATGCCTCGCCCAGTGTTTGATGCCATTAATAAAGAACGCGAAGAAATTGGAGATGCCTTGATGGCAAACCCTAGGAACGCCGCATCGGGAAGTATGAAAATGCAAGACTCGGCACAAGTGGCTAAACGAAAATTGGATTGCTTTTTATATTATGTATTAGGAGATGGTTTACCACACCAATCGCATTTTGATAATATGCATGCCGCTAAATCATGGGGCTTTAAAATTTCGGAAGACGCTAAATTATGCAACGGCATTCATGAAGTAATTGATTTTATTAATTACTGGGATAAAAAACGTTTTGATTTACCTTACGATATTGATGGCATTGTGATTAAAGTAAACAATTACAACCAACAACAAAATTTAGGCTTCACAGCAAAATCGCCACGCTGGGCCATTGCTTATAAATTTAAAGCCGAGCAAGTGAGCACAGAGTTATTAAGCATTGCTTATCAAGTGGGACGCACAGGTGCTATTACACCAGTCGCTAATTTACAACCCGTAACTTTAGGTGGCACCACCGTAAAACGTGCTTCGCTGCATAATGCTGATATTATTGAGAAACTAGATGTGCGTGTGGGCGATTTTGTGTTTGTAGAAAAAGGTGGCGAAATTATTCCCAAAATAATTGGAGTAGATTTAACCAGACGTAAACCAAATACCGATGCAACACAATACACTAGCCATTGCCCTGAATGTCATACGGAACTAAAACGCGTCGAAGGCGAAGCCAACCATTATTGCCCTAACGAAAATGAATGTCCGCCACAAGTGATTGGAAAGATGGATCATTTTGTATCGCGTAAGGCCATGAACATTGATAGTTTGGGTGGCGAAACCTTAGTACAATTATATAATGCGGGCTTAGTAAAAAACATAGCCGACTTATATGATTTAAAAAAAGAACAAATCCTGCCATTGGAACGCATGGCCGAAAAATCAGCCAATAATTTAATAGAAGGATTAGAAGCTAGCAAACAAGTACCTTTTGAACGTGTGTTGTATGCTATTGGTATTAGACATGTGGGAGAAACGACCGCGAAAAAAATTGCGAAAAAAGTAAAGACATTGGATGTATTGATACACTCTACTAAAGAAGAGTTATTAGCCATTGACGAAGTAGGTGAAATTATTGCCATTAGCATTGCTGATTTTTTTGGCAACCCAAAAAACAAAGACATAATTTTACGTTTGAAGCAAGCAGGCTTACAATTTGAATTAAGCGAAGAACAACAACAAGAAGGAAGCGACAAATTAAAAGACTTAACCTTTGTGATTAGTGGCGTGTTTGCCAAACATAGCCGAGAGCAATACAAAGACATGATTGAACTCAACGGTGGGAAAAACTCAGGTTCTATTTCTAAAAAAACAAGCTATGTGTTAGCTGGGGATAATATGGGGCCAGAGAAATTAAAGAAAGCAGAATCTTTAGGCATTAAATTGATTAACGAAGAGGAGTTTTTGGAGATGTTGGGCTAGATAAGTATATTTATCTTAAATATGATGTTCGTCATACAAAGCACCTCTATTTTGGGTAGATATGTATGACTAAGTCATACATATAAGCTAGTTATGTTCAATGCGCCCAGTGACAATTCCAAAGACAATTTTACCTTAGACAACAAGCTTTTCGGTTTCAAAAAAGTACGTGCCGACAAGAACAGGGTTTCATAGAAACAGTTTAGGGAACTTGAAACGGTTTTAGTTTTTACTTTCCTCCCCTCTTTGCGGGTTTAAAAAACCCGTTTTGGCTATCCCTAATTTAGCACATTTGTTTTTTGCAAAAGGCAGGCAAAAAACAAATAAGCTAAATTCCCGCGCTTTCCAAATAGGTGTGCTTCGCAATGTTTGCGCGTGTGCTTGACGCACCAAAAGGCGCGCCACGGGCGTGCGGCAATTAATTGACAGTATAAGCTTTAATCTTTACAGTTTCATAACTGCTAGTTTTAATATCTATTAAAGCTCGATATAATTTCGAGTTTCTCAAAACAAGCTGTATATCATTAAATGAAGTTGCATAATTAGTATTAATTGCCGTTAAGCTGCTTAAGTCATATTTGTATAGCTTCGCGTTACCCGATCCTCCAACTCCTAAATACAATACATTTGATTGTTTTTCAATACAAGAATATATTGATGAACCATTAAATTGAGTAAGTATTTTTTCCCAAATTTTATTTCCATTATTATCTACTTTTAATAAAAATCCATATCGTATTGAAGTATTCGAAAAATTATAACATTCCCCAGCTATACAATAGTTGCCATCTGACATTTCACAAATATCATTTACTTTAATTTCGTCATAATTTGTTAGTGTAATGTCACTAGAAAAATTCTTAATTCCATTCTCAGAATACGAACTTATATATACTGGGGTTTTACCTGATGTTGTATTCCCTGATTCACCAGTCATAATAACGTTTTTATTACTTGTAATTAATGCATCTTCATATGTTGGCGGAGTAGTTTCATTATTAATAATAGAAGTTAGTGAATCTCCATTAGAAGAAATATTTATTAAGGTTGCCTTATGATTTTGTTGACTAAAATCAACAATCCAATAATTATTATTTACATCTTCAAAACCACAAACTCCAACATCAATATAATTATGTCCGTATGCTTTTGTCCAAATAGTATCACCTGTTAATATATTTAATTTTGCAATAAACACTTTAGATTTGGTCCAATCGCTTTGATTTATTAATGTCCCAATAATGATTAAATTATTAGTGCTCGTTTCAAAACTGTTACCTGCCATAAACTTATATCCCTGTGTGAAATTTTTTTGCCAAGTTATCAATCCATTTGTGTTCAATTTTGAAATTTGTAATTTATCAACATTGCCATCGTATTCTATTGATGAAACTATTAAATCATTAGTTGACAATACTGTTAATGGATTATTTCCAATATCTTGGTAGTCATAACAATTACCATACTCAAATTCAAATATTGGGTTTGAAAGCTCTGAAATTACTGGTGTAATAACATTCGTGTTATTGTCTACAGTATTATCTTTCTTTTTACAAGAAATAATAATCGTCAAAAAAAATAATGAATAAACTATTTTTTTCATAAAACATTTAAAATTAATGGTGTCCATTGCATTGCCCTCCATCCTCTCTTTCCAATTCAGTTATTTGAAAACCTGATAAATTTGGATTAAAATTTGTATTTGACACGTTGCCAAAATTTACGCTATAAGCTGTAATGATACTTTTCCCAATTGAGTTTTGTATTTCATATTCTAATATTAAGCCTTTAATATTTTTTCCGTTATTTCCTGCACCTGGTATTATTGAATTACAATTAATAAATTCATCATACCATATAACCATAGGCGGTAATGAATGATGAAATTTCAAATACATTTTTTTACAAGTCCTACCTGCAATTGTTTTCGTAATGTTTGTTTTCGTAACTATTAAGGATGTGTCTACATAATTCAATAATTTATTTATTGAATTTCCATTTTTTGTTTCACCATGCAAAGCTGTTTTTTCATCAAGATGAACCATAATTACATAGTAATCCTCATTATTTACAATGGTTTTCGTAATTTCATTAGAATTAAGATAACCCATTTCCCATTTTGTTTTATTCGGTTTAAAGACAAATTTTGAATATATACTATCTTGTGGCACAATAAGGTTATTAATAGTATCAATATTAATAACCTTATAATTTACAACACCTTGATTAAGTTGAGCCTTTAATAATATTGAAAAGCTCAATAAAAACACTATGTATCTAATTTTTTTCATCACTATTGTATAACTATTTTTTTAACTAAAACATCATTTTCAACACCTCTAATTGCAATTGAGTAAATTCCTTTACTAATTCCACCAAATTCTATATCGTTTGAATATGATATTGAAGAAATTGTAAATAATAATTTTCCTAATGGATCTAAAACTTCTATTGTTTTAACTAATTCAGGTTTTGATAAATAGAGTTTAGTTAATCCATTTGAAGGGTTTGGCGCTAATTCAGCTACCAAATTTTTATCCAAAATTGAACTAGAAGTGATTTTTAACGAGTCACTGCTTACTAATTTAGGACTATATGTTACATCACTATTCATTTCGTCTAAAGCTGATTCTTCAATATAACTATTTTTTGTATAACTAGTAGGCAACAAATCGGGATAGATAGTTTCCTCATTATTGTTTTGATTACTCGTTGCAATTCTTGCATTAACAGAAGGGTCTAAAGGATTACTTAAAACTTCAGAGCAATCAAACTGCTGAATAGCAGCGGTAAAATACCCTTGATTTGTAGCAGAAAAGCCATCTCCTAATGTAATTTCCTTTCCTGCAAGATAAGAGACATTCGTAAATAAAAAGTATGGCGTACCCACTGTATTATTTGCTGTTATATATTCATATGCTTTAACAACTGCTGGTTTAGTAGTTGTTCCCCATGTAGTTCCAGACACTACCCATGGGTAAGGCGTTGTAATATGCCTTCGTCCTAAATCCACCATCTGTTTTGTATTATTCATTCCGTATTTTTCGGCATCAATAATAGTAACTAGATTATGATATAACATATAATCAATTCCATTAAACTCGGCAATCCAACCATTTTTCTCTCTGCTTTCTGGATGATCTAATTGTGTCTGAGTATGCCAAAATTCATTTTGATTATTTGGTCCATAAATAGGACCTGTATCTTCATATTTCCAATTATAAGGTCCTTCACATGGTGCTGTAGAAATGAGGCTAATTGCAGCGTTGTAATAACTGGTATTAAGTTGAGTAGTATGGCAACTTCCTTCCCCGTGTAGAACAACTCGTATTAACTCAGGATGCCATATCTGATGATGATTTATGTGCATTTGTAATTTATCTTTTGTATCAACTCCCCTAAATGTATATTCACAATTACAAACAGCTGATAAATTAGAAGTTTGGACTGCAACGTCAGGATTTGTTGAATCGTAATACAAATTAGCTTTATAAACTGATTCACCGTTTGGATTTACGATAAGTGGCAATTGAGTATACAAATTACCTAAACTCCCCGATGCGTGTGATGAAGATAAATAATTAGTATACATCAATGGAATAGCTACAGTATTTTTATATAATTGAACAAGCCAATTACCATCGTGTCTCCAATCATTATATTCACACCAATTATTAAATGACAATGGATCTGGTTGTACATAATGCCCCCATTTCTTTTGGTCTATTTTATTCAATGCCTCAGCATGAGCAAAAGCCAATCCTGCTCCAATCCCTCCCCAATCACTCCCTATAAAATTACCTGCCGGATATTTTAAGGCCCAATTTGCATCTTGCTTAAAATAATTCATTACTCTTAATGCAATTGAAAATGCCTCTTGGCTTATATCAGAGCCATTTCCATCCATAAAAGACATGTTTTTGTAATTTATTCCTGACGGGATAAACTTTCTAACTAATGCTAATCCTACAATACAATTAATCCAATTGTCTTGACTTATATAAGAACCTGCGTAATTTTTTGTCCAATAACCTGGCTTATTATGCACCCAATCTGGTGGCACATAAGTCTCTCCTTGCTGTTGGGCGCCATTTCCCGATGTTGTGGAAATACTATTGACTTTAACCTTACTACAAAAACCTCTATTACCAAAATAATTAAAACTCTTCATGTTATTTTGCACAAAATCAATAGGTACATCATCACGCAACATAAACCCATTAAATGACGCTCCAAATGTTTGTGGATTTGTTGAATTTGCAATTGCTTGAGTGAAGTATGGCTCTGCATAATAATCCATTCTATTTAAAGCTTGGAGTGCACAATACAATTCATAACGAACACTATCAGTCTCTTGGTTATTCCGAGATAACAAATTATATTCAGTTGCTAATACTCCTATATAATAACCTAACTCCCCCATAGCATCTCCCCATTTTGTAGTAGATCCACTGCTTGGATCATCAGTAAAAAAATAATTAGGTGTAGAACTATAAGGCTCATATCCTAGCCCTCTTTGCCCCATCGGTATACTACAACCATTTGTTAATCCAACTTTCATAAAATCATTTCGCAATCTAGTCCTATAATACCAATACCTATTATGAAGCGTTACATAATCTTGACTATAAGCCAATATTTCAAAAAACACAAATAGATAGAATAATTTATACTTCATAATCGATTAAATTTTAATTTTACTTTTTCACTAAAAGAATTAGTTGTTTCGAGTATTAATTCTTTATCTGTTAATTTTCTTATATCCCAATCATTATTTTTTAAATTAAATAAAATACGAGTCTTATAGTTTGAATTTGTTACAAAATAAGGAAACTCTAATATTTCATTTTTAAAATGAATCGCATTTTTGTTTTTTGATAATTCGAAATCACTAACATTACCTACGTTTATACATAAATTATTTGCTGTTGTACTTAATATATTTGCATTACTTAAATTTGAGCTATAATTTTCCTCTTTAAGTCCACCGTTTTTAGTGGTATAATATTTAAATTCGAGTATTATATTTCTCAATGAGTAATTCAATGTATCAATTTGAAGGTCGCATGAATTATCTTGAATAAGTGTGTATATAGCATCAATTGAATCAATATTATTAACCAAACATTCTTTCAATTCCCATTTATTTAACAATCGATCCTTAACAGTATTTTTACTCCATTTTGCATCTTCGGGATATTTCTTACATGAAATACACAAAAAAGAAAATAAAAAAAATGTAATCGAATACTTAACAAAACAATTGTTCAAAATATTATTTTTTTATGATTTTATTTTTTAACTCTTCAATTTCTTTTTGTTGTTGCACAATATACAAAGTAAGTTCTTCTATTTTTTGTAATAATAATGCATCTGTTTTAGCTAAATCATTTCCATTTTCTTCAATTTGTTTCGCCGTTGGTATATTTGGTAAATGTTTATTTTTAAGATAAAACTTTTCAACATCAAGTATAGGCATTAACTTATAATTTCTTTCAAAGACAAAATCTGCCCAATAACCGCTAGCATTATTAAAGACTCTAACTTCTTTACAAGCTACCTTCCCACTAACAGTCAACATTGCATCTGTATGAGGTCCGACATTTACTTTTTCTGAACCTATATATGTGGCGCCAGTGGCCTTTATTTGAAAAACTTCTTTATTTATAACTGGATTAAAAATATCTATAGCTTTTGTTATCCCTAAAGGCAATCCCATATTTAAAGCTGTTTGTATATTTGTTGTTGGAAATCCAATTTCCACATTTTTTCCTGTACCTACAATTCCTCCATATGTTCCTTGACAAATAGAAACATCATTACCACAAAAATAATTAAGTAATAATTTCCCTGTCCATAAAGTATTTGCTCCAACACTTGCATCGATTGAACTGCCCCCTGTCCAAGTTTGAAAATTTAAAAGCCCACTATTTGTTATATAAGCTCCTGTATTTGGGTCTGCATCATAAATTTGTAGCATACCTCCAAATTGATGATTTGCCCATGGTTGAGGACCAGCTGCACAATTTTTCTCAGGTATACCTAAAACTTTATTTCCATAACTGAATTTATTAGGAGTGGTTCCACTCATAGGCGTATAACTTATTCCTTTAGAATTATCGAATAAAAGCCCTTTTTTTAAAATTATTTCTTGCTCAAAAAAACTTTGGCCTGTAATAGATAAATCACCTCCTACTTTTGCGTTTCCATCAATTATAATATCTTTCTGAGCTCTCATTGTATCAGTAGCAACAACCTCACCTTTAGATGTAATATCACCTAAAGCAGTAATATCTTTATTCACGTTTAGAGAGTCATTAATTTTCATGGCTCCTGTGCAAGTCGTTGTAGGAATAGTGTTTTGTGCATTTGCAATAAAAACTGAACCAACAATAAATATTGCACTTTAGATTATTTTTTTCATAAAAAAAGTTAAGTAGTTTATTTAACTAAATTATACTAATTTTTACTACACTACAAAAAAACATATTAAATTAATGTTATTTATACACTTTCTAAATATCAACAAACACTAAACCACTTATTTCCCAAATCAAGCCACTTACAAAGTGGCTTTTTTGTTTTAACAAATCTTTAGAATCCTAACATATCGTTTGGCACAATCGTTCGTTATATATCCTAAATCTTAAAAATCGGATATATTGAAAACACAAAAAGAAAAAAGAATCACCCGAACTCTTTCTCTTCCTTGCTCGCTTTCTTAAAGTAAAGCAGAACACCGATAAAAATAAATTCACAATTAAAATTTAAAAATCATGTCAACTTATATAGAAAGCGGTCACGCAAAAAACACCGCTAATTTCGATCACTTAATTGCTTTACTGTTAACGTATGGTACAAACTATACACCATCAGCAGCAAACTTAGCAATTACCAATTTACAAACCGTTCTTACAAATGCACAAGGTGCATTAACCACCGTTAAAAATGAATACAACGGTTGGAAAAATGCAACAAACGGCAGAGAGATTGCTTTTGAACCCTTAAAAGGTTTATCAACCCGTTTATTAAACACCTTAGTTTCAGTTGGTGCAAACGAGCAAACCATAAAGGATTACAAAACACTTAACGCTAAAGTGCAAGGTTCTAAATTAACAAAAGCAGATTCAGGAATTGTTGCCGACCCTAGTGAAGATAACGCGAACAAAACAACTTTACCTGTAAAGAAAACAGTTTCGGTATCTCAACAAAGTTTCGATAACCTTATTGAACACTATGATAAGATTATCAAATTATTAGCTTCGGTTCCTGCGTATAACCCAACAGAAACAGCGTTAAAAGTTACAACATTGCAAACAATGTTAGCCAACTTAAAAACTGTCAACACTGGAGCTTATACAAGTTACGCTAAAGTTAGTAACGCAAGAATTGCCCGAAACAAAATCCTTTACGAAAACCCTGATGCGTTAATCGTATTAGCAAAAGCGGTAAAGGCTTATATCAAAGGTAAGTTTGGAGCAACAAGCGCAGAGTACGGACAAGTAAGTTCAATAAAGTTTGTTAAGGTCGTTAAGAAATAAATTTTTAAAATCATCAAAAACGACAAGGGTAGCCAAAAGGCTACCCTTTCTTTTGTTTACACAGTTGGTTGGTCAATCCCACAATAAGTGAAAATAAGCTTTAATTTTAAGATAAAAATTGTATTTTTATCTTAAATTAGGATACATCATTTTATTATAAAAATGCTTATTTCGAGTTAAAAAATGACGAAAATTAAAAATATTACAGAACTATGGAACTTTTAGTAAAAGGAAATTCTAACTTTTGTTTGGATAATCCGATACCAAAGTTTGTAACATATAAAATAAATGGGAATTGGAGTACAGATCGAACTAATGCCCATGTTAATATTTCTAATGATGTGTTTAATTACAATATTAGCGCATACAACTTGTTTCAATTAATTTCAGAACTTAAAGGATGTGGTTATGATGAAATGAATTCGATTTTGAATAAGTATAGAATGAATTTTGAATTGACAAACACAACTACAATTCAAGAACTTGATTTAATTAAGGCATTATTTATTTCGTTTAATTGGTTTGATTATATACTAACAGAAGATTTTATTTCAATTGTTGCTGACCCCTTTTTTGAAGACCCTAGTAACGTACCAAAATTATTTAATGATTTCATTATTGATATGCCTGAAAAAGCCAAAGAGGTTACATTAAAAGATATTTATCTTATTAAAGAAGAATATCATTTAATTCATATTAATGAAATTAAGGAGTTGTTAAACATTAATCTCTTATCTGAATTACAAATAACAGTGAGAAATAAGGTAACTAAAAACTATTTCATTCCGTTTACAAAACCAACTTACAGAACCGAGATATATAAGAGGCAAAATGTATTTGAGTTTTACAAAAAAATTATTAATGATAGGCATATCTGTTTAAATAGACATTTCAATCCATGATTTTTTCATTATTTATAATTCCATTACTAAAGACCATGAGTGGGCTATTATCCTTATTTATGGCAGCAAGTCTAAAATCGTCAAAGGATAAAAAGCGATACGAGACGGTCTTAAAGCATTTAGTTGAAGAATGCGATGCTCATGCAAGAATGAGACAGCAATATGGTGATCCAGTAGCTTGGATGGATGTGTATAAACCTCGAACAGTTTGGTTTAAAAATGAAATATTAATAAATGCTCATCGGCCATTATACATATTATTCTGCATTGCAATATTGGTTCAGCCCACATACCCTGCTATTCTAATGTTTATATTACTATCATTTTCATTATTTTTAATAGAGCAAGAAATTGAAAATATCAAATCAAAAGGATGGTATGTTTTTTTGTTAATTTTTGTTTGGGCTATTTCTTATCCCATTTTAATTTATTCTGAGTTTGTTTCAAAAGGCATTAATTTTTTGACTTATTTTAACCAATAATAAAAACAAAACAGGCTTCCCGATTCTTAAAACTCGAAGGTGTAAAGTTAGAACCAACAACTGCAATATTAGAACTCATTAGTAAAACTTTAGAACTCGTGGGTACAACCTTAGAACTCTTAGGTGTAAAAGTATTTCTTGCTACTACAATAATAAAACTCGTAGGTGTGACTTTAGAACTAGCGGGTATGACAATAGAACTAGGAGGTGAAAAAGTAAAACTAGCTACTGTCGACCTAAATGTAAATCGACCTAACCGCATAGACCACTAAACCGCCACAATTTGCTGACCTGTGTGCATAGACCTAAGTGTATTGACCTGTGTGTAATCAGCCGCACATTTTGCAAGCACATTTGGTCGCTTATTTTCAAAGGCAATAATTTTAGTTTGCGCCAAATAAGCTTTCAAAATTTCCTCCCCGCCTGTGTGGTTATTAGAACAAGCAATTTTTCAAATTGCCTTCCCTATCGCACAGTAAAAACTAAAAACTATGTTCCAAACTAAACATTCGGCAGACTGACCAACTAACCTCATAAAAAAATATGCGGACACGTACCTGTGTGTTAACTAAGTAGGGCGCACTGAAACATAACAGCACCTTTGCCTTATGCGAGCGGAAGTATAAGTTTTTTGCTTACATTTTGCCTGCTACGCAGAAAGTTGTATTTTTAAGTAAGCAAAAAAAGAGGCAGCATTTGTGCAATAAACAAACATTTCGGCGTTTAGACAAGAGAGTGTTTCAAAATTCGCACAAGGCAAAGCCGCCAACCGTTAGCGGTAACCATTTGACAGACATACAAAATAAAAATACTAACAGAACTAAGTGAGACATTTCATAATATTAATACTCTGCATTTCTTTGCTATTATCTTGTAAAAAAAAGGTAGCTAAGAATCATAGTGAATTTGTTGGTACTTGGAAACATAGAATAAGCATTGAACAAATAAAGACCTTATCAATTGGACCGTCTAGTAGTGGGTACACCGACCTAACGACAAACGGTGTATCGAATCGTGAGGACTCTAAAAATTGGTATATTAAAAATGACCAATTAATATTTGGTGGTGCTTTAGTTAAAAGTGAAACTTTTAGCATAGACACATATCCGACAACTGCTAATTATCAAATGACATTGGACTATGATACTGTAAAAATAGGACAAAAATATATGAAGCTTAACAATACTGTTTATATTTATAGCGAATAGAACTAGATGTAAATGGCAACCGCTAACACACGCTCCTATGTAAAGCAGCAAAAGTTTTCAACAAAGTTCGGAAGCAACGCTACACCTCTTGAAAATGGAGAGAAATTCGGACAAGCGGAGGCTTGAGCGTTTCTGTCTGTTTGAAAGAGAAAATTCTTGAACACAGAATT
>CANFTW010000011.1 GCA_947450025.1 Bacteroidota bacterium | reverse complement strand
CCAATTTTCAAAAACCCTCATTATGTTTATAGTGAGGGTTTTTTGTTTTCAAACATTTTCTTAGCCCATTTATAAACATAAAAAAACTCTCAATATTTATTATTGAGAGGCTTTTTGTTTAATTATATACAATGCTATTTTTCTTCAAATTTTATCAATTCTAAATTAACGCCGTCAAATTTAGCATAGGTGCAATAATTTATCCATTCGCCGAGATTAATGTATCTTGATGATTCAGATGCTTTTAAATCAAGTGGAAGATGACGATGGCCAAATACAAAATAGTCTGTATGTTCAAGCTTTAATTGTTCTTTACAATAAGTCATTAGCCATTCATTTTTCTCACCTAAAAAGTCTTTATCTGAATCGCCTGTATTTATTCTACTTCTTTTACTAGAGCGTCGAGCAATCCAAAAACCAAAATCGGGATGTAGAGTTTTGAAGCACCATATTAAGAAAGGATTTGTAAAACATTTCTTTAAAAATTTATACCAACTATCTCCAGGACCTAAGCCATCTCCATGACCAATTAAAAATGTTTTATTATTAAATATTTTTCTAATAGGTAAATGATTAACTGTTACCCCTAATTCTTGTATAAAATAATCTCTCATCCATAAGTCGTGATTCCCTGTGAAAAAATGTACAGCAATTCCATTGTCAGTTAACTCTGCAATTTTTCCAAGTAATCTTGTTTGTCCTTTAGGAATGGTGTATTTATATTCCCACCAAAAATCAAAAATATCACCAACTAAATAAATTTCTTCGGCAGAACTTTTTATGGAATCAAGCCAGCGAACTATTTTTTTCTCTCGAGCTAAACTTAATTCAAAAGTAGGAACACCTAAATGAAAATCAGAAGCAAAGTATATGTTTTTTCCAGGCTGCATTACAAAAAGTTGTTTGTGATAAAGTTTCTTGGATTAATGTTATGCAAATTTAATGTAAATCGAATAGTATCAAAAAAACCTTTGTTATTTGTTTCTAATACTGTTTTGATATCATGACTATAAGTGATAGGAACATAAATTTCAAAGATATTTTTCCAAATACAAATATCTATTCCGAAATTATACAAAAATTTATCTTTATATAAGCTTTCTTTAAATTCGCTGGTACCAATATCCAGGAACAACTTAAGTGGTAATTTACCAATTTTTGGAGACTTAATATTCAAGGCTACTAACCATTTGGATGATTGACCAAGAGGAGTCCAAATTTTAAATGCACCATCGTTTTCTGTAAATTGAGCAGCTTCTAGGCCTTGAGATTCATTTCTACCAATATAGTTGTAATCAAATAAGTAATCTTGATAACCATTAAAACCACTCATTCTAAACCTGTATGGTCCTTTGTTTAAGTTATTTCCGTAAGCAAATGTTCCTATAAACATTCTGAAATCTAAGCTATTATTGTTTTTAAAACTTACGGCGTAATTAAAACAACTACTAATTTTTCCAAATAAATCATTGTGTTGAAAATTTAGTATTGCCGAATACGGATTAATTACCCTAGTGTTTTGAAGTGAGTAATAAAAATTATTAATTATGGTAGATTGATTTTGAATGCTTACTGATGATTGCGAAGAATTTATAGTATTTAAATTGTACTTTTCTTTATCTACAAATAATTGAGTTACTGTATAGCCTATATGTTGCGTTATTTTACTTCTTGGATTATGTTTTTTTATTTGAAAATCAATATTTTCTGATAATTTATAATAGTTCAAATTGATTGATTTTACTTGACTAGCGTTTGCTTCATTAAAAGGTTTAGCATCAAAATAATTATAGGCAAAACTTTTAGCTTTAACAGAAAAAGTAATTTGTTGAAGGATTGAACTATTTGGCAATATATTTACAGTGAAATCAGCAAAACCAACAGGTGTATTACTTCCAAATGCATACATTGGAGCGATGGTGTATTCTATTTTTTTTTGTAAAAAAGTATAATTATAGAAAGCGCATCCTAGCATGAATGTATTGTAATGATTATAACCAAAGATTGGCGTATAATTTAGTTGCGAATAATTTGGATTATCTAATTTTCCTATAAAATTTAATTGTAGTGGCTCTGTTTTTTTAAATAGACTATTGGTTCTAATATTATTGTTTTTTCGTTTAACATCAGGCATGAATTCTTCGTAATCTATTTTAAATTCATCAATTTCAGAAGGAGGGAATTCAAATACTCTTTTTCCTTTAAATCCATTATACCATACGGTTCCAATTAGTTTTCCATCTTTAATGCCAGATACTGAAACAGGACCTAATAATTTATTATTATTTTTTACTAAAATAGCATGGCTATGATCTTCTAGCTCTTTATGGCTAATCATTTTGTAATCTAATTTTTTATTGGTTGTAAGAAGTTCGTTGACAAACCATTTTAAATCAGCGTTCAAATAATATTGAAGTGTTTTGATTAAATCTTCAGGAGTTGGATGTTCAAATTTCCATTGTTCAAAATAAAACCGCATAGCTTCATCAAACTTTTCTTTCCCAAGATAATTCATGAGGTAATCAAAGGCCAGAGCAGATTTACTATAAACAATTGCACCATAATTATAATTTGTAAAATCCTTTGCTGGAGTGGTTATCGTCTGGTCATTGTTTTTTAAAGCAGTTAAAAAATACGAGAATTCATATTGCGCTTTGTGTTTAAATTTATTAAGTCCGAAAAAATGGAAAGTACTATCTCTTCCTAATAAACTAGTTAAGGTTAGATTAGGATATTTTGTTCGGATATAACGCATCTCATAAAATGAATTTAATCCTTCATCCAAGAAAGGAAATTCTCTTTCATTATTACCTAATATACCATAAAACCAGTTGTGACCAACTTCGTGCATAATGGTTGTTTCTAATGTAAAAGCATTATTGCTTTCCCCAATAATCGTAATATTTGGGTATTCCATTCCCCCACCAGCACTGATTGTTCCATCAATTGCTGTGACATGGTTATATGGATAATCACCATTTAATTCAGAATAAAACAAAGTGGCATCATTAATATATTCTAATGATTTACTCCAAAGTTCAGGTTCGCTATTGGTGAAAAAGGCCCAGGTATCCATTTTATTGCCTGAGTGCGGTAATAAAATTTCTCCTTTTAAAGCATGAAAACGTTTATCGGCAAACCAAGCAAAATCATGAACTCGATACTGTTTAAATTGAATGGTTTTATATTCTTTACTTGAAGGTGGAAAAGAATTGTCATGAGAATAATTTTTATCAGCAATCATTTTTTGAGTGATACTCACATTTTTTAATAACCAATCTTCTTCTTCTGCTTCATCAATTCTGTCTCCAGTTGCAGCAAGTACATAGTTTTTTGGCAAAGTGATTTTTACATCATACGCTCCAAATTCGCTATAAAACTCACCTTGATTTAAATATGGCATAGCGTGCCATCCATCTTTATCAAAAACGGCAGGTTTAGGATACCATTGGGTAATAGCATATGCCTGATTAATATGACCTAGGCGAGAAATTTTTGCAGAAGGCAGTTTAACATGAAAAGGTGTTGTAATAATAATAGTATCTCCTGGTTTTATGGGAGAATTTAAATAGAGTTTGCAAATATCAATATATTCTTTGTCAAATTCCCATTTGATTATTTTTCCGTTTACTAAAAAATTTAAGCTATCAATATAACCCAGTTCATCTTGTTTGGCAAAATACATGGTTGTTTCGCCGTTTTCGAGGAGTTGTTTTGCTAAGGCCGTCTCATTATTTTTATATGCGTTTGCCCATAAATGAAAATAAATAAAATCAAGATTTGTTTTAGATTGATTGATGTATTCGATTTTCTCAAAAGCATTTAACTCATGAGTCACATCATTTAATGTTACATCAATGGTATAATTTACTTCTTGTTGAAAATAATTTTGTTGAGCATAAGCATTCACATCAACGCAACAAATTAAACTTAAAAAGTATATAATGCGTTTAATCATGAAAATCGCTTAGAAAATTAAAATTATTTTAAAATTTCCGCTAATTTTTTATCTAAATCAGCTCCTCTTAAATCTGTAGCAATAATTTTACCTTCCTTATCAATTAATACAGTATAAGGTATTGATTGCACCGCATAAACCTGACAAGCTTCACTTTGCCAAAATTTCAAATCACTTACTTGAGGCCATTTTAAACCTTCTTTTGAAATAGCTTCTAACCAAGCATCTCTTTCTTTATCCAATGAAACACCTAAAATTTCAAAACCTTTGTTTTTATATTTTTCATAGGCACGTTTTACATTTGGTAATTCTTTTCGGCAAGGAGCGCACCAACTTGCCCAAAAGTCAATTAAAACAATTTTTCCTCTTAAGGATGAAAGCGCTAAATCTTTATCATTTGGCATCGGTAAAATTAATTCGGGCGCTTCATTTCCAACTTTAATGGCTTGTGTTCTGGCTACCATCATGGCTGCTTGTTGAACCATACCATGATAAGATTTAATATCTTCATTATTAGGGTATTTTTCACTTAAGCCTTTATCAAGTGCTTGATATATATCTAAATATTCTTCAGGACGTAATTGCTGAATAGGCATAATAGAAGCAAATGATTGAGCATTTTCTTTAATTTTTTTTGCAACTATTTTGCTGTACTGATTAATCATCACGTCGTATGGTTTTTGTAATTCTTTTGATAAAGAATCAGCACGAATTGAATCTAATTTCATAGTGATCATAGCTGTTCTGAAAACATTTTCAAGAGAATCTGTTCTCATTTTATGAGTTTGCGCTAAGGCACTATATTCTAAAAATAGTTTGGTGTCAGGAGAACCTTCAGATTTAAAGGTACTTCCTAAATTTCTTGCATCTGCAGTCACGGTGATTTTTTGAGCAGAGTCAAGAACCATCATCGCAAAATTTGATTCACTAATTCGTAATCTGTAAAATCCTATACTAGGTGAATAATGATTCATCATGAAATCTCCTTTTTCATCAATCACAGCACTATCCATAGGCATAGAGCCTTGTCTAGATAATTTTTCTAAGTAGATAGTTTCTCCTTTAGAGTTAGATAAATTACCTTTTATCTCAAATCCAGAGGTGTTTCCTGATTTAGAAGGAGAGCAGGATGCTAATACGATTGTAGTAAAAGCAAGGAATAAAATGTTTTTCATAAAATACCGTTTTATAAGATGTCAAATATCTTATTTATTTTGGTATTAGCAATGTTTGATATGAATGATATTGGTTGAAATCATAAGTATTTTAAACAATATTGTGATTTGATTTATTCGCTAATTTAATTTGGCAGGAAGTTCCATTAAGAATTTAGGAATTAAAACGTTAAATTCAGAATGATCAACTAATTTTTTCATGGTATAGAAGCCACTCATAGTGCCTATTTCCGTTATAAAATCACAGCCACTATTATATGAAAATGAGTCACCAGGCTCCAAAGTTGGTGTTTCTCCAACAACACCATCGCCTTCAACTACGCGCTTTTCTCCAAATCCATCCGTAATATCCCAATGGCGTTTTAAGAGTTTAACAGTATAATCACTTTTATTAGTAATGGTGATTTCATAAACAAAAAAGTAATGACTGTTTTTAGGATCAGATTGAGGTGCATAGTAACGAGTTTTCACTGAAATTTCTATACCATTTGTAATAGTTGATTTCATACTTTTAATAATTAAATTATAATTTATAGTATAATTTGTTAATGCTATTTCTTATTTCATTTACTTTATTCGAAATTTTAATGGTTGAATTTATCATTGGCAATTCGATTTTGTAATATGTAATATGACAAATGGAAATTAATAAAACACTAAATCCTGCTATCACTGTCCAGTAACCATATAATGAGAAAACTAAAGCGGGTTGTATTTCAAAAATAATCTTAAACATTATATAAAGTAATGGAGCATGCATGAGGTATATGCTGTATGATAGTTGACCTAAGAGCCTTGAAGCTTTACTAGTTAAAAGGCCAAAAATTGAATTACCATTTGAAATAATTATAAATACTATAGTAATTAATAGCAAAGGAATATAATCATAGGCAGTATAATAAAACTCTATCATATAAACTAAACACATTATTACCAAAATTGAACTAACAGGATGGATAATGTATTTTTTTAAACTTGTAATCCGATTAATTAATACTGCCAACAATCCACTTAAAAATGATAGTAAATAAATAGGCTCTATTTGTTTTCTCATGTATATTGAGTAACACACATAACTACTAATTAATAATACAAAAAGACTTGGCCGTTGTTTAAAAAATAATAACCCAATTAGAGGCAATGAAAAATAATAAAACCACTCATATTTTAATGTCCATAAAACATAACAAGTTATATTCATTGTTTTTTCAAATTTATTAATAGTAGGAGCATTAAAAGCAGTAAAGAAAAACCAATCTTTTAACTGAGAAAATATATCTGATAATGGCTCATTCAATCTAAAATCAGAGCTGACGGCAATTATTAATATAATAATTATAAGAACTAAGATGTATAAGGGATAAAGTCTTAAAATACGAGATATATAAAATTGCTGCCAGTCTATTTTTTTTGACCTTGATTCAATTAATTTATTAAAAAACAAAAATCCAGTGATCATGAAAAATAAAGACACACTAGTTTGTCCAAAATGAATAAATAATTTTTGATTTGGCAGGTCCCAAGTCTTATTTTTGAAATAGTAGTAATAAATATTTGCATGATGCATGAAAACTAGAAAGGCGAGATATCCTCTCAAACCATCAATTGTTTCAAATTTTGCAGGTTTTAGTTGGAATTTTAATAAATAGCCTATGTAATAACAATAAATAGTCGCTACAGAAACAATTACCAAAGCAATGATCAAATTCGGTTCATTTAAAAAATCCATACGCTAAGCTAATATTCCTGTAATAAATAAAAAAAAAACGTCTAAACAAAATTATTTTTAAATGTAATTTATTGTAAATCAGACATTTAAAATTATTTTTATTTTGAATGATCAACACATTTCAACCTTTAATATTGTATATTTGTAGCCCAATTTTTAATCAAGGTATTAATTGGACTAAAATATAAAAACTAACCACTTCGGTAGCCTTGATATTCCGAATACAATTATTAAATAAATGGCAGACAAAAATGCAACAGTTGGGAATCCTGATTTTGACTGGAATTCAATTGGAAAGAAAAACGACAATTACTCATCAGAAGAACGTACAGCTTTAGATGAGATGTATGGTAAATCATTAAGCACTATTGCTGATGCGCAAACTATGCAAGGTACTGTAGTATCAAAAAATTCACGTGAAGTTGTAGTAAACATTGGTTACAAATCTGATGGTGTAGTATCATTATCTGAATTTCGTTACAATCCTGATTTAAAAGTTGGTGATTCTATTGAAGTATTCATTGAAAAAGCAGAAGATACAAATGGTCAATTAATTTTATCTCACAAAAAAGCTCGCGCTGGTAAATCTTGGGATAGAGTTAATGAGGCTCTTAATACTGACGAAATCATTAAAGGTTTTGTTAAATGTCGTACTAAAGGTGGTTTAATCGTTGATGTATTTGGTATCGAAGCATTCTTACCAGGTTCTCAAATTGATGTGAAACCTATCCGTGATTATGATGTTTATGTTGGAAAAACGATGGAATTTAAAGTTGTGAAAATCAACAACGAATTCAAAAACGTAGTAGTTTCTCATAAAGCATTAATCGAGGCTGAAATTGAAACTCAAAAACGTGATATCATTTCTAAATTAGAAAAAGGACAAGTGTTAGAAGGTGTTGTTAAAAACATTACTTCTTATGGTGTGTTTATTGATTTAGGTGGTGTTGATGGTTTAATACACATTACTGATTTATCTTGGGGACGTATTAACCACCCAGAAGAAATTGTAAAATTAGACGAAAAAATTAACGTTGTAATTTTAGATTTTGATGATGATAAAAAACGTATTGCTTTAGGTTTAAAACAATTATCTGCTCACCCTTGGGAAGCTTTAAATGCTGATGTTAAAATTGGTGATAAAGTAAAAGGTAAAGTGGTTGTTTTAGCTGACTATGGCGCATTTGTTGAAATTGCTCCAGGTGTAGAAGGTTTAATCCACGTTTCTGAAATGTCTTGGTCTCAACATTTACGATCAGCTCAAGAGTTCTTAAAAGTTGGTGACGAAGTTGAAGCTGTAGTTTTAACTTTAGATCGTGAAGAGCGTAAAATGAGTTTAGGTGTTAAACAATTAACTCCTGATCCTTGGAATATGATTATTGATAAATACGCTAAAGGAAGCAAACATACTGGTACAGTGCGTAACTTCACAAACTTTGGTGTGTTTGTTGAGTTAGAAGAAGGTGTTGATGGTTTAGTTCATATCTCTGATTTATCTTGGAGCAAAAAAATTAAACATCCATCTGAATTCTGTAAAGTTGGTGATAAATTAGATGTTGTTGTTTTAGAAATCGATGGTGAAAATCGCCGTTTATCTTTAGGACACAAACAATTAGAAGAAAATCCATGGGATGTATTCGAAACAATTTTCACTATCGATTCAGTTCACCAAGGAACAGTAACTGCAGTTAACGATAAAGGCGCAACTATTGGTTTAACCTATGGTGTTGAAGGGTTCTGTCCTTCTCGTCACTTAAATAAAGTTGATGGAACGTCTTTAAAAGCGGAAGAAGTTGCTGATTTCAAAGTAATCGAATTCAGTAAAGAAGCTAAACGTATTGTTGTTTCTCACGCTCGTTTACACGAAGAGGTGAAAGATGAAGTTCGTAAAGCAGAAAAAGCATCTAAAGCGGCTGAATCTGATGATACTAAAAAAGCAGTTAAAAAAGTGAAAGATAACCAAGAGAAAACTACTTTAGGAGATATCTCTGCCTTATCTGACTTAAAAGATAAAATGGACGGAAAAAAATAATTTTCCTTCATGAACATAATCATCTGGTACGAGTTACCTAATGAGAATAACTAAAAACACGCCATGGTTTTTAGTTTTTGAGAATCAAAAGCCCTTTCAGGAAACTGAAGGGGCTTTTGATTTTATATTATTCTTGTGTTAAAAGAAAGAAAAATCATTATTTTATTCAACCGAAATTGTTATTTTTGGCATGCTAGCTTAATTTTAGGTTAAGGATACGCACCATATATAAAACTTTATGCTAGAATCAAAAACGGAATTTAATAGTCACAAGACTATAAATATCATCTTTATTTTTCTTTCCGCTTTTATTATTCTATCTGGATATTTTTATTATTTACATCAAAAATCAGAATTAAAAGAAGATATACAGCAAGAGCTGAAGTCTATAGGCACCTTTAAAACAGGTGAAATTCACGCATGGATGCATGAGCGAAAGGGTGATATTCAATTCGTTTCTAAAAACCCAAATACACCAGATTATCTTGATAAATTAATCTACAAACGTGACAACACTTTATGGACAAGTTTGTATGTGAGGATGAATGATTTTAGCCATATATATGGCTATCAAGATGTCATCATTACTGATACTTTAGGTCGCGTTATTTTAAATATTGACAAAACGGTTAATCAAATAGGTAATTTCTCTAAAGAGTTATTAAATCAGGCTAAACAAAATAAAGATGCAATCATCTATGATTTATATAGGGATGATTTTACAGGTAAAATGAATTTCGATTTTGTTTTAGGCCTATATGAGCAAGGTAAAGAGCGACCAAAAATATTAGGATATATTATACTGCGCGTAGATCCTCACACTTATTTTTATCCTTTATTAGCAAAGTGGCCTACGACCTATAAAACGGCTGAAACGGTTTTAGCCAAACAATCTCTAGATTCGGTTGTCTATATTAATGACTTACCAAAAAATAACAGATTAGCTTATACCTACAAAGTATCAATTAAGCATTCAAAGGCAATTGCTGCAGAGGCTTTAAAAGGCAAAACGGGACTTATTGATGGAGTTGATTACGTGAACACCTCAGTTTTAGCTTATTCAGAATTGGTTGAAGATACCGATTGGATTTTAGTATCAAAAGTTGATTCCTCTGAAATTTATAAGCCTATTACAAGTCAGGCATTATTATTTTGTGCATTTATTATCCTGTTTATCATTATTCTGTTTGTTTTATTATATAGTATTAGAAATGGAGCCCAAAAAAAATACTACAAAACCTTATTAGAAAAAGAATTAGAAAAAGAAAAAACCCAAGCCTTATTAGAGAAAAGTGAAAAATCATATCAACGTTTAATTGAAAATATTAACGATGTGGTTTTTGAAGTCAACAACGAAGGAATTATTAAATACGTTAGTCCCCAATCTGAAACCCTTTTAGGTTACAGTAAGGAAAATGTTATTGGAACTAATTTTTTAGATTATGTGTATGAAGAAGATTTAACTAGGATTACAGAGCGTTTAAATGAAGATTTTAAAGAGAGTTCTCAACTTGAGTACCGATATAAAACAAAAGATGGAGGCTTGAGATGGGTAAAAACAACATCAACTCCACTCATCGAAAATGGAATTAGGGTAGGTTTAACGGGCACTATTTCAAATATAGATATCCGAAAAAAATATGAAATAGAGTTAAAAGAGAGAGAGGCTTTATATAGAACTTTACTAGATGCCATCCCAGATGTGGTAGTGATAGCGGATTTAAATGGTAAAATTACATTTACCTCGCCAAGAATGTTGCAAATGTTTCGAACAGATTCGGACTCTACATACTTAAATCATCACATGTTAGAATTCATTGATTCTAGAGATCATGAATCAGCAAAGCAAAATATTGAAAAATTGTTTAACAACACACTTACTACTTCTGTAGAATATAGAGGGGTGAGATTTGACGGTTCAATTTTAGACATTGAAATTAATAGCGATTTTATTAGAGATGAAAATGGAAAACCAATTAATATGGTTTTTGTGGTACGAGATATTTCTGATAGAAAAATAGCAGCCGAAAAATTATTTAAATCAAAAGAGCAATACAGAAGTTTGGTAGAAAGTTCCGATTCAATTATCTCATTGGTTGATAAGGAAGGAAAAATTTTATTCATTAATAAGAGAGGAGCTCATAAATTAGGATTAGAAATTCAGGAAGTATTAGGTAAAAATATTAGTAGTTTTCATTTAAATGATATTAGAACAAAGGCGATTAAAGATATTTTACATGTTATTGAAACCGAAAAAAGTTATTCGGAAGAATTACAAATGGTTATATCGGGTAAAACTTTGTGGAATCGTATTGCCTTGCAGCCTGTTAAAAATTCAGCAGGAAGAGTAGATAATGTTTTAATTCAAATATCGGATATTACTGACCGAAAAGTTGCTGAAGAAAAAATCAAACAAAGTGAGCAAAAATATAAATCCTTGTTTTTTGATTCACCCGATGCTTATTTGATGTTTAAAGATAATGTGTTTATTGAATGTAATAAAGGAGCGGAATTGCTTTTAGGAGGGGATCGTTCTAGGATTATTGGAATGACTCCCGATGCAATTTCTCCAATCTATCAGCCAAATGGAATGAAGTCAGCGGATTTAGCTAAGGAGATGATTGCTTTAGCGTTTAAAAATGGAAAACATTCTTTTGAATGGATCCATGAGCGTTTTGATGGAACAGAATTTTTAGCAAAAGTGGATTTAGTGCATGTTGAATATGATGACGGGAAAGTTTTATTTGTAACCTGGAGGGATATTACTAACGAAAGAGCTACTCAAAAATTGATTCGAAAATTATCAACTGCTGTAGAGCAAAGCCCAATCTCTATTCAAATCACCGACAAGCAAGGCAATATTGAATATGTGAATCCCTCATTTATAAAAACATCAGGATACAGTGAAGAAGAATTAATAGATACCAACACTAAATTGTATAAATCAGGTTTAAATAGCGATGATCTATATAAAAATCTTTGGGAAACAATAAGTAATGGAAACATTTGGGAAGGCGAACTCATTAATAAAAAGAAACAAGGCGAATTTTATTGGGAACGTGTGTCGATTACCCCAATTTTTAATGATCAGGGTATTGCCACTAATTACTTGGCTACAAAAGAAGATATTACTCAGCGTAAACAGTATGAGCAACAAATTTTAGATTTAAATACAACTCTTGAAGATAAAATTAGAGTAAGAACTCATGAATTGGATATTATTAATCATAATTTAAGTAAAGAAATTGGAGAACGAATTCAAATAGAGGAGGCCTTAGCCGCTAAAACTTTAGAATTAGAGAATTTCTTTGGATTATCGATTGAGTTATTAGGAATAGCTGATGCAAACGGTCGCTATCTTAAATTAAATAAGTCTTGGGAAAAAGTTTTAGGATATGATTTATCAGAACTATTAAATAAATCATTCCTTGATTTCGTTCATCCTGAGGATTTAGAAATGGCATCTCACATTCTAGATAATTCAAGTTCAGAAAATCCTATTGTCAATTATGTTAATCGTCAAAAATGTAAAGATGGTTCTTATCGATTTTTAGAATGGAATGCGGTACCAATTGGTAAATATATTTATTTTGCAGCTAGAGATATTACTCAACGGAAAAAATCGGATGAGGAATTAATCAAAGCTAGAAAAGATGCTGAACAAGCTAATAAAGTGAAAAGTGAATTTTTGGCTAATATGAGTCATGAAATTCGAACACCTATGAATGCCATCATCGGTTTCTCAGACTTATTACGAGCAAATGTCAAAGATCCTAAGACTTTATCACAAGTAGAAACTATTAGACGAAGTGGTAAAAATTTATTAAACATCATTAATGATATTTTAGATTTATCAAAAATAGAGGCAGGGAAATTAGATATTCAAAAAGAACCATTAAATCTAAATGTTATTTTAAAAGATATCGAAATTATATTCAGTCAAAAAATCAAAGATAAAGGTCTTCAGTTTGTTATTAATACTGAATCGATTGTGCCTACGTCATTAGTTTTAGATGAAGTTCGATTACGTCAGGTATTGTTTAATTTAGTAGGAAATGCCATTAAATTTACAGAAAATGGATTTATCACTGTATCTGTTAATCATATACTAAATACAAATTCAGTCAATCATTTAGATTTATATATTTCCGTTGAGGATACAGGCATTGGAATTCCGTTTGAACAACAAAAATTAATTTTCGCGCCATTTACTCAGCAAGATGGTCAAAGCACACGAAAATATGGAGGAACAGGCTTAGGCTTGTCTATTAGTAAGCGATTAGTTGAGATGATGGGTGGTGAAATTTCAGTAGAAAGTGAGCTAAATAAAGGAAGTCAATTTAAAATCCATCTACATGATGTTGAAATTTCAGAGTTGGTTTTGGAGCCTAAACATGATGAACATTATAATCCTGATTTAGTTGAATTTGAAAAAGGAAAAGTATTAATTGTAGATGATAACTTCGCCAACAGAGAATTATGTAAAGCTATTTTTATTAATTCGGCTGTAGAAGTGTTTGAAGCAGAAAATGGACAGCAGGCTTTAGATATTGCTAATAAAGAAATTCCAGATTTAATTTTAATGGATTTGAGAATGCCGGTGATGAATGGTTTTGAGGCTACTAAAATTTTAAAAGCTAATAAAGCTACAAAACATATTCCTGTTTTTGCTATTACGGCTTCACATCAAATAATTTTAGAAAAAGACAGTGATAAAACAATATTTGATGAGTTCATGCTAAAGCCTGTTAATTTAGTTGAGTTAGTGAAATTGTTAACGAAATATTTGAAATGTAAAACGATTATTGCAGAAGAAAGTATTGAGCCAATTGCTTTATCAAAAGAAACCTTAACTCAAGAACAAATTATTAATTTACCTAAATTACTATTTGTTTTAGAAAATGAAGTCATGACAGAATACCAATTAGCTCTTAATAATCAGATGATTGATCAATTAGAAGCTTTTGGAAATAAAATAACTCATGTAGGAGATCAGTATCAATTTGAAATCATTTCAACTTATGGAAAAGAAATAGTATCTTATGCTAGTAATTTTGAAATCGAAAAATTAATCGATACCATTAAAATGTATCCCGAATTGTTAAACAAAATAAAATTGTTAACTCAATAATATATGGCTGAAAACAAATACAACAAACAATTTAAAGTATTAGTAGTAGATGATAATGTTACCAATATTCAGGTTGTAGGGAATATTTTAAAACAAGCTAATTTTGCTGTTGGGTTTGCTATGAATGGGCAACAAGCTTTAGATATATTATATAAAACCCCAGATTTTGATTTAGTTTTATTAGATATTGATATGCCTATTTTAAATGGATTTGATACCATTAAAATTATTAGGTTAGATGAACGCCTAAAAGATATTCCCGTTATTTTTTTAACCGCCCATCATGATTCCGAAAAAATTGTAGAAGGATTTGATTTAGGAGCTCAAGATTATCTAACTAAACCATTTAATACTAAAGAATTAATGGCTCGGGTTCATACTCACTTGCAATTGAAGTATACCTCGGATGAATTAAAACACATGTATAGTGCGCTTGAGAGTAAAAATAATAATATTACCAATAGTATTAATTATGCCAATTATATCCAGCATGCCATGTTGCCAAATGTAGCCTTGCTTAATGACATGTTTAGTGACTATTTTATAATTAATAAACCTAAAGATAATATTAGTGGAGATTTTTATTGGTTTCAGAAAATAGGTCATTGTTTTTATATTGCAGCAGCAGATTGCACAGGTCATGGTGTTCCCGGTGCGATGATGAGTATGTTAGGATTATCTAGATTAAATTATATTTTAAATAACCAAATAAAAGCACCTAATGTCATATTAAATGAATTGCGGAGTTTTATTAAAGAATCTCTTCACTCTATTGATAATGACATCGCAAGTTATAATGGAATTGATATCTCGTTATGTTTAATCAATACAGAAACCAAAACTTTAGAGTTTTCAGGAGCTTACAACTCTTTATTATATTTTAAAAAAGAGGGTGCTCAAACAGAATTAATAGAGATTGAGGCTGATCGAATGCCTGTTGGAGCTCATCCAAAAGATAACATGGATTTTACTAATCATGAATTAGACTTAACAAACATTCATAGTTTTTATATTGCCTCTGATGGTTATTACTCTCAATTAGGTGGAGAAAAAACAAAGGTGTTTACTAAAAAGCGGTATAGAAATTTATTATTTGAACATCACGAAAAAACCATGAGTGATCAACATCAAGTTATTGAGCAGCAATTTTCTGAATGGCAAGGTGAAGAGGAACAAACTGATGATGTTCTTTTAATGGGAATGAAATTGAAATAAAATTTGTCTTTAATTTATGCCTCTTTGTTTTTTAATATTTTCGTAGGCTTCTTGTATTTTTTGGAATTTTTCTTGCGCTCCTTTTTGGTATTCATCTCCCATGGCCGCCACTTTATCAGGATGATAACGGATAGCCATTTGTCGATATGCTTTTTTAATTTCTTCTTCAGTGGCTGTGCTTTCAATTCCTAAAACTTTGTAATCAGAATTGGTGTCTCTGTAAAACATGTTTTTTAAACTTTCGAAATCACTTTGAGGCACACCCATTAATTGAGCAATTCGTTGTATAACCTGTGTTTCAATATCAGATACATGGCCATCGGCTTTAGCAATTCCAAATAAATAATGCAGCAATTGAATCCGCACTTCTACTTGAGTTCGTAATCTAATGTCATTGCAAATCTGTTCTAAAGGAATTTCACCTCCGTTTACGTAATGCTTAAGCGTTTGTAAATGGGCTACAGAAAAATTTGGTCCAAATTGTTGCGAAAAAAAAGATTTCACATAGTCAAGTTCTGCTTTAATAACTTTCCCGTCAGCTCTCATCACAGAAGCCGATAAGGCAATAAGCATATTCGCGAAATCGCCACTTCCACTGCGAGAATGTTGTTTGTAATAAGCAAATACATCCTCATTATTTTCCCCGTTAGATTTAAAGGTTTTTGTTGCAATAGAAAAATTGTCAATGAATGAACCAACTAAAAAACCTAAAAAAGCACCTAAAAAATTTCTTCCTAAGAAGAAAAATCCAATGATAATACCAATAAACTTAAACAATGTTCGTTAATTTAAAATGTGAATACGATTGCAAATATACTATTTTGATAGATTTTCTTAAGCAAGTGTGTTTTTCATTTGCAAAAACATGTCGTTAAAACGAAGATGAACCGTTTTAATAAAATCGTCATTAATAAGTTTTTTTAAACCCTCTAATGAATTGACGTGTTCTGTTTGAAATTTAAAGGCTTGTTCCATGGGCCCAGCCTCAAATTTTACAATAAATTTATTATTCATTTGGAATATAGATATACTCATCGCTGGATGAGGAATAGAGTCAATGATTCGCATAATATTATTTTTGAAAAGCTTTTTTAAAATCTAACATGTTTTTAATCACACCTGCCGGAGAGGTATTTCTATCGCCATCTTCGTGGATTCGTCCTAAAATAGCATGTGCTAAAGCAACAAAATGTAATTTTCCTGAACGTATAAGAGCTTCTTCAGCTTTGTCGTCTCCGTTAATGAAATTAGCACAAGCAGCCCAATCAAAAGCTTTGGCTTCAATTAGAAACTTAAAAGCTTTAGAATCTTCCCAAATGGCGTTTACAAAGGCTGCTAATATAAAGTGTTTACCTTCTATGAGATACTTAAATGCATTTTTATCATCTCTAATAGCATCTAATGTGGCAACCAGCTCTCTGTAATTGTTGTCAATTAGCCAGTTAAATGCTTGGATGTCTCCATGAATGTGTTTGCCAAATTGTTCTATAACGAACGTGGAATAATGTTTCATACATTTATAATGCTTATAGCTCTGTAAAGTTAAAGTTTTTTTTATGAATAGTTTATTTTTAGAGGTTTAACTTATTGATAAAAAGCGTTAAATAAATCTTCTGCCAAGAATAATAGTTATATTTGTCAACTATTTTATTTTTAAACTATATGCTATGAATCAGCATAATTTTTCAGACTTATCTTTTGGGACAAAGGCCTTGATTTTGTCTAAATTATATTACAGCGTACTCAGTAAACGATTAGAGAAATTAGATGTTGAGCGATATTTTTCTGTTTTGTTTTTTTTACATAAAAACAATGGATGCAATCAGCAGTTTATTTGTAATAATTTAAATATTGATAAAACCGCTATGGTAAAAGTGATAGATTATTTAATTAAGGTAGGCTTTGTGGATAGAAATATTAATCCGCAAGACAGGAGAGAGCATTTTATCATGTTAACAAAAAAAGGTCAAAAACAAACACTTGAAATTGTCAATTCTTTTGAGGAGATTGATTATCACATTTTTTCTGCTATTCCTAAAGATGAGCAAGAAATTTTTTATAAGGTTTTAGAAAAATTGTCTTTCAAATTAAAAGAATTGCCTTCTCACGATTTGTTTTTCAGTTATAAACCATCTTCACGAAAAACAAAAAATAGAGTTTCAGATAATGTATAATTTTATATAACCGATTTATGAAAAAAATACCCAATTGGATAATATTTACTACAGTGATTGTAATTTTAATTGCTAGTAAATTTTTATTTTTTACAAAAAAAGATGATCAGGCAATTAGTAAATCTAAAAACAAAGGTCCAGTTTCTATTAATTATACAATCGTAAAATCAACATCATTTAATAATGAAGTTTTTTCAACCGGTAAAATAGGAGCATTTAATCAAATAGAGATTATGTCTGAAGTTGCTGGCAAAGTGACGGCGATATTCTTTAAAGAGGGAGAGGTTGTTTCTAAGGGAAGCGTCCTAATAAAATTAAATGACGCAGACTTACAAGCACAGTTATTAAAATCGAAAACGCAAATTGCTTTATCTGAACAAAAGCTAGAACGTTTAAAAAAATTGATTGAAATAAAAGGTGTTAGTCAAGAAGAAGTTGATACGCAACAAAATGAATTAAACTCGTTGAAGGCAGATCAAGCATATATTTTAGCGCAATTAGCAAAAACCACTATTGTAGCTCCATTTACTGGAGTAATTGGTTTAAAATCTATTAGCGAAGGTTCTTATGTTAATTCGTCAACTCCTATTGTTTCTTTAGTTCAAGTAAAACCATTATATGTTGAATTTTCAATTCCTGAAAAATATAGTAACTTAATCAATAAGGGGATATCCGTTAATTTTTCAAGTGAAAAGATTAACGATTCTCAATCAGCTATGATTTATGCGATTGAACCTCGCGTGGATGAATTTACTAAAACCATTAAAGCTAGAGCAAGCTATAATGGTCATACACATTTTTATCCTGGAAGTTTTGTGAAAGTGTTTGTTAATTTAGGAGAATCCCAAAACGCTTTAATGATTCCAACACAATGTGTTATCCCTACTTTAAAAGGACAAAAAGTTTTTATCAATAAGCATGGAGTGGCTGCTGAAGTTATGGTAACGATAGGCGTTCGAACCGATAAAGAAATTCAAATCATTGAAGGCTTACAAATAGGAGACACCGTTGTGACCACTGGTCTATTAGGATTAAAAAAAGAAACACCTTTAAAATTATTAAAATCTAAAAACTAAGATGGATTTAGCAGAATTAAGCGTCAAGCGTCCGGTTTTAGTGACCGTGTTTTCTATTATCATCATTTTGTTTGGTGCAATAGGTTTTAAGTATTTAGGAGTTCGGGAGTTTCCATCGGTAGATCCTCCAGTGATTACAGTAAGAACAAGTTATACAGGTGCTAATGCTGATGTTATACAATCTCAAATTACTGAACCTCTTGAGAAAGCAATTAATGGTATTGACGGAATAAGAACGTTGTCTTCAGCTTCTAACCAAGGTTCTAGCATTATTACTGTTGAATTTAATTTAAATTCAAATTTAGAAGCTGCCGCAAATGACGTAAGAGATAAAGTTTCTCAAGCTGTAAAACAATTACCTCAAGATATTGATGCTCCTCCTGTTGTTTCCAAAGCAGATGCGAACTCTGACCCTATATTATCCATGACCTTAATTAGCGACACACGTTCGTTATTAGATGTTAGTGATTATGCGGAAAATGTGATTGCTCAAAATTTACAAACTATTTCAGGAGTAAGTGCGGTGCAAATATGGGGTCAAAGACGATATTGTATGCGTATTCGTTTACAGCCTGATAAATTGGCATCATATCAATTAACACCTTTAGATGTTAAGCAAGCATTGGATCGAGAGAATGTTGATTTGCCTTCCGGTAAAATAGAAGGAAATTCTACGGAATTAACCGTAAATACGATTGGACGATTATCTAAAGTAAGTGATTTTGAAAATATGATCGTAAAAGAGAACGATAATAATATTGTTCGCTTAAGAGATGTTGCTCAAGTTGAATTGGGTGCCGAGAATGAAGAAACAATTTTAAAAGAATCAGGTACTCCAATGGTAGGTTTAGCTTTAGTACCTCAGCCTGGAGCAAATTATATTGAGATTTCCGATGAATTTTACAAACGTTATGACATACTTAAAAAAGAATTACCAAAAGATTATACCATCAATATTGCTTTAGATAATACTCGATTTATTAAAAAATCAATTGCCGAAGTAGGGGAAACGCTTATCATTGCATTACTACTAGTGATTTTAATTATTTTCTTGTTTTTTAGAGATTGGATCATTGCCTTTAGACCTTTAATAGATATTCCCGTGTCTTTAGTAGGTGCATTTTTCATAATGTACCTCATGGATTATTCAATTAATGTATTGACTTTATTGGCCATTGTTCTAGCAACTGGTTTGGTTGTAGATGATGGAATTGTTGTCACTGAAAATATTTTCAAAAAAATTGAAAAAGGATTGTCTCCCCAAGAAGCTGCAATACAAGGAACAAGAGAGATTTATTCGGCAGTAATTATTACCTCATTAACTTTGTCGGCCGTATTTATGCCTGTTATTTTTTTAGAGGGTTTTGTAGGTCGTTTATTTAGGGAGTTTGGAGTTGTATTAGCTGGTGCTGTTTTAATTTCTGCGTTTGTATCGTTAACCTTAACCCCAATGTTAAATGCCAAATTAGTGAGAAAAGACCCTACTAAAAAAAGTAAATTTTATATTTGGTCAGAGCCATTTTTTGAAGGGATTGATGCATGGTTTAAAAAATCTGTTACAAATTTTTTACAAAAGCGTTGTTGGGCATTTATAATATGGTTTTTATCAATTGTAGCTATTGTTTGTTTTTGGTTTTCATTACAATCAGAGTTGTCTCCACTAGAGGATAGAAATTGGTTAAGACTATCGATTACAGCGCCAGAAGGCACTTCTTTTGAAGCTACAGACGCTCTAATGGATCGATTGTCTTCTTTTGTGGGAGATTCTATCCCTGAAAAACAAGTCTGCCTTACCGTTACCGCACCTGGCTTTGCTGGTTCAGGAGCTGTTAATACTGGATTTGTGCGAATTGCATTAAGTGAATCAGACAAACGAAAACGTTCGCAAAATGATATAGCTAATTATATCAATAAAAACATTTCACAGTTTCCTGAAGGTAAAGTCTTTGTTATTCAAGAGCAATCTATTTCTTCAGGAGGTGGTCCAAGAGGTGCATTGCCGGTTCAGTTTGTTTTGCAAACGAATGATTTTCAAAAGCTAAGAGAAAAATTACCTAAGTTTTTAGAATTAGCAAATAAAAATCCAATTTTCCAAGGTGTTGATGTAAACTTAAAGTTTAATAAACCAGAATTAGTTGTTGAAATAAATAGAGATAAGGCTAAAACAATGGGTGTTAGTATTGCCGATGTTGCTCAAACCATTCAATTAGCGTTAAGTGGTCAACGATTTGGATATTATATCAAAGGCGATAAGCAGTACCAAGTGGTTGGCCAAGTTAATCGTGAAAATAGAGATGATCCAAAAGATATTAAGGAATTATTTATTAGAAATAATAAAGGAGAAATGATTCAATTAGATAATATCATATCAATTATCGAGAGAAGTAGTCCCCCTCAATTATATCATTATAATCGGTATCAATCAGCTACCATTCAAGCAGGGCTTGCTCCCGGAAAAACAATTGGAGATGGCATTAAAGCAATGAATGCAATTTCAAAACAAGTTTTAGATGATAGTTTTACCACTTCTTTAACTGGAGCATCAAGAGATTTTTCCGAGAGTTCTTCAAATATATTATTTGCTTTTGTCTTAGCGGTTATATTAATTTATTTATTATTAGCGGCTCAATTCGAAAGTTTTGTGGAACCATTCATCATTATATTTTTTACAGTACCAATGGCTTTAGCAGGTGCTTTATTTGCACTTTGGTATTTTAATGAAACATTAAATATTTTTAGTGAAATTGGACTGATTATGCTAGTAGGGCTAGTGACTAAAAATGGAATTTTAATTATTGAATTTACTAATCAATTAAGAGCAAAAGGTTTAAACATTAAAGACGCCTTAATAGAAGCTTCCACGGCTCGTTTACGACCTATCTTAATGACTAGCTTAGCAACAATGCTTGGCGCTTTGCCAATTGCGATGGCTTTAGGGGCTGGCTCTAAAAGTAGAATGGGCATGGGAATTGTGATTATAGGAGGGTTATTATTATCAACACTTTTAACTATATACGTCGTTCCAGCAGTGTATTCATTCTTAGTAAAAGATAAAAAACATGAAAAAGAAGATTAATAAAGTAATATATTTTTTTATTACATTGAATACTGGATTATTCGCACAATCTGTATTAACCATTGACGATGCTATTAAACTTGGACTTGAAAAAAATTATTCGGTTTTGATTTCAAAAAATGAACAAAGCATCTCTAAACTTCAAAATAATTTTGGGTCGGCAGGAATGTCGCCTACTGTAAGTCTTAACGCAAATTTAAATTTAGCAAATGTTAACTCTTATCAAGAATTTAGTTCTGGCGTTATTCAAGAAAGAAATGGAGCACAATCAAATAATACAGGGGCGTCTATTAATGTCGGCTGGGTCGTATTTGATGGGTTAAAAATGTTTGCTATAAAAAAACGATTAAGTCAAAATGAGCAGTTGTCGGTAATTGAATTAAAGCAGCAAATGGAAAACACGATATATGATATTATTACCGCTTATTACATGGTTGTAAAAACAACGGCTTTAATAAATGCAGCAAAGCAAAATTTAAATATTTATGAGGAAAGAAAGAAGATTGCTAAACTGAAATATAGTATTGGATCTGATTCAAAAGTAGATGTTTTATTATCACAATCTAATGAAAATAAAGCGCAAAGCGCAATTATTCAGTTGAAAGTTCAACTATTAAATGCCAAAACAAAATTAAATTTTTTACTAAATAAACCTGTGGATGAAGAATTTTCGACAACAGATTCTATTACTGTAAATTTTAATCCAAATATTGATGAGTTGAAAAAGAACATAGTGAAATCAAATTCATCTGTTTTAATTTCAAAACAAAATGAATTAATGATTGAACAGAGTATTAAAGAGGCGAGGGCAGCCAATTTGCCATTTGTTCAATTAAATGGGGCGTATAATTTCACAAGATCTCAGAGCCAAGCAGGTATTGTGTTTTTAAATAAACAAGCAGGTTTAAATGCTGGTGTTACTGCGGGCTGGTTATTATTTAGTGGAACTAAAAACAACAAATTACTTAAGGAAAGAAATATTTTATATCTGAATCAAAAATATATAAGTGAACAAGTTTACCAACAAATTGACGGACAAGTTTATAACAGTTATAAAACCTATCAGCTTAATAAATCAATTATTGAATTAGAAAAACAAAATTTAGAAGATTCTAAAGAAGTTTTAATGATTTCTATTGAGCGTTATAAACTAGGTAAAGCCAATTTGTTAGAAACAATTGAAACGCAAAAGAATTTAGAAGATGCTCAAGTAAGATACATTGAAGCTTTATATTCAATGAAACTTGCCGAGACCGATTTGTTAAGAGCCAATGGCAGTTTAGTGAAATAAATGAAATAGGGTATAACGAGGTTAATGCTTCATGAAACGCATTTGTAATACACCTATAAATGCTTCTTTAAAGATTTTCGTACTCATTTTACTAACCCCTAATACGCGATCAGTAAACATAATAGGTACTTCTATAATTTTAAATCCTTTTTTATAAGCTCTATATTTCATTTCAATCTGAAAGGCATAGCCCATAAATCGAACCTCGTTTAATTCAATGGATTCAAGAACTTTTTTTCGGTAGCATTTAAACCCAGCAGTTGTATCTTTAATAGAAATCCACAATACTATGCGAACATAAACAGACGCAAAGTAACTCATTAATATTCTTCCAATAGGCCAATTACTAACTTGCCCACCTTTACAATATCTTGATCCAACAGAAACATCAGCGCCATTTTCACAAGCTTCTAATAATCTTACCAAATCTTTTGGATTGTGACTGAAATCGCAATCCATCTCAAATATAAATTCGTATTGATGAGATAAAGCCCATTTGAATCCATGAATGTAAGCTGTTCCTAATCCTAATTTGCCCTTACGTTCTTCAATATGAAGTTTATTAGGAAATTCTTTTTGAAGTTCTTTGACCTTATTGGCAGTGCCATCTGGTGATCCGTCATCAACAATGAGTAACTCGAATTCACGAGGTAAATCAAAAACAGTTCGAATCATTTTTTCGATGTTTTCAATTTCATTATATGTAGGAATGATGACTAAATTCTGCTTCATAAAAGTTTACTAATATACTACTTTGTTAGATTATTTAAAGTGTCAATTTTCATCATTTATTTGGCATTTTTTGTTAAAATTGGTTAAGTATGGAGCTCTTTTTAGACTAATAAATGCTAATTTTTTAATAAAAATAGCTAGTTTTGAGTATGAGGGTTTTAATATTCATAATGATAATAATGGGTTTGAGTTACAAATTATTTTCTCAAGATACTATTAACTCAATGAATAAATCTTATGGAATAGCCAGCTTTTATGCTAAAAAATTTAATGGCAGAAAAACATCATCTGGTGAAAAATTCTCAAGTGATAGTTTGACGGCAGCCCATAAAAAGTTTAAATTTGGCACCTATGTTTTGGTTAGGAATCTAAATAATGATTCTACTGTAATAGTGAAAATTAATGATCGTCTCCCGCAAAAATCAAAACGAAGTATTGATTTAACTTATAAAGCGGCAAAGCAATTAAATTTTATTAAATCAGGCCTAACCAAGGTTGAAATAACAGTTTTAGATTCTTTAAAAAATTAGTATGACAAAAATTTTAATAAAAAATGCAACCATTGTTAATGAAGATGAAACATTTGTTTCAGATGTTTTAATAGATGGACAAATTATTGCAAAAATAGATAGAGATATTACAGACGAGTCTGCAAAAATTATTGATGCAGAGGGATTGGTTTTAATGCCTGGTGCTATTGATGATCAAGTACATTTTAGAGAGCCAGGATTAACCCATAAAGGAGAAATTTATACTGAAGCAAAAGCCGCAGTAGCAGGAGGTGTTACATCATACATGGAAATGCCTAATACAGTCCCACAAGCTGTTACCATTAATGAATTAGAAAAGAAATATGCTCGTGCAGAACAATGCTCCTTGGCTAATTATTCTTTTTTCATGGGAGGTACCAATATCAATTTAGAGGAAACTTTAAAAGTTGATTATAATAGAGTTTGTGGTTTAAAGCTTTTTATGGGTTCAAGTACTGGGGATATGTTAGTTGATAATGAAAAAACATTAGAAGGATTTTTCTCTAAAGCTAACACCTTAATTGCAACTCATTGCGAATATGATCCAATTATTAAAGAAAATCAGAAGAGAATTGTGCAAGAATACGGCGAAGATTTGCCTGCTTATTTTCATCCAATTATTCGTAATGATGAAGCTTGTTTTAAATCTTCCTCATTTGCTGTTGAATTAGCTAAAAAACATAATACACGATTACATATTTTGCATATTTCTACTGCTAAAGAGTTAGATTTATTCACTAATAAAATTCCTTTAAAACAAAAACGTATTACATCCGAAGCCTGTATTCATCATTTATGGTTTAACGATGATGATTATAAAAAGAAAGGTAATTTTATTAAATGGAATCCTTCAGTCAAAACAGAGTACGATAGAGCTCATATTTTTGAAGCTGTTTTGGATGGTAGAATTGACGTTATTGCAACTGATCATGCACCTCATACAATTGAAGAAAAACAATTACCTTATTTACAAGCACCTAGTGGAGGCCCATTGGTTCAACATTCTATATTAGCGATGCTTGATTTTTATAAGCAGCAAAAAATTTCTTTAGAAATGATTGTCAGAAAAATGTCTCACAATGTAGCGGATATTTTTAAAATTGAAAAACGAGGTTATATACGTGAAGGTTTTTATGCTGATTTAGTTTTAGTTGATCTTCATAAAACGACAGAAGTTACTAAATCATCTTTATTGTATAAATGTGGATGGAGTCCATTTGAAGGGCATACTTTTTCTTCTAGAATCAACAAAACATTTGTTAATGGCCATTTAGTATTTGATAATGGTCATTTTGATGAAAGCCAAAAAGGTCAACGAATGACCTTTCATAGGCTTTAAACTGTTAGTTACTTCATTTATTATTCTTGATAATAGTCTCCGTATTGAGAGTAGCTATTTTCAGGAATATATCTTGAGCGGTACTTGTAGTAAAATTCAGAAGTAATACCATTAATAATGTCATCTGTTGTTTTCCCAATTTCAATAACACGTTTAGTATCTGTAACATCAATTTGAGTAGTGACATTATCATTTTTCTGTTTTTCTACAAAGACATAGGCTAAACTTTTTACTTTTGTTTCAGAATCAAATCTATCGAAAAAGTAAATAAATCCTTCTTCACGGTTATTTTTAACAGCTACTTTTTTCAAAAATGAAATGCTATCTGGTTTTGCCACTTGCTTTAAAGATGAGTTGTCATCATTATTTAAATTCATATCATATTCAATGCTGTTTTCTATTCGAGTTTTACAAAAATCTTCTTGATTAATTTTTGAAACATCAATTTTATTTAATAGTTTTTTGTCTTTTAGCTCATCATAGGTTTTAAGTTTGGTTTTTTTATTTGTACTAAAAAATTTCCAAACAGTATCATTGACTGTAATAGAGTTTGTAACTGCTATTAAATTGATGTTTAGCAATGTTTGTTCATTTTTGATTTTAAATAGTTTATCAAAATATTGCTTAACGCCAGGATTTGTTTTGTAAAATGAGGCTAAAACCGCTGCATGATTTTCGATCATATTATTATAGCTAGGAAATGTTTTCTTTCCATTTTCATTACTTCCTGAGCTTGGATTTAATAAGTTCGTATAATATTCAACTAATCTATCCGCTTCTTCTTGAGCATCATAAACAGAGCCTTTGCTTGATTTGTTAGAAGAGGTATTGTAACGTTTTAATTCATTATTAGCTTCAATTAAAAGTGCAGGAACACTTTCTTGATATTTAGCTGGGGATATAATGCCTCTAATAACTAGGTCTGAAAATAATTTGTATATGGGTGTTTTGTACTCTTCAAAACTTGATAATGAAAATAATGAAGGAAAGTAGTTAGCACATAAATTCAACGAATCATATAACGGACTTAAAATATCAGTAATATTTTCTTCATTACCTGTTAAAGGCGTTTTATTTTTAATGAATTCAAATATAGTGTTATAGCTGTTTTTAGTTTTTAAAAATCCTAATCCTTTAATTAAACAAATCTGCATATAACTACTATCTTCATAATAATTGTATAGTGTTTTATATACTGGAATAATGTTTTCATCTTCTAAGGTTCCTCCATTCACTAATAACATAGCTCTAGTTTCCTCATCTAGTTTAAGAAAATCTGGAGTTTTTAAAAAGTCAATCACTTCTTTAGAGAATTTTTTATCAATTACTGTAGATGATAAAGATTGTTTAGCGGCATATTTTAAAGTGGTATCACTTGATGTTAAATTTTTAAATAAAGCAGCTGTTTTATTTTCGAATAGTGGCTTCGAAAACAACGTATCTTTATGACGGAAAGATTTTAAGAATCCATCTGTCCAACCTGTTGTGCCAATTGAAGAATCACATACAGCAGATAGCGTAAATAATAAGCCATCTTTTAAAATGTATTTTCTTTTTATAATGTTAGAACAAGCAGTATCTTTTAAACTTAGCTCTAATGTTTGCACTTTACCTGTTTTGGTTAAAACAGGATTTGATATAATGAAACTGTTATTGTTTTTAATATTTTTCTGTACATCCGTCCAAAAGGTTGTAGAGTCTCTGAAATCATAATCATTAAATTTTTCATAATCTATATTTACATGTTCTCCAGATGATGGGGAGTAGTATGATTTAGACTTTGAATCATAATTAAAATCATTACTAATTAATTTACGATCTCTAATTTTCTGAATTTCATCATAAAAGTCGGCTAAGGCATCTTGTAATTGGTTTCTATCTTCAGGAACCATTTCGTCAACTGCTGTAAATGCAAACGCATCATCTGTAATAGTCTTAAATTCGTTAATGTGTTTAAAATCCATTAGCTTAAATGAATTTAAAAACTCCGTAGGTTTGGCACTAGGATAATCAACCATTGAATATAAAAAGTAGTAATGAACCCCTTTTATAAATAGTTTACCATAAAGTGTTTTGTTTAAATTTGTATTGACTCCTGAAAAACTAATACATGGAAAATTTTGTTCTCTTCCTAATTCTCTTGTTATGTTGGAAGTGTACCCAAAGTTTTTAAGGGCGTTACTGCAAAGAATATTTAATTCAAAAGTATCTTCTTCTAAATAATTGTAGTCATTATAAAAATAATGCATCATGCCTGATGTATTTTTAGTTTTTGGATCAAAAGTATAGAGTTCTTCTCCAAGACCTTTTTCACCTGTTTTTTTATTAGTATTATATTTATAAATTGGAGGAACTGTGACACTAAAGCCTTTTGTTGGTGGAGAAAATGTAATGGAGTTGTTTGTTTTGTTTGGAAGAAATTTTATGGAACTAAAGAATCGATTTCCTTCAGGTCCTTTAACATATTCTCCTTTCCCACTCATTTTAAAAACAATTAATTCTGCTTCGGTAAAATAAATTTGATAACGTTGAAAATCACCACGTTTTGTTTTGTTAACAATGTCCATACCTTTTAAGCCAGTAGAACTAACAATTGATTTTTTAGAGATGATCTTACCCGGTATACTTTCGTAAAGTAAACTGTCAATTTTTGAAATCATTTGATCAATGGAGTAGTTATACATGGAAGCATAACTTAATTGACGAGCAACAACATAGTATGAGCCGTTAGCCATATCTGTGCTTAATGAAAAAGAATAACCTTTTAAATTTGCAATATTTACAGGTTCCTCATAAGTGTCAAAAGTGAAAATAGAGTCTTTAGAGTAATGAGTATAGCTTGGCCATTTTTTCACAATGGATTCAATTTTGCTTTTTTGTTTATCTCCTTTTTTTGTAGCAATATTAGATATTGGTCGAACTTTGTATCCCATTTTTCTTAGGAGTTCAATCACTCCATTTTTCCCAGGTAAGTGTGCGGCACCAATTCCTGCAAACAAACTCCCTGTTTTACTAACAGAATCAATATTGTGCGCTAAAATGACATTACGATCTTCAATTAAATATTTTTGTGTGTTTTTTGTTGTATACGTTAATTGAGATAAACTATCAATGGCATCTAAATCTCCTGAGCGGTATGCGTTGTTAATTTCATCTTGAACTTTATAGTAGTCAATTTTGCTTTTACTCTGGTCATATTCTTCATTGGGATCTCTTACAGAACTTTTACTAGCCATTACTAAAGAAGTTTTAAAGTCTTCTAAGCTTACAATTTTCTTTTCTAATTTAGAGCCAGCTTTATAAATAAATAAATCTACATAAGTTGATTCTTCATGCTCATGTTTATTATTATTGTTTCTGTACAATAAATTATTAATTAAGTCAGGATCGTTTGAAAGAATATCGATATATGTTTTATTATTTGGTAATTCTATTTTAAAAGCATCTTTATAAAAGTTGTCACTACCATAGGTATTTGGATTGTTGAGTTGTTCTAATAATCCTATTGTTTTCATGTTTTTTAACCATTGGTCAGGATTAGATTCTAATCCAACAGTATTAACATTTGTTAATGCAACAAAAAAGGAGTCAGATAAGTGCCACGCTAGTTTACTACTAACATGCATAGTCCCATATAAATAGGATGGTTTTGCTAAACCGTTACCTGTTATTTCCCAAAGTAAACTTGGATATTTGTTTTGAGCATAATTATGATTTAAGGATAAAACTAAAAATGCTATGATAAATGATGATTTTATTTTGGAAAATATAGAATTCATAAAATTTGATTAATTACAATATATAAGTTTAGTATAATTGAAAGATACAAAATAATAATAAATATTATAGGAAGGGTAATAAAAGACGGAAATACTGAGTTAGTTTTGACTAAATAAACTGTCAACAAATTCAGTACGATTGAAAACCTGGAGGTCTTCCATTTTTTCACCAACACCAATATATTTTACTGGAATTTTAAATTCATCAGAAATACCAATCACCACACCGCCTTTAGCTGTTCCATCTAATTTTGTAAGGGCTAGGGAAGTGACGTCAGTTGCCGCTGTAAATTTTTTACACTGCTCAATGGCGTTTTGCCCGGTACTTGCATCCAAAACTAATAATACATCATGAGGGGCATCAGGAATGACTTTTTTCATCACGTTTTTAATCTTGGTTAACTCATTCATTAAGTTAATTTTATTATGCAAGCGGCCTGCAGTATCAATAATAACCACATCAGCACCTTTTGCTTTAGCACTACTTAAGGTATCAAAAGCGACGCTAGCCGGATCAGCGTTCATACCTTGCGAGACTATATCGACTCCAACTCGCTGACTCCAAATCGTTAATTGCTCAACGGCAGCTGCTCTGAAGGTATCGGCAGCCCCTAAAACTACCTTATATCCTGCTTGTTTAAATTGATGAGAAAGTTTACCGATTGTGGTTGTTTTACCAACACCATTTACGCCAACCACCATGATAACATAAGGCGTTTTTTCTCCAGAAGGTAGAGTAGGTAATGCAGGAATTTCAAAGGAAGTGGCATCTGTTGAATTATTTTCAGTTAATAAGGCTGCAACCTCTTCTTTTAATAAATTATTTAATTCGCCTGTTCCAACATATTTGTTTGATGCCACGCGCGCTTCAATTCGGTTAATGATTTTTAAGGTAGTATTGACGCCTACATCACCTGTAATTAGCACTTCTTCTAAATTATCTAGAACATCTGCGTCAACCGTTGATTTACCAGCAACAGCCTTTGCTAATTTGCCAAAAAAACTTTCTTTGGTTTTTGATAAACCTTCGTTTAATGTTTCTTTTTCTTTTTTGCCAAATAATTTATCGAAGAATCCCATAGTTGTGTTTTGTAATCAGTGGTGCAAATGTATTAAAAATAAAAAAGCTTCTCCGTTTAGGAAGAAGCTTTTTTAATTAATTTATTAGAAAATTATTTTTTCAAATAATCAGCTACTAGTTCATTTTGAACAATTTCCTCTCTAAAAGCATAAGCACCAGTTTTTGGCGACTTAATTACTTTAATCACTTTTGTAAAGCTATTTCCTTTACCAGTTTTTAGTGTTGCAACTACCTTCTTTGCCATTGTATCTTAGTTTTAATGGATTATTTAATCTCTTTATGAGTTGTCATTTTTTTCAAGATCGGGTTGTATTTTTTTAACTCAATACGATCAGGAGTGTTTTTTTTGTTTTTAGTCGTAATGTAACGAGATGTCCCGTGTTTACCACTGTCTTTGTGCTCTGTGCACTCTAAAATTACTTGAATTCTATTACCTTTCTTTGCCATTTTCTTTGTTATTTATTGAATTAAGCTAAAATTCCGCCTTCTACAGCTTCTTTTAAACAAGCAAAAATTCCTTTTTTATTAATATTTTTTATAGCTGATGTAGATACACGAAGCGTAACCCACTCACCAGTTTCTGGAACAAAAAACTTTTTTGTTTTTAAATTTACTTTAAACTGACGGCGGCTTTTAGCGTTTGAGAAAGAAACGTTATTTCCTTTCATCGCTTTTTTACCTGTTAATTGACAAATACGTGACATGTTATAATATTCTTTAAATGTTATCCCTTAAAATAGGGACGCAAATATAGTATTTCTTTTTTAACCTACAAAAAATTGTATGTTTTTTTCTAAAAATCTTATACTTGCGTCCTTAATTAGCTAAATTTTATTTAGAAAAACGTCTTCTACGTTCTCCACCTTCACGATTACCTCCAAAAGATTTCTCTTCTCTCGGTTTATCAAAAGAACGTCTTTCTCCTGCACCAGCTCCACCTTCACGGTTAAATGGTTTGCGTTCTCCACCTTCACGATTTCCTCCAAACGATGAGCGACGTTCTCCTCCACCTGCATAAGAGCGACTTTCTCCACCACCATAAGATTTGCGTTCTCCACCACCGTATGATTTACGCTCTCCGCCTTCGCGTGAACCTCCACCATAAGAACGGCGTTCTCCGCCACCTCCACCGCCGTATGAACGGCGACCGTCTTCTCTTGAACCACCTCCGTAAGAACGTTTTTCACCGTAACCACCAGAAGGTTTTGCTTTACTCACTTCAAAAGAAATCACACGAGCATTAAACTCAATTCCTTTTTTGTTTAAAGCTAAGAATTCATCCACACATTTATTTTCTGTTTCAAAGAAAGAGAATGAGTTTTTAACATCAACATTGAAAATGAAGCGTGGGTTTAAACTAGATACTTCCGCTAAGAAATCTTTAATTGAGTTACGGTTAAATCCATCTAATTGACCCATGTTTATGAAGAAACGAGTTGTTTTTCCATTACTTCCACCATCGTTACCAATGTTTAAGTCTTGAGAATTTTGGTAGTAAGCATAGAAACGATTAAACTCTTCAGAAATAAAACGTTTAATTAATTCTTCCTTAGATAAATCTTTTAATTCTTCGTAAATTTTCGGAAGGTAATTTTCAATTTCTTCATCTTTTACTTCAACGGTATGTAATTTATTTACCAAGTGAAATAATTGTTTTTCACAAACTGCTACGCCATCTGGCACATCAGCTTTTGTAAATGTATTTTGAATAATACGTTCAATATCACGAATTTTATTTACTTCACGAGGAGTAACAATCGCAATCGCAATACCTGTTTTACCAGCTCTACCAGTACGACCTGAACGGTGAGTATAGTTTTCTGCTTCTTCAGGTAAATTATAGTTAATTACGTGAGTTACATTATTAACGTCAATACCACGAGCAGCAACATCTGTAGCAACTAACATTTGTAGCGTATGGCTACGGAAACGTTTCATGACTAAATCACGTTGCGCTTGAGATAAATCGCCATGTAATGCATCTGCATTGTAACCATCTTTAATTAATTGATCTGCTACATCTTGAGTTTCTGCTTTTGTACGACAGAAAACAATACCAAATATATCTGGATAAAAATCAGCAATACGTTTTAAAGCAGCATAACGATCGCGTTGATTTACAGTGTAGTAAATATGTTGGATGTTTTCAGCACCTTGATTCTTTTTACCTACAGAAATTTCTAAAGGAGATTCCATGTATTTGCTTGCAATACGCTCAACTTCACGAGGCATAGTAGCAGAAAACAACCAGGTGTTTTTAGTTGGAGGTGTGTTACTTAAAATTTGATCTAAATCATCTTTAAAGCCCATATTTAACATCTCATCAGCTTCATCCAATACAACTACATCTACATGCGATAAGTCAATTGCTTTACGCTCAATTAAGTCGATTAAACGACCCGGAGTTGCAACAATTACTTGAGAACCAGCTTTTATGTCGCGGATTTGTGCCATGATTGGGGCACCACCGTAAACAGCAGTTACTCTTAATCCGTTAAGGAATTTTGAATAGTTAATTAAATCTTTACTGATTTGCACACATAACTCACGAGTTGGTGCTAAAATTAAAGACTGTGTGAAGCGAGAATTTAAATCTAGCTTCATTAATAAAGGCAGGCCAAATGCTGCCGTTTTTCCTGTTCCTGTTTGTGCAAGGGCTACCATATCGGTAGATTTATCCTTCAACTGAGGAATAGTTTGTTCTTGGATAGGCGTAGGATTTTCGAAGCCCATCTCGGTCACGGCTTTTAGGAGCATTGGCTCCAAGCCTAATTCTTGAAATGTCATTTGTTTTTGTTTAAATTATTATTACTAGCTGCTAACTAAGATTTAATTTCCGCAGTAGCTGTGAACAATTTATAGCCCGACGTAGGCGCGATCACAATGTATTGGATGCAAATATTAAATCTAATTGCTCGACAAAGGTAATACTATTTTAGTTAATAACAAAATATTAACAGTTTTTAATGATAATTTCTCTTGATTTTAATCACACATGAGCTAAAATACCCCGTATTAGCCTAAACAAACTTATATTTGTGGTGTGAAAATAAATAAACATAGTCGTCTTTTAGTTTTATTCTTTTTTTGTTCGTGGATGAGTTTTTCTCAAAATGTGAATTATAAAGATAAACTTCAACAACAAATTATTCGTTTTCAATCAATTAATAAGCTTGATGATTTTGTAAAATGCGCCAACGGTTTTGAGAAAATAGCCAATTCAGAAAAAAAAGATTGGTTAGCTTTTTATTATGCAGGCTTATGTAATGTCTTGGTGGCATTTAAAAAAACAAATTCAGAAATAGACTTGTGGTGTGATAAAGCTGAAACATTTGCTCGTCAAGCGGATTCATTAAGTAAACATAATTCAGAAATTATGGTTTTAAAATCCATGATTTCAGCTGCACGCATTCAGGTTAATAAAGCTCAACGCGGACAAAAATATGGAACACTAGCCTCTAAGTATGCCATGGAAGCCATCAAATTAAACGACGCTAATCCAAGAGCCTATTACGTAAAAGCACAAGCTCTGTTATATACCCCTCCCGTATTTGGAGGAGGAGAAAAAAAGGCAAAACCTGTTTTTGAATTAGTGATTGAGAAAGTGAAAACATTTAAACCTGAATCTAATATCCATCCAAATTGGGGAAAAGTAGAGGCAGAAAGTGAATTAAAAGCATTGTCTTCTAAAAAATAAAATCAATCAATATGATGGAAACCGAAAGAGAAAAACAGTTATGGGAACTAGCTAAAAAACGCGCTAAGTTTAAACGTTATTTTTATGCCTATCTTATTTTAACCACTTTGTTTTGGGTGATTTGGTTTTTTACCGATCATCAAAATCCAGATTCTGGCTTGCCTTGGCCAATGTTCCCAACCTTAACCTTAGCGGTGGTATTAGCTTATATCTTTTTAAATGTTTATGTATTCTCAAATCATAATGCAATTGAAAGAGAGTACGAGCGATTAACTAAAAAGAATGATTAATGAAAAAGGGAAGTTTAACTTCCCTTTTTTTTGATAATGTTTACTTCATAAACTTTTGTTTTACATCACTATAGGTAGGGAAATTATTATGATGCCAGTTCATGATTATCGTTCCATCTTTTATTAAAATTAAACCTGGATTGGCTCTCACCATCGTTTTTAATACAATTCCATCAGCTTGCGCAAAATCATACATCGCTTGATGTTTGTGTTTGTAATCATCGATTTGTTTGGCGTCTGCTGCCGTTAAGGCTAGTACTTGTTTGTGGTCGGCTGTAGCTAATTTATACAAGTCATTTATTTTTGCATGCAAGGTTTCATTGTCTTCTGTTTTTGTGAGGTCGAAACAAATTAATAAAAACATATATTCCTTATTATTTAAGATGCTATCTTTTAAATCATTACCATCTAAAGAGGTGATAGAGAAATCAACAATTTTAGGGGGATTTACAGCATCATGAATTAAGACATTATCGGTAGCTATCCATTTCCAATTCAGAGTATCTTGCCAAGGATAGTTTTTCATATTAAAGTGTTCTTGCTTTCCTGTTTTTAAATTTTCATATATAAATCCAGATTCATATTCAGCAGGTTTATAATCTGTGCCAGCCTTCATGTTTTCTTTTATATTCATTCCAATGGCATATGGCCTAAAGTCTAATGGAGGTAAATTTCGGTAGGCATATATAGGAAATGCAAAAGATAAAATAATAGCAAAGACAGTTAAAGAAAGAGTAATTAAACTAGAAAACAGTTCATTAACATGTTCTTTTCCAGAAATTAAAAGTGTGATTAAAACTAATAACACCACATCTTTCCAAAAACTTGTCCAAGGTTTTAGTACTAAAAAGTCTCCAAAACAGCCACAGGTCGTTACTTTGTTGTAGCATGCCGAATAGAATGTTAAAAATGTAAAGAATGCAATTTGAGCAAATAATAAACCTAAGGTTAAGTTTCTACGATATCCCACTAACAGCATAAAGCCTAATGCCATTTCGCTTACACATAATAAAATAGCTAGAGGTAAAGCAATATGAGCAAAACTCTCAAAAATGTTTAAACCTGAATCAGCTTTAAAAACCTCGAAATATTCTTGTAATTTATAACTAAAACCTAGCGGATCATTAGCTTTAATAAATCCAGAAAAAATAAATAAACCTCCCACTAAAAAGCGAGATACATGTGTGATAATGGGGAATTTGTTTAGGATTGAGGAGCCATTCACTAATAACACTAAAATGCTTAAGACGATGCCAATTGTCGTTTTGCTAAAGCAGGCAGGGGTGATGTAAAAGAAAAAAGCGGCTAAGCCTAGTGACCAGAAGGCACGGAACAATTTAGAGGATAAGAATTTTTTCATGTTTTATAATTTAATTCTCTAATGTATAACCTATCTATGGAAGATGAAAGGTGATTTGATATATTTAACTAACAAGTAATTTGTCATAATTGTTAATTATCATTTTTGGTTTATATTTTATAAATATTAGTTTTAATACAAGTGATTTTTTTTGTTTTTTAATTTTATTTTACTAAGTTAGATTAATATTTCATTTTTTAATATGAAAAACAGTTATTTCATTTTAGTTAGTACATTATTTGCACCTATGTTTATGCTATCTCAAATAGTTTATACAAATGGTGCTACAATGCATATTAGTTCCGGAGCTACAGTATGGTTAAATGGTGGGATTAATATTTCAAATTCTAGCATATTTTCAAATGATGGAGATATTACAATCACTAAAAATTCTACACTTCCTCTTGCTGGTTCTGTTAATATTGAAAACAACAGCAGTCTTTCAGGAAATGGTTCGTATAATGTAGAACAAGATTGGATAAACAGTTCAATTTTTAGCGCAGGTAATTCAACTGTTAAATTGAATGGAAATTCTCAGCAATTTATTACTAGTAATAATGGAACTATTACTACTTTTAATAATCTACAATTATTAGGAACTGGTATAGGCGTAAATAGAAAAAAAACTTTACAAGGTGTAGATGCTAAAATTGGTACAAATGGAAGTTTAAGTATAAATGATAGGGAATTAGAAACTCAAACCCATTCGTTTTTTGTTCTAAATCCTTCATTTAATGTCGTAACTAACAATGCTGTGCCAGGTAACGAAGGGTTTGTAAGTAGCATAACACCTGGAGTATTTTCACGTGAGACTAACTCTAATTCAGTTTATTTATTTCCTACAGGGTCGAGTGCAGGGGTGTTGCGCTATCGTCCAGTTGAATTAACTCCAGCTAATACGAATTCTAATGCTTTTACAGTAAGGATGAATAATGTGGATGCTAGTACCCAAGGTTTTAATAGATTAACTACTGATGGAAAAGAGTGTGATTTAAATTCACGTTATTTTCACTCTATTAATCGTTCATCAGGAACAGCAGCCGCAGATATTAGGCTATTTTTTATTATAGCATCTGATAGTAATTGGACAGGAATAGGCCAATGGCAAACGGGAAATGCTCAATGGAATGATATTAATGCTGCTGGAGTTGGAGTTTCAGGAATATTTAATACAAGAACACGAGCCGCTTGGAATTTTACAAATAATGGAGATCCATATATACTGACAAACGAAAGGCCACAAACACCTATTTTAAATTGCCCTTCAATTTGTGAGAATTCAACAAATAACATGTTTACTCTTTCAGGAAATAGTTCTTCTTATCAATGGACTTTACCTAGTAATGGCTCAATTATTAATGGGCAGGGAACAGCAACTATTAGTGCTAGTTGGAGTTCAGGAAGTTCTTCTGTATCAGCAATTGCTATTGGAACTAACGGATGTAACTCCTTACCAGGAATTTGTATTCCTACAATTGTTCCGCCACCATCTGTTCAATTTACCCATATGGATGATTTTACGGATATTTCATTTATAGACCAAACTAGTAATGCATCCCAATGGAATTGGGACTTTGGAGATGGCACTAATTCTAATTCTCAAAATCCAACTCATACTTATACAACTAGCGGAACATATACTGTATTATTAAGCGTTACAAATTCTGCTGGATGCACCAATTCAATATTTCAGGTAATTGAAATTTTGAATGATATTATTATCCCAAATGTTATTACTCCAAATGGCGATGGTGTAAATGATTTTTTTACTATAAAAACATTTGGATTGAAAGAGTATGAGCTTACTATATGGAATCGATGGGGGTCTAAAGTATTTTCATCATCAAGCGCAACTATTCATTGGGATGGAAAAGTAAATGGTAATCCTGCTCCTGATGGAGTATATTTTTATATTTTAAATGCTCACACATCAAATAAACAACTAGAGTTCCATGGAAACGTTACTGTATTCAATTAATATAATTTTTTAAATATAATATCATGAAAAATAAAGTCTATCTGCTTCTTACATTAAGTGTTATTTTAATTTGTAATTCTTTTAACGCACAAAACAATGTAGGTATTGGTACTACTGCTCCAAATTCAAATTCTATTTTAGAATTACAATCTACCTCGCAAGGTGTTTTAGTACCTAGGATGACAACTATTCAGCGTTTGGCTATTGCGGCGCCTTCAGAGGGATTAATGGTTTATGATATAGATGTTGATTGTTTTTTCTTTTATGAAACAACTTTAGCTGTTTGGAAAAATTTATGTTCTGCGGGACCTGCAGGAAATAATGGAATTAATTGTTGGGATCTTAATGGAAATGGAGTTAATGACCCTTCAGAAGATACGAACTTAGACGGTTCCTTCAACACATTGGATTGTCAAGGTCCTGTTGGAGCTGCAGGATCAATAGGTTTAACCGGACCTGTAGGACCCGCAGGCCCAACAGGTGCAACCGGACCAATAGGTTTAACAGGTCCTGCTGGTCAAGCAGGTGCTACAGGTGCAACGGGTGCTACAGGTGCAACGGGTGCTACAGGTCCTTCTGGAGTAATTCAAAAATATCATGTATATGGCACATCAGGTAGACTAGCCGTTACATCTAATGCAGCAACAGTTCAGCCTGGTTTAACACAAACATTTACTCTTGCTGCACCAGCTAATGTTATTGTTTGGGCTACTATTGGTGGACGAACAACAGCTACAGGTAATGCTAATTACGCAAATGTTGATATGATAATTTACTTAAATGGAACGTTTTTACCTGCAGGTGGATGGAATCGATTTTCAGTTGTTAACCCGTCAGCATCAAATGCTTTTAATGCAGGAGCCATTAATACAATGATTTCATTACCGGCTGGTACACATACAATTGATCTTAGAACTTTAAGATTATCAGGAACATCTTCAGTTGACATTGGTGGTAACGCTACAACTGATATAAATCCAGGTGAATTAACTATTCTTATTTTAAATTAATACTACTATGAAATATTGCTTATTCTTTTTATTTTATTTTATTTTTTGTAGCTCGAGTATTAGAGCTCAAGTAGTTTCATTACAAAAAACTGCAAAAATTACTGAGCCTATTAAAAGCTCTATTAAGAATGACTCACAGTCCATAAAAATATCTACACTTGTTTCTGGTGCAAGAAATGCTGTTATTATTGAAGTTAAAGAAAATAGCACGAAAGATAGTTTATATGTTAATGAAAAGGCTTCATCAAATCTTAGAAAGCCGGAATAAAAATATATTATTTTTACTAAAGATTTTATCAAAAAAGCCCTGATTTTTGCATCAGGGCTTTTTTTAATTAGATTTCTTTCCTTGCTTTTTAATCACTTCCATTTCTACTTGAAGATTTCGGAGCATATTCATGATACTGCCAACGTTTAATTCTTCTTCTCTGTAATCACTCATGTTAATGCTACACGTGTATTCCCATAATTCAACAATGTCTTTTAAATTAACTTTATATGGTTGGTACATTTTGTTGTCGGAGTGGCATTCTAAAAATCCTTTTTTAGTATTTAAATTAAAAATACGCTTGTAAGATAGCCCATCATCTTTAGTAACTACAATATACGTTTGTCCATTTTTAATATCCTCTAAACGTTCAAGGTATTTTGCAATCACAAAGGAGCCTTCTTTTATTGGCGGCATACTATCTCCTTTTATAGGGAATGCTCTATGCTTACCTGTTGGTAAAAAAGGTAGTTTCATGCGAGGCAAGCGTTCCATATATTCAGGATCAGCATAACCTTTTAAGTAACCAGCACTCGCTTTCAACGGCACTAATTCTACCATATCTCTTCCATCATCGTCTATTAAAACGGGGAATAACATACGGTTTTTTCCAATTTTCATTAAGCCGTCTAAGCTTGTTTTACTTAAGTCGCCACGTACCAATGCATCAACAGCCACATGGAAAAAATCAGAAATGGCAATTAGTAAATCAATAGATGGTTCATTTCTGTTTTCTTCGTAAGCGCCTAATCTAGAGCGTGTAATGCCTAAATTTTCGGCAAGTTGTTCTTGCGATAAGCCTTTTTGTAAACGAAGGTATTTTAAATTACTAAAAACTTTACTCATGATTTTTATATTGCTATAATTTGTAGCACGAATATACTATATTAAATAGTAATTTTACAAAAGTTTTTGTTAATTTTTTGTTTGTTGTTGACATGGTTCTGTAGATAAGTGATACTTACCTACAGAACTTTTGTTTTAAAGATTAATGAGAAACTTTGTCAATCTTTTGAATGATGTTAAAGTTTCTATATTCTCCAATTTTAGGGTCAAAAATTTCTTTTGTGATGTATGTTATTTTTACATCTGTTTCTAATAAGGTTTTATAATTATTAGCCAAATCAATATTTGAATCAACAGCGGTTAACCAATAAAATTTCATAGATTTTCCTGAATTATCAAATACTGAAAACATCACAAACACTTCTTTGTCAATTTTTGTAATTTTTCCAATAGAGGTTGCGGTTTCGCTAGGTTTTTCTTTATTTTCTTCCTTTTCACTCATTTTTGATAATTTTAAAAGAGCATCAGGGCATACAGTAGCCATTCTAAATCCAACTACTTTACCTAAGGCTTCGCCTTCATTTTCAATATTATTAAGGTCAATGTTATGATCTTTTTTTAATTGTTTTTTGTATGGTTCAGAGGCATTAATCATACAAATGCCTAGTTCCATGTACATTTTTTCAAGGTTAGTTGTATCTGATAATTTGTTCATACAGTCGCAAGATTGCTGAGCAATTTTGTCCATGTAATCTTGTGAATAGCTATTAAACATTAACATTGAAAAGGCGAGAGTAATGATTTTTTTCATGATTGTGGGTTAAGAGGATGATGTGTTATTTATGGTTTTTGATATTTCATTTTTATGTGGGGGATATTGTCCTCAAGATATATATATCCTTCAGGTATAAAGCCTAAATTTCGGTAAAATTTATCTAAATATACTTGTGCACCAATTAAAATGGTATTTGAATGAAAATGTTGTTGAACTTCCGCTATGCTGTATTCCATTAATTGTTTACCATAACCCAATTTTCTAACAGAGGCGTGAGTAACAACTCTTCCAATTGCTGGAGCTTCGTCGTAAGAAATACCTATTGGCACTAAACGAGAGCATGCAACTAGTTTGTCTTCCTCATAACCAAGCACATGTAGAGATGTTTCATCTTTATTATCCATGTCGAGGTATGGGCAATTCTGTTCAACTACAAAAACTTCAGCTCGCAGCTGTAGAAGCTGATAAAGCTCTTTAGTACTTAAGGCGTTGAATGGTTTAGTGGTAAACGTTATCATTTAGTATTGATTAATAGATAATAATACTAATGTGCAAGCAATGGTTGTTTCTATACCTTTACTTTGAGCTAAGGTTTCAAATTCAGGGTTTTCGGTCCCTGGATTAAAAATAATACGTTTAGGTTTTAGAGAAAAAATATAGTCTATCCAAGTGCTTTGATTATCTGGTCCAACATATAATGTGACCGTATCAATATCCTTTAGCGATGGCTTATCCGTGATAATGTCAAGCTCGTTAATTTTACCACTTCTTATCCCAATAGGGTAAACAAGTTGCTGGTGTTGCAATAAACTGACCGTCGCTTTGTAGCTATATCGATCACTATTTGGAGACGCTCCAATAACAACGGTAGGTTTACTCTTCAACATAATTTAATTCTTTTCCAAAGGTTTCTTGTAATTTGTACCAAGCCCAAAATGCTAATCCAAAAACAAGGATGCCGACCATAATAGCGGCTTTAATATTATCAAAGGCCAAAGTAACAGATAGATAAATAAACAGGGTATTAATTAAAATTGTTCCACCTCTTACAAAATTAGGAACACTGGTGGTAACCGTTGCTCTTAAATTAGTGCCAAATAATTCTGATGCTGTTGAAATAAATACAGCCCAATACCCCGTTGCAAATCCTATTAATACAACTACACTATAAAACATCACTTCAGATGTTTTTGCAAATGTAAAATAACACACACTAAAAATAACCGCTAGGATTAAAAATAGCAGTAATGATTTTTTTCGACTTTTTAATTTTTGACTAATAATACCACTTACAACGTCTCCAACGGTAATGCCTGTATACGCTAAGGTCATCGCTAATCGCGCGTTTTTTGGAGAATTTTCCATGCCTAAACTTTTCATTAATTCGGGACAAAGCGTAATCAAAATGGCCATGACATACCAAACAGGTAGTGCTACTAAAATGATGGTAATGAATTTTGTAAATCGTTCTTTCGTTTTAAACAGTGATAAGAAATTCCCTTTAGGAATATTACTTTCTTTCATTTGATGGAACATACCAGACTCTAATACACCAATGCGAAGTAATAACAATAATAGTCCCATAACCCCACCAATAATATAAGAGATTCTCCAATTTCCAATCATAATCCCTACAGTTCCTGCAACTACTGCCCCAAACAGACCTACAGAAGCTACAATGGTGGCGCCATTACCTCTTTTTTCTTTACTCATGCTTTCGCTTACTAAGGTTATACCGGCACCAAGTTCGCCTGCTAATCCAAAGCCTGATACAAATCGTAATATGGCGTAAGAGGTTGTATCATGAATTAATCCATTTAAAATATTTGCTACCGAATACACAAAGATAGAGCCAAATAACACCGAGAGACGGCCTTTTTTATCACCTAAGATGCCCCAAAAAATACCACCTATTAACATTCCAAACATTTGCCAATTCATTAACCGAATTCCAATTTCTTTGACTTGATTATCGATGTTAGGAAATTGATCAGCTGGTAAAGTGGTTTCTCTTAAAATATCCGTCAGGCTTGATACTCTTTCCATACCAAATAAGACCAAATCATAAATATCAACAAAGTAACCTAATGCGGCAACTATGATTAATTTATTGAGATGATGAGATTTAGGCATTTTATAGACTTTGAATGATTATCGGAACTAAACGAATTTGTCTCCTTTTTGAACTTTTACATCGTTCACAAAATTTCTAATTTGTTGTTCGTCTTGTTTTTTGCAAACCATTAATACGCCATCTGATTCAACAACGATATAATCTTCTAGTCCTTGTAATACAACTAATTTATCTTTTGGAACATGAACAATGCAATTATTACAGTCGTATTGAAGAATATTCTTACCAACCAAGGCATTATTTCCTTTATCATGATTGAGGTGACTATACAATGAGCCCCAAGTTCCTAAATCACTCCAGCCAATAATGGATGACCTTACATAAACGTTTTTGGCTTTTTCCATCACACTGTAATCAATGGAATCGTTTTTGCAGACATTATAGGCTCTTGTAATAAATTCTTTTTCTTGAGGAGTATTGTAGTAATCATAGCCCTCTTTGAATAGGGCTGCTAATTCACTGTCATGCTGCTCAAATGCAGAAATTATGCTTTTTGTCCTCCAAATAAAAATCCCTGAATTCCATAAAAACTCATCTGTTTCAATAAAAAATTTCGCAGTATCTATGTCTGGTTTTTCAGTAAATGTTTTCACCTTATACATTCGTTTATCTTTTTCTTCAACAGGTGAATTCACAAATTGAATATATCCATAACCAGTATCAGGACGTGATGGCTTTATACCAAGGGTTACTAAGCAATCTTCTTGTTTTGCTTTAGCATAGCATGATTTGATGGCTTTACTAAAGGTGTCTTCTTTTGTAATGAGATGATCTGAAGGAGCAACCACAGTAATGGCTTTAGGATTTAATTTATGGATTTTATAGGAAGCATAAGCAATACAAGGAGCTGTGTTTTTTCGAGAAGGTTCTGTTAAAATGTTTTCTTTTGGAAGCTCTGGTAATTGCTCTGCAACTAATGATTCGTAAATGTCATTAGTAACTACGTAAATATTGGAGGTAGGACATAATTCTTTAAATCGGTCAAACGTTTGTTGAATCAGCGTTCTTCCTGTTCCTAGAATATCTAAAAATTGTTTAGGATGCGTTGTCGTGCTCATTGGCCAAAAACGAGTTCCAACACCACCGGCCATTATAATACAGTACTGATTTTTCATAATTAATAAAGGCCTAATTTAAACAAAATTATCAGAGATAAAAATTTTAAAAAGGCGTCTATACTTGGATTCCGATGACTAAAACATCATCTATTTGCTCTGTATCTTGTTTCCAGTTATGAAAGACATCTAAAAGTCTTTGTTTTTGGATTGACATAGGCATTTGTATGCTACTTAAAATCGTTTTTTGGAGATTAGTTAACATGAATTTTTTGCCCTTTGGCCCACCAAATTGATCTGCAAATCCGTCGCTAAATAAGTAAATGCAATCACCTGAGTTAACTTTAACAGTATGGTTTTGATAAATTCTATGTTCTTCCAATTCTAAGCCTCCAATAGGAAATTTTGTGGCTTTAATTATTTCAAGTTCATAGTGTTTGTTTTTTCTGTAAATCCATAATGGTCTGTTAGCTCCAGCATATTGAATTTCGTTTGAATTAGAATTAAAAGCACAAAGGGTAATATCCATTCCGTCTCTTCGTTCAAATTCCATAGCATTTTGATTGAGTGCTATTTTAACACCTTTGTGTAATTCTAATAAAATATCGCCAGGAGTTGTGATTTTTTTCTCATTAACAATTTCATTTAATAATGTATTTCCAACAATACTCATAAATGCACCTGGAACACCATGCCCAGTACAATCAACAGCCGCAATAAATCGTGTTCCATTACTCTCTGCAAACCAGTAAAAATCACCACTAACAATGTCTTTGGGCATGTATAATACAAAACTATGTTTAAATAATTTGTCAATTTCATTTAAGTTAGGGAGTAGGGCTTCTTGAATGTTTTTGGCATACTTAATACTGTCTGTAATTTCAATGTTTTTATGTTCGATGATTGTTTTTTGTTGAGTGACTTCTTTGTTAATGTATTCAACTTTTTCTTTTTCATCTCTTAATTCTTTTGTTCTTTCGGTAACTTGAGCTTCTAATTTGTGTTTATCAGCCATTAATTTTTTGGTATGCATGAAATTATATAACCAAATGCCAGTTAAAAGAACAATAACACTAATACTATAAAACCACCATGTTTTATACCAAGGTGGAGAAATGATAAACTCATAGCTAACGGGTTCTTGATTCCATAAACCATCATTATTCATGGCTTTTACTAAAAATTTATATTTACCAGGCGGCAGAGAAGAGTAGGTGGCCTCTGTTTTTGAAGTTGCAGGAGTCCAGTCGTTATCAATTCCTTCTAACATGTATTGATACATGACTTTTTCAGGTGCCATCAAACTAACCCCAATAAACTGAAAGGTAATGTGATTTTTATTAAATGGTAAATTTAAATCCTTTGGAAGATTATTTAATGAGTCTAGTCCTTGAGCATATTTTAAAATATTTTCTTGTCCAAAAAATAGTTTTAGAGCATTAATACTGGTGATTGCTTCTTGATGATTGATTTTATCAAGTTTTTGGTCATATATCTCTAGTCCACTTATGGTTCCAAATAAAAATTTTCCATCTCGGCATTTAAAACTAGAATTCGAGTTTGATTCAATATCTAAAAGTCCGTCTCCTTTTCCAAAGTGTTTTACATTAATTTTTTTATTATAGTAGTCGTTGATGTTTAAAAAATCAATTCCAGTATTTAATCCAATGATTAAGCGCTGTTGTTCATCGATTTGAAGGAAATTAATGTAGTTGGATGATAACCCATTTTTTTGAGAAATTTTCGTGAAGGTATTGTAGTCATAATGAAAAATTCCATCTTCAGATCCAAACCATAAATTATTTTTAAAGTCCATGATGGCGCATGAAATTCGACCAGATAGAAAGTCACTTTTTTCATCAAATAGGGAAGCTGTTTTCCCATCATATTTTATTAATCCGAAATTTGTACCTACCCATATTTTCCCTTTAGAATCTTCAATAGTACAGAATACTAAAAACTCTAGACTTTCTTTCCTGAGTTTATTGACAGCGTATACTTCGGTAATGACGGAATTTTGATATCGGTATAATCCTTCGGTTGTCCCTATCCAAATTGTCTTTTTACTATCTTCATAAAGAGATAAAATATATTTATACCTAAAGTCAAAGTCAGTGATGGTTTTAAATTGTTCATTTTCAAAAACACATAACCCTTCTTTGGTACCAAAAAATATTCTGCCGTCATTTAGCGGTAAAATAGCATTGATACCATTGTCAGGTAAGTCGTTTGGCTTTTTAGGATTTAATGTAAAGTTCGTTAATGTACTGCCCTCAATTTTCATTAACCCATTATTTTTTAAAGCTACCCAATAATGTCCTTTTGCATCTTGAGCAACGGTATTGATGTAATTTTCAGGGAGTCCGTTTTGTTGTGTATAATAAACAAATTTATCGTTGTAGTATTTGTACACACCACCGCCATCCGTTCCAATCCATAAATTGTTTTCTCGATCTTTAAATAAACATTGAATAGGGTTGTTGGTTAGACCATTTGATAAATTATATTTCGCAGATACCATTTTGGTGTCAAAATTGTATTTAAGAATACCTTCTGATTGAGTTCCAAAATAAAATTCGGAACCTGTATTTGATAAAATACAACTATATGAAATGTTTCTGTTAGAAGGAATTTCATCGACTTCTTTTATTACAAATTTTGAATCTATGCTATTTAGTCCTTTTTGAGTTCCAATTAATATTTCGCCATTGGATTTTTGGTTAATAGAAAAAATAAAATCCCACATTAAGCCATTATGAGAATTAAAGTGTTTAAATGCTTTAGTTTTTGAGTTGTAAAATACCACGCCGTTTTGCATGGTTCCAAACCAAATGTTTTTAGAGGCATCAATAAAAATCGTGTAAATAGAACTGTTGTTTAATATGGAGTCTGAATTAAAGTGAGTGATGATATTGTTTTCGTAAATAAAAATGCCTTCCGCAGTTCCTATCCAAACTTTAGTTTCGTCTTTTAAAAGTTTAAAAATATAAGAGTTTTTTAATCCTCGCTTTTCAGAGAAGTTAGTAAAGGTATTTCCATTATAAATGCTTAAGCCTTTTGAGGTGCCAAACAATATTTCATGTTTTGCATTATCAATAATAGAATAAACAACATTGTTAACTAAGCCATCATTTTCACTAATTGTTGTAAATTTATTACCATCAAATTTACCAACGCCTCCACTATTAGTTCCAAACCACATATTTCCCTTAATATCTTGAAAGATAGAAAGTACCTGTGATTGAGGAATTCCTTGTGCGGTATTATAATTTTTAAAATTAAAGGTTTGGGCAAAAAGAGTACTTCCTATTGATAATAGAATAATTATGCGTAAGGTATGTAATTTTGTAAATAACATTATGCCTTTCAAATATAATAAAAAAGCTATTAGTTAAATACTGTTAGCTTTACTTTTGAAGCGAATCTAAATTGTAATAAATAATTTAACAACAGTTTCTTTATTATTTATTTTTAATTTAATAAAATATATCCCTAAGTCTATATTTGTAAGCAGAAAATTATTTTTATGTTTATCTGCTGTCTGAGATGTTAATGGCAAAAGAGTTTTAACAAGTCTCCCCGCAATATCAAATAGTTCAATGCTAACTTTTGAATTTTCATTTAAGTGATAGTTGATATTTACTTGATTATAAGTTGGATTTGGGTAAATAATGATTTGATTGTTTTGAATGCTTAATTCTTTGATTCCAACCATATTAGGAATTGGGTTTACAAATATTGAATCCACAGTAAAATCCAATCCTGTAATTTGATTATTGCCAGCAGATAAATCACGATGATAAGTTAAATTTGTATCTAAACCAGGAATATCAACCAAAATAAAATAATTTGTTCCATCAGGTATTCCAGATAATGTATAAGCTCCTGTTAAAGGATCCGTTATGGTTTGAGTAAACATTTGACCTCCAGGATTTCTTCCTCCTTTTACCACAATTCCTCCAATTGGATTTCCTGGCACTGTAGGTGCAAATTCACTGCTATTTGGTTTGTGTCCAAAGCCATTTGTTTCAATTATATGCCCACTCATACTGCCTGTTCCAGATCCGATATTAGTAAAGGAAGAAATAGCGATTGTATTAGTAGTGTTTGACATACATCCGTGAGCTACAACCGTGGCACCTTGCCAGCTTATTGCATTACCAAAATAGCTTACTTGTTCATTTGTGGCAGTTGGGACAGCTTTTAAAACATAGGAAGAACTATCTATTAATCCAAAAGAATATGAAGCTGAATAGGGTGTAAAAGCTACAGAATCCCATTTACTTAATGTTGGTATGTATTGATATAAAACCATATTTCCAGATGAGGATCCTGAAACAAATCCAGACATTGATTTAATATTACATTGTATCATTTTATGAATAAATGCATCTTGAGATCCTAAACTTGTCACATTTTTTACTCCAGCGTTAGGGTCAAAGTCTACCGTATTTTCAAATTTACCAACTGTGAAAATTGAATTATATTTGTCTAAGGTTAATGCTGTAGCGTATTCCATGGCAGTACCTCCAATGTTTTTAGCCCAAATAAAATTACCTAATGAGTCCAATTTTAAAATAAAAACATCAAAGTTTCCATTAGGAATTAAATTAGACACTCCGCTTCCAGGGTCAAAATCTCCAGTGCCATTATAAAGACCTGAAATATACAAACTGCTAGCATTATCTAATCCCAATGTTTTTCCGTAATCAAGAGCGTTTCCTCCCATACTTTTCGCCCAAATAAAATTGCCTATACTATCTAATTTTAAAGCAAAAATATCGTGACTACCTCCTACAGAGGTTAAATTAGTTGTTCCTATATTAGGGTCAAAATCAACTGTTCCAGAATAATAGCCTGTTGTGTATACTTTACCTAATGCATCTGTTTTTATACTATAGGCAATGTCGGTTGTTGTTCCTCCAATTGTTTTAGCCCAAATAAAATTACCATTTCCATCAAGTTTTAAAACGAAAATATCTTCAACTCCCGCTGATGTTAAATTAAAAACATTTGGTCCAGGATTAAAATCTACGGTTGATTCGTATTGTCCAGTTGTGTATGTATTTCCTAAGGCATCTGTAGTCATGGCGCCAGGAAATTCATTAGAGTTTCCTCCAATACTTTTAGCCCAAACAAAATTACCTGCAGCATCAAGTTTTAAGATAAATATATCACTTGCACCAACTGAAGTTAAATTAAAAAGACTTATACTAGGGTCAAAATCGGTAGTACCAGAATATGTTCCAGTTGCTGTGATATTTCCAGAAGGGTCAATTGAAATAGATTGACCTAATTCTTCACCGGTGCCACTTATACTTTTTGTCCAAATTAAATTTCCATTACCATCTAATTTTGAAACAAACGCATCATTTCCGCCAACTGATGTTAAATTAGTAACCCCAATATTTGGGTCAAAATCTGTAGTGTTGCTAAAATATCCATTAATATAAATATTTCCATTGCCATCTAATGATATACCATGACTATAAGTGTTCCCTGTGCCTCCAAAATTTTTAACCCAAATTAAATTACCAAGACTATCTAATTTTGATATATAAACATCATTGGCGCCAATTGAAGTTATATTATTTATTCCAATTCCGGGATTAAAGTCTATTGTGCCGCCAAAATGACTAGTTGTATAAATGTTACCAGAATTGTCAATAGCAATTACCGGATCTCCAGTATCTCCAGCTTGCCCTCCAATGTTTTTTATTATTTGTAATAAAGGCTTTTGAGCATTCCCTATTACAGAGGTGAATATCAAGAAATAAAGGAAGTATTTGATTTTTTTCATGTAAAAAATAATTTGTTAAATATTGAGACTGAAATGATAAGATGGAATTTTAGGAGAGTAATTGAAGGATTTCAATTTATCCTTATATCAAATATAATCAAAAAAGCCAACTGTTAACTAACAGTTGGCTTTTTTAAAAGTATTTATTTTATCTAATTAGTGATAGATATTTTGACGATTGTTTCAGAATTATTTATGGTCATTTTCAAAAAGTATAGCCCTGATTTTAATTCAGATAAAGTCCAAGTGTTTTTGTATTGATCAGATGTTTGTTTAGATTCTGGCAAAAGCACTCTTACGGTTTTCCCAAGAATATCCACTAATTCAATTTTTACATCAGAACTCCTTTCTAAAACATACTGTATGGTTAAGAAATTAGTTGCAGGATTAGGATAAATTTTAATGTCATGACTTAATCCATTTGTTTCAATAATGCTCGTCACAGAACTTGGTATCGGATTAATTTTAGTAGAATCTACTACAAAATCTAAACCTTGATAATTATTATTTAAAGATGTAATTACTCGATGGTAAGTATGATTTGTATCTAAGCCTGGAATGTCAACTAAAATAAAGTAAGAATATCCAGCAGTATTATCTGGTAATCCAGATAAAGTGTAGGTTCCTGTTGAAGGATCAGTAATTGTTTGAACAAACATTTGTCCACCAGGATTTCTGCCCCCTTTAACAACAATACCTCCAATTGGATTTCCTGGAGTTGTTGGTGCCATTGATTGATTCATTTTATGACCAAAACCTTGTCCTTCAGATATTTTACCACTTAAAGAGCCCGTGCCTGTTGTTGTAAAGGTACTAAGTGCAATCACATCAATATTGTGAATATCGTTAATTGAACATCCGTGAGTAATTTGGGTAGCAGTTTTCCAGTTAACGGCTGAATTACCATAAGTAATTTGAAGATTGTTTAATGCCGGAATGGCTTTCACAATGTATATTCCTGAATTAAAAGAAGTAAAGTTGTAATCTCCTAAAGAACCAATATTTTGACCTGCCACTGAGTCAAATTTAGTGAAGAAGGGTTCATATTTGTATAAGATAACTCTTCCAGCTACTGGAACAGTTGTGCTAGTAAGCACTGTTCCATAAATACCAGTCGAAGGTTTTACGGTTACAAAAACAGTGTCGGAGTTAAGTATAACCGTTCCATTACACATGATTTCACAATAGTAAGAGGTGCTAGTTGTTGGGGTAACCGCAATGCTTGTTGTGTTTAATGCTAATCCTTCATTTACGTATACACCAGCCAAAGAGGCTTTCCATTGATAGGTTATGCCTGTTACAGCAGGAAGTGTTGAAGATAGGTTTAATGTATCTGTCTCACCATAACAGATAGTTGCCGTTCCTACAGCTGGCATGGTTGGAGGAAAATTGATTGTACTACAGTTTTGAGGTAAAATATGAATCATATAATCTTCAGTCTCTCCATTACCTGTAAATGTTAAGCTATGTCTTGGAGCCATTCCAGCAGAACAAGGCTCACTGCTGGTAAAAGAAATTCCGTTATTATTTCTGATTCTAAGTTTGGTATTACCTAATATGGCGTTAATGGGAATGGTTATAGAACTATATACCGTAGAATCTCCAGCGCCACTAGTACTGCCTAAGTTTGTATATTCATTTGTATCAAAAACACCATTATGATCGTAATCTATCCAAGCGCTTACATAATTACTATAATCAGATCCAACTTTAACATTAATTGAATAGGTTTGACCAGCATCTAAAGATAATGTTGGAACGCTTCCAGAATAATCAATATATCCTGCAGAACTGCATGAAGAAGTATTGGTTAATGAAGATAATTCGACTTTTGAAATTTCATTTCCAAAATTACATGAAGTTACTGGTGGAGTGCAATAGCAATATAACCATGAGTTTTGGATAACATTCACCGGTGTAGAGGTAGATGATGCACTAGCAGAACAAGTTACTAAACATCTGTAAAAAGTATTCGATGTTTGATTGGTCATCACATAAGGCACGATGTTTTGAGGAACACCAATATTTGCCCAAGAGATATTGTTGGCTGATGATTGCCATTGATAAGTTAATCCTCCTACTTGAGCATTTCCATTTAAATCAAGGGTAAACGTTGTGGTTGAACAAACACTAGGACTTGAAGAAATTGTTAAACCAGCATTCGTTGTTCCTGAGCATGGCGCAGCTGCTATCATATTAACTAAATAATCAACGGTTTGTCCTTCATAATTGTTATTTGTACATGCAGATAAAGTAGTAGCTGAATAGGCTGATTCCATTTTTAATCTCAGGTGTGTATTTCCTCCTAAAGCTGTATAAGGAACTGTGAATGATGCAACAATATTACCTCCAGTAGAAGTGCCTACAGCGATATATTCAATGTCATCATAAATTCCGTTTTGATTATAATCTATCCAAGCACCGACATAGGCAGTTGGAAACGAAGAAGTAATGTCTGTTGAAATACTATACGATTGATTTGCAGTTAGTGAAATATTTAACGAACTTGTACCTGTTACATCGTAGTAATTATTTGTTGGATCGCACGCAGGAGTGTAAGAAACACCAGCAATTAATATATTTGTCATAGTTGCACCATTTGAACAAGCGACTTGGCCTGGATAACAATAGCAATCTAAAAATGAATTTTGAAGCACGGTTACTGGAGTTGAGGTTGCAGATATAGCAGAAGCTGTGCACGTTGTAATGCATCTATAATAATTGGTCACATTTTGGCTATTAACAGCGTAAGGGATAATATTTTGAGGAGCGGTGAGGTTAGTCCAAGTAGAACCATTTAAAGAATTTTGCCATTGGTAAGTAATACCACTTGAAATACTATTGCCTACTAAATCTAAAGTATAAGATACATTGCTACATACACTAGTTGAAGTTGTAACGGCATTTCCTGCATTTGGAGTTAAAGAGCATATAGGGGCAGCCGTGATGTCAAGTAAATAATCCAACGTTGTCCCATAATAAGAGGATGAAGAACATGGTGTTGAAGAAATATACGATCCGTTTTCTAACATTAATCGCATTTTGGTTAATCCTCCACCTGTAGTAATTGGAACTTGAAGCGTATTGGTATTAACTCCAGCAATAGACGAATTAGTTAATAAATAATATTCATTGGTTTCAAATATTCCATTTTTATTAAAGTCTATCCAGTAACTAATTTTTTCATTACTATAATTAGAATTAATATTAAAGGTATAGCTTTGATTAGCCACTAATAAAATCGTATCATAAGAACTTCGGTCTTCATAAGCTCCTGTGCTGCATGTCATAGTTGAATCAGAGAGGTTTGACAATGTTACTTTTGAAATAACATCACCATTAAAGCAATTTAAAATAGGGGCCGAGCAATAGCAGTTGTAAAATGAATTTGGGCTAACACTCACGGCTGCTGATGTTGCAGAAAATGTGGAATTAGTGCATGTTGTTATGCAGCGATAATAAGTTGTGGATGATAAGCTCGGAATCGTGTAATTCCAAGATGTTTGCGAAGAGCCTATGTTTGTATAGGTTGTTCCATTTGGAGATGATTGCCATTGATAAACTAATCCAGATGCTGAACTTCCGTTGATTAAGGTTAAATTGAAAGAAGTATTTGCACAGGCTAATGAGTGGTCAGATATGACGTTTCCTCCAATAGGATTTCCAGTGCAAGGGCTTAATGCTGTTATTTCAAATTGAATTTGGGGTTTATCTGCAGAATTGGTATTAACTGTTGCGATCGCGCATTGAGACGAATTATCGTCTCTTGAATATTCGTATTCACTTCCAGAGCTTGTATAAGTATAAGTGTAAACTTCTCCAGAAGCTGAGTAACTGCCAACTTGATCGAAGCAAACATCTACTAACAGATTACTTGAACCATCCCAAATAAATGATTGTGACAAGTTTAATAATTCAAATCCACCAGCAGTAGGAAGGTATAAACTAGAATTATAAACACTAGTTAAACCATTTGCATCATATACCGATAAATCTGAACTTGTTGTGTTTTTTAATTTGATACTAAAATTAGGAAGAGCTTCAGTTGTAGTACCGAAAATATTAAATCCTAATTTCGAAATCGTACCAGGACCTGTATATCCAGCATTATTAATTTCCGCAGCTGTGTATAATATTTGGCAATGGTGTGAACGAAAATAAATATTGATAGGAGATGAGTTTGTAGTCCCACTCGTTAATGTTCCTGAACCAATTGTAATGGTTGTTTGTGATTTAAGTGACAAAATACTTAAAGTCAGCAAAAAAAGGTATGATAGTTTTCTCATATTGGTTAAGGCGTTTTTAATTAATGTATTTTGCAAAAGAATTAGGCAAAAATATGCATTTTGTAAATAAGTTGCTTCGTTTAATTATTAAATATTGTAGATAAATATTCTATAATGAAAGACAATTAATGCTTTTCTTTTAAATAAAGAAAAAAACTACGGCTAAACTTTTTAGGGTAGCGTGTTATGAAACCTTAGTTTGATAAATACATTTCAATCAAGCCTTCAGGAGCATTAAATTCAATGATTTTTAAATCATCATCGATTTCAATAATAAAATCATCATTGAACGGTAAAATAATTTCAACACCTGATGGATGAATCACTTTAACAATAGCATTGTCTGTCTTTTCATCAACGGCAGCGATGTTGCCAATATTACCAAGTCTAGAATCGATAATGGTATAACCAATAAATTCATTTAAGGATTCATCATTTTCTAAAATAAAGTCAGGTAAGGCAAAGGCTTTTTTGCCAATGAGTTTTTTAGACGTGTCAACGGTATCAATGGTTTCTAGTTTTACAATATATCCAGTATTATTAGGGCGACATTCTTCAATAAAATAAGGCACTTGCGAACCATTAATATCTAAAAAAACAGATTTGATAGCTACATCATCAATATTGATTAATTCATTTAAACGTAAAATAATATGTCCTTTTAGTCCGTGAGTTTTACTGATATAACCTATTTCTTGAGTTTCCATTTTTATTAATCGATTGTTTCGTTTCCTGCGTCAAATTTAGGCAAAGCTAGCTTATATTTTACAGCAATAATTCTGATAATGATAATTAAACTCATGCAAATTATAGCCGCAATATTTGCATCAATTTTAAAGTACAACATCGTAGTATATAAAACAGCACCGGCTATGCAAGCCGTGGCATATATTTCTTTGGCAAATATCAAAGGAATTTCATTTAATAACGTATCTCTAATAACCCCGCCAAATACAGCTGACACTAGACCTAAAATAACAGCCGCAAAAGGGTTAACGCCTAACTCTAAACTTTTTTGAACGCCTAATATCGTATAAATCCCAACTCCAACCGTATCAAATAAAAACAACGTACGACGTAATTTGATGATGTGGTTTTTGAATATAAGGGTGATGATAAACGCACAAATAATTGATATTAAAATATTTTTGTCGCTTAACCAAGATATGGGATAAGCACCCAACATCATATCTCTTAATGTTCCTCCGCCAATGGCAGTTAAAAAACCAGTAAAGAAAACACCAAAATAATCGTGATAGTGCTTTTTATCTCTTGCCGCTAAGGAACCTGAAATAGTAAAGAAAAAAATGCCAATAAGATTAAGCCAATAGAAAAGCATGCCTTACTGTTATATATGTGTTTTTGGAGTTAATTTTTCTCCTTCCCATTTAGCAACTACAGCGCTAGCTACAGCATTTCCAACAACGTTCGTTGCCGAACGGCCCATGTCTAATATTTGGTCAACAGCTAATAATAACAATAAACCTTCGCCAGGAATATGAAACATACTTAGCATTCCTGCAATCACTACTAATGACGCTCTTGGAACACCAGCCACGCCTTTACTAGTTATCAGTAAAATCAACATCATTTTAATTTGATCGGCCATTGCCATATCAATGCCATAGGATTGAGCAATAAATACCGTTGCAAAGGTCATATACATGATTGAACCATCTAAATTAAACGAATAACCAAGAGGTAATACAAAGGAGACAATGCGGTTACTGATGCCGAATTTTTCTAATTGCTCAATCGTTTTTGGCATCGCACTTTCAGAGCTAGCAGTACTAAATGCTAAGAGAACTGGTTCTTTAATGTGAGACAATAATGAGAAAAAGTTAATTCTTAAAATTAAACAGATGGTTAATAAAACACCAAATACAAAAAATAATAATCCTCCAAAGAAGCAAGCCATTAAATACGCATAGCCACTCAAGACGTCTAATCCTTGCTGAATAACAACGGCAGTAATGGCTCCAAAAACGCCAATAGGAGCAAAGTTCATAACATAATTAGTTACTTTAAACATCACATGGGATAAACTATCCATGGCTTTAATCATAGGTTTACCTTGCTCTCCAATGCTTGCCGCAGCAATTCCAAAAAATAACGCAAACACAACAATCGGTAATATTTCATTTTCAGCCATAACCCTGATAATGCTATCAGGAACGATATGAGCAATAAAGTTTGAAGCGGTTTGAGAGTTGGCTTTAATACCTGCATCTGCAGCAACTTCAGGAAGGTCTAAATGCATTACTTTTCCAGGTTCAAACAAATTAACTAGCACTAAACCTAGACTTAAAGAGAGAAGGGTAGCAAAGGTAAAATACAATAAGGTTTTACCACCAATTCTTCCAACCGCTTTAAAATCGCCCACTTTTGCAACACCCATTACTAATACTGCCAATACAAGTGGGGCAATAATCATTTTAATGAGGCGTAAAAAGATATCGCTTAAAATAGAATAGTTAGATGCTACTTTTTTCTTTGCTTGTTTTAAATTTGCATTGTCAATTTTTGCGCAAGCAACTATTAATTGTTTTTCTACTTCAGCATTCCCTTTTGAAATTTTTTGAATATACGATAGCTCAATTTTAGGTGCGTTATTAGTTATGGATTTGTTGATACCATAACCTATGGCAATACCAATGATCATTGCAATTACAATAATGGTAATGAGTCTGTTTTTTTTACTGAACATAGTTTTAAATATTTATAGAACGCAGGTGGCGTTGGTTGTTATGATTAATTATGATTTTAGTTTTTTATGGAACGCAGATGACACGGGTTGTTATGATTAATTATGTTTTTTCGTATTATAGAACGATTCTCGACTTCGCTCGAAGTGACAAATAGTTTATAAATAATTTTTGTATGTATCATAAGAAATCAGCGTTCTATTTTAAATTTTAGAAGTCTTGTTTCTTAAGATATGGTCAACCAACACTAAAGCCGCCATACTTTCAACTATTGGCACTGCTCTTGGTAATACACATGGGTCGTGGCGTCCTTTACCTTTAACAGTGCTTTCGTTACCGTCTTTATCAACACTTTGTTGATCTTGCATAATAGTGGCGACTGGTTTAAAAGCCACATTAAAATAAATATCTTGTCCGTTGCTAATGCCGCCTTGTATGCCGCCACTATGATTAGTCACTGTATTTACTTTTCCATCTGTTAAGGTAAAAGCATCATTTAATTCTGAGCCTTTGAAGTTGATGGAATTAAAACCTTCGCCATATTCAAAACCTTTCACTGCATTAATGCTTAACATGGCTTTTCCTAAATCAGCATGGAGTTTATCAAATACTGGTTCTCCTAAACCAATGGGAGTTCCCTTTACAACACAGCTTACAATGCCGCCAATGGTATCGCCTTCTTTTCTAATGTCTTCTATGTAACTCACCATTTTATAGGCGGTGGCTGCATCTGGACAACGAATGATAGATTCTTCGGTTTTAGATAAGTCTAAGTCTTGGTATTTTTTTTCTAACTTAATATGTCCAACTTGGCTTACATAAGCTTGTAGGCTAATGTTGAGGTGCTTTAAATATAATTTGGCAATGGCGCCACCAACAATACGGCAAGCCGTTTCGCGAGCAGAGGAACGGCCTCCACCTCGGTAATCTCTAATGCCATATTTTTCTTGATACGTAAAATCGGCGTGAGAAGGGCGATAAGCATCTTTTATATGTTCGTAGTCGTTAGGTTTTTGATTGGTGTTTTCAATCGTAAAGCCAATAGGATGCCCTGTGGTTTTGCCTTCAAAAATACCTGAAAGGAATGTTACTTCATCTTCTTCTTTCCTTTGTGTGGTAATAGATGATTGGCCGGGTTTACGTCGTTGTAATTCAGATTTCACAAAGTCTAAATCAATTGCTAATCCTGCTGGGCAACCATCAATAATGCCGCCTAAAGCCACACCATGACTTTCGCCAAAGGTGGTTAATCGAAATAAGGTTCCAAAAGTATTACCTGCCATGATGTAAAAATAACCATTTTAAGCAAAAATAAGCCATAAATTAAATAACTTGCGCTTTCAAAAATGTTAGCATATGTCAAGACTCTTAATTAAAAATATCAAATCCTTAGTGCAGGTTAGAGATACAGTTGTGTTGAAAGTAAGTGGGGCAGAGATGAAGGAATTACCTTGTATTGAAAATGCGTGGTTAGCCGTGGATAATGGTTTAATCGCAGATTATGGAAGCATGGATGATTTTCCAGGAATTGAAGATTGGAAAGGACTAGAAATTATTGATTGTGAAGGAAAAATTTTGATGCCTTGTTATGCCGATAGCCACACACATATTGTGTATGCTGGTAATAGAGAAGGGGAGTTTGTGGATAGAATTAATGGCTTGAGTTACGAAGAGATTTTTGCACGTGGCGGTGGCATTTTAAATTCTGCTAAAAAGTTAAGTGAAGCAAGCGAAGACGAATTGTTTGAACAAGCCATGGTGCGCTTAAGAGAAGTGATCTCTCAAGGTACTGGAAGCATTGAAATTAAAAGCGGTTATGGTTTAAGTGTAGAAAGCGAATTGAAAATGTTACGCGTGATTAAGCGTATTAAAGACTTGAATTTGATTCCTGTTAAAGCAACGTTTTTGGGAGCACATGCCTTGCCTTTAGAATTTAAAAATAATAAAGAAGGCTACATTAATTTAATAGTAAATGAAATGCTTCCTAAAATAGCAGCTGAGAAATTAGCCGATTTTATAGATGTGTTTTGTGAGCAAAATTATTTTACGCCAGAGGAAACGGAATACATTTTAAAAGCAGGGAAAGAACAGGGCTTAGTACCTAAAGTTCATGCCGAACAAATGAGTCATTTTGGTGGAATACAGGCAGGTGTGGCTTGCGGAGCCATTAGTGTTGATCATTTAGAATATTGTAATGATACGGATATTGAAGTTTTGAAAAATTCAAATACGATGGCAACCGTATTGCCAGGTGCAGCTTTCTTTTTAAGTTTGCCTTTGCCTCCAGCTCGTAAAATGATTGATGCCGGTTTGCCTATTGCGTTTGCGAGTGATTTTAATCCAGGTTCTTGCCCAAGTGGTAACATGAATTTTATGATGAGCTTGGGTTGTGTGCAATATAAATTAACGCCTGAAGAAGTGATTAATGCGTGTACCATTAATTCGGCCTATGCTATGAATGTATCTGCTGAGGTTGGAAGTATTACACCAGGTAAAAAAGCCAATTTCTTTATCACCAAACCAATTAGTTCATATGGTTTTATTCCTTATTCTTTTGGAAGTAATTTAATTGAGAGCGTGTATTTGAATGGTGTGAAGCAATAACGGTTTGCGTGCAGGCGATGTTGCCTTGTGTTGCGCCTGCGGCAAGGCAATATTGCTTACACACTGTTATGTGCTGCCTTTCTTTTCATTGTTTCACTAGTTTAATTGTTCTATTGTAAATTCTTAGGAAATAAAGACCATTTGTTAAGTAAGAAAAATCCTGCTGTTCAATATTTTTACCTATCCAAATAACTTGACCAAAATAATTGATAAGGGTAAAATTTTCATTTCCGGTCGTGTTAGTTAGTTTGATTTTGTTTGAGAATGGATTTGGGAATGCCTCAATTTTAATATTTGTTTCGTTAAAATTTTCAATACCAGTTGTTAAACAGCTTGTTGTATAATTTTGAAAAAACTGCCACATTAAATACGTCGCACTAAATTTATTACTTACAGTTACTGTACCTGATGAAAGACCCCCAGGCCATGAATGTTCCCCGTCATAGCTTACATATTGCTCTATTATTGCGTTACAGGAACAATTTGAATATTTAAAATGATCATATTGGGTTGTGTTATGGAACAAGGTGTCTTTCAAAATGCCACAAGAATAATTTGAGCTTATAATATTAAACATGCTATCTTGAGGCGGAAAGTATGTTCCAGTTGTTCCAACTGTAATACCTCCAAAATATTTTACATTTTGGTCTTGATAAGAATGAAAACTAATGATTGGAATTGATCTTGAAGGATTCCAAGGATAATACATTAAATTACCTGCAACTGTTGCAATAGCGGCAAATCGATTTGTTAGTTGGTTCGCAAGACTATAACATAGTAATGCACCATTTGAAAAACCAGTTGCATAAACTCTTATTGTATCAATAGGTCTGTTTGAAAATAAATGGTTTAGTAAAGAATTTACAAATCCTATGTCGTCAATATTTTGTGTTGTTGATGGGGCGCAACAACCTCCTGCGTTCCAAGTTCTATTTCCTGCAATTTTTACTCCTTCGGGATATACAACAATAAAACCTGCAGTATCTGATTTTTGAGATAAACGAGATTGATATTGAATGGATTGATAACCTAATAAACCGCCACCGTGAAATGCTAAAACCAAAGGATAATTATTAGAAGTATTATATCCTGTTGGTAGATGTGTTAAAAAAGTTCTCCAACGTCCACCAACAAAAATACTGTCATAAATATTTGTTTGACCAAAAGCCAAATTTGATAGTGAAGTCAACAATATAAATTGTAGAAATATCTTTTTCATGCCTTTTTATTTTTTTAGACTAATTCTTCGTTCGATAGTTTAATCTGTCTTTTAGGGTTGCAGCTAACTAGCATATAAGACTCATAAAATGAAACCAATCGCTCAGAGGGTAGCAAGATTGGTATATGTTAATGGTCTTTTTTAGTTTCTTAAAATTACTTATTTATCTTCAATTAGTGAAATCGTCATTCTAATATCAATCAAAGGTCTATCGTCTTTGTTTTTGCCAACAGCGGCTATTTTATCAATCACGTCTAGGCCTTCAATCACTTCGCCAAAAATAGTGTATTGGCTATCTAAATGCGGAGTGCCTCCAATGGTTTTGTAAATGGTTTTATGCGCTTCTGGAAAAGCATAGTGTGGTGTTTTAGCATATTCCTCATCCACCAATTTATTTAAGGTTTTGTAATACACCATTAAGCTATCATTGTTTTGGACTTTCTTAAATCCATCAATCTTATCTTTTAAAGCAATGTTTTCGGGCTTATTTAGCACATCTTCTTTTAGTTTTGAAATCAAGGGTTTATTAATTCGTTTTTCAAAAGATTTTAAATCTTCATCGGTTCTTATCTTACCTTGCACAATGTAAAATTGGCAAGCCGATGAGGCTTTTTCGGGGTTCACATCATCTCCATTTCTGGCAGCACACAACATGCCTTTTTTGTGGCATAGGCTAGGTACAAACTCAGCAGGAATGGTGTATTTTAAATCCCCATCTCCCAAAAATTTTGCAGGTTCTGCATGTTTACTATCTGGGTCGCCTCCCTGAATCATAAAATCCTGTATCACTCGATGAAATAGCAAGCTGTCGTAAAAATGCTCTTTCACTAATTTTAAAAAATTATCGCGATGCTGAGGTGTTTCGTTAAATAACTTAATTTTCATCGTTCCATAGGAAGTAGAAATCAGGATGGTTTCTTTTGAAAATGTTTGAGAAAAGCCAAGTTTAATCATTAAAATGAGGGTTAGACTCAATAATATAGTTTTCAAGTAGGTTTTATTCATTTTTTTATTTTATATTTGAGTACAAATATTAATCCAATATCATTAATATAAAAATAAAATGAAACTTAAATTATTTATAACATCCTTAGCGTTAGGTTTATTTGTTGTGGTAGTTAATACTTCTTGCCAAAAGAAGACAGATTGTAAATTAAAAATTACCACTCAAGATATTTATGGAAATGTGATTCCAGCTGCTACTGTAAAATTATATGCTAATGTAAAAACAGCAACTGGTGCTACGGTTGAAGCTGATTTAAAAGCACAAGGTGTTTCTGATGGAGCAGGTGTAAGTACCTATACGTTTAAATTACCCGCTATTTTAGATATTAAAGCTGTTTCGGATACATTAGACGGAGTAGGAATTATTAAGTTAGAAGAAGGTAAATCGGTTGAGAAAATTGTGATTTTAAAATAAAATTTAAAATAATATATATAGAAATCCTTCACCAATGGTGAGGGATTTTTTTATTGACAAAGGCTTTGGTAAAAAGCTTTTAGCTGTAAGCCAATGGCTTTATAATCAAAATGTTTTTCAGCCAAAGCTCTAGCACCATCTTGTAAGTTACTTTTTAAAGCGGCATCGGATAATACGTTGATGATAGCTTCCGAAAACTCTGATGATGAATCGGCAATAATTAAATTTTTATGGGAAGTATAAGGGATGCCTTCAGCCCCAATACTAGTAGTAATCATTGGCTTTCCATAAGCTAAGCCTTCAACTAATTTTATTCGTAAGCCACTACCAGACCATAAAGGAACCAGCATTACATCATAGGTGTTGTAAAAATCTCTTGAATCGGTTACTTGCTCAATAATGGAGATGTTTGAAGAACTTAATTTTTTAAAGCGCTCGGGCATGCCTCTGCCAGCAATCACTAATTTAGTTTGAGGTAGTTGTTTTGCTATAGAGGGCCAAACCTCATTCAATAACCAATCAACCGATTCAACATTTGGCATCCAATCCATCGATGCAAAATGAAATAAGGTTTGTGGTTGTTTGGCTTCATGAATTTTAGGATACTTTAATAAATTAAGTCCTGTTAAGCAAGTATACGATAAGGTATTGGGACAAATTGAAGATATCGTTTTTCGGTCTTCATCAGTAATGGTAATGATTGCATCAACCTTATTAAAGACTCTGATTTCAAAGGATTTTAAGCGATTGTTTTGAAGTTGCAAGTAATTTTTTTTAATGATATTTTTTTCTGTTTCTAAATGTCGTTCCCAAATTTGATGCTCAACATTATGGCTTCGTAAAACGATGCTTGCCTTTGAATATTTTTTAATAATAGGAATGTAAGTCGCCATAAAAACACCTTCTATTTGAATGATGTCAAATGCAGTCTCCTTTAATTTTTTGATTAAAGCATGTTCATATTCTTTGAAATAAAATCGGCTAACAAAATAAGATTGATTTGTAAACAAGTTTAGGAAAGCCCCTAAAATACTAGTATTTGTGTTTTTAAATACAGATTGGTAATGCGTTTTAAGTTTAAACTCCTCTGGCACTTGATTATCTGGTTTAAAATGTTTTTTGGTGTTGATAGGGAGTAAGTGTAATTCAATACCATTATCGGCTAAGCCTTCTGCTAAAGTGTATATGGCAATAGAACTCCCGTCGTTGGCTGGATAAGGAGCTTTATTGCATAACTGAAGAATTCGCATCTTTTAGATTAGCTGGACTTTTTAAATAATTTTTTAATAGGCTCTAAGTATGCCGACATGTCGAATAAAGCAGAATCTTTAGCGGCTTTATAGGTTAAAAATATGCCTAATGGTAAAAATAAAAAGAGAGGAAACCATGTTCCAAAAACAACATTGTAAACACCTTCCATTACTAAATCTTCATAAATGATAGAAACAACATAGTAAAGTAAAAAAAAGATGACGGCCACAACAACTGGTAATCCCATACCTCCTTTTCTGATAATTGCCCCTAAAGAAGCTCCTACAAAAAATAAGACAACCACCGCAAACGATATATTAATTTTTTTATGCCAACCCACCAAATAATCAATTATGGTAAACTCTTTGCCAGTTATTTCTTCATTAATAGAATCGATATAAGTGCTTGAACTTCTTACCAAATTTTGAGCATTTTCAACACTTCGTCTAAATTCATCTTTATTCAATGTTCCGTAAAATGTGGTAATGGGTTGGTATGCCGTTTTTAATTCTGATGATTTTAAGGTGCGAGCAATAAAGTAATTCGTAAACTGATTTTTTAAAATAAGGTGTTTTTTACCAATTTCCATTTTCATGGTGTCAATTTCTTTGGCAATTTGCCAAACATTCATCATTTCATGATGGCCTTTAAATAACTCTTCTTCGGTTTGCTTCATTTTAAAACTACTCATGTCAACATTAACATTGAGTTCTTTGTAAAGCAGTTGCATTAAGGGCCTTGTGTTTTTGTGCTCAGAGCTTTGAACAATATCTTCATATCTAGTGCCACTATTGAGTTGAATTTGAAGATAGTTGGTATCTGCCGAAGTTTTCATTTGACCACTATCTGCATAGAGTTGAATATTATTTCCAAGTCCATCGGAGTGGTCATAAATACTTAAGTTATATAGGGTTTGTCCATCTCTGCTTTTTTGTCCCACTTTAATCGAATACCCATCTAATTGACTGTAATAAACCCCTTCTTTAATGCTCAAAGTTGGTTTAGCTTGCCTAATATCCCATAACATTCGCGAAGATTTAAGCATCACATTTGGTAAAATAAAATTATTAAATACAAAGGTTAAGCCAGCTAAAAATAAAATAAATACAAAAATGGGTTTGATGATATTGAATAAGGACAATCCGCAAGATTTCATAGCCGCTAATTCATAATTCTCAGCCAAATTACCAAAAGTCATAATAGAAGAAAGTAAAACGGCCAGTGGCATAGCTGTTGGCACAAAAGTTATAAAGGAATAAGCAAAGAACTTTGTAAGCACCCAAGCCCCCATGCCTTTACCAACAATGTCATCCATGTAGGTAAATACGTATATTAAAAAGAAAACAAAGACCCCTATGAAGAGAGTAAGAAAAAAAGGTGGTAAATACGCTTTCAGTAAATATTTATGTAATACTTTTGTTTTCAATATCAGGGTCTAATTTAAAGGATATTTTTTAATGAGAAGTATACAAATTATATAAACTTTGTTATTTTTGTAGGATATGATTAACGGAAAAAAAATAGTGGTGGTATTGCCTGCTTATAATGCAGCATTGACTTTAAAAAGAACTTATGATGAGATTCCTTTTGATATTGTTGATGACGTGGTATTAGTTGATGATCACAGTACGGATAATACAACCGAAGTAGGGAGACAATTAGGTATTAAGCACGTGATTCGTCACGAAAAAAATAAAGGGTATGGTGGAAATCAAAAAACATGTTATGATAAAGCTTTAGAAATTGGAGCTGATATTGTAATTATGTTACACCCAGATTACCAGTATACGCCAAAATTAATTCAAAGCATGAGTTATATCATTGCTAATGAGTTATATCCATCCGTATTTGGCTCTCGTATTTTAGGTAAAGGCGCTTTAAAAGGTGGCATGCCAATGTATAAATACATCTTTAATCGCTGCTTAACCTTAACACAAAATATATTAATCAATCAAAAATTAAGCGAGTATCATACTGGATACAGAGCTTTTAATAGAGAGATTTTAGAGACGATTAGTTATCACGAAAATTCAGATGACTTTGTGTTTGATAATCAAATGATTTCTCAAATTTTTTATGCTGGTTTTCAAATAGCAGAAATTACTTGTCCTACTAAATATTTTCCAGAGGCGAGTTCTATTAATTTCAGACGAAGCGCAAAATATGGAATGGGAGTATTAGGGGTGTCATTTACTCACTTCTTTAATAAATTAGGCTTAGCAAAAAGTAGAATTTATATTAAGAAAAAATAATCTTTACCCCACTGTTAATTATTCCTATGATGCATTGCCTGTTTCTGTTTTGGGTAAAAAAGTATTAGTAATGATGATGACACAGCCTTTGTTTGTTGGAATTACGCCCAATTTAGCTAATTTAAAATACCGTTTGCGCTATGTGATATTAGATGATATGGATCAAATTTTTGTGTTCAATTACATGCATCACGTAACGGATTATGTTTATGTATTGTATGATAATGATGGAAATTTAACGGTCTAGTACTGGAAATTGGCTTAGTACAGCTAATGCCTCATTCACATTAAATGCGTTTGGAACAGCAACCGTTAATCCGCAAATCAATTTTACCATTCCTTAATTTGAAAAAGGTATTTAAATAAAAAAGCCACTTGATTATCAAGTGGCTTTTTTGTGCTCCCACCTGGAATCGAACCAGGCACCTACTGATTATGAGTCAGTTGCTCTAACCGAATGAGCTATAGGAGCATCTAAAATCTATTTTAAGAGTTTAGGCTGCAAAAATATATATTTGTAGCACATAAACAAAATATTGTGAGTGAAATAAAAAATATAATTTTCGACTTAGGAGGGGTTATACTTAATCTCGATATTCCTAAAACCATTGCAGAGTTTAATAAGCTCTCCGCTAAACCCTTCGAGTCAATTTATACGCAATTGCAACAATCTACAATTTTTGATTTATTTGATAAGGGACAGATGAGTGAAACTGATTTTTTTAATGAATTAAAAAAATCCTTAAATGATACTGTTACAAAAACCGAGATGATATCGGCATGGAATGCCATGCTATTAGATTTTCCGATTCATCGGTTTAACATGTTAATCCATTTAAAATCAAGATACCGTTTGTTTTTATTAAGCAATACCAATGAAATTCATATTAAACAATTAGAAGAGGATTTGTTTAAACAACATGGACATGAAAATTTAGAACTATTTTTTGAAAAGGTGTATTATTCATGTCGAATAGGAATGCGTAAACCTGATTCAGAAATATTTGAGTATGTCTTACAGCAAAATCATTTAAAGGCACACGAAACTATTTTTTTTGATGATTCTCCTCAACACATTCAAGGAGCGCTTAAAACAGGAATAAAGGCTCATATTGTCCCAAAAGAAAAAGATATAGAGGCATTACTAATGGAATTAAAACTATTATAAAAGCTATATGAAAATTTTAAAACAAGTTCATCATATAGCCATCATTTGTTCTGATTATACGACCTCTAAAAAATTTTATGTCGATGTTTTAGGCTTTGAGATTATTCGTGAAGTATATCGAAAAGAACGACAATCGTATAAGCTAGATTTATCATTGAATGGAATTTATATTATTGAGTTGTTTTCATTTCCTAATCCACCTAAAAGAGTTTCTAAGCCAGAGGCAAGTGGATTAAGGCATATTGCCTTTGGAGTAGACAATCTTGAAAATACTATTTTGTATTTGAATCAACACCATATTGTAACAGAGCCAATTCGTATCGATGAATTTACGGAAAGAAAATTTACATTTTTTAAAGATCCGGATGATTTACCTATTGAATTATATGAGTTAAATAATGCTTAAAATCAATACTTTAATTACCTTTATAGGACCTGATTAAAAAAAGACTTATGAGATTATTTATAAAAATAAGTGTCGTTATATTTATGCTTTTGTTTTTTTGTTTTAGTACAAAATGTAAAAAAACGAGTAAAATTTCTTATGATGGTTATGTATATGACTCACTTAGTAGTAAAAATCCTAAAGGAGTTGAAGGAGTTGTCATATTACTTTCTGCCTGTAACGGAAAAAGTTCAGGTAATTCATCACAGTGTATGGGATCTTTATATACTATTGAAAAAGCTACAACCGATGCTAATGGACATTTTAGTATTCAATCTACTACTAAACTTAACAATCAATCATTCTATGTAGGAATAGAGAATAGCCCTTATAGTGCAGCTAATACAGGATACTCTCTTTCTAATTTACCTACAAAGTTATACATGCATTATTAATTGATTTTTTCTAAATCATTTAAATAATCTTGTTGTAAATCTTCGTGCAATGATTGAATGAGTGTATTTATTTTTTTAATTTGTTGCTCATACATGTTTATTAATAATTGACTTTTGTGATAGGGGATACCTGATGATTTCATTTTTTGACAAAAATAAATATGTAAATCTGCCGCTAGGGCTTTATCACCAATATATTTGCAATATTTTGTAATGATGCGTAGAAGTTTTCTCAAACTTTTTTTGACGTAATATAAATTGGATTGAAATTTTAATTCCGTAAAATGTTCATCTATTTCCTGCTTAACTAAGCGTACAAAACTCTCTTTATCATGAGCTTGAAATAATAAATAATCTAAAAACTCTTTATTGTCTTTTTTATATTTCGCTAAATGCAAGCATAATTCCATCAATTGTTTTGCTGGCAATTCATTTAATTCTTTTTTTAATTCGCTAATACTAGATGCCTTCATTATTGAAATACTTTAGTAATATCTGCTTCAATTCGTTTTGGTCTTTTACTTGTTGCATCTAGCAAATACCAAGTGGTTTTTATTTTTGTAATAATGGTATTATTTTCTAAGTCTATAATCTCTACATAGCGGTCGGATTTAGCCCCGCTTGGCTCTACAACCCATGTTTTTGCAATTAAATGACTGTGTAAATAAGCTGATTTTAAATAATCAATTTCGTGTCTGCTTACCACCCATAATAGTTGAGCTTTCATGTCAGGCGTCGCTACTTTTGTCCAATGTGCTATAGCAATGTCTTGAACCCATTTTAAATAGGTGATATTATTGACATGGCCATTCTCATCAATATCATTTGGAAGAATGGTTATTGTTAGCTCAAATGTTTTGTAGCTCATAATGACTAAATATAAAAAAAGTCATCTAATTAGATGACTTTTTTAGGTGATTTATTATTTCTTTTTAGCAGGAGCTTTTTTTGCGGCTACTTTTTTTGGAGCAGTTTTTTTAGCTGCCGCTTTTTTTACTGCGGCTTTCTTTGCAGGAGCTTTATCGGTTGCTAGTTTTACAACTTTAGCTTTTTTAGGAGCTGCTTTTTTTGCTCCTTTTTTATCAAATGCTTTTGGAACTTGAGCAACAATCATTGCTTTCACATCCTCTAGACTTAAGGCTGTCAATTCATCTGGCGTAAACTTACCGCCGCCATTTTTAATTAATTTTAGCATCAATTTACCAAACTTAATTTGTGGACCCCAACGTGCATTCTCAACAGAAATCTTTTCTTCAGGCCAGTTTTGGATATAACGGTTAGCTTCTTTTTCTAATTTCTTTTCAATTAATTCATTAATGTCACTTTGCGATAAATGATCGAAATTATACGCTCTAGGAACATTAATAAATATACCGTCGTATTTAATAAATGGGCCAAAGCGTCCTTTACCTTTAGTCACACCTTTACCTTGGTAATGAGCAACTGGAGCATCAGCTTCTTCCTTTTCTTTAATAATTTCAATAGCCTTTTCCATATCAACTGTTAAAGGATCAATCGTACGAGGTATTGAAATAAAAGCTTCACCTAATTTAATGTAAGGTCCAAAACGTCCAACAGCTACAACCACCTCTTGTCCATTATAGTCTCCTAAAGTTAAAGGCAATTTAAATAAATCTAAAGCTTCTTCTAAAGTAATGGTTTCGATACTTTGAGTTCTTCTTAAGCTAGCAAATTTCGGTTTTTCGTCAGACCCTTCAATGGTTTCTCCAATTTGAGCTAATGGGCCAAAACGTCCAACGCGAACTGATACAGGCTTTCCGCTAACGGGGTCAACACCTAATATTTTTTCTCCACTTGCTCTTTCGCTATTTTCTGAAGTAGTTTCAACTGTTTTATGGAAAGGAGTATAAAACTCTTTCAACATATTTTGCCAGTCTAAATGTCCTTCTGCAATTTCATCAAACTCTTCTTCGACTTTTGCTGTGAAATTAAAATCTAAAATTGTAGGGAAGTATTTCAATAAGAAATCATTTACTACCATTCCAATATCTGTTGGGAATAATTTTGATTTTTCAGCTCCTGTATTTTCTGTTTTAATATCTTTAGAAATGTTTTGTTTAACTAATGTTAAATTCATATACTGTCTTGGAGTCCCTTCTTTATCAGTCTTCTCCACATAGTTACGTTTTTGAACGGTACTAATTGTTGGAGCATATGTAGAAGGACGACCAATGCCTAATTCTTCTAATTTCTTAACTAAACTAGCCTCTGTATAACGCGCAGGGTGATGCGTAAAGCGTTGTGTCGCTGTAATTTCTTGACTATCTAATTTTTCGCCAACCTTCATTGGAGGTAACATCGATGAGTTTTCTTCGTCCGAATCTTCATCATCCGTTCCTTCCATATATACTTTTAAGAAACCATCAAATTTTAATACTTCTCCTTGTGCAACAAACAACTCAGAAGCACCACTCACGTTTACTTTAGCAGTCGTTTTTTCTAATTCTGCATCACTCATTTGTGAGGCAATGGTACGTTTCCAAATTAAATCGTATAAACGAATTTCGTTACGTTCGCCATCAATCACTGTTCTGTCAATGTAAGTCGGACGAATAGCCTCATGCGCCTCTTGTGCACCTTTGCTTTTGTTTTTGTATTTACGAGGATTGTAATATTTAGCTCCGTAGTTTTCGTTAATTGCCTTGTTTGCTTGATCCATGGCTGTATCCGATAAATTGACGGAGTCAGTTCTCATGTAAGTAATCTTACCTGCTTCGTACAAACGCTGAGCCACTTGCATGGTTTGCGCTACCGAAAAACCTAATTTACGAGCTGCTTCTTGTTGTAAAGTAGAAGTTGTAAAAGGTGCAGCAGGTGAGCGTTTAGCAGGTTTTGTTTCTAAACTTTCAATGGTATAAGAAGCCACTTTGCATTTTTCTAAAAAAGCTTGTGCTTCTTCTTCCGTGCTATAACGTTTATCTAATTCAGCTTTTAAAATTCCAGTTCCTACTTTAAATAAAGCAGATACTTTATAAGCAGAAGTTGATTCAAATTTTTGGATTTCTCTTTCACGCTCTACAATTAAACGAACCGCCACCGATTGCACACGTCCAGCTGATAAACTCGGACGAACTTTGCGCCATAAAATAGGAGATAATTCAAAACCTACTAATCTATCTAATACACGACGGGCTTGTTGCGCGTTTACTAAGTTAATATCAATTTCACGAGGATTTTCAATAGCCTTTAAAATAGCAGGTTTCGTGATTTCATGAAAAACAATACGTTTTGTGTTCTTTTTTGTTAATCCTAATGTTTCGTATAAATGCCAGCTAATTGCTTCTCCCTCACGATCCTCATCGGATGCCAACCAAACCATGTCGGCTCCCTTTGTTAATTTTTTTAATTCAGCTATTACTTTCTCTTTATCAGGTTGTACTTCGTATGTTGGAGTGAAATTATTCTCTATATCTACACCGAATCCTTTTTTTACTAAATCTCTAATATGTCCGAAACTAGATTTAACCGTAAAATCTTTACCTAAAAACCCTTCAATGGTTTTTGCTTTTGCAGGGGACTCGACAATAACTAAATTTTTTGCCATGTATATATATGTATTAAAAGTTCGCGATTTAAAGCTAAAACTTGACAAATTTTGAGGTTTTTAAGCCCAAAAAATAGAGATTGGTTTGCTTTAAAAGTTTGCAAAGGAAAAAAATTAAATTCGAATAAACCTAATTTTTATTTTTTAGAAGTTTGTTTTTTGTTGTTTAATGATTGTTTTTTAGAGATTAACTATTTGATTTTTAGCGTTTTAAAATAGTTTAAAAAAATATTGATTTTAGATTGTGAAAAATGGTTAACGTGTCAATTTGTCAGAACAAAGCCTTATCTTTGCGTTTTTATTGATATACATGGAGAACAAAATAATAGACGAATCAAAACAAGGAGAAGCATTAATTAGAGAAACCGAGAATAAAGGTGGAAAAAAGATGTTTTTGGAAAGCTATGGTTGCCAAATGAATTTTGCAGATAGTGAAATCGTTGCTTCTATTTTGATTGACAAAGGATATACGACGACAACTGATTATAAGGAAGCAGATTTAATATTTGTCAATACTTGCGCTATTCGCGAAAATGCCGAATCTCGAGTTCGTCAGCGTTTATATGACTACAAAAAAGTAAAAAAGACCAATAAAAACCTGCTTATAGGTGTTTTAGGTTGTATGGCAGAACGTTTAAAACATCAGTTTTTGGAACAAGAAAAATTGGTGGATATGGTGGTTGGTCCTGATGCTTACCGAGATTTACCAAATTTAATTGCTGTTGCTGAAGGTGGTCAACAAGCTATTAACGTGATTTTAAGCAAAGAAGAAACCTATGCTGATATTTCGCCTGTTCGGTTAGATCATAATGGTGTGAGTGCTTTTGTGAGTATTATGCGTGGTTGCGATAATATGTGCAGCTTTTGTGTTGTGCCATTTACTCGTGGTAGAGAGAGAAGTCGCGAACCAGAAACTATTGTGCGTGAATGCAAAGAAGCTTTTGATAAAGGCTACAGAGAAGTAACGTTATTGGGTCAAAATGTAAACTCTTATTTGTGGAGTGGAGGAGGATTAAAAAAAGAAACCTTAACCGAAGAACAAAAAGCAAATTCAACCACTTTTGCTGAGTTACTAGAAATGGTTGCTTTAATTTCTCCTGATTTACGCGTGCGTTATTCAACTTCACATCCAAAAGATATGGGTGATGATGTTTTACACATGATGGCGAAGTATGAAAATATTTGTAAATATGTTCACTTGCCAGTACAAAGTGGTAATAGTGATGTCTTAGAAAAAATGAATCGTGGCTATACTCGCGAATGGTATTTAGATAGAATTGCAGCTATTCGTCGTATTATGCCAGATGCCGCTATTAGCGCAGATATTATTACTGGTTTTTGTGGCGAAACAGAAGAACAACATCAAGATACGTTGTCTTTAATGGAAGAAGTAAAATATGAATTTGCGTATATGTTCTCATACAGTGAACGTCCTAAAACATTAGCAGAACGTAAGTATGAAGATGATGTTCCTGCAGAAGTGAAGAGTCGTCGCTTAACAGAAATTGTTGATGCACAAAGGAGACATAGTGAAATTAGAACCAAAGAAGGTTTAGGGAAAGTTTACAGAGTGTTAGTCGAAAATATTTCTAAAAAATCAGCAGACATGATGAGTGGTCGTAACTCACAAAATACCGTTTGTGTTTTTCCTAAAGGAAATTTAAAGAAAGGTGATTATGTGAATGTGTTGATTACGAGCTGCACAAGTGGAACCTTGATTGGGGAATGCGTTTAATTTTAATAAAAGACAAAAGACATGACGTTGCAAGATATTAAACAGAGGTTTGGAATTATGGGTAACAACCCACTTCTTGAAAGAGCAATTGATGTAGCTCGTCAGGTAGCTCCAACTGATTTGAATGTTTTAATTAACGGTGAGAGCGGGACAGGTAAAGAAGTGTTTCCGCAAATCATACACCAAAATAGTTCTCGTAAACATGGACAATACATTGCAGTAAACTGTGGTGCAATTCCTGAAGGAACCATTGATAGCGAATTATTTGGTCACGAAAAAGGCTCATTTACTGGAGCTCATGAGGCCCGTAAAGGCTATTTTGAAGTGGCAGACGGTGGAACTATTTTTTTAGATGAAGTAGGTGAGCTACCATTAACAACGCAGGCTCGATTATTACGTGTATTAGAAACAGGAGAGTATATTAGGGTTGGAAGTAGTAAAGTTCAAAAAACAAACGTTCGAGTAGTTGCAGCCACTAATATTAATTTCAATGTGGCAATAGAGAAAGGTAAATTCAGAGAAGATTTATATTATCGTTTAAACACTGTGCCAATTAATTTGCCTCCATTACGCGAGCGTAAAGATGATATCTATTTACTATTTAGAAAGTTTGCCAGTGATTTTGCCACCAAGTACAGAATGCCCGCAGTGAAATTAACACAAGATGCAGAGCACGCATTAGTCAATTATTATTGGCCTGGAAATATTCGTCAACTCAAAAATATAACAGAACAAATTTCTATTATCGAAAAAGAAAGAGAAATTTCGTTAGAAAGTATTTTACAATATTTACCAAATTACAACACTAACACTTTGCCTGCTATTACTCATTCGGGGTTTGGAAGTTCGTCCTCAACATCTGATATGAATGAGCGAGATTTGTTATATAAAGTTTTATTTGACATGAAAAAGGACTTGAACGACTTAAAAAAAGTGGTGCATGATATTGTTCAAGTTGGAGGTAATACTTTAGGAAACTTGCCAAATGATGATTTACAAACTATAGATCGATTATATCATAATGAATCGAATTTTCCTGTGGTTAGCTCCTCTAGTGATCTGAAAATACATAATCCAATTATTGTTAAAGAATCTTCTAATGGATTTAGTCAGCCGATAGTTGTTGAGGAGTCATTATCACTTCAAGACAAGGAAATAGATATGATTAAAAAAGCGCTTAAGAAACATAAAGGAAAACGTAAGTATGCATCACAAGAATTAGGAATTAGCGAACGCACACTCTATAGAAAAATCAATGAATATAAAATTGAAGAGTAAGATGAAAAATTTAGGAATTGTTTTTTTACTAGTTTTTAATTTGATTTCTAAAGCTCAAGTTATACCAACTTACGAAACGTTTAATTTAAAAAATGGTTTAAAGATTTATTTGTTGCAGTATGGAAATATTCAAGCTATCAATGTAAAATTAGTTTTAAATACAGGTAAAGTTAATGAAGCGCCTGGGCAGCAAAATTATAGTAGCATTGTTTCTAACGCATTGTTAATGGGAAATGCTAAATATGATATCGAAACTCAAACAAACAAAGCCTTTGCATTAGGAACTGTTTTATCAGCCTCTTCATCAAATGATTTTACATCCATTTCAATGAATATTTTGAGTAAAGATTTAGATGGAGGAATGGAATTAATGTCTGCGGCAGTTTTATCTCCTACATTTCCAAAAGAAAAAATGGATTTAATGATATCTCAAAGTATTGATTTTAATAGCCCCTCTAAAATGGATATTGCAGAGTTATCTTCCGTATTTAGTGATTACTTCATATTTGGTTTATCAAATCCACTTGGGAGATATTTTTATAAATCACAAATGCAAAAAATAACACCAGCAATAATTAAAGAGTATTATGAATTTAATTTTACTCCTAAAAATGCGAACCTCATTATTTGCGGCAATTTTGATTTAGCAACCATTAAACCTATTATAGAAAAATATTATGGTACATGGAAATCTGAATTTGGCGCATCAAATAGCGTGAGTATAGAGTCTAGTTCAATTAAGAAAAAAGAAATTGGATTTATCAATAGGACAGGTTCAACCCAATGTGCCTTACAATGGAATAAAATATCTCCAGCAGTAAACGATAAAGATCAGTTAGCGTTTTCGGTAGCTAATAGTATTTTTAACGAAGTGCTATTTAAAGAAATTCGTGAAAAAGGAGGAAAAACATATGGCATAACAAGTAATCAAAAAGCTAGTAAGTACTCTAATCTGTATTCAGTGTCTTGTTCAGTCAGAAGCAGTGAGCTATTCAATACAATTCAGTTATTTGATAAAACATTAAATGATTTTTATACAAACTCAATAGATGAAAACACCTTTAAGGAAGCTATTTATAAAAGAATCATTGGAATAAAAAGGATGGAAAGTCCAGATGATTTAGCTGCTTTTTATAATCCATTAGTGTATAATTTTGAAAAACGAAAAAATATTATAAATGATCTAAATGCTTTAACCATAGAAGATGTTCAGAAAGTCATTAAAAAATATTTTACCCCAAATATTTACAAATTAGTCATTGCTGGAGATGAATTAAAGGTTTCTGACCAATTATCAAAATTAAGTGGACTTCAAAAATTTTCAGCAAGTGATATTGAAAAAGATAATTAAGTATGACAATTCAAATTATTTATTAATTTTAAAAAATAAACATAAACTTATGACCATTTCAAAATTAACCATAATTGCCTTATCGGCAATCATCATTACAGCTTGTGGCTCGTCTAAAAAAAGTTCAACACCTACAGCAGCTGCTCCAAGTCTTGTTCCAGGAGACGCACAATTAACAGCAATAAAAGCAAAATTTCCAGATGCGACGGCAGAACAATTAAAAGAAGGATATGCTATTTACACTGGTGCCTGCACAAATTGTCATGGACAAAAAAATATTTTTAAACGTTCAGAAGCAAGTTGGATGCATGAAATTGATGATATGTCACCTAAGGCTAATTTAACATCAGTTCAAAAAGATGCGTTAACAAAATATATCTTGTCAATGAAAGCAGCGCAAGCTACAGATGCAAAATAAAATGAGACAAAGTGAAATTTTATTAGCGGAAATAAAGCAAGAGTCAATTGCTACGCGTAAATTATTAGAGTTAGTTCCTTTTGATAAGGCCGATTATAAGCCTCATGAGAAATCTATGACATTATTACGATTAGCGACTCATGTTGCTGAAATTTCTGGTTGGTGGAAAGAGTGTTTATTAGATAACGAGTTAGATTTTGCTAAAGGAGATCACACACCTAAAGTTATTACATCAACCGCTGATTTACTAGCATTACATGATAAACATATCTTACAAGCTGAAAAAATTTTAAATTCAATAGCTGAAGAAGAATTTTCAAAGCCTTGGACCATGAGAGCTGGTGAAACAATTTTCTTTACCAAATGTAAATCAGAAGTAGTTCGTACGTGGTGTATGAATCATTTATATCATCATCGCGCTCAATTAGATGTTTATTTAAGGTTATTAGATGTTCCGTTACCAGGTGTATATGGTCCGTCTGCGGATGCTCAAGGGTAAATGAACGAAGCGCTTCTTCATACTATATGGAAATATAAGTTATTAGGGCAAACTCAATTTATCGGCTCTAAAAAAGAAAATATTGAACTTATTTCAATAGGTGAACAAAATCAGGACTCTGGTCCTGATTTTTTTAATTCAAAAATTAAGATTAATGATATTATTTTAGTTGGTAATGTCGAAATCCATGTAAAAACATCCGATTGGTTAAAACACCATCATCAACACGATAAAGCATATGATAATATTGTGTTACATGTGGTGTTTGAGCATGATACAGATTTATCTCAAAATGAAAAATTTAATGTTTCTGTTTTAGAATTAAAGAACTACATAAAACCGGCCTTATTAGAACAATACAGTCAACTTCAATTATCGAAACAAACAGTTCACTGCGGGAAATCAATTACCACAGTCCCTTATATCATTTGGAATACATGGTTAGATCGATTAGCCGTTTCTCGTATTGAGCAGAAAACATTATATGTTGAACATTTATTTGAGTTCTGTCAATACAGTCATGAAGATACTCTTTATCTTTTATTGTTTAGGAGCTTTGGTTTTAAAATAAATAACGATGCCTTTGAATTATTAGGAAAATCAATAGCATATTCTACACTTAAAAAATATGCAGACCATACTGTTCAAATAGAGGCTTTATTATTTGGAATAGCAGGCTTATTAGATGAGTTATTTGAGGATAAATATCCTAAGCAATTACAAAATGAATTTGAGTTTTTAAAACATAAGCATCTATTAGTACCCATTAAAAAGGAACTTTGGAAGTTTTCTAAAACTCGACCAGCTAATTTTCCAACTATACGTATTGCACAATTAGCAAGTTTAATTGGTAAACAACAATCCTTATACCATCTCATTGAGCAAAAGCCTAATTTAAAAACAATACAACTGTTTTTTGAAATAGAACCAAATCAATACTGGAATTCTCATTATAAATTTGATGTAGAATCTGAAGAAAATTTAAAGTATTTTGGAGAAAAGGCATTTCAGAATGTGGTGATTAATACGATAGTGCCTTATTTGTTCTTCATGTCAAAGCATAATACAAATAATGATTTTTTAGAATATGCCTTAGATTTATTGTCTCAGTTACCCGCAGAAATAAATACAAAGACAAAAGAGTTCATGAAGTTGGGGGTTAAAACAGATAATGCTTTAGAAAGCCAAGCTCAAATATATTTATTGGATAATTTTTGCTCAAAGAAAGCATGCCTTCACTGCAACGTAGCAGAGTTTTTGCTCAAAAGTTCTATGAAATGAAAAATACATAAAACAATTTTATACCTTTGTTTCACCATGATAGATAAAATAAGATATTGGTTTGAGCAAAAAGCATTTGGTGTATGCGATTGGTGGGGTAAAAAACTTGGGATTGGTTCAACTCGTATTCGCATGTATTTTATTTATTTATCTTTTTTTACATTTGGCTCACCTATAATTATCTACTTTATTATGGCCTTTATATTAGAGCATAAAGAGAGTTTTAAGCCCAGTACTTATCGTCGTAGAAGAAGTGTTTGGGATTTATAAAATTATTTCCAGTTTTTTTCTTAATTTGGCAATGTGATGTTAAATGTTGTCAAGTCATATTATCGTTTTTATGCACCGCTATTGATTTTACTTTCTTTATGGGTTATAGGAACAATTGGTTATGTATTAATTGATAATTATAGTTGGTTTGATGCGTTTTATATGACCATTATTACGGTGGCAACAGTTGGATATCAGGAAGTTCAACCATTGTCGATTGAGGGGAAATTATTTACAACATTTCTTATTGTCACAAGTTTTGGTACCTTTGCCTATGCTGTTTCATCCATTACAAAATTTGTAATTGATGGTGAGTTTAACGAGTTTTTTAAAAATAGAAAATTGAACGCTACAATAGATAAACTTTCTGATCACGTGATTATATGCGGATATGGCCGTAATGGTCGTCAAGCGGCACAGGTGTTGAAAAAGCATCATAAACGTTTTGTAGTTATTGAAAATAGCCCAACTTTAACAGCAACTTTAAATCATAAATTCAGTGAACTAGTTATAAATGGAGATAGTACGCAAGATGAGGTGTTGATTAAGGCAGGAATATTAAGAGCAAAAGCAATTATTACCACACTACCTGTTGATGCTGATAATTTATTTATTGTTTTAACTGCCAGAAATCTGAATAAGGATATTACAATTATTTCTAGAGCGAGTGAAGATAATTCTGATACAAAATTAAAAATTGCAGGAGCTAATAATGTGATTATGCCTGATAAGGTAGGAGGAGCTCACATGGCATCTCTGGTTATGAAACCGGATGTAATGGAGTTTATTGATCGAATTACTGCCGAAAGAGGTGATAATATTAATTTAGAGGAAATTTCGTTTGACAAAATTCCTGATGAATTAAAAAATAAAACCTTAAAAGATTTAGAAATCCGTAATCGTTCGGGCGCTAATATAATCGGTTATAAAACAGCTACAGGTGAGTATATTGTAAACCCTAGTGCTGATACTAGAATTATAGCTGAATCAAAATTATTTGTGCTTGGTACCCCTGATCAAATTAAGTCGTTAAAACACTTATTAAGTTAAAGTTATCATTCTTAAATAAGGATTATTTTTCCGACCAAAATTGTCATTTGGTTAATTAACGTGTATATATTGTCGATAAAATATAGTTCGTTGTCTTCTTTTTTTATATAATTTTAACATGCATTACTTGATTTATAAATTATTCATATAATTCAAGAAAACCATATATAAAAAAATTGCATGATTTATATTGGGTCGTAATGTGGCATTAACAAATATTAAAAGCATATGAAAAAACTATTATTTTCTCTTTTACTAAGTATTTCACTTATTTCCTTCAGTCAAGCTCCTAAAGAAATATCCTATCAAGGAGTTGCTAGAAATGCAGCAGGATCTGTATTATCCAATCAAAATATTGGAATTAAATTAGATTTACATCAGGGTAGTGCGTCTGGTACAGTCGTTTTTTCTGAAACTCATTCTAAAATAACTAATTCCCTTGGTTTATTTACCTTAGGAATTGGTTCAGTCAATACAGCAAGTTTTATTTCTATTAACTGGGCAAACGGACCTTACTTTATGGAAGTATCGCTTGACCCAGCAGGAGGAACAGCATATGTTTCCGTAGGTACTCAGCAATTTATGAGTGTGCCTTATGCCTTATATGCAGAAACTTCAGGTAATGCATCACCAACTCCTACAATCACTATAAATGCACCAAATACAGTAACATCGATTGGAGGAAGTTATACGATTAATGTTCCTTCCTCAACTTCTTATACTGCAGGAAATGGAATTGGTATTTCAGGAAATATTATTTCTAATACATCACCTGATCAAACAGTTACAATTACATCCTCAGGTTCAGCTTCAGTAACAGGAACTTATCCAAATTTCACAATAAGTACACCAACAACACAAATCTACACTGGAGGTAACGGAATTAATATTTCAGGTGGGGTGATTTCTAATACCGCCGCAATAATAACTCCTTCAATATCAGGTAATGGTGTAGCTTCTGTTACTAATCCAACTTCAAATGTTTATATCGTAGACGTTCCGTCTCCAATTTTATCATATTCGCCAGCAACTAGTGTTTTGAGTTTAACTCAAGGTACCGCAGTTTCATCAACAACTTTAAATATAACAAGCCCTTCATCTGTTAATATTGTAGGATCTGGTTTAGCAACTGTAACTCCGACATCAGGAAATACTTTTACGGTAAGTGTTCCTAGTCCAACTTTAAGTATATCAAGCGGTTCATTAACGATTACTAATGGGAACTCAGTAGCAATACCGAGCCCAAGTTTAACAGTAAACTCAAATTCACTAACCATTAATGGACCAGGAGGAAATACTGTATTATTACCTTCATCTCCCTCAACAACTTTAACTTCTGGTGCTAATGTTATAGTTTTAGGGTCATCTCCCAGTTATACTGTAGGCTCAGTAACTCCTACATTAACTGTTACAGGTGGTACTTTATCAGGATTATATCCAAATCAAACATTAACTATTCCAACTTCAAGTACAACAGTGTTAACTCAAAGTACGGGAATTACAATTTCTGGAACCGCGCCAAATTATACTTTGTCTTCACCAAATCAATCATTAACTATAAATAGTAATTCACTTTCAATAACTGGCGGTAATACTATTACTTTACCTTCTAATCCGACTACTACATTAACTCAAGGAGCAAATGTTACAATTACAGGCTCATCTCCTAGTTATACAGTAGCATCTGTAACTCCTTCATTAGCTGTTACAGGAGGAACTTTATCTGGAGCCTACCCAACTCAAACGTTAACTATACCTTCATCTAGTACAACAGTGTTAACTCCAAGTACTGGTATTTCAATTTCAGGAACGGCACCTAATTATACTTTGTCATCTCCAAATCAATCATTAACAATCAGTAGTAATTCAATTTCAATTTCAGGAGGTAACACAATTACTTTACCTGCGAGCAACGATTGGTCGTTGATCGGAAATTCTGGAACAGTAGATGGAACTAATTTTATTGGGACAACAGATAATGTGCCATTTTCAATTAAAGTAAACAATCAAAAAGCAGGAAGAATAGATAATGTTAATGGAAATACATTTTTTGGATTACTAAGTGGAAATGCAAATACGGGCATTAATAATACTGCCTATGGTCTAAATTCTTTACGAGATAATATAGTAGGTAGTTCTAATTCGGCTTTTGGCGTTGGAGCATTGCGAGTAAATAATGCTTATGATAATACCGCGGTTGGTACATCGGCATTAACTAATAATACCTATGCTTCGCAAAATATTGCAATTGGAAGAGAAGCGCTTTTTACACAAAGTTATTCAAATGGTAATACATCATGGAGCACTGATAACGTTGCAGTTGGTTATAGAACTCTATACCTGAACCAACCAACAAGTGTAAGTAATGGTTGGCGAAATACTGCAATTGGTAATACATCTTTATACTCAAACACAATAGGTTCATCAAATTCTGCTATTGGATTTAATTCACTTTATTCTAATTCTACAGGAAATTCTAATACTGCGAATGGCGCATTTTCATTATTTTCTAATGTAGCTGGAAATAATGGTGTGGCTCTAGGATATTACTCTCAATATAATGCAAATAGTACTGCCACTTCTTGGGATAATACAAATACAAGTGTGGGATATAATTCGCTTCTTGGTTCTACAACACCGGCGAGTAATACTGGATTAGGTAATACAGCAATTGGTAGAGATGCTATGTTTTCATCATCATCTGGGGCTTTTAATACTGCTGTCGGTATAAACGCACTTTATTTTAATACAACTGGAGTAAATAATACTGCAATTGGTCGCGAAGCTTTGTATAATACTACAACAGGGTCAGATAACTTTTCAGGAGGAAGATTTTCTCTTCGGAATAACACAATAGGTCAATATAACGTTGGTATAGGCACACAAGCATTATTTTCTAATACATCAGGAAATTATAACATTGCTATTGGAGGTAGTGCAATGAATACAAATAGCACAGGTGTTCAGAATGTTGCGTTGGGATCATCTGCTTTAGTAAGTAATACAACAGGAAATTTTAATACAGCTTTAGGTACTAATGCTGATGTATTATCAAATAATCTTACAAATGCTACCGCAATTGGTTATAATGCAAAGGTTGGTACAAGTAATAGTATGGTTTTAGGTGGAACAGGCGTCGATGCTGTGAATGTTGGTATTGGTACAACTTCTCCTGGGGCAGTTTTGGATGTAGTCAATGTAAATAATACTAATGCAGTTAGAGTATCTGCATCTGGCACATTTGAGGCTCTTGCTGTGAAAAATACAAATGCTTCAGTTACTTCTTATGCGGGAGCATTTGATGGCGGAATTTTTATTAAAGGTAAAACTTCAACAAATTCTAGTTATGCGCTTAAGGCTGCTAATTCAGGAAGTGTTGATTTATTTGTAGTAAGAAATGATGGAAATGTGGGTATAGGAATTATATCACCTTCATCTCCATTACATGTTGTTAATTCAGCTGGTTCTCAAATAAAATTTGGGAACAGTAATCAGCCAAATTACAATTGGTATTTTGATGTGGACGGATCTGCAAATATGTTTTTAAAAAATGAAGGCAATGGAACACCTTTTAGTGCAATGTCTTTTAATCCAAGTAATGGTTTTGTAGGAGTAGGTACAACATCACCAATCAATAAATTTCATGTAAATGGTTCTATGGCGATTACTGATGGCTCTCAAGGTGTTGGAAAAGTTTTAGTGTCAGATGCTTCTGGAAATGCCTCATGGATGCCAATTATGAAAATTACCTATGGTTCGACATCTTGTCAAAGTATAGCGTCTGTGTCCACAACACCTGTGAAATTTAATAACAATTTAGGAACCTTAACTAAAACTTATTCTGATACGCATGTTGAAGTTATTTTGCAAACAGATTTAAACGTTTTTGATTTAGTAGGTTCTAATAATGTTACATATGAAGTTAAAATTAATGGTATTTCAGCAAATGGTAATTCAGGAAAGGCAATCTACTTTTTAGATAATGCAACTGTATTTAATGTTACTAATAATAAAGGAGTAACCATTGTTGCTGAATTTGATGGTTTAGTTGCTGGAACTTATAATGTTGAACTTTGGGCATATTGTATGGGTGGCGGAAGTGCTTCTACTGTATATATTGATCCAGGTTGTTTTAGCGGAAGTAGTGTGATTATTAAAGAATTTAAATAATTGAGCGTGAGAAAATTATTTTTATTTTTCATATTATTAAGTTGGTCAAGAGTTTATTCTCAAAGCGTCACACCTTCAGTTATTCTCACTTCTGGTGGAGGAGGAACTGTAGGAACTACTGGTACTGAATTGTATTATAATATTGGAGAGCCTATTGTGACAACCATTATAAACAGCAATAATATAATCACTCAAGGTTTTTTACAACCTGAAATTGTTGGAACTATTGATTTAAGTATCACTCCGTTATTTCAAAATGAAAGTTGTTTAAATAAACATGATGGATTTATTTCCTTAGTTTTAAATTCTTCACCTAGTAGCGCTATTCAATTAGTATATGTATGGAATCCATCATCAATTTGTCCATCTCAGAATTGTTCAAGTATCGATAGTTTATCGCCAGGTAATTATAGTGTCACTGTTTTAGCAGTTAATTCAAATAGTATTGTTATAGATTCTGTGTCATTTAGTTATAATGTTTTAGCAAGTACATCTCCTTGTCAAATTTCGGTTTATAATGGATTTACACCAGATGGTGATGGATTAAATGATAATTGGGTCATAGAAAATATTGAAAATTTCCCGAACAATTCAGTGAGTATTTTTAATCGCTGGGGAAATAAAGTGTGGAGCGCATCTAATTATAATAATTCATCAGTTGTTTGGAATGGGAAACAACAAAACGGAACGCAATTGGTTAGTGGAACTTATTTCTACATCATTGAAATTGAAGGAGGAAATGGGGTAAAAAAAGGTTGGGTAGAATTAACTAATTAAAATAGAATGAGAACAAAATTATTAATCTTTAGTTTTATTTATACCTGGTCATTATTTGGTCAGCAAGACCCTCAATACAGTCAATATCAATTTAATCAAATGGTAATTAATCCTGCCTATGCAGGTTCAAAGGATGCTTTAAGTGCAGTGCTTGATATTAGACAACAATGGTCAGGTTTTGATGGAGCTCCATCAACTCAATCATTTAGTTTTCATGGGCCTTTAAAGAAAAAACGAATTGGATTAGGCTTTAGTGCTTATAACGATATTATTGGACCAAAAAGAGTAACCGCAGCTTATGGAAACATAGCATATATTTTGCCAATAAGTAATAAATTAAAGTTGTCGTTTGGGTTAAGGGCTGGTGTTGTAAATTATGTGTTTGATTTTAATAAAATGAATTATAAAGATCCCGGAGAAGTAAATGCCTACGCTAATATCTCTTCTAATAAACTAAAGCCTGATTTTGATGCAGGAATTTATTTAAAATCAAATTCTTTTTATGCAGGTATTAGTGCAACACATTTAAATTCAGCTTATATTTATAATGATAAAATATCTTATACAAATATTTCAGGAAGTTTGATGGAATATGATTTAACCTATAAATTATCAACTCATCTTTTCGGAATTATTAGTAAGGGATTTTCTATAAATGATAATTTAGTAATTAATCCAACAATCATTTATAAAGGAACGAAAACGATTAATAGCCTTGATGGAAATTTAAATTTTTTAATTAACCAACGTTTATGGTTAGGTGTATTTTATAGATCCGATGCAACGGTAGGGGCCTTAGCTCAATTATATATAACTCATAGCTTAAAAATTGGCTATGCTTTTGATAAAGGAATTGGAAAAACTCAAAATAAATTAGGAAATGGCCATGAAATATTAATTGGATTTGATTTTAATACATATAAATCAAAAATGTTATCGCCTCGTTATTTGTAAAATATAGCTATGAGTTCAATAAAAAAATATATTTTATATAGTACAGTTAATTTATTGCTTTTTTCATTTGTGGGCATAGCTCAAATGAAAAAAGCAGATAAGCATTATTTGAAATTTAACTACGCTGAAGCGGTTCATTTTTATGAAAAAGTAGCTAATAGCAAGTCAATGGATAAACAAGCAGCGATGATTAAGTTGGCAGATTGTTACCGTATTTTAAATAATTATACAAAAGCAGAAAATTATTATGCGAAAGCAATTAGCCTTGGTCCAGTTGCAAAAGAGGTTAATTTTAATTATGGTAATGTTTTAAAATCAAACAATAAATATAGTGAAGCCCTAAATCAATATACTATTTTTATAAAAGGGAATGAGAATAGTAAAGTTGCTCAAAATGCTATTAAATCTTGTCAGGAAATTAAATATTGGGAATCAAAACCCAAAGAATATGAAATAAAAAACATAGAATCTATTAATACTAAACGTTCAGAATTTTGTCCTGTAGTATTAAATAACAAACTATTTTTTGTAGCCGAAAAAATTAATGATCTAGTTGATTTTGAAACATCTTCAACAACCAACCAACCGTATTTAAATATTTTTTCTTCAGAAATAAAAAATAATGAGATTAAAAAAGAAAAGCTTGTCAATAAGCATGTTAATTCTAGTTTTCATGATGGCCCAATTTCATTTTCCGGGGACGGTAAATTAGCCGCCTATACTCGCGTAAATTATTTGGTTAGTAAACGAAATGAAAATTTTATTAATAGGGCTAAAATTTATTTCAGTGAAGTTGATGAATCAAATTTTTCCAAATCAAATTCATTTCCTTTTAATAGCGATGACTATTCTTGTGCACATCCATCTTTAAATGAGGACGGAAGTGTACTTTTCTTTTCTTCTGATATGCCAGGTTCTATTGGAGGACAAGATATTTGGATGTGTCAAAAAAATGGCGATGGATGGGGTAAGCCTATTAATTTAGGTTTTGATATTAATACAAGCGGTGATGAAGTTTTTCCAACAATTAAAAAAAATGGTATCCTATATTTTTCATCGAATGGATTACCAGGTTTTGGAGATTTAGATATTTTTTCGGCGAAACAATTAAATGGTAATTGGCTGTTAAATAGAAATGAAGGTCTTTATCTAAATAGCAAAGCCGATGACTTTGGAATTACATTTTTAAATGATTCTATTGGCTATTTTTCTTCTAACAGAGAGGGTGGAAAAGGAGAGGATGATATTTATTATTTTAAATTCACTAATAAAAATATTTCTATTGATGGCACCGTTTTGTTAACAGAAAACGCCAATGATCCAGCAAAGGATGTTAAAGTATTTTTATTAGATGGAAATGGTAAGGCAATTGACTCAACTAGAACAAATGAAAAAGGTTATTTTGTATTTAGAAATTTAGATGCAGATAAAACTTATATGGCCGAAATTGAAGGAACAGAAGCTAATTTGAAAAATAAATCAAGGTATTATTTAGCGGATAAAGACTCTAAGATCACACGAATTACACATAATAATGGTACTGGACAAAAATTTGTTTTTAGGAATTTACCAGTAGATCCTAATGGTATGCCTGATTTGTATAATGATGATGATTTAAGTTTAGCAGGTAATTTATTGTATGGTGAAAATCCAAGTAAGCCTATTGCAAATAAAAAAGTGATGATTAAAAATGAGTTTGGTGACATTATTGAGCAAACAACAACTAATGAATTTGGAGCTTTTGCATTTAGAAATTTACCATTAGATCAAAATTATTCATTAACCATTGAGGATGATGATGTGCCAATTAACGCTAAAATTATTTTAACTAATAAAAGTGGTAAAGAGGTAAAGTTAGCTCAATCCGATTCAAAAGGTAAGTTTAAATTTTCTTTATTAGGCGTTGATAATTCTGCGATTACAGATTTAAGTGTGAATGATGAAGATTTAATAATGGGGTTAAATGGATACTTGTTTGACCAGGATAAAAAGGCTATTAGTAACGCAAAGGTGACTATTTTTAATCAAAAAGAGGTGATTGCGAATATTATGACTGACCAACAGGGGAAGTTTGTGTTTAGAAATTTAGGGGCTGATAAAAATTATTTATTTGCCATTGATGAAACAGATCCTAGATTTTCTAATTTGATTAAATTGTATGTGGCAGATTCAAAAGGAAGAATTTATAAAGAAATTAAGAAAAGTAAATCTGGTAAATTTCAATTCGAGTTGTTAGAAATTGATAAAACAGCATTAGGAGATTATTCTGTTGATGATCCTTGGCTAGAAGTTTTAACTATGAAAAATAAAGAGAAACGGCAAGAAATTACCATTATTGAAAATTTATATTATGCCTATGGTGATTATAAAATTGATGCTTCCGGAAAGAATATCTTAGACAAAGTCATTACTGTATTAAACTCCAATAATAATTTAAATATTGAGTTAAGTTCACATACCGATTCGAGAAGTTCGGATGAGTTTAACTTAGTTTTATCTCAAAAGCGAGCAAAGGCTGCGGTTGATTATATTATTTCTAAAGGAATTACTAAATCACGATTGACGGCTGTAGGATATGGCGAAAGTAAATTGTTAAATAACTGTAAAAATGATGCGCCTTGCAGTGAGGAAGAGCACGCCAAGAACAGAAGAACCGAATTTAGGGTTGTAGAAATTGGAAAACCTTAATTTTTTGGCACAATAATTATTGTTAATTTTAAAACATAGACAATTTGTCTATGTTTTATTGTTTTAAAATGTAAACTATGAAAAAAATCTATTTAGTATTTATTAGCCTATTGTCTCTTCAATCTTTTTCTCAAAAAGATCTTTCACGTTATTATAACTCATGGCGATTAGGATTAAATGCTGGTGGTGCATGGCAAACAGCTGATTATAGAAGTTGTTGGGGTATGGCAGGAGGCTTTACACTTGAAAGAGGCTTGCATGAAAATAAAACCAATATTTTTTCATTTGCTATTAGAGGACGCTATTTAGCAGCAAATACTTACGGCATGGATTTTAATAGAAATTATGATGTAAAGTCTAATGATGCATATAATGGTAAATATGATCCTGCTGTAAATTTTGTAGATAGTGTGCCAATGGGCAGACAATATGTTTATGATAATTATAAAATGAAATTAGGAGAAGGTTCCTTAGAGTTACAGTTAAACTTTAATAGGTTAAGAGAAAGAACGCATGTATTATTAAATTTATGGGGAGGTATAGGAATTACAAGTTATCGAACAAAATCCGATCTACTTGATGGGAATGGAAAATTATATAATTTCAGTTTAATTGATTCGACAGGAAATAGAACCAAAACATTAAATTCATATAATACTCTTATTGATAAAAAATACGAATCAAATGCATTTGGAAGTAAGGGCGGTAATTTAATAACCTTTTCACCATCTGCTGGTATTGGTTTTGGATATCAATTTTCTCCTGGCTTTTCTATGCTATGGGAATATAAAGTCACCTTTCCTCAAGGAACTAATGCCGATTTATTAGATGGAAAATTGGGTGTAAATCATGATAAGATTGCTGGTAGCAATGATTATTATCATTACACAGGTTTAAATTTAGTATTTACACTGAGAGGAAAACACAAAAAGACAAGTTCAACAGCCAACCCTGATCAAACGGCTTATACCAATACTGTGGTGTCAACTAATACGGTTGCAACTTCAAATACAGTGACATCAAATCCTATTATCGTAACGCCTACACCAACTGTAGCAACTACAAATACAGCATCAGTAACTTCTCCAACTGTAGCAACTACAAACACGGTAATTATTCCTCCTCCGCCACCAGCAGAGATAAAGCCTATTGTAACTTATATTACCCCTCCTGTGAATGCCTTTGTTGTTAATAATGCATCATATAAAATTTCTGCACAAATTTTAAATATTACATCCGCAAATCAAATTCAGTTTAAGTTAAATGGAATTGTTCGTTCTAATTTTACGTTCAATGCTCAAAGTCATATTTTAGAGTATAATTCAGCATTAAATGTCGGAGTCAATCCTGTAAATATTGTGGCAACAAATACGGCGGGTTCTGATAATGAGTCAACAACAGTCATTTATGAATTACCTAAAGCAGCTGGAGATCCTCCTATTGTCAACTATATTAATCCGGTTCAGCCTGGACAAATTATGACTAATCCAACTTATACCGTAAAAGCACAAGTATTGAATGTAATTGCTCAAAATGATATTTCTATTTATTTTAATGGACTTTCTATTCCATTTACTTATAACCCTTCAACAAAGCAAATTGTATTTGTAGCTAATTTAATTCCTGGTTCAAATTCAATTAGCATTACTGCAAATAATTTAGTTGGCGAAGATACAGAAGTAACAAATATTATTTATCAAGAACCTAGATTAGCTCGAATTCCTCCAATCGTTAATTTAGTTTTACCTGCTACACCTGTATATGCTACGGCTCAAGCATTTTATAATTTTAAATTATCGGTATTAAATGTTGTTTCTAAAAATAATATATCCCTTATCTTTAATGGTAATCCTAATTCTTCATTTACATATGATGTAAATTCTAAATATTTGAATTTTTATTCAACATTAGCAGTAGGTATCAATACGTTAGTGGTAACAGGAACGAATACTGATGGAGTTGATTCAAAGACAATCACAGTTAACTATAAACCAAAAATTGACGTCAAGAATCCTCCTGTTGTTACTATATTAAATCCAGTAAATACTAAAGCTAATTCATTAGTAGCTGCTTTTACATTTTCTGCAAACGTTACAAATGTATCGGCAACGAGTCAGTTACAGGTAATGTTTAATGGAGTGGCAGTGACTAATTATTCATTTACAGCGCCTAATATTACCTTTCCAGCTTCATTGAATACTGGACTTAATACTTTTGAAGTTACTGCTACCAATATAGATGGAACGGATTCGAAAAAAGATACGGTTATGTATACTAAAAAAACAGTTCCCATTCTTCCTGTAGTTACTTTAATAAATCCACCATCTACGATAAATGCCACCGACAATCTTTTATATAATTTTGAGTTATATGTGTTACATGTTAATAGTCAGGCTAATATAGCGGTTGTATTTAACGGAGTACCTCAATCAAATTTTACTTATGATGCGGTTACTAAAAAAATATTTTTTCAAACAAACTTAGCTGTTGGAGATAATACTCTTTCTGTAACTGGAACGAATCAATTTGGTTCTGATTCCAAGATAATTAATGTGAACTATGCGCCGCATGCTGATATTAAATTGCCTCCAGAGATTATTTTCACAAACCCAAGTTTGCCAAATACGACAACTACCTTACCAACATTTACATATTCAGCTACAATAACAAATATGTTAAATGCTACTAATGGACTAAGCGTAAAGTTTAATGGTTCAATAATTACCAATTATAATTTTGATGGGTATAATTTTGAGTTTCCTGCTAATTTAGTTTCAGGAAATAATACTTTAAGAATTATTGCTAACAATAATGATGGCTCTGATACAGCAAAAGCAGTTGTAGGATATAGAGTTGGTAAACCTGCGCCAATTGTTACCATCACTCAGCCAACAGGAACACCTACCGTTAATGTTAGTTCTTATAATTTCCAATTTAATATCCAAAATGTTATTCTAAATGATATTCAAGTAAGTTTAAATGGTGTACCCGTTACTAATTATAATTTTGCAGCTCCACAGGGTGATTTTATTGGTACTTTAAATCCAGGTCAAAATAGTGTTTCAGTAACAGGATCTAATACGACAGGAAGTATTACAAAAACAGAAATAGTGGTTTATGAAATAGTAGCAAATCAAACTCCAACTACGGTTTCTACACCAACAGTTGCCCCTGCAGATACGTCTCAACAAATTACTATTTGTCATATACCACCAGGAAATTCTCAAAATCCTCAAACGATTTCTATTTCTCCTTCAGCATGGCCTGCACATCAAGCTCATGGAGATACACAAGGTGCCTGTCCTGTTCAAAAAGTAAATAATCCAATTAAAGTTAATCCTAGGGTTATTCAAGGCCAACCAACTAATGAAACAAAACCCGCAGGAGTAAAATCAGATTCTATAAGTAAACCAAATATCAATTCAACACCTACACCTCGAAGACCTCGCTAATATGAACTATATATTGTTTGATGATACAACTTGGCTTCAATTATTGCCATTTACATATACAAAACCTGTTTCTGAAATACGAATTGGTATATTAACGATTACTCAAAAATGGGAAACATATTTAAGTGGAAAGTTAACCTTTCAAACACAACCGTATTTAAGTCACAAGTATAAGGCGGTGTATACCAATAATGCTGTATTTATAAATGGGAAAATTTGTCCTACCCCCGAATTGTTATCACAAATAAATAATTTGGAGTTTAATACTGGATTAAAAAAAGGAAATACTCTAGTTGCCTATAGAAGTCATATGGCTTCTGCATTAAATATTCAGGAAGCATTGCTAAGTTCAGAAGAAACAACCTTAAATTATTTATCGGTAGATAATACTTGGGATATTTTCTCCAAAAATGGTGAAGCTATTAAACAAGATTTTGATTTAATTACAAAAGGGCGATCTTCACAATCTTTATCCTCTTCAAATACCATTATCGGAAATGTTAAAGATATTTTTTTAGAAGAAGGAGCTTCAGTAGAAGCCGCTATTTTAAACACAACTTCTGGACCTATCTATATTGGGAAAGAAGCTGAAATTATGGAAGGGTCTGTTGTGAGAGGGCCTTTTGCTTTGTGTGAACACTCTGCGTTAAAATTAAGTACGAAGGTTTACGGTCCTACCACGATTGGTCCTCACAGTAAAGTAGGTGGCGAAATAAACAACTCAGTTGTTTTTGGATTTAGTAATAAAGCGCATGATGGTTTTTTAGGAAATAGTGTTATAGGGGAGTGGTGCAATTTAGGAGCAGATACGAATAACTCTAATTTAAAAAATAATTATAGTCATGTAAAATTATATAATTATGCTCAGGAAAAGATGGTAGACACAGGATTGCAATTTTGTGGTCTAATGATGGGGGATCATAGCAAGTGTGGTATTAATACTATGTTTAATACCGGAACTGTTGTTGGGGTAGGTGCTAATATTTTTGGTGGAGGATTTCCATCAACACATATTCCAAGTTATAGTTGGGGTGGTGCCGAAGGCATGGAGGTATATAAGTTTGATAAAATGATAGAAACTGCAAAACGTGTATATGCTCGTCGCAACTTAACGATGAATGCTGAGGAATATCAAATTTTACAAACAATATTTAATAATACAGAAAAAGAAAGAGGGTAATTATTATTCATCTCAATATTTATTTTTTGAATTTTATAAAATTAATAAAGTTACTTTCACTTATATTTTTAACGATACTTTTTCATGCTTGTTTTTTTGTAAAAGTTCCTGTAAAAATTCAAGCTAGTCCAGTTAAAGACACTGTAAATGTTTATCATTTTATTCTTACAAGTAGTTCGAAAAAATTAGCTGATACAGCAACATCAAATTCGTTTTCTCGTGAATCTAAAAAAGCGTTTAATTGGTTAACTAAGGAGGTTCATAAAAGAGGTCAATATTTAATATTTAAGGAACATTGGATCCTAAATAAGGATACTACTTTAAAACAAAATTTTGTACATAAATTACCAAGAAAAAGTTTACAGGATTTAACACAAAAACAATTTTTTAAAGTAGTCACAAGAAAAAAAACAAAGACTCAAGAAGAAAAAATTGAAAATGTTAATTGGAAAAAAAGACTATTTGATTCACTAGCAAAGCAAATTAAAGATACTTCCGTTGCCCGAAAAATTCATTTACCTTCAAGATTCAATCAATCTGATAATACCTTATTTATGTTTCATTTATTAAAGGTTAAAAAAAGTAGTATTCTAGGTTTTTATCAAGGTGGAAGAGCCTTTATTGGAAGTAATAAATCAGTTACGATTGCGCATGAGACTATACATTATTTAGGCGCACCAGATTTATATATCCATCGGTATTGGTTTGGGAGAAGGAGGAGAATTGTGAAAAAAGAACTAAGACAAGAGGTTATGGATTTTGCGATTGGTAAAAATGCAGATTGCACAACGTATTATATCAGTAATTATACAGCATATATTCTAAATTGGGATAAAACTTTGGAGAAAAAATATAAGCCGCTTTTGAAACAAAATTTTATGGCTAAGTTCTTGTTTCATTTTGGACTATTATTTTAAAATTTAATTAGAAAATGAAATAGATATGATCACACTATTTGTGATAATTATACGTTTATCAAATAAAACACCATTATGAAAACAGCAAAAGGAATTTTATATATTATTACAGCCTTTGTAATAGTATCGTGTAAAAAAGAAACGGAAGAGACTACTCCTCAAGTGACCGTAAATGGGTATACCTCTGTAACTGATTTTTTATCTAAGAATACTCCTGTCATGCAAACCTATACCATAAGTGGAGTAAGTGGAGGGAGTATTACTTCACCTCAAGGAACAATCATAAATATCCCAGCAAATGCCTTTTTAACTCAAGCAGGTATTCCAGTAACAGGAGTAGTAACGATCCAGTTTAAGGATATATACAAAAAAAGCGACATGGTGTTAGCCGATATGTCTACCATGACGAATTTTTCGAGTCCATTAAAATCTTGCGGCGAATTTTTCATAAAAGCATTGTCAAATAATTCTGCACTGATATTAGATGCAGGAAAGCGGATTACAGTGAGTCAACCAGGGGCTTTAACAGGTGGATTAGATTCCATTAACGTTATGCAAGCATTTATTCAACAAGACACATTAGGTCAATTTGGAGGATGGTCTCCTGCGCCCGCAGATAGCGTGTTTTATAGTGCTAGTAATTATATATTTAGTTTATATCAATTTAATGCTCCAGTTGATACAGGATCATGGTGTAATAGCGATAATTCTACTTATTTTTCGGCATATCCTCAAACAACTTTAACACTGATGCCAAATGACAATGTGAATTCTTATGGTACGGAAGTGTTTTTAGTATTCAAAAATATAAGTTCTATGGTTCATGTATATTATGAGCAGTTTAGCTCAAAATTCCCATATTATTATGCCCCACAAGGACTTCAATGCACGCTTGTTGCTATCGGCGTGAAAAATGGGGTAGTATATTCATCTTTTAATCCGATCACAATAACTGCCAATCAATCTGTTAATTTCACATTAAGTCCAACAACAACAAGTGCATTTATTACTCAATTAAATGCGCTAAATTAGGCTAGGACCAGATGAGAAGTTTTGCCAATTTTATTGGTATTATAAATGTTTATTAGCTATCTAAATGGTAGTTTATGTCCTTAATAAGTTATGTTTCGATATAAAATTTTAATTATTTGTATTCTAATACAATTTTCAAAATTGTTATCGCAAACATTATTTAATAAACCTATTTTTATATCTCCTGGTATTTCTTTTGGTTATACTTTTGATGCAAAGTTAAATTACGGGTTTTCATTGGATATAGGTTTAGTGGAAAATCAAAGCAACTTTAAACAAAAATATGGCTTTTCGTTTTACCAATATTTTGTGCATACTCACAAGCATGTTCATCGATTACGAGCATTTAGTGTGATGTACCAAAATGATTATATAAATGTAAAACTTGGACGAGGACGAGCAAAAAATCCTTGGGGATTTACTAATAGAAATAAATGTATCGTTCATGGTTTGGCTTTGGATGTTGGCATAGCGTATCCATCTAAATATAGTCCCTGGTTAGGTTATCGATTATTTAAATTTAATCGTGCCGATTGGGCTTGGTTTATGCATCCTTATCATTCAATGTATCTTCAATATAATTACGATATTTTTCAGGATACAAAATTGAAATAAATTATTTTAGCAGACAATTTTCAGAGATAAAGGCTTAATCTTTATGGATAGTTTTTCTTTAACAGAAATGGGTTCTCCATCAAAATGAACAGGTAGTTCACCAGTATACTCGATCTCTATAGATTTACCTTTTTCAGATTGTAATTTTATAGAGGTGTGTATTTTTTTTGAAAATAATTTAACACCAATCATTGGAATGGCTATGATTGTAAACGGTTTTAAAATACTAATGTTTAAAATGCCATCGGTTAGTTCTGCTTCTGGGGCAATGTACACATCATTACCCCATTGTCCAGCGTTAGCAACCGTTATTAAAAACGCATCGGTTTCTATTTTTTTACCATCAATGGTTATTTTATAATGTTGAGGAGTATAGCCAAAAAATTCTTTAATGGTTGTTTTAAAATAAGTAACAAAACCTCTTTTGGTACTAATAGCAAATTCATTTGCTATATGTGCATCAAAACCTATACCTGCCGTACAAAAAAATGGATGTTCATTAACAGTTGCTCCATCAATAGTTTTGATCTCTGCTTTTTCAATAATCTTTAAGGCTAGTTTTAAATCCATTGGAATCCGATTACTTCTAGCTAAGCCATTACCAGAACCTAAAGGAAATATGCCTAAAGACATATTTGTATGAGCAACAACAGAGGCGACTTGATTGACCGTTCCGTCTCCTCCACAGGCAACGGCGATGCTATAATTTCCAACTAATATTTGTTGTTTTACAGATTCAAAATCATCCTTGTTTTTCCAGACAATAAAATCGTAAGCAATGTGTTTTGGAAAATTGGTTTTGATGAAATCAATGATGTCAATTTTCTTTTTTACACCGGCATTAGGATTGATAACAAATGCTATTTTGTGTGACATGAACTTATTTTTTAGCAGTGGTAAAGAAAAATTCTTTTAAATAATTAGGTTCTGCATAGGCGATATCAACAAAATCATTTGCAAGATATTTTGAATAAGCTAAATTAATCATTGCCGATGCGCTTGCTTCAATATGGTCAATAAAATGATGTAAGGGGAGTTGTATTAATAACTCTTTAGCTTTAGATAATCCATCTCCGAAAAAGTAAATGGGTTGTTGTAAATTAAAGATATTAATACTTGTTTCATTTAAAACTAAAGCTTGTGTTGGCAATACTTGATTTAAGTTTTGATCATAGGCAGCACAGTATACTTCCATTCTGCGTGCATCCATCATAGGTACAAAAATTCCATACTCTGGAGTTTGCTTAATAGCCAATACACTTAATGATTTTAAGGTATCGATACTAATTAATGGAATTTGTAACGCATAGGCTATGCCTTTTGCGGCCGAAAACCCAATACGTAAACCAGTATAAGAACCTGGCCCCGAGCTTACGGAAATTGCTTTTAAATCCTTAGGATACAGTCCAGATTCATTTAATAATTGATTAATAAAAACATGCAAGTTTTCTGCATGAGTATATCCATTATTTAATTCTTTAATGGCTACTAATTCATTTTCCTTAGAGATAGCCACAGAGCAAACTGTTGAACTGCTTTCTATATGTAAAATGTATGCCACGAGTTTCTTATTTTTTTTCTGAAAATAGTTGGTCTTTATCTACCACGTTTATTTTCTTACCGTCTTTTAATAATTTTGATACTGCGCCATAAGGTCCTGAAATAACTTCATCACCAACCTTAATCCCACTTTTAATTTCAATATAATCATTGTCTTGAATACCTGTTGTGACATACACCATTTTGGCCACACCATTGTTATTTATAAAAACACATTCTTTAATTTCTTCTTTTTTATTGTTTAATTTCTCTTGTTTTTCATCTTTGACAACTACTGCTTCATCATCATCTCCAAAGGATTGTTTTATATTTGTAGTATCTCCGCTTCTAGTTGTGACGCAAGGAATAGGGATGGTAATAATATTTGAAGCGCGCATCGTTTGAATTTCTACATTAGCACTCATGCCTGGTCTAAAGGGAGCAGGGTTAATATCTGTCACTAAATCAAGATAAGATTCTCTAAGAATTCTTATTTTTACGACAAAATTAGTCACTTGATCAATTGAAATCCCCGTTGTATTTGCTGAATTAGCAACTTCTGTCACGATACCTCTGAATTTTTTTCCAATATAGGCATCAACTTCAATGATTGCCGTATCATTTTTATGAATACGAATAATGTCATTTTCATTAACTTCTACGCTAGCTTCCATTTCATTTAAATTCGCCAAACGTAAAATTTCAGTACCCTGTAATCCCTGAACACCAACTACACGTTCTCCTTTTTCTACATTTAATTTAGAAACAGTGCCATCTACAGGAGCGTAAATGTATGTTTTATCTAAATTAGAATTCGCTTCTTTTAAGGAAGCTTCAACACTCTTTACATTATAATCTGATGCTTTAATTGATTCACTGAGTCCATCAACATTAGCTTTAGCAGCTTCGTAAGATGCTTTTGAAGCATCAAATTCTTGTTGAGAAATTACATTCTGATCGAATAATTTTTTATTACGAGTATAGGATGCTTCTGCATTGGCTAAATTAGCCTTAGCTTGTGCTAATTGAGCAGCAGCTGTTTTGACATTTGCTTTAGAACTATTTACGGTGGCATTAACACGTTCTAAAGCACTTTCGTAGATATCTGGTTTTATTCGGCAAAGTAATTGACCTTTTTTTACTTGATCACCTTCCTTGACTAACATTTCAACTACTTCTCCTGAAACATCAGAAGTGATTTTTAATTCAGCCTCAGGTTGAATTTTCCCATTCGCAGAAACTGTTTCAATAATATGTCGTTTGGCTGCTTTATCAGCGGTAACTTCGGTAGGCTCTTCTCCTTTAAAAAATTTAAATGCAATCAAAGTCATTAATACAGCAATGCAAATTCCTATTATCCAATATAATTTTCTCATAGTACGTTATGTGTTTATCCGTTTGTGTTGATGGGATTTTTTTAAAATTTTAATTCTTTTCCTTGATAATAATCTAATACTTTTAATTTAAAAATGTAATCAAATTTTGCTTGAACCAAATTGCTTTGAGCATTTTGTAAACGAGTTTTGGCATTGTTATAATCAAAAGTGCTAATTGCCCCTACATTGTATTTTTGTTGAGCATAAAAAAAAGATTGTTCAGAGGCTTCAACAGATGCTTTGTTAGCATTGTATTTATTAAGTGCTGCTTTAGCATTCGCATAGGCTTGTGCAATTGTTTTGTATAAATTTTGTTCAGCTAAATCTTGTGAATATTTTGCGTTTAAGGCACTCAGTTTGGCGTTTTTTATTCCGGTAACTGTTTGCAAACCATTAAAGATAGGAACAGATAATGTAAAGCCAATGCTCTTATTCACATTATCTTGAAACTGATCAGCAAATGGTTTTTTGGAAGTAATGATTTCTGTTTTAGGAGTATAAATGGCTTCTCCTGATTGAGTATAGTAAGGCGCTTGTTCAATGCCTACTATATTAACCGCATCAATACGCTTATCTAAAGCGGATGTACCAGTGCCTAAACTCCCTGTCGCCGATAGTGTAGGACTAACTCTTCCTTTTGCAACATCTACATTTTTTTCAGCCGCTAATAAATTATAATTTGCACTTTTAATCGAATGCTGATTTTTTAAGGCTATGTCATAAATTGATTGAACTGTTAGAGCACTTAATTCGTTATTTAAGACATCTATATTAGGTTTAGAAATATTAAAATTGTTAAGTGTATCTAGATTTAATAATTGCTTTAAACTCAATAAGGCAATTTGATAGTTGTTATCTGAACTAGTCACATTTACCTCTTCATTTGCTAATTGTGCTTGTAAATCAAAAACGGCACTTTTAGCTAAGGTTCCAGCGTCGGCTAATTTCTGAGTGCGCTCTAATTGTTCTTGTGTTATTTTAAATTGAGCTTGAGCAATTTGTAAAATCTCATCACTAAAAATAACATTAATGTATGCGGTTGCCACATTAAGTGCTAAATCATTTTTTTGCTGTAAATAGCTTTCGGCACTTGATAAATATCTTAATTGATTTGCCTTGATAGTATTGTATTGAGATAATCCTGACCAAAGAACAACATTAGATGAAACATAAAAGTTTTGAGATAATACTTGCGTATTGGCAAAGGTATTTGTGTATCGGTCAATCGTTCTACCAAAGTTATAGGTGTGTTGAGCGCCTGCGTTTACTGTTGGTAAAATAGCAGCTTCACTTTGCTGCGCATTGTTTTTGTTGATTTTGGCTGCTATTTCAGATTGTTTTAAACTAATATTGTTTTTTTGAGCATAATCAACACATTGCTGTAAGTCCCATTGATTAGTTTGAGCTATTGAAAATTTGGAAATACTTATAAATAAGAGTGTATATAAAATAATCTTCATGGTTGTTTTTAAATCGAAAGTAAATTTAACTAAAAAAAGCACCCGATTAACCCAACTACATAAACGGAAAAAAATTAGTGGTATTGGTAAAAAATGGCGCTATAAATTTATTAACTATGGATATTTAAGTCATCTTTTTTATTACTTTTCTTTTTTTAAATATTCTGTTCTGACCAATACATGACACCATTTTTACAATACATTGCACAATATATTTTCGATCATCATGCTTCAGAAACGGAACATCTCTGTATTGTATTGCCTAATAAACGCGGAGCGCTTTATTTGAAACAATATTTAGCTAAAATTTTTCAAAAAACCATTTGGTTGCCAACTATCATAAGCGCCGAAGAATTAGTATCGGAGTTATCTGAGTTACAACAAGCTGATAGTATTGATTTAATATGTGATTTATATGCTGTTTATGTTGCTGTTTTGAAGGATAAAGCCGAGCCATTTGAGTCATTTGCCAAATGGGGCTCTTTAATGCTTCAAGATTTTAATGAAGCCGATCGGTATTTAGTTGATACAAATGATTTATATCAAAATCTTAAAGAAATTAAAGAAATTGAAAATTGGAGTTTAAGCGCAGAAAGTTTAACTCCAACTCAAATAGATTATATTGATTTTATGCATCAAATGGGAAGTATTTACCATGAGTTTGCTAAAGTATTACTTCAAAAAAAGCAAGCTTATCAAGGCTTGATGTATCGAAAGGCTGTTGAGAATTTTAAACAATCAAGTTATTTGCAGCCTTTTAATAAAGTGTTAATATGCGGGTTTAATGCCTTAAATAAAGCAGAGACTATAATATTTTCTGATTTAGTAAAAGAAAAAAAAGCTGTCATGATTTACGATGGCGATCATTATTATGTCAAAAATGAAAGTTATGAGGCTGGTTTATTTCTTCGTAAAAATTTTAGTCAAACATGGTTGGATTCTAAGAATAAAATTGGAGACTATTTTAATGAGATTCCTAAACATATTGATATTGTTGCCGTTCCAAAACAAATGGGGCAGGCACAAGTGGTATCTCATCAGCTACAAGAATGGATTAAGCAAGGTAAATCTTTACATAAAACGGCCGTTGTTTTAGCTGATGAAAGTTTATTATTTCCCGTTTTAAATCAATTACCAGATGAAGTAGAACACGTCAATATTACGATGGAATATCCTTTACGGTTATCTCCTATTTATGATTTGATGGATAATTTAATAAGTCTTCATCAATCTGTTCAAAAAGCAAGCGCTTCAAGTAGCTATTATTTTGCCGATGTCTTTAAGATTTTACAAAACTCTTTATTTAAAAAATACTACAAGTCGTTTAATCCTAGTATTTCATTACAATCTATTATTCAAAAGGTCATTGATAAAAACTATGTATGGTTAAATCACAAAGTTTTATCCGAATTATTTGAAGATAATTATCAATTTATAAAAGATTTATTTAGTGTTTGGTCTCATTCAACTGAAGGAGTAGCCGCTATGTTTCACATCATCCATGTATTTAATGTGTCAGAAAGTGAAGATTTAAAACTTTCTTCAACTGAGAAGGAATATTTACATGTGTTTACTAAATATTTTAATCGATTACAATCCCTAATTCAAAATCATGCGTACTTAGATTCTTTAATAACCTTAAAGAGTTTGTATAAGCAAATCATAGGTTCAGCATCAGTACCTTTTATTGGTGAACCATTGCAAGGACTTCAAATTATGGGCGTTTTAGAAACGAGAACATTAGATTTTGAGAATTTAATTTTAATGGGCGTAAATGAAGGGGTTTTACCTTCAGGAAAATCTACTAACTCATTTATTCCTAATGATTTAAAACGCTATCATGGCATGCCGTTATATGGCGATAAGGACGCTATTTACGCTTATCACTTTTATCGGATTTTGCAACGAGCCTCCAATATTTTAATTACCTATAATACAGAGCATAGTGTGCTTGGTTCAGGCGAGAAAAGTAGATTTATAACTCAATTGCAATTTGAATTGACGAAATATAACAAGGCTCATGTTATTTCCGAGAAAATGTTGAGTGGGGATTCACTTCCAGCAAGTTCAAGAAATCAAATTTCAATTTCAAAAACAGACTACAATTTAGCGCCAATTATTTATAAGCTAACCACCGATAGCCAATATACAGGCTTAAGCCCTTCTGCATTAATCACCTATAAAGATTGTGCGTTAAGATTTTTTTATAGATATGGGGCTGGGATTAAAGAAACAGAAGATGTAGAAGAAAGTGCCGAAGCTAATACGCAAGGCTCTATTTTACATGAGTCTTTAGAAATGTTATATAAGCCTTTTATAGGAAGGGTTTTAAATGAAAAGGATGTTTCTGAGTGTTTTGCAAAAACAGAATCCAGTGTAAATTTAATTTTTCAAAATTATTTTAGCCAGTATGAAAGTCAGTTTGGAAAAAACTTTTTACAGCGTAAAGTACTATATGAATACGTGAATAAATTGCTAAAGAGTGATTTAAGATTAATTCAGCATTCTAAAAAAACAAATCAATTATTAAGTTTAATAGATTTAGAAAGAGCATTAACGGCTTCTGTGACTGTTCCTATTCAAGGGCTTGATGCCATTATATATTTAAAAGGTTCTGCAGATAGAATTGATAGACTTGGAAATAAAATCAGAATAATTGATTACAAATCTTCAGTAAAAGATACTGATAAATTTAAGTTTACTTCTTTTGAAGATTTGTTTACGGATAGTCAGTATAACAAAATGTTGCAACTGTTTATGTACGCTTGGTTAGTGGTTAAAAATAATATAGCCAAGGCCGAAGAATTACAACCTTGTATTATCCCTTTTAAAAAATTTGAGGATCAACCGAAGTTTATTTTAGAAAATGTAAAAGGAGGGGGTATTTTAAATTTCACAGACGAATTACTTCAGGAATTTGAAAACCATTTAAAACGTAACATTCAGGATATGATTGGTAACGATTTACCATTTGCTCAAACTGAAGATGAAAAAAAATGCGAATATTGTGCCTATGCTAGTATTTGTAATGTTTCATAACTAGCGCAATTAACATTCTATCGTTAGTTACTAAATACAAAACTAGTCTTTTTTAAGGCTGTTTTTTTTGTATATTTATACTTTAATCAAAACTAACACAACCGCACTTTTAAGTATGAAGAAAGCATTTGTATTCCCTGGTCAAGGATCACAATTTTCTGGAATGGGAAAAGAGTTATATGATAGCTCAGATTTAGCAAAAAAAATGTTTCACCAAGCCAATGAAATATTAGGTTTTAATATTACTGATACCATGTTTGGTGGAACAGACGAAGAATTAAAACAAACCAAAGTAACTCAGCCCGCTATTTTTTTACATTCAGTTATTTTAGCAGCAACTTTAGGTGATACATTTGTTCCTGATATGGTAGCGGGCCATTCTTTAGGAGAGTTTTCTGCTCTTGTAGCTAATAAAACGCTGAGCTTTGAAAGTGCTTTAACCCTAGTATCTAAACGTGCTTTAGCGATGCAAAAAGCATGTGAAATAAATCCATCGACGATGGCGGCTGTTTTAAATTTAGCCGATGATGTGATTGAAACAATTTGTCAAGAAATTACAGCAAGTGGCCATATTGTAGTGGCTGCAAATTATAACTGTCCAGGTCAATTAGTGATTTCTGGTTCTACAGAAGGTATTAATATTGCTTGTGAAAAAATGAAAGCAGCTGGCGCTAAGCGCGCCTTGGTATTACCAGTTGGTGGTGCTTTTCATTCACCTTTAATGGAACCTGCTCGTGTTGAATTAGAAGCTGCTATCAATGCAACAACATTTAATCAACCAATATGTCCTGTCTATCAAAATGTAACGGCATCGGCGGTATCAAATCCTGACGAGATTAAGAAAAATTTAATTCTTCAATTAACAGCTCCTGTAAAATGGACACAAACTGTTACGCAAATGATTGCTGACGGAGCAACTCATTTTACAGAAGTAGGACCAGGTAAAGTATTACAAGGTTTAGTAAAAAAAGTAAATCCAGCAATGGAAACGGTTAGCGCATAATACCATGATTAAAAAAATCATTTTTTGTATAGCTTTTATTCAGTTGACTTTTCAAGTGGAGGCTCAATTTTTTAGAGGTTTTGGTTTGTTCGTTGGTGGAACAACCACTAGTCATCGTTACATTAACACTGAACCGGTTGACCCTAATTTTTTTACACATACAGTTCCTGCACCGTCACATCGCTCTGGTGAGTTCATGTATTTTAGTGTAGGTTTGCTCGGTGAGTTTTTAAAATATGATCATATTCGTTGGCAAACAGAATTAGAATACTGTAAGAAAGGTGCCGTAGAAAGACCTTTGCTATTTCCTTGGCCTGCTGTTAGAGGAGGTGCAACTCCAAATACATATACAAACATACAATGGAATAATTTTGTAAAAATTATTGGTAACGAGGGATATAGAGGTACGCCTTACTTGATGTTAGGAGGACGGTTAGAATATAATTTGTCTCGTCAAATAACAGCCTATGCTCCAATAGCAGGATTAGTTCCTAAAATAACCATTACGCCTGATGTAGGTGTAGGGTATGAATTTACGTCTTTTAGTAAGTGGCATTTATTTACAGAAGTGCATTATAACCCTGATGCGATTAAAATTAAAACAGGTTCTGTTGTATTTTGGCAAAGGATGTGGGAAGCTAGAATCGGAATTATTTATAGACCTAAAAAATCCATAGATGATTGTAATGCGCCAAGGTATCATGGAAGTGATTATTAAAAATTAAATATATTCAATATGGTAATGACTAAAGACGTTTTATTTTCTTTAACAAAAGGTGGTTATGCACCTCAAGAAGAAATGCTTGAAGTAGCCCGTAAGAAAGGCAAATTATATATTGGAATTCCTAAAGAAATGGCATTTCAAGAAAACAGGGTACCTTTAGTGCCAGATGCGGTTGCTCTATTAGTGAATAATGGTCATAAAATTGTAGTGGAAGCTGGCGCTGGTTCTAATGCTCATTTTGAGGATACTGATTATAGTGAAGCAGGAGCGGAAATCGTTTATTCGGCTGAGGAAGTTTATAAAGCAGATATCATTTTAAAAATTGCACCGCCTACTTTAGAAGAAATTGAAAGTATGAAAACAAAACAAACTTTGTTTTCTGCTTTACAATTAACGGTTCAGCCTGAAGATTTTTTGAAAAAATTGGTGGCTAAAAAATTAAATTGTGTTGCTTTTGATTTGATTACGGATGATGCTGGAATTTTCCCTGTAATACGTGCAATGGGAGAAATTGCAGGAGGAACATCCATATTGGTAGCAGCTGAATTATTAAGTAATGCTAATAATGGAGTAGGTTCTATATTAGGTGGTATTAGCGGAATTTCTCCAACAGAAGTGCTTATTATTGGTGCGGGTACCGTTGGTGAATTTGCAGCAAGAGCTGCATTAGGATTAGGAGCAACGGTAAAAGTTTTCGATAATTCAACTTCTCGATTACGTCGTTTACAAAGTCAATTAGGGACACGAATATTTACATCAGTGATTGTTCCAAAAGTGTTAGAAAAACATTTAAAAACGGCTGATGTTGCCATCGGTGCCTTGCGCGCCTCGAAAGGAAGAACTCCTTGTATTGTATCAGAAGAAATGGTGGCTGAAATGAAAACGGGTTCAGTCATTATTGATGTGAGTATTGATCAAGGTGGTGTATTTGAAACTTCAGAGGTAACGAATCATACAAAGCCGGTTTTCAGAAAACATGGTGTCATTCATTATTGTGTTCCAAACATTCCATCACGTGTAGCACGCACTGCTTCATATGCTTTCAGTAATATCTTTCAACAAATTTTAATGAACATGGGAGATGAAGGTGGATTTGATGGATTAGTTAGAAAAGATGCTGGCGTGAGACATGGGGTATATATATACAATGGAATTTTAACTAACCAGTTTTTAGGCGAAACATTTAATTTACCGCATAAAGACATTAATTTACTTATGGCAGCCATGTAATAGCATGCGCTATTAAATACTATAAATTAAAAAATAGAGTTACCGATACGGTAAAAGATTTGATATATGAATTTTAAACAACGCCTTCGTCTTTTTTTAATTGGGTTTATTCCTGGTTGTATTATTTTATTTTTTATTGTTCGCAAAACAGGTTGTACTAGTCCAAATGAATTAAAAATGTTGGAGTTACAACACCAATTCTTACAATTAGGTCCAAAGGCAGCTTGCAAATTAAGTTGTTTAAAAATGATTGATAAAGGATTTAAAGTTAACATTCGCTATTTTCAAGTAAACTATGATTTAAGCGATGTGCATAAAAAACCATATGGTACATTTTATCTTCAATCAAAAGACTCAAAAGAAACTAGATATGAGTTTGTAGCGGAAGATAGAGATACCATCACATTTGTAAATGATATCAAATTATTAGGTAACGAAGCTAATCAATGTCTTTGTGACACCATCAACTAATGGAAAATCAATTAAAAACAGATTTATCTAAATTTAATAACAACTGGTATAAAAAGGGCGGAAGTTCTATTAAGCGAGTATCATGGTATATCTTGAATGACATTTTTTTTAATTCTGCTTTTCCTAACATGCCCTTTAAACGTTTTTTATTACGATTGTTTGGAGCAAAAGTAGGCAAGGGAGTAGTGATTAAGCCTTATGTTAATATTAAATATCCATGGCGTTTAAGAATTGGAAATCATGTATGGATTGGCGAACGAGTATGGATTGATAATTTAGGCTTAGTAATTATGCACGACCATTCCTGTATTTCTCAAGGAGCAATGTTATTGTGTGGGAATCATCATTATAAAAAAGTTGCCTTTGATTTAATTGTTGGAAATATCACAATAGAGGAAGGGGCTTGGATTGGTGCGCATGCCATTGTTTGCCCAGGTGTAAAAATTGGTAGCCATGCCGTTTTAACTGTTAATAGTGTTGCCACAGCGCGTTTAGAACCATGGTATGTTTATCAAGGTAATCCAGCTGTAAAAATTAAAGAAAGAGTGATTAAAGGTTAGTTAATTTCGCTTTTAAGATATAATCAATTGTTTTTAAGACAGCATGTTTTGCAATGGATTCATTATTGAAGGAATCTCCAGTTTTTTTATCGATCCAATTCAAACAAAATGTAATTTTTGTTTGAGTGTCTGATATTTTTTCGGCAAAATTATCGACATGTCCTCTATAAAGTGGGTGATCAATAATATTAAAAATGACGTGATAAGGAGCATAAGTGATTTTTTCAATCACACGGTGAGTGACACCTTCTGGTGAAGTAATATCCATTTCTCTCACAGTAAATGATTCATTCTTTTCTTTAATCAAGACATTACTCACTCCAGGAACAAAATACTGAGGATAGTCAACTTTATAGATAAAATGTTCCCATACTATATCAATGGGTTTTTCAATGATTTCAGAATAACTTACCATATTGGATTTAAAAAATGATTAATACCATTTGACTTTTAAATAGACCGTTTCTTCAATTTGAATGGTGTTGTCTTTTGCGTAAAAATAAACAGAATGGCCTTGTTTTGTTTCTGCAAAATATTCATATCCATAGCCGTTAAAGAAAATATTAGTAACGGTTACTTGAAGGTGGGCTTGAGCTTTTGCCTCAACAATTTGTAATTGATTTGGACGGATATAAGTTTGATGTTTTGATAATTTGATTTTTGAAGAAATTAAATCTTCCTGATCTAAAATAAAGTAACGTCCCATTAAGGCAGCTACATTTTTTGTTTTTGGCTGGTAGTAAACTGTAAAAGTCGAATCATGTTGAATGAGTTTTCCATTTTCCATCACCGCCGTTTCATCGGCATATCGTAATGCTTCTTCTGGCTGGTGAGTTACTAAAATAACAGCTGCATTCTCTTTTTTTATTTGTTGGCGGATATAGGTAAAAATTTTATCTCTTAATGGTAAATCTAAATTACTAAAAGGCTCATCTAATAATAACACCTTAGGAAATTCGGCTAAAGACCGAGCAATGGCAACACGTTGTTTTTGCCCAGAGGATAATGTAATGGCTTTTATGTTTTTAAATGAAGTTAGATCTAATAAACGAAGTAATTGATTAGCTCGTTTTTGTTTATACTCATCAGTATAACCCATCAACTTATCTTTAATATTCTCTTCTACCGTATGATTATCGAGTACATAAAAATCCTGACTCACAAAACGCATATCAGAATGCCCAGGTATTAAATTATAAGCAGGACCTAATACCACTTTATTGCCAATGGTAATTTGGCCTTCTAATAAATCTTCTAACCCGTAAATGCATTTTAGCAAAGTAGTTTTGCCACTGCCACTTTTACCAATAATGGCTAAAATTTTACCAGGCTCTAAGGATAGTGAAACAGAATGAATCCCTTTAAATTGAGTGGAGTTTTTGTAATTAAACGCTATTTTATTAACGGATAAAATATTTTTATTGTTTATAGAATCCATTCGTGAATAATTGTACAAAAGTTTTTTCTTTATATTTTTTACCTTCAATGCCAGTAGCGTTTATAACACAAAAATAAACACCGTCGCTGCAAGGCTCTCCGCTCGTTGTTCTCCCATCCCAAAAACCATGTAATCGATTGGTTTCGAAAATTAAGTTGCCATAACGATTAAATATGCTGAAATTTAAATCAACAATTTCATCCAAATAGGGCTTAAAAACATCATTTATACTGTCAAAGTTTGGCGTAAATACATTGGGTAATATGATATTTGAAATAGAATCATTCGTATCATAAATAACCGAAGTTTGTGATTTACCATTATAAAAACATGACATACATAATGTTATTAATATGATATATTTTAAACGATTCACAAGTGGTTTTTTACGATTAAAGGGCTTTCAAAAAATCAAGCGTATTAACGTTGTCTGCAAAATCATAAATGCTAGGATTTTGTGTACAACCCAATGGTATGGTTTTTAGCCCCTTTACTTCAAAATTACTGACAATGCATTGTAAATTTTGAGATAGTGGCGTTATCTTTTCAACAAACTGTTCTTGATTAGTGTATGTTTCGTAAAATAATACCGAAGTAGGGGCATGTAAATCAGAACTTTCTTTAATCATTAAAAAATTATTATCTAAAAAAGGAATCAGGTCTAATAAATAAATTGCTCTGTTGTATTCGTAATTATTATTATACTTTTTGTTATCCAAAACGTATTTAAAGTCATAAACAGCTTCAAACAAAGAATCAAACTGATAGCCTTCTGGAACATAGATTTTGCTCACATTTCTGCATCCTAAACCGTAATATTCAAAAATATCTTTTCCTAAACGAGTTAGTTCTTCTTTTGTTTCAGAGCCATTTAAGATAGCAATAGAACTTCTGTTTTTGCGGATAATGTTTGGGTATTTACCAAAATAGTACTCTAAATGTTTAGCGGTATTGTCGCTCCCGGTGGCAATCACTGCATCAAAGTTGATGAGTTTTCCTTCCGAAAAATTGATTTTGGTCGCAAAATCGGGTTGGTAATAAATTAACATGCCTGCTAAAAATGGAATCAAGGCAGGGTCATCACTTGAAACTTTGATTAAGATAGGATGTCCGCTTAATAGGACGCACAGCATGTCATGAAATCCAACAGCAGGAATATTGCCAGCCATAATAACGGCTACCGTTTTTGGAGTTTGGGGTTCAGTAATATTTTTAGAAAATTCGTTTACACTTTGTTCTTCCAACATAAATGCAAGACCTTTTAAAGATTGCGCAACGCTTTCAGTCCTAAACCAGCCATTATAGGAATAGGCAATGTCTGTTAATTTAATAAGATCGTTATGAAAACGTTCTTCTTTAGGTAGCCATTGATTTGAAAAGTGTCGATTTATAAACAGGCCTAGTTGAACAAAAGCTTGTTCTCGTTGTTTTAAGGTCATAAAAAATAATCTTATATTTGCAGTCTTAAATTAAGAACACAAAACTAACGAAAAAATGGCTATTAAAATTACAGATGAATGTATTAATTGTGGAGCTTGTGAACCAGAGTGTCCAAATAATGCAATATATGAAGGTGGAGCAGAATGGCGCTTTGCTGATGGAACAAAAGTAAAAGGAGAATTTACAGGAAAAAATACTGGAATTACAGCGGATGCCAACGCTCCTCAAACACCTTATAGTATGGATGTGTATTACATTGCAACTGATAAGTGTACGGAGTGCGCAGGGTTTCATGATGAGCCTCAGTGCGCCGCTGTATGTCCGGTTGACTGCTGTGTGAAGGATGATGATCATTTAGAAACGGAAGATGTCCTTTTAGAAAAAAAAGATAGTATGCATTTATAATGTAACTTAAAACAAAAAAAGCCATTCAAAATTGAGTGGCTTTTTTATTACAATAATTTAATGTCTATTTCTGTGAATTTAAAAAAACATAGCTAATAATATTAGCGCCCATTTTAAGTGCTTTTTCATGAGCTTCTGGACTATCATGATGTATTTCAGTGCTTTCCCAGCCATCGCCTAAATCACATTCGGCATCGTAAAAACACACCAAACGCCCTTTGTAAATTAAGCCAAATCCTTGAGGGGCTTTATTATCATGCTCATGAATTTTCGGTAATCCTTTTTCAAAATTGAAAGCCTGATGATAAATAGGATGAGAGAAGGGAAGTTCTACTAATTCTAATTCAGGAAATACTTTTTTAAATTCGCTTCTAATAAATTTATCCATTCCGTAGTTATCGGAAATATGCAAAAAACCTCCTCCTAATAAATAGGTTCTAAGATTTTCTGCTTCTTGATTTGAAAACACAACATTGCCATGTCCTGTCATGTGGATAAAGGGATAATTAAAAATATCTGCACTTCCAACCTCTACGATGGCTTGTTCAGGATTAATGTTAGTTTTAATATTGGCATTGCAGTATTTAATTAAGTTGGGTAAAGATGTTTCTAGATTAGCGTACCAATCTCCACCGCCACTATATTTAAGGAGTCCAATTTGATAAGTTTGAGAAAAAACAACAGCTGTATTAATGAATAAATAGATGAAAATTAATGATGTAATTTTAGTCATTGCTGTTTTAATAGTTTATAGTTTTTATTTTCCTTTGCTATTGATAAACCTAAATCGGTTACGGTTAGTTTATCTTTTACATTTGCATAACCATCCGACATTACTAAAATTTCATAAGTGCCAGATGGCAAAGCCATCACAAATTTACCATTACTTGGGTTAGGAGCAAAAATATATTCTTCATTATTTGTAATATTGACTGCTAAAATGGTTGAAATATATTCTTTTGGTTTATTTAAGGAATCTCCTAAAGTGATATTCCCTAAATACAAGGTTAATTTTTGATCAACATCATTAAATTTAATACGATAAATATCCAAATCGCCTTGTCCCCCTGGTCTTAAGGCGCTAATATAACCTACGCGATTATCAGCCGTAAAACTAATGCTTCTATCATCATCTGTAGTATTAACAGGGTAACCTAAGTTTTCGGCTTTAGACCAAGTGTTATCTTCTTGATTCCAAACACTTTTAAATAAATCAAATCCTCCCATGGAGTTATGTCCTTCAGATGAAAAATACAAGGTCTTTCCATCAGTTGACAGATAAGGAAAATCCTCATTATAAGGTGTATTGATTTCATTACCCATTCTAAATGGTTCGCTCCAATTACCATTTGGTAATTTTCTGCAGATGAAAATATCTGTTTGTGATTTTCGATCTTCTCCTCTTACAAAAAACAAGGTATTGCCATCAGGGCTTATAGAGGCAGAGTGTTCTAGCTTTTCATTAATGTGCTCTGGTAAAATCACATACTTTGAAAAGGCGCCACTTTTTTTTACCGAAGAGTAAATGTCTCCATATTTATCAATGTGGTCAATGTAAATTAACATCTCCGAACCATCAGCTTTTAAGCCTACTACTTGCTCATCTAACGAAGAGTTTATTTTGGTGCCGACATTTTCAGCTTTAACCCATTTTCCATCTTCCACTTTTGAGGTATAAATATCAGAAGCATAATAACCATCCACTTCTAATTTTGAGGCAGTTAATCCTTTTCTACGGGTTGTAAATGCAAGAAAGCTTTCATTCTGATTAATCCAAGGGTAGTAATCTGCATATTCAGAGTTTATGTCTTTTCCTAAATTGGTGAAAGAAACATTGACAGGGTTTGACATCAGAGACTTTGCATATTGGCAAATTTCTATTTCTCGCTCTGCTATTTTTTTCTTTTTAGGTTCTAATTCTTTAAATTTATTAAAAGCCGAAATCGATAAGTCAATTTTATTGGCTAAGCGATAGGCTTTACCTAATTTCAGCCATACATTGGGATCTGCTTTTGGGTCTTTTGCGTAAAATTCCAAATATTTGATAGCTTCAACTTTATTGATATTTGTGTTTAAATAGCATTCTGCTATTTTATAATGAATGGTAGCGTTTTCTTTATCGTGTTTTAGGAGTTCTTTGTAAATAGGCAGAGCCATCATGTAATTGTGATGATTGAAGTGCTCATCCGCATCTTCTATTTCATAGCGCTTTCCCGGTTGCGCAAGCGCAACTGTTATTGTAAAAATACAATATAGCGTAAGAAATGGTTTTTGCATAACTGACCACAATTTACAAAAAAAAAAGAAATGATGTTTATTTTTTTTGAGAAAGTTTGAACAGCATTTCTTTTTCAGATTTGCTTAAACTTTCATAGCCATTTTTAGATATTTTATCTAGCAAGGCATCAATGGCTTGTTGATTATTTTGCGAGTTACTTTGAGCTTTAAAGGAAGCGTTTTTATGAACAACTTTTAATGGTGATTTTTTGGAAGATGTTAAAAAAGACCATTCTGAAATATCTTTGCCCTGTTTTAATAGATACCCAAATAATAATCCAAAGAAAGCTCCGCCAAAATGCGAAATTTTTCCGCCTGTGTTAATGTTAAAGTCAATAATGGTAGAAACGATAAAAATTAAGAGCGCATAATATTTATATTTCATTTCAAGAATACCAAATAAACTAATTGGTAAGTTTGGAATATAAACAGCCAAACAAGTCACAATGCCAATAACGGCAGCCGATGCCCCAAATAAAATAGAGTTCGCGAAAACTATTGGGAATATGGCAGAAAGAATAAGTAAAATTAAGCCGCCCATCAAACCACTCATGATATATACATAGAGTAGTTTTTTTTCAGATAAAAAATTCAAGAAGGTTTGTGCCGAAAAATAGAGTAACAATATATTATAAAAAACATGTCCTAAATCTTTATGCGAAAACATATATGTAAATAAACTCCATACCTGAGTGATGAATTCATTTAGATTTAAGGGAAGTGCTAAAAAGCTAGCGATGGCATCGGTTTTAAAAATACTAATACTGATATTAATGATTAAAAAAATAGCAATATTGGTAATTAACAGAATAGTTAAAGTACTATGTTTTTGTAACTCGTATTTAATATTTTGAAGGAATGACATCAGCTGGCCTAGTAGAAAAAGGTTTTGTTTCGTTTCCAAATAAACATAATGATTACACCAACCACTAAACCTCCAAGATGCGCAAAGTGAGCAACATTATCATGCGAAAAAAAGCCATTGTATAATTCAAAGGCAGCATAAGCTGTAACTAAATATTTGGCTTTTACTGGAATCACAAAATACAATTGCAATTCAGTATTAGGAAACATCATGGCAAAGGCTACTAGCAAACCAAATACAGAGCCAGAGGCGCCTAATAAGATTGTATATTCATTATTGATAGAACTAATTGCTAATTGAGCTGCTGCGGCTCCTAGGCCACACAAAATATAAAAATTTAAAAATCGTTTAGAGCCCCATATGTTTTCTAAAATAGATCCAAACATGTAAACACCCAACATATTTAAAAAAATATGAGAGAGGTCGGCATGCATAAACATATAGGTGATAAATTGATGAGGCTTAAAATACTCGGTCCCGATTGGGAATAAATCCAAGTAGCGATCTAAATCTATTTTATCGGCTAGTAAAAACTTTCCGGCAAACAATAACACATTAATGATTAAAATATTTTTAACCACCATGGGAATCTGTTGAAATTGTCTTGGTTTAAATTCTTGAAAACTCATGATTTATGTATTATTTTTTAAAAAAGGCATCTAACTCTGTTTTACCCATTTCCATCATAATTGGTTTTCCATTTGGGCTATACATAGGGTTTTCACAGTTAAACAAATGTTCAAGCATTAACGCAATTTCTTGATCATCTAATGATTTTCCGTATTTTATTCCAGCACTTTTTGCCATGCTTTTACACATATTTTCAAAAGGGTCAATCTTCACGTCAAAGGTATTTAATTTGTAGGTTTCTAGTATACCTTCTACCATTTCTTGAGTGTTAAATTCTCCTAATTCTGCAGGAGTGCCTTGAACCACAACCGTGTTTTTACCAAAGGGTTCAATTTCAAAGCCTAATAGTTTAAAGTGAGGCATTAAACTTTCTAGTAACACATAATCATTTGGTGTTAATTCAATTGTTACCGGAAACAATACTTGCTGAGATGATGACACACTATTTTTATCTTTGGTAGCAATATAATGTTCATACAAAATTCGCTCATGTGCTCGTTGTTGGTCAATCACTAACAAGCCGTTTTCGTGAGCAGAGATGATGTATTTGTTATATAATTGAAATCCTTTGCCCGAAAACACCTCATGGTCTAACTTGGTTTGCTCTGCTTGTTTTTCTAGTTGTAAGTGTTCATTTTCACCTCTATAATCTGTATTGGCATAGTTTTGATATAAACTTTCCCAATTTTGTTTATTGTGTTTTTGTAAATCGCTATCTAGTGGTTGTTTGTATGAACTACCAACTCCTGATGAGGATTTTGAAGAACTGCTTGAAAACGGATTGTAATCGGGATTAACGGTTACAGTTGGAGCTGAAACAGATTTGGTGTAATCAATTTCAAAACTCATTTCGCTATTAAAATCAAGGCTAGGAGCAAGGTTCGCTTTTCCTAGGGCACGTTTTACAGCACTATGTAGCAACGCATAAATAATTTTTTCATCCTGAAATTTAATTTCGGTTTTTGTTGGATGAATATTGATATCAATAAATTCGGGATTAACTTCTAAAAACAAATAGTAAGCAGGATGCGCATCATTTGCAATCAGTTCTCGGTATGCCTCTGCTATGGAATGATGCAGGTACGGGCTTTTAATGAATCGGTGATTCACAAAAAAGTATTGATCGCCTCGGCGTTTTTTAGCACTTTCTGGTTTACCAACGTAGCCAGTTATTTTAACAACATCTGTATCTTCATTAATCTGCACTAATTTTCCTTGTAAGTTTTTACTAAACAAGCCAGAGATGCGTTCAATTAAGGTTGCTGGCGGAAGATTGTAAATTTCATTGCCATTACTATACAATTGAAAATGAATATTGGCATGAGGTAAACAAACGCGTTCAAACTCATCAATAATATGTTTTAATTCAACACTATCGTCTTTTAAAAAATTACGACGCGCTGGAATATTGAAAAATAAGTTCTTGACACTAAAGGATGAGCCCGTAGGAGCCTGACACTCTTCTTGTCGAATAAATTTATTGCCTTCAATTTCAATTAACTGCCCAACAATATCTTCTTCGCGTTTGGTTTTCAGCTCCACTTGAGCAACTGCAGCAATACTAGCAAGCGCTTCGCCTCTAAAACCTTTGGTGTGTAATTGGAATAAATCTTCAGCCTTTTTAATTTTAGAAGTGGCATGTCGTTCAAAGGCCATTCGCGCATCCACAGGGTTCATTCCCATGCCATTATCAATTACTTGAACAAGAGTTTTTCCTGCATCTTTTACAATTAATTTGATGAAAGATGCCTTTGCATCAATGGCGTTTTCTAAAAGTTCTTTTACAATGGAAGCGGGGCGTTGAACCACCTCTCCAGCAGCTATTTGGTTAGCGACACTTTCAGGTAAAAGAGTTATGACATTTTGCATGCCTGCAAAGGTAATTTTTTACTTGATTTACCCTAAAAAAGTGCATGTATTTCGAAATTATTTAAAAAAAGAGGGGAATAAATTTTTAATCGACTATTATTTTTTATATATTTCCCAAAAAATAAATTAGATTATGTCGACAAAAACTAAGGCTACGTCAAAAAAAACAAAAGCACCATCTAAAAAAGCACCAAAAAAAGTGGTTGCTAAAAAACCTGTTGCTAAGAAAAAAGTGGTGAAATCATCCCCAAAAGCGAAGCTAGTCAAAAAGTCGACGGTTAAATCTAAGCCTTTGGCTAAAAAGCCAGTGGTAAAAAAAGCAGCCAAAAAGGTTGTGGTAAAAAAAGCAGCACCTAAAAAGGTTGCTAAGCCAATAAAGAAAGTCGTCGCTAAAAAAATTGTTGCAAAAAAGACGGTTAAAAAAGTGGCTCCTAAAAAGGCGGTTAAGCCAGTTAAAAAAGCGGTTGCTAAAAAAGTAGCTCCTAAAAAAATAGTGAAGCCAGTTGCAAAAGCTGTTAAAACAGCAAAGCCTGTGGTAAAAGCCGTAAAGGTTGAAAAAACAGTGGTGGTAAAAGTTCCAGTGGTTAAGCCAGAAAAAATAGCTAAGGCTAAAAAAGAAAAACCAGCACCTGTAAAAAAACAAATTGTAGCTCCTACAACCTTTAGAAATTCAGGAATAAATAGTGCCCCTGCAAAAATTATGAAAGAGCCTGCAGGTAAGTTTGAAATGGAATTTGTGATCAGAGCATCTGAAGATATGGTATTTGAATTTGTAAGTACTGAAAGTGGCTTATCTGAATGGTTTTGCGATGATGTGAATATTAGAGATGGCGTATTTACGTTTGATTGGGATGGCCAAGTTCAACAAGCTAAATTGGTTAAAGAAATTCCTCCTCAGTTAATTAGATACCAATGGTTAGATAAAAATGACGGTAGTTATTTTGAATTTAGAATTCAAAAAGATGAGTTAACCAATGATATTTCATTAATGATTACGGATTTTGCATCGGATAAAGCCGATGAAGTATCTGCAAGATTATTATGGCATAGTCAAGTGGATAAATTACTTCACGTGCTAGGCTCATTCTTTTAATAATTAAAACAATAGTTTTACCCAAATTAACAAGGCTGATTTGTGAAAAAATACTAAATTAGTCCAATATTAATTCTTAATCCTTATTATCCTATAGCATAAACATCTACTTAATTTTTTATTGATTTAATCTTTTAATTGTAGTGTTATGTCTATGCAGTTTTTGTCTGATAACGAGCTTGTTAAGCTCTATATGAGTGGTAATGAAGAATCTCTTTCTGTTTTAGTGAAGCGCCATAAGAGACGAATCTTTTCGTATGTGTATTTAATTACCCGTAATAAGGTGTTAACGGAAGATGTGTTTCAGGAAACTTTTTTTAAAGTGATTCAAACCCTTAAAAAGCAACAATATAACGAGGAGGGTAAATTTTTACCTTGGGTACTACGTATTGCTAAAAATTTAATTATTGATCATTTTAGGAAGGTTAAAAAAATGCCATCTATTTCTACTGTGGTGAATGATGAGGGAGAAGAAACCAGTATTTTTGATATAATTCCTGAGCCTAATCAATTGGTTAAAGATACCGAAGAGCAAAAGCAATTTAAGGATACCATTCGTTCGATAGTGAATGACTTACCTCAAGATCAAAAAGAGGTAGTGATTATGCGAACTTATTATGATATGAGTTTTAAAGAAATTGCAGAAGTGACCAATGTATCTATCAATACCTCCTTAGGCAGAATGCGTTACGCTTTAATTAATTTAAAAAAGATGATTGAAGAGAAAAAAGTAGAAATATATCTGTAAATTTTTGAGCCAAGGTTGATTTTTGTGAAAGCCTCTGCGTTGTGTAGGGGCTTTTTTTATTAAGAACAAAGGTGAAACCATTTAATGAATTAGTTAGCCGTCTTATATATTTAGTGTAATGATGGGTAATGAACTAATAATACGTTATTATTGCAAAAGCAATTTTTTTGATTTTCGCATTAAAAAGGAATGAGTTCATTTTCATGAAATTGTATGTTTTTTTTGCAATTAATCATTACCATATATCAAATAGCCAGGTTTATCCAAATACACGCCCGAAAATTGCAATAAACTAACTAAACCATTGAGCAAGTAAAAAACAATAATTAAAGTATATGAAATTAAAATTAGTATTAAGTTTAGCCATATTATTATCTGTAAATGCTTTAAAATCTCAAGTAAATGCTTTGAATTTACTTTACAACTCTGTGCCAGGAATAGGTTGTCACTCTAATATGTCAGTTTGTTTAACAACTGGTGCTCTTGCTGAATCAGGTGCTCAAATTATTGTTGACTGGACTGATGGTTATTCAGATACTTTAGTCGTTTATTCGGCACCAAATTCACAAAACTGTTATGTGTTTGAGCATGATTATTCTCAAGTTGGAGTTTATAATGCGATTACAAACGTAACTAGTGGAACATTAGGAGGTCAGCTAGTAGGTTCTCAGACTATAGAATGGGTTATTACTAGTACTTCCAATTGTGGATTTTTCAATATTATATCATTATTGAATCCATCATCTACTTTCTTGTCAAATGTTCCATATGATTTGACGGATAATTTTGGTGTAACAACAACTATTTATCCAAAAAATTCATTTAGCAATCAATATTATACAGAATTAGATATTGCTAAAACTTATACTGTTGGTATAAATAGTAATTGGCTACAAAATAATGGATATACTCAAATATCACCTAACTTTAACATAAACTCATTTGACTTAACCGGTAGAGCTGAAAATGTACCGATGAATTTGACCTTACAATGTAATGGAAGTGGAATCGTTCCAAACTTGGAAGTCACTTCAGCATCAGCTTTTCAATTTTTAGCACCAACCCAATCTGGTATTATTTCAGTTGGAATTAGTAATGTTTCATGCGGTAATACCGCAAATAGTACAATAAAAATTGCTATACCATCAGGCATTACACCTATATTAACCAATATATCAAATTCTTCATTTTTAAATGATACAGTGACGATTTTAATTCCATACTTGAGTGGAACTACATCAGTTTCGTTTCCTTGTTCCTTTAGTGGAAGTACACCCGCTGGAACAATACTCAATTTTTCAGTTAGTGTTTCAGCAACCGGAGAACAAGATTTTAACTTTAATAATTTATCATTCTCGGCAATTGTTTTGAATTCATATGATCCAAATGAAAAAAGTTGCAATTTACCAAGATATATAAATCCAATTTTAAAAGAGAAATTACAATATACTGTTCATTTTCAAAATGATGGAAATTATCCTGCTTTGAACGTTGTTGTTAAAGATACCATTTCATCAAATTTAGATTTATCTACTTTTAGATTTATTGGTTCCAGTCATCCTGTAGCTTATAATATTAATCCCTTAACAAGAGAAGTTACTTTAAGGTTTAGTGGTATTAATTTAACACCGTCAAGCATTAGTTTGGATTCTAGTCAGGGATATTTCATCTATACTATTGACGAATTACCCAATTTGATTTTAAATTCTGAAATTAAAAATACAGCATATATTTATTTTGATTTCAATCCACCGATAGTAACAAACACCACCATAAACACTAACAGTTATTCAGTTGTAGGTGTTAATGATATTAAAAATGAATTTAAATTTAATGTTTTTCCAAATCCAACTAATAATGGTAAATTCAGCTTAGATTTATCAGAAAACAGCACCTTGAAAATCTATACAATCATGGGATTATTGATATATGACCAAGAAGTTCATTCAGGACAAATTATAGATTTGTCAAACTTTCAAAAGGGAATTTACAACCTTCAAGTAAAAACACCAAAACAGATGTATTCTAAAAAATTAATATTAGAATAAAATAAAAAAGAGAGTCAAACGACTCTCTTTTAACTAGTATTTTGTTTTGAACTTTAATATTATTCTTGTTGTCAAAATATTTTGTCAAATCATCTCTTTTCCTTTTTTTATGACTTCCGAAATACTTGTGGAAAACGTTTTGCAGCTTCACGAATGGCATGAATTTCAATACAAAACTTGTTTTTAAAAACAAATGTTTGATTACTCATAAAACTTTTTTGGAACTCTAAACCAACCTTTTTAGTAACTGCTGTTAGCTGTTTGGCTTTTATTTTATTTTTCAGATATCGCAATGTACTTTTTTAATTCAGTTTGTTTTTCTGCTTGTTTTATTAAAAAGTCTGCTACGTCAGCTCTATTAATTCCGCCTATATTAATTCCTTTGAATAATTTGTTTTCAATACGGTATTTCTCTGTCAGTGCCTTGTCTAATAGTCTTCCTGGCCTCACAACTGTAAAATTCATATCGGAATTAGTAATAATCTCTTCCATTTTAGTTTTGTCAGCATAAACGTCTTTTAAAAAATATTTTAAAAACATTTTCACAAGCCAAGAAACATAATTTTTACTGTCTCCAGCTCCAAATCCTGTAACAAAAATAAATGGGATATTTATTTTATTCTCCTTATGTATTTCTACAATTAATTTTGCGAAATCTGAAAAGAGGGTAGTAGCGTTCATATTCTTACCAGTTCCTAAAGTTATAATTAGAGCATCTGCGTTTTGGATTGAATTTAATAGGTCCGCTTTATTAGTTGCATCACCAAGTATCATATTTAACGATTTCTTCTCTTCTATTCCAATTTCAGATCGAGAAAGGGTCGTTATCGAATGATTTCTATTTAATCCTCTTTTTACCGTTTCTAATCCTATTCCAGCCGAGGCTCCTATGATTGTTATATTCATTTTTGCTTTTTTATTGATTTTGGGCTGACCGCTAAAGTTTGATAAGATTGCGCAGTAAAGATGTGGAACACTTGTCTACCTAAATGTTTAAATAAAGATAGGATGTTTCTATGCATTTGCAAAGGAAAAATTAAAAAAAATTCTACCGCTTTTGCAAAAGCTTTGATGTCTGACAAATTGTTGACTTTTCGTGTGTTATAAGTTTTGTTACCTACAAATTTTAAACACTACTAAGTGTCTAGGAAAAAAAGAGAGATAGTGTTACAAGCACTGTCTCTATTCACTAAAAATGATTAATCGTTTTTAGTAAATTTTGACACAAATGTTTTATTATCGTTTACAATATGTATAAAATATATACCATTGTTAAGATTTGAAACAAGAATAGATTTTGATAATAACTCTTGCTCTGAAATTGTTTTAACCAATCTACCATCTAATGAATAGATATTACCTTGTTTAAATAATTCATCTGATGTAATATGTAATATGTCGGTTGTTGGATTAGGAAATACAGATAATAAAGAAAATTTATTAGTTGCGTTTACACCAGTAGTATTTGCTAAATAAGTAACAGAAGATGTCTTAATAATGTCGCCTGTTTTTGTGGCATTATTATTAGCATAATTAAACGCACCATAAAAAGTAACAGAAGGGGCATTTGTCGGCGCTATCCATTGAAATGTCCAAACAGCACTTGTCCCCGTTTTTTTTGCAGATTGTTTAATATATTTAGTTGATACAGATGAACCTGTCCCTGCAATCCAAGTTCCAAGTCCAGTACTTGAAGTCGCTGTTTGTGGCGTCAACTCGAACCCATAAGCAGCAGCGCCAGACATTGTTACCGTAAAATTATAAGTCGTACCACCAATATATCCACTGCCTGGTATATCAGAAGAAATGACATTTGTTGTTGCTGTTGAAGCAACATTATGACAAGTACTATTGCCGCAATTTTGTCCTGCATTATCCATTGGAGCACCCGCATTCCCATCATTAGGCAAAGATGAGCTAGCGTCAGTCGCTGTCATTGTTGAAAGTATTGCTAAGGAAGAAATTGTTAGCAAAGAAGAAATAAGTAGAATTTTTTTCATAATGGGCTATGGAATTTTAGTAACTAATTTTTGTCTAATATATTTAATGATTTTTTATTTATGAAACGACCCACTCAATGAAATTAAAATTTCACTCATTCAAACACTTCTGGGTCAAAAGGTGTCGGAAAAATAAGTTTAATTGTCTACGGTAAATTGTCTACGGATATTTTTCGGGCACATTACTTATAACGGTCTCTGGATTTTGTTTGTGGGCTTTTGAAACTGAAAACTGTCTGCCCACTAATGCAAAACCTTGTTACCAGATGGCGTTTATGTCACGAAGTCCGAGTAAAGAATTACTTATCCTTTATTCTTCCATTCTAAATTCATATTGTTTTGTACTTTCTCGTCTTAAATTCTCAATATTTATTTTAATTTTTTCTACTACGATTGCAGGATTTCCATCTTTTTCCCATTCCTGTGGCTTAGGACAGATGGAGTCCCTCTTAATTTTCGTAGAAACATAAAAAAATAAATTATTGCCATTAAATTCTATGTTTCCATCAAAATATTTTTCATCAACAATTTTTCTGTGTGTCTCCAAATTATAAACCTGAAATGAGCGATTTTGTGCTGTAGTCCCAAAGTCTATAAAAAGATATTTATCATAAATTCCCTCGATAAAATTATACTCATCTTCTTTAATTGTAAAAAGAGTGTCTTTTTCAGATAAAAGTAAAATAGAATCATTTTTCTGTTTAGTTTTAAAAATATAATAACAATTTTCCTCCAAGCTCTTAATGTCTCTTTTCATTATTGTGTAATTGGGCGTAACAAAACATGCAATGTCGTATTTGTCTTTATTTGGAGAAACGTATAACCTTGCCTCTTTGCATAGGTAACAAGAAGAATCGAAGTCTTTGGTCTTAATAAATGTTATAGGGAATATTGTATTATTTAATGTCTTTGAATTTTCTGATAGGGAGTCCGACAATAAATTACTATCAGATTTATTTTTTAAATTGGAATTATTACAATTAGAAAAAAATAATACAAGAAGAAAAGAAATAGAAATTATAAAATATCGGTTTTTCATATTGAAGGTATAAATAATTTTTGGTCGTTATTTCCTGTCTGATTAAATTCAATATTTTTCATATCGGTCTGTCTCTTCCTGAAAATGGTTGACATGTTTTTATGATTTAAAATTAATACTATTTTGTATAGCTTTTTCTTTTTTGCTTCTTTTTTCTTTTGTTAATATGTGTTTATTTGTTAATAACCTAGAGTAGAATTTCGGTTTGTGTTTTTGTT
>CANFTW010000010.1 GCA_947450025.1 Bacteroidota bacterium | reverse complement strand
CGCGGACTTCCAGGAAGTGGTAAAACTACTTTAGCTAAAGTTCTTTCCGAAAACAATACTTATCCTGTTTTTTCCGTCGATGATTATTTTACTGATGAAACAACAGGAGAGTATATTTTTAATTTTCAAAATAATCATTTAGCATACGATCAATGTGAACTATTAACGGCGGATGCGATGCAACAAAAAATACCCAAAATATTAGTTCATAATACATTTACAATGGATTGGGAATTAGAGCCATATTTTAAGTTAGCTTCTCAGTATTCATATACTCTGTTCATTGTGACTGTAGAGAATTATCATGAACATAAAAATGTACATGAAGTAACGGATGAGCAACTGCTAAAAATGGCAGAAAAATATAAAGTCAAACTGTATTAAATAGCAGCCAATAAAAAACGCCATCTAATTAGATGGCGTTTTTATTTTAATGGGTACGTTTAAAACTCACAATTGTTTGGCGTTCTTGGGAATGCAATAACATCACGAATATTAGTCATGCCAGTTACAAATAACACTAAGCGCTCGAATCCTAAACCAAATCCAGCATGCGGACAAGCACCAAAACGGCGAGTGTCTAAATACCAACTCATTTCTTCAGTGGGGATGTGCATGTCTTTCATACGGCTTTCTAATTTTTCTAAACGCTCTTCACGCTGAGAGCCACCAATAATTTCGCCAATACCAGGAAATAAAATATCCATCGCTGCTACTGTTTTCCCATCATCATTCATGCGCATGTAAAACGATTTGATGTCTTTTGGATAGTCAGTTAAAATCACTGGTTTTTTAAAATGCTTTTCTACTAAATAACGCTCGTGTTCGCTTTGTAAATCAGCGCCCCAGCCTTCAATAATGTATTGGAATTTCTTTTTCTTATTATGATTTGATTCACGTAATATATCAATGGCTTCGGTGTAAGTAATTTTCGCAAATTCATTACCCAAGCAGAAATTTAATTTCTCTAATAAATTTAATTCACTACGTTCTGTTTGAGGTTTATTTTTTTCTTCATCTAACAAACGTTGAGATAAAAACTCAATGTCTTCTTTATTTTTATCTAAAGCATAAGTAATCACATACTTCAACATTTCTTCAGCTAAAGCCATATTATCTTTTAAATCATAAAAAGCCATTTCAGGTTCAATCATCCAAAACTCAGCTAAGTGACGAGCCGTGTTTGAATTCTCTGCACGGAAAGTTGGTCCAAACGTATAGACATCGCTAAAAGCCATTGCTGCTAACTCGCCTTCTAATTGCCCCGAAACGGTTAAGTTAGTTGACTTTCCAAAGAAATCTTGTTTGTAATCAATCTCACCCGTTTCAGTTAATGGCGGATTTTTAGGATCTAAAGTCGAGACACGAAACATTTCTCCAGCACCTTCGGCATCGCTGCTAGTAATGATTGGCGTGTGCATGTACACAAATCCTTTCTCGTTAAAGAATTTATGAATAGCGTATGCTAATGTATGACGTACTCTAAAGATTGCGCCAAATGTGTTAGTGCGAAAACGTAAGTGAGCAATCTCTCTTAAAAATTCTAAAGAGTGAGCCTTAGGTTGTAATGGGTATGAATTTGGTTTAGTCACATCCGATTCAGCATCTCCATAAATTTCAATATCAGAAACAATGATTTCTACAGTTTGTCCTTTACCTTGAGAGGCTACCAATTTACCAGTAACTCCAACACAAGCACCAGGCGTAATTCGTTTTAAAGTATCAGGATTTGTATTTTCAAAATTTACGACTGCTTGAATATTATTGATGCTAGAGCCATCATTGATAGCAATAAATGAGTTGTTACGAAATGTACGAACCCAGCCCTTTACATTAACTGTTTGATCGATTAAGTTTCCTTTTAAAACGTCTTTAATTTTTGTACGAGTAGTCATAGCTAATTATTTGAGGATGTGAAGTTAGAAATTTTTTGAAATTTTTACCTTGATTTTTAAGAAAGATTGGGGATTCCTGAACACTTTTTAAATCTATCTGTTTAGTTAAAACAAGATTTTAAGTTATATCTTTGTCAAAAAATATTTTACATGGAAACGATTATTCCTTATACCATATATATTGAAGCGACGCCAAATCCTTCTTCAATGAAATTTGTAGTTAATAAATTACTAATTAGCGAAAAAGGGGCAAGTGCTGAGTATAAAAGCTCGGCAGAAACATTAACGGCTCCTATCGCCAAACAATTGTTCCAGTTTCCGTTTGTTAAAACAGTATTTGTATCGGCTAATTTTATAACCATTACTAAAACGGATGCAGTTGAATGGGATGATATTACCGTAGAATTGAGAGTGTTTTTGACAGAGTATTTAAACGCAGGTAATTTAATTATTACTGCTCTTCCTAAGCAAGAGGTGGCTGTTGATAATACCTTTACCGAAAAAACAGTCATTAGTACGCAACACGTTGCTGCAAAAGATGAAGTTGAGGCAAAAATTATTGAAGTATTAGATCAATATATTCGTCCAGCTGTAGAGCAAGACGGGGGATTAATTACTTTTAAAGAGTTAAACGACGGTGTAGTGACTGTTCAAATGCGAGGAGCATGTAGCGGTTGCCCAAGTAGCACCATGACTTTAAAAGCTGGTATTGAAGCTTTATTGAAGCGATTATTGCCAGATGCTGTTAAAGAAGTTGTGAGCGAAGCTGTTTAATTATTTATCTGCGTAGGCAATACTTAACACACTTATTTTTATGCCATCTATTTGTTGTAATAACTGACAGCAGGCTTCAATAGTAGCGCCTGTAGTGATGACATCATCGACTAGAACAATATGTTTATTCTTAAAAATTTCAGGTTCATTTAATTCAAAAACGTCCTCTACGTTTTCCCAACGTTCAAATTTACTTTTTTTAGTTTGCGTTTGTGTAAACTCTCTTCGTTTTAAAACACTTGTATTTAAAACTATTTTTAAACCTTCTGATAGGCCTTTAGCAAATTCTTCACTTTGGTTATAGCCTCGCATTTTATATTTTTTAGAATGTAAAGGAACCGGAATAATAAAATCTGCATGACTAATTATGGTGTTTGTTTTCAAATCTTTGGCATACCATTGTCCTACTAATACAGCTAATTCTTTATTGTGCTTGTACTTGATGGCATGTAATATTTTTTGAATACCTCCCTTTTTTTGAAACAAATAAAAACTGCTAGCTATTTGAAGCGGCGTTCTCCCATAAAATAGTGCATCCACAGGATTACGCGGTAATTTATGAAAATTTGTTTTTGGCAAATGAGAGAAGCAATAATGACAAATTTGGTCTTCGTGTTTGTAAAGTGAGTTTCCGCATGATACACAGTTGCGAGGATATATGAGAGCTAGAAAATCTTGAAACATTATAATTTTCCGGCTAGGGTGCAACTAAGTTTATATTTATTTACTTTACCAGATAAATTAAATATTTCTATATAAACCACGTAAATTCCAATAGGGGATTTTTCATTTTCATCATTAATGCCATTCCAACTAATCACACCATCCGAAGCTAATTGCTCATTTCTTACTAAATGCCTGACCTGTCTTCCTTTGCTATCATATATAAAAATATTGGCTGCATTTCCAGGTTCATTTAATTTGTAGTTAATATTTAAAACATCATTATATCCGTCATTATCAGGAGAGAATATAGGATTTGAAAGAGATACTCCACTTCCTCCATCAGCTTGTAAATATTGAGAATTACGATAGGCTGGTGTTGCAAAACCTACTGACTCGGCAGCACTATTCCAATTTGTTTTATCGTTAGTTGATCTATTAAAATCTATACGTTCAAGAGATACACCTTTTGTATTGACTAATAAAGGAAAATGCATTTTGCTTGTGTACTTAAAATTATCAATCACATTAAAGGCCTTATCACTTAATGTAACCACATCATTATCGGCATTCATACTAGGCAAATCAATGATATTTAAAAACCCTTTTGGGTTAGGAGTCAAATACTGTTGTTTTATTAAGGAACCGTTTTCACTGATAACTAAATAGTTTTCTGGAAATAACAAATAACCCTCATCTGTAATAATTTCGGTGTCTTTTAAAACATTGTTCAAAGTATCCATTGATCCTATTCTCAAATCTTTTAAATTGATTGTTTTTTTACTTTTATTATATAATTCTACAAAATCAACCCCACCTGTGTTTGGGTCAAATAAAACTTCGTTAATAACCACATCATTTGGCAAAGCAGTTTCGGGTAATGCAAAAGAGGTTGAGCCATTGATTATTGGATTTCCAACACAATCGGTTATTCCATTTTGAACAGTAACATGATATATAATGCCTAGTTGCATAGGTGAGGATAATTTTATAATGACTTTTTTAAACTCTGGCCCAATTGCTTTTAAATAAGGCGGCGTTATTAAGCCATTATCAAAAACATAATTTAAAGAGTTTGATAAGGTGATACTATCCAATGGTTCATTAAATAATAAGGCGATTGTATCTGCATCAACAACGATAGCTCTATCTAATGCAGGAGATGTTATATCGGGGTTATTAGCAGCAACAGAGTTTACAGAATTTGGTGTACCTCCATTTGGATGTGCGCTCGCATGCCAATTATTTTGCCCACCACAAGGATTATTAGCATCAATTTGTTCTAAGCTCCAACCACCATCTGCCTTATTGACATCGTTATACCAACTTGATGAATATGTTACGGAACTTATCATAACATCATTACTATCTCTCAGGGTGATGGTTGTTCCACTATTTAATAGCGAAGGAAAACTTGGTACTTCATAGGCAATAATTCCAAAATTGCTTAAAAACTGACCTGCAACGCCAGAGCCAACCAAAAGAACGTATCCATTTGGAACAATAGTAATGTCTGGTATTTTCTTTGAGCTAGTTAAGTTTGAAAAATTCCAATTTTTCAAATTAATACTAAAATTAGTTCTGTTTTTTAATTCAACATACTCTTCATTAGGTAAGTTAATGGCAGGATCAGGATCAGGCATTAATTCGTTAATGACCACATCATTAGGTTGGGCTTTATAACATGAAAAAGATTTTGTATTCGGTAATAGAGCATTCGCATTGCAATCTGTTATGCCATTTATAGCAATAGTGTAGTTGGTTGCATTAATGAATTTGTTTGATAACGAGAGAGTCACACACATATTATCCGAGGAATGAATTGCCAAGGTTGGCGTTCCTATACCACCATTAATAACGTAGTTAGCAGCAACGGTAAGTTGAGTTACAGAAATGGCATCATCAAAACATACGGAAATATGCAATGAGTCTAATACAGTGACAGATAATAATTTTGGCGCAGTCACATCAGGAGCTATAGAATACACCGAGTTCATAAAACCAGGTGTACCGCCATTAGCATCATTTGAAGCTATCCAGTTATTTACAAGAGAGCAATTAAAATTTAAATTGGGATTTATAAGTTCTAAGGAATAGCCCCCGTTTTTTTTCACAGCATCTTTGTACCAAGTATCTTTATAACTTACACTGTCTATAAATATTCCCGCATTTGTTTTTAAATAAATATTATCACCTGTATTATTTAACGAGGGAAAAGAACTTACGCCTAATTTATTTAGATACCCTAATGCTGTAAATTGAGCCGTATCCGAAACGGGACAAATTATAATATAACTATTTGGCGGCATAGTATAATTACCTAATGTGGCTCCTGTTGCGGTATAACTATCTGCTAATTTTAGCCCATTTAAATTTAGTGTATTGCTACTACGATTGTATAATTCAACAAATTCTGCATTTGTTAAATTAATCACTGGGGACGGATCTGCAAAAATCTCATTAATAACAATATCATGATATCCTAAAGTAATAGGTGCCAAATAAGTAAAATTAGTTGTTCCAGCAGCAAGAGTATTTAATGAATTATCTTGAACCCCATTGACTGTTAAAGTATTTACAACAGTATTGGTAAATGCTGTTGTAAATGATAAATGAACTAAAGCAAAGTTGGAGGCATCTCTTGTTGCATTATTGGGATTTCCAATACCGTTGTTGACAAAATAATTATTTAAAGTTTCAGCAGAGGTTATTTCAATAGCTTCACTAAATAGCACATCGACTTGAGTGCTAGAAATTACCGTATTACTAATAATACTTGGTGGAGTGACATCTAAAATAATGTTTGCAACATTAATATCATCAAAAAGATGCTTGCCAAAAAAACTAGCCGTGGATTGTTTGACTAAAAAGCCAAAAGTGGTTGAAGTTGTAAAACTCGCATCAGTTATGGTTCCTTCTGATATATAATTTAAACCTGTTCCTGTAATGTCTCTTTCTAAGGTAAATGAGTTTGCGCTAGTTCTGGTGACTTTTATTTTGATAATATTATTAGTTGCACTCGTAATGCTAGAATTGACACCGTCGATTAAAATGGCAGGAGTGCCATTAGTAGTTTTATACAAACAGATGTCATCGGAGGTGTTACCTATTCGAACAAAGTAGCCATTGATATTCGAAGCTAATAGATTTGAATTATCGGAAATTAAATAAGCGTCAACATAGTTCGCTCCAGAAGTTGCAAATTGAAGGTTTATCCAAAACTCCCAAGTGCAATTAGAAGTTAATGTATTAGTGGTACTTATGTAAAACGAGGTATTGGTAGTTGTGTTCGTTGATTTTAGTTGGCCGGCACTTACACTAAAATCTGATATTGTGCCACTAATCCATGAAGGGTTAGTAAGATATTCTCCATCAGTAAAGCTCTCGTTAATTTGAGCTTTTGAAGCAAATAGTAACAATAAGAATACTACAGTAGTATAAAAATGGGTCATCTTCTGCGAAAAGTTATGAAAAACTAAAATAAGAAATTTTTTTGATATCAAATAAATTTACAACTTTGTTACTCGTATTAAACTATATATTTAATAAAATGAAAATTGCAGTTGTTGGCGCTACAGGTCTTGTAGGCACAAAAATGTTAGAAGTATTAGAAGAAAGAAATTTTCCACTAACAGACTTAATTCCAGTAGCCTCAGAAAAATCTGTAGGAAAGGAAATTACATTTAAGGGCAAGCAATATAAAGTTCATTCAATGGCTGATGCCATTGCTGCGAAACCACAAATTGCTTTATTTTCGGCAGGAGGAAGCACATCTTTAGAGTGGGCTCCAAAATTTGCTGAAGCTGGAATTACAGTAATTGATAATTCAAGCGCTTGGCGAATGGATGATTCTAAAAAATTAGTTGTCCCGGAGATTAATTCTTGCCAATTAAGTATATCCGATAAAATCATTGCTAACCCTAATTGCTCAACTATTCAAATGGTTGTGGTATTGAACCCTTTGCATAAAAAATATAAAATCAAACGGGTGGTGGTGTCCACATACCAATCTGTTACTGGCACAGGAGTAAAAGCTGTGAATCAATTAATGAATGAGCGCGCTGGTATAGAAGGTGAGATGGCTTATAATTATAAAATTGATTTAAATGTGATTCCTCAAATAGATGTATTTACGGATAATGGCTATACCAAAGAGGAAATGAAAATGGTTAATGAAACCAAAAAAATAATGGGAGATGATTCTATTCGATTAACGGCAACTACTGTTCGTATTCCTGTAATAGGAGGCCATAGTGAAAGTATAAACATTGAATTTGAAAATGATTTTGATATAAAAGATATTTTTGAAATGATGATTAACACCAAAGGTGTTGTTTTGCAGGATGATGTCAAACATCAAGTGTATCCAATGCCGATTAATGCCCATAATAAAGACGAGGTGTTTGTTGGTCGAATTCGACGAGATGAATCTCAACCAAATACATTAAATATGTGGATTGTATCAGATAATTTACGTAAAGGTGCTGCTACTAATGCTGTTCAAATTGCTGAGTATTTACTACAAGCAAAATTGGTCTAGCTTTCTAGAGATTTTTTCATAAAAAAAGCTGCTATACCCATCCCCGTTTAAAGCACAGCAGCTTTCTTGTATTGGTTTAAACTAAACAAAACCTATGAAAAAGAACTAGTATAAAGTTAATCTCTAAACCAACCATAAAAAATAGCTAACTCATAAGTGGCAGCATTTAATTGATAAGTGGTTATAAAACTTGGTATAAATGGAAATATAAACCCCCTCTGCTATCAATCAGAAGGGGTTCATATGTTTGAAAACGGGCATTGTTTAATGTTTGCTCGTATTAATCAAGGACTATTAGAATGAAATTAACTTAACCCCAAGAGTAAATGGGTATAATTCCGGACCTTTTCCATTTTCAAACAGTGGGGTTAATGCATAATCAGCATATAAAGTAAAGTTGTGATATCCGATGCTAGCGTGAGCATTTACTCGAAATGGATTTAAGTTATAATCATCTCTTCTAATGATTTTAATATCATTACCATTTTGTTCTAAAATTTGGCGAGTGCGAGAACCTAATTTGTATCCACCAATGACACCAAGAGCAATATGAAAAGACTTTGTCGGATTTTTATGTGTATTAAACTCTAAGAGTATAGGCACATTTACAAAAGTACTTTTAAATCTATTTTTTTTGTAATTAAAATTTTCAGTGGTGTCAATCACTCCATAGGTATAATTAGAGTCAGGATTTAAGCGGGTTTTGTTACTAAATTCATATTGACTCCATTCAAATCCAATACCAGTAACTAAGTTGATGTAATTTTTGTAAAGGTGTATGTTTTTTTCAAAGGGATTTAATTGAAAGTTTAACGATTTTCCATAGTTTAATCTCATATACTCTTGACCTTTAGGCATTCCTAAATTTCCTTGTGATAACCACCCATTTATTCCCATTCCAAAACCTCCCCAGTGATGGAAATCATCATTGTTTTTATTGGCAATGTATGAATCGGAGTTTTTATCTTTATTAATAATAACGTATTGTTTGTTTCTGAAGTTTATAGTTGTTGAATCTTTTTTGTCCCCTGATTTTTTCGAAATATCATCACCCACAACCTTTGCAATGGATGATGAGTTTGACGCTTCAGCACTCACTTCTTTAGGTTCACCTTTAAATTTTATAGTGCTTGATCCAGTGGCATTAGCATTGATCTTCTCACTAGCAAATACTTTAGCGGTAGAAGCTCCAGAAGCTGTAATATTTGAAGTAGACGCATTTAATTTATATGTTTTTAAAGAAGAGGCGCCACTCACGTTTCCATATAAGGTTTGTGATTGACCTTCTAACACTACACTAGACGCTCCACTTAACATAACATCCGTTATTTTTGTTTGTAAAGTTAAATTTACATCACTCGCTCCCGACACGTCAATGGATAGGCTATCACTTACTAAACAATTACGTGTGGTAATTTTTGAGGCGCCATTACATGTTATTTTTGTTAGTGAATTGCCACTGATAACTATTTTATAAGGATGATTAAAACTACCTTTTGCTTTAATCACTAGTACATCACCTTCAAATTCAGTCATGATATTTTGTATTTCTTTATCATCGCCTTCCACTTTCAATGATAAAGTGTCGCTTTGTATATAAGAGACATTTGCTGCACCAGAAATTTCAATTTTACGAAACGGTTTACTCTCTCTTGTTTGTGTAGTTTGTCCTTTAATAACAAGTGAACTTGCTAAAATAATTAAGGGTAGTATTATTTTTTTCATGATTTTAAAAATTTAATGAATCTTTTCTGCAGATTTTATACATAAGACGAACATGCTTCCGTAAAAGTTACAGAAGGATGATTATTTAATAAAAATAAATAGGCTTCAGAGATAGCCCTTTTAATTTATTTACTTTTTATCCAATTCAAAAGGTCTTTGATAACTTGTTCATCAACATGCCCTTGTATATCGTATTCTAAAGGCATCGATTTTCCTTCCCCTTTTATTAATAGGTGATTTAGGGCGGGGTATGAAATAAATTGATTTTTTGTTTGAGAACTTAAACTTTGTTTCCAAATATCAAAATCTTTCATGGTTACTTGATAGTCTCTTTCACCTTGAATAAACAATATAGGTTGTTTTAGTTTTTTAGCAACTTGCACTTGATTGTAATTATTTAATGATTGCCAATAGGTTGATTCAATATTAAGAGGTAAATCTTCCGCTTTGGCTGTTTTTAAAAACTTTACATCTTTTACGTTGTTCATTTTACGTTTATACTCTAAAATTTCTTTTTTTTCTTCAGCATCAAGACTATCTATACCATATAGATAGATATATTGATCTAATATGACATCTTCTAAAGACCTAGAATTGCCTGCTAACAAAATAATTCCATCAACCGCTTTACATTTTTTGGCAACCAAAGGCGCGCACATAGCGCCCAAACTATGACCAAGCACATATATTTTAGATTCTTTAAACATTGGATTTTTCTTCAGCATGTTTACAGCGTTGATGGCATCATCAATCACTTCAGTATTTAAATCAATTTGCTTTAGATCTTTGCCATATGTTAAAGTTCTCTTGTCGTACCTGTATGTGGCGATACCATTGGAGGCTAATCCAACTGCTAAATCTTTTAAAGGTTTATTTGGCCCAATGGTCTCATCTTTATCATTAGGACCAGAGCCTGCTAGTAAAACAACTACCGGAGGATTTTTCACAGTATTAGGCACGCATAATGCACCTGGCAAAGACATCGTGCTCGTTTTTAAAGCGATTTTTGTTTCATAATAGCTAGATGGTTGCGCGTATTCGGGAGCAACATAGGCTGTTTTATTTTTAGGCGGTGTAAAAAACATGCCAATAATTTTTTGAGGCGGATTATGATATACTAATTGTAAATCCATTTTAGTTTTTTCAAAATCACAGCGAACAAATACAATCTCTAAACTATCTTTTTTTTCGATCGTGATAGATGAGTAGGATTTATATTCTCCCATATATCTTGGAATGCTTCCCCACATTTGTTCTAACATGTCAACTGAGAATTTACTAGTCATGGATGTATCAAACATCGCATAACAACTATCAAACTTTTGACGTTCAAGTTTTTTAATAAAAGAAATCGATAATTCTTCGCTTGTTTGGGATTTTGAACAAAATGTATAAAAAGAAAATACAATAATTGTAAAAAGGGTTTTCATAATTTAATTAATAAGTAACTAATGTAAAGTATTTTTTGAGAAATAATTAATGTTGTTTTATAATTTGATAAACCTTCATTTTGATTATTCTGATACCAGAAATTCATCATTTATTTTTTTCTTACAACCATCAATCCATCTCTGATCGGCAATAAAATGTTTTCAACTCTAGCATCCTGTTGCACAAATTGATTGAATTGATGAAGAGCAAGAGTTTCTTTGTCCATGTCTTTTTCAGGCATGGTTATTTTCCCGCTCCATAGCACATTATCAGCAATAATTAATCCGCCTGAAATAAGTTTATCAATGATAAGGTTGTAGTAGGTTAAATAATTTTTTTTATCTGCATCAATAAATACCAAATCAATTGGCTCATGAATGTTTTTAATGTATTCTTTAGCATCCGCTAATATCAACTCAGTTTTATTATAATATTCTGTTTTCGATATAAAGGTTTTTGCAAAGGAGGAGGTTTCTTCATTTACATCAATACTAATTAATTTTCCATCTGGATGAAGCCCTTCTGCTAAACATAGCGCTGAATAACCAGTATACGTGCCAATTTCAACAATCAGTTTTGGTTGTTGCAATTTCGAAATAAAACTTAAAAAACGACCTTGTAAGTGTCCGCTTAACATACGCGGTGAAACTACTTTCAGATGCGTTTCTCTGTTTAGTTTTGCTAATAATTCTGATTCGGGCGATGTATTGTTTTCGCAATAATCACTAAGGTCTTTGCTGATAAATTCCATGCTACAAATCTAAGGATAATTGTTTTGGCAACAACTGAAACGTTAATCGATGAAGCGGGGAAGTGCCATGAATTCTGATAGCATCACGATGTTTTTTAGTAGGATAGCCCATATTTTGTTCCCAAAAATACTGCGGATGTTTAATTGCAACTTCTTTCATATAATCATCACGATAGGTTTTTGCTAATATACTAGCGGCTGCAATGCTTAAAAATTTCGCGTCACCTTTTATAATACATTGATGAGGTGTTTTTTTGTAAGGTGTAAAGCGGTTCCCATCAATCAATAACAATTCAGGTTTTTGCTTGAGTTGGTCTATGGCTCGATGCATGGCTAAAAATGAAGCTTTTAAAATATTAATTTCATCAATTTCTAAATTATCAACCACACCAACTGCCCAAGTAATTGTTTTTTCTTCTATTTCTGGCCGCAGTTCATAGCGATCTTTATCACTTAATTTTTTACTGTCATCTAACCATTTATTTTTATAATTTTTTGGTAAAATAACAGAAGCCGCGTAAACAGGACCAGCTAAACAACCTCGCCCTGCTTCGTCGCAACCCGCTTCAATTAATTTTTTATCGAAATATGATTTAAGCAATGTTTATTTTAATCCTTCTAAACAAGCTTTAATTGCATCAAAATTGGGTTGTTTTCCCGCATCTTCAAGTATTTCAGCATACTGGATCATCCCATTTTTATCAATCACAAAAGCCGAACGTTTTGTTACTCCAACCATTCCAAATCCAAATATTTCGTATAAAGAGTCATATGCTTTTGATACTGATTTATTGAAATCAGATAATAAATGGAAGTTATAGTTTTGTTCTTTTTTAAAAGCTCCTAAACTAAATAGTGAGTCAATAGAAACACCAACTACTTCTGCATTTAATGAAGTATAAATATTATAATTATCTCTAATGTTACAAAGCTCAGCGGTACATACGCCTGTAAATGCTAATGGAAAAAATAAAATCACTAAATTTTTCCCGTTATAATCTGCTAATGAAATTTCTTTTTTCTCGGTATTAAATAATTTAAAATCCGGAGCTGCTTGACCTACTGTAATTGACATAATTTTTATGTTTTATGCTTACTTGTGAGTAAACTGGTTATTAATTGTTAGTTAAACAATCCTAATTTAGAACTGTTTAAACAAAGTAAATGATAATTTTGCACAAAAATTTAATAAACCTAAAAATAAAATCATATGGCATTAGTAGGAAAAAAAGCGCCCTTATTCAAGGCATCAGCAGTTATTAATGGAGAAGAAATCGTCGATAACTTTTCATTAGAACAATACATTGGGAAAAAACACGTAGTGTTTTTCTTTTACCCAAAAGATTTCACCTTTGTTTGTCCAACGGAGTTACACGCTTTCCAAGAAAAATTAGCAGAGTTTGAAAAACGTGGTGTGGCAATTGTGGGTTGCAGTACTGATACAGAGCAAAGTCACTGGGGTTGGCTACAATTAGATAAGAAACAAGGTGGTATCAAAGGAATTACATACCCATTGGTAGCCGATACAACTAAAATCATTTCAATTAACTTCGATACGTTATTAGGCGATTATGATGTTAATGAGAATGGAGATTTAATTGCAACAGGTGATATGATTGCTTTCCGTGGTTTATTTTTAATTGATAAATCAGGTGTTGTTCGTCATCAATTAATCAATGATTTACCTTTAGGACGCAATGTTGATGAGGCTTTGCGTATGGTAGATGCATTACAATACTTTGAAGAAAAAGGAGAAGTTTGTCCCGCAAACTGGTCTAAAGGTAAAGATGGCATGAAAGCCGATCATAAAGGCGTTGCTGATTACTTAAGTAACCACTAAATGATTGATATACAATGAATAAAGGAGGGTTCAACCCTCCTTTGTTTTGTTTGAATAAGTCATCAAAATAATTATTTTTGAAAAAAACCAAAAAAAGTTATATTTTTTTTTGCAACAACAGAAATTGTTATTAAATTTGCAACCCCATTAAAAAGGGACGTTCTTTAAAATCAAAAAAATAAGCCGAAGTAGCTCAGCTGGTAGAGCCACTGATTTGTAATCAGTAGGTCGGGGGTTCGAGTCCCTTCTTCGGCTCTTTTTAAAATGGGGATATACCAGAGTGGCCAAATGGGACAGACTGTAAATCTGTTGTTTCGACTTCGGAGGTTCGAATCCTCCTGTCCCCACATTGAACGATGGTTGTCGCATTGTTAAGAGTAAGATTAAGCGAAAGTAGCTCAATTGGTAGAGCTCCAGCCTTCCAAGCTGGAGGTTGCGGGTTCGAGACCCGTCTTTCGCTCCAAAGAATTGAAAGGAAGAGAAGTTGATGAATAACCGTATATACGGACAAAAGACAGGAAAGACTTGCGTATGCGGTCCAAAGCCTTTTGAAAGTCCCCAAAAATAGAGGGACTTTTCGTGCATACAAAAAGTAAGTTCTTTAAAAATAAAGCGAGCAGCAGAGTAAATAAGCTGTTGTAGCTCAGTGGTAGAGCACCTCCTTGGTAAGGAGGAGGTCGGCGGTTCAATCCCGCTCAACAGCTCAAAAAGATTGAAAATAGATTAATAATTATAATATAAATAATAACAAATAAACAAAATAACAATGGCTAAAGAAAAATTCGACCGTTCCAAACCACACGTAAACATTGGAACAATTGGTCACGTAGATCACGGTAAAACTACATTAACAGCTGCAATTACTACTGTATTAGCATCTAAAGGTTTATCAGAAGTAAGAGATTTCTCTTCTATTGATAACGCTCCAGAAGAAAAAGAGCGTGGTATCACAATCAATACTTCTCACGTAGAGTATCAAACTGCAACTCGTCACTATGCTCACGTTGACTGTCCAGGTCACGCGGATTATGTGAAGAATATGATTACTGGTGCTGCTCAAATGGACGGTGCGATTTTAGTTGTTGCTTCAACTGATGGTCCTATGCCTCAAACTCGTGAGCATATCTTATTAGCTCGTCAAGTAGGTGTTCCTGCTATCGTTGTATTCATGAATAAAGTGGATATGGTTGAAGATGCTGAGTTATTAGAATTAGTTGAAATGGAAATCCGTGAATTATTATCATTCTACAAATTTGATGGTGATAACACTCCAATCATTAAAGGTTCTGCTTTAGGTGGATTAAATAACGATCCAAAATGGGTTGATAAAATTATGGAATTAATGGATGCTGTTGATAGCTTTATTCCATTACCTCCACGTGAAAAAGAAAAACCATTCTTAATGCCAGTTGAGGACGTGTTTACAATTACTGGTCGTGGAACTGTTGCTACAGGTCGTATCGAAACAGGTGTAATCAACTCTAACGATCCAGTTGAGATCATTGGTATGGGAGATGTTAAATTAACTTCTACTGTAACAGGTGTTGAGATGTTCCGTAAAATTTTAGATTACGGTGAGGCTGGAGATAACGTAGGTTTATTATTACGTGGTATTGACAAAGCTGATATCCGTCGTGGTATGGTTATCGTTAAACCAGGTTCTATCAAAGCTCACAAAAAATTCAAAGCTGAGGTGTATATCTTGAAAAAAGAAGAAGGTGGACGTCACACTCCATTCCATAACAAATACCGTCCTCAATTCTATTTACGTACAACTGACGTAACTGGAGAGATTACTTTAGAAGCAGGACGTGAAATGGTTATGCCAGGTGATAACGTTACAATTACTGTTGAATTACATTCAGCTGTAGCTATGGATAAAGGTTTACGTTTCGCGATGCGTGAAGGTGGACGTACTGTAGGTGCTGGTCAAGTAACTGAAATATTAGAATAATACTGACGTTTAATTTAGCAAAATGGCTTGCCGAAAGGCTTAGCCATTTTGCTGTTTAAAAGATAATGGTCTTACGGGCGTAGTTCAAGGGTAGAATTACGGTCTCCAAAACCGCAGATGGGAGTTCGAATCTCTCCGCCCGTGCAACTAAAAAAATGATATTATGAGTAAGTTTGGAACATATATAGAAGAAACAAAAGACGAGTTATTTAATAAAGTAACTTGGCCAACATGGCCTGAGCTACAAAGTAGTGCTATTTTAGTAATGGTGGCCTCTACAATTATTGGCTTAGTGGTTTGGGGAATGGATTTGGGATTTAGCAAATTAATGGAATTAGCTTACCAAATGGTGAATAGTTTATAATTTTACACTTACTAAAATGGCGGAAACAGTTAATAAAGAATCTTCTTCTATTGTAAAAAAATGGTACGTTGTACGTGCAATTAGTGGACAAGAGAAAAAAGTAAAGCAATATATTGAAGTTGAGATTAATCGTTTAAAATTAAATGATTATGTGTCTCAAGTTTTAATCCCTACGGAGAAATTTATTCAAATACGTAACGGAAAAAAAATCCAAAAAGAACGTTCGTTCTATCCTGGATATGTTTTAATCGAAGCTGCATTAGTAGGAGAGATTACACATATTATCAAAAACATCACAGGTGTTATTGGTTTCTTAGGAGAAACAAAACGTGGAGAAGCTGTTCCAATGCGTTTATCTGAAGTTAATCGTATTTTAGGTAAAGTAGATGAATTAACAGAAGCTGAAAGCGTTGTTACAAGTAATTATGTGGTTGGCGAATCAGTTAAAGTCATCAATGGGCCATTCAATGGATTTAATGGAACGATTGAAGAAATTAACGATGAAAAGAAAAAAATTAAAGTGACGGTTAAGATTTTTGGCCGTAAAACTCCAGTAGAATTAAGTTTTGGAGAAGTAGAAAGAGAATAAAAAAATTGAATGGTATAAATCAAGTTAAAATGAGCCGCTTTGCTGCTTCCAACTCAAAGTCAAATTAACTTCTTCGGTTTATACCAACAATGTGTAACAAATAAATAAAAACAAAAAAATGGCAAAAGAGTTATCAGCAATTGTAAAGCTTCAAATTAAAGGTGGAGCTGCTAACCCGTCGCCTCCAATTGGTCCAGCATTAGGTGCTAAAGGTGTAAACATTATGGAGTTCTGTAAGCAATTCAATGCTAGAACTCAAGAACAAGCAGGTAAAGTATTACCAGTTTTAATTAATGTTTATGTTGACAAAACGTTCGATTTCATTATCAAACGTACACCAGTAGCTGTTCAAATTTTAGAGGTTACTAAAGTTAAGCAAGGTTCTGGCGAAAGCAACCGTAAAAAAGTTGGTTCTATTTCATGGGATCAAATTCGCACTATTGCACAAGATAAAATTGTAGACATGAACTGTTTTACAATCGAATCTGCGATGTTAATGGTGGCCGGTACTGCTCGTAGTATGGGAATCACAACAACAGGCGAGGCACCTGTAAAGCCTTAATTCAATTAATTATAAACCAAAAACAAGCTTTTTAAAAAATGGCAACGTTAACTAAAAAAAGAAAAGTAGCAGATGCTAAGTTCGATGTGAACAAAGCACACACTGTTGCTGAAGCTTCAAAAGTAGTGAAAGAAATTACCACTACTAAATTTGATGCATCCGTGGATATCGCTATCCGTTTAGGAGTTGATCCTCGTAAAGCTAATCAAATGGTACGTGGCACTGTTACCTTACCTCACGGTACAGGTAAAACTTTGCGTGTATTAGCAATCGTAACTCCTGATAAGGAAGCGGAAGCTAAAGCAGCAGGTGCTGACTACGTTGGATTAGACGAATACATCGAAAAAATTAAAAACGGATGGACAGATGTAGACGTAATCATCACTATGCCTTCAGTAATGGGTAAAGTAGGTGCATTAGGTCGTGTATTAGGTCCTCGTGGATTAATGCCTAACCCAAAAACAGGAACTGTAACAATGGAAGTTGGTAAAGCAGTTGCTGATTCAAAAGGTGGTAAAATTGACTTTAAAGTAGATAAAGCAGGTATCGTTCACACAGGAATTGGAAGAGCATCTTTTGACGCTCAAAAATTAACTGAGAATGCGATGGAAGTTTTAAATGCAATTGTAAAGTTAAAACCGTCGTCTGCAAGAGGTACTTACGTTAAGTCTGTATACATGAGCAGCACAATGAGTGCAGGTATTCAAATCGACACCAAATCTTTTAATTAATTAAAAAAACTCTTTTAGTATGAACAAACAAGAAAAAACACAGGAAATAGACAGATTACTTAGCATTTTAAATGCTAACAACAAAATCTATTTAGCTGATTGTTCTTCTTTGTCAGTAGAAAAGGTAAATCAATTACGCCGTTCTTGCTATGATAAAAAAGTAAGTATGTCTGTTGTTAAAAACACGTTATTAGCGAAAGCTTTAGAGCGTGCAAACGATAGCAATCTTGCTCAATTAATCCCAGCATTAAAAGGCCAAACAGCTTTAATTTTAACAGAAACATCTAATGTTCCTGCTAAATTAATTAAAGAGTTTCGCAAAGGTGGTGATAAACCTCAATTAAAAGCAGCGTATGTTGAAGATATGATCTTTATCGGTGACGATAAATTAGATGCATTAGCAGGATTAAAATCGAAAAACGAGTTAATCGGCGACATCATCGGATTACTTCAATCTCCAATTCAACGTGTAATCGGTGGTTTAGAAAACAAAACCAAAGGTGGCGAAGAAGCAGCAGCTTAATTGTAACTGAATCAAAGAATAATCAAGCTTGCATCAGGTAAGCAAAACAAATTAAATTAATAATAAAAACAAATTAAACTAATAATAAAATGGCAGACGTAAAAGCAATCGCTGAAACATTAGTAAACTTGACAGTAAAAGAAGTTCAAGAATTAGCAACAGTATTAAAAGATGAGTATGGAATCGAACCAGCAGCAGCAGCAGTAGTTGTATCTGCAGGTGGCGGTGGAGACGCAGCAGCAGCTAAAACATCATTTGATGTAATTTTAGTTGAAGCAGGCGCAGCTAAATTAGGTGTAGTTAAAGTTGTAAAAGACTTAACTGGATTAGGCTTAAAAGAAGCTAAAGATTTAGTTGATGGTGCTCCAAAACCAGTTAAAGAAGGTATTGCAAAAGAAGAAGCTGAGTCTATTAAAAAGGCTTTAGAAGAAGCTGGTGCAAAAGTAGAAGTAAAATAATTTTACTGATAAAACTAGGCGTTAAGGTCTTTCTTGCCTCGGCAAAAGACCTTAACCCTTTTTCTGCTTTTAGTAATTGGCGTAACTCTTTTAGAATACTAACTAATAAACTTAATTACATTGGCTACAGCAATTAAAAAAACACAGAGAATTAATTTCTCTTCAAACAAATTTCCAATTGAATATCCAGACTTTTTGGATATACAAGTGAAATCTTTTCAAGATTTCTTTCAGTTAGAAACAACGCCGGATAACCGTAAAAATGAAGGTTTGTTCCGTGTATTTGCCGAAAATTTTCCTATCTCTGATGCGAGAAATAATTTCGTATTAGAATTTTTGGATTATTTCGTAGATCCACCACGCTACGCACTTGAAGAGTGTATTAGCCGTGGTTTAACTTATTCAGTACCTTTAAAAGCTAAATTAAAGCTTTATTGTACTGATCCTGAACATGAAGATTTTGAAACCATTGTGCAGGACGTTTATTTGGGAACAATCCCGTACATGACACCAAAAGGTTCTTTCGTAATCAATGGTGCTGAACGTGTTATTGTATCTCAATTACATCGTTCGCCAGGCGTTTTCTTCGGCCAAAGCCGTCACGCCAATGGAACTAAATTATATAGTGCTCGTGTTATTCCTTTCAAAGGTTCTTGGATTGAGTTTGCAACAGACATCAATAATGTGATGTATGCATACATTGATCGTAAGAAAAAGTTACCAGTAACAACGTTATTACGTGCTATTGGTTTTGAAAGTGATAAACAAATTTTAGAAATTTTTGGTTTAGCTGATGAAGTGAAAGTTTCGAAAGCTGGTTTAAAACGTGAGGTTGGTCGTAGACTAGCGGCTCGTGTTTTAAAAACATGGATTGAAGATTTCGTAGATGAGGATACCGGGGAAGTTGTATCAATTGAGCGTAACGAAGTGATCTTAGATCGTGAAACGGTTTTAGATGATGCACATATCGACTTAATTGCTGATGCTGGTGTTAAATCAATCATCTTGCACAAAGAAGACGTCAATACAGCAGATTTTGCTATTATCTACAATACTTTACAAAAAGATTCAACTAACTCAGAAAAAGAAGCAATCGAGTATATCTACCGTTTACTTCGTAATGCTGAGCCACCAGATGAAGAAACTGCTCGTGGAGTAATCGACAAGTTATTTTTCTCTGACAAACGTTATGATTTAGGTGAAGTAGGTCGTTTCCGTATCAACAAGAAGTTAGGTATAGATATTCCTATGAATATCCGTGTTTTAACGAAAGAAGATATTATTTTGATCATGAAATATTTGATCGAATTAATTAATTCTAAAACGGATGTGGATGATATTGATCACTTATCTAACCGTCGTGTACGTACTGTAGGTGAACAATTATTTTCTCAATTCGGTGTTGGTTTAGCTCGTATGGCTCGTACTATTCGTGAGCGCATGAACGTTCGTGATAACGAGGTATTTACACCAACCGATTTGATTAATGCTAAAACATTATCTTCTGTAATTAATTCATTCTTTGGAACGAATCAGTTATCTCAGTTCATGGATCAAACCAACCCTTTATCGGAGATTACGCATAAGCGTCGTCTTTCGGCACTAGGGCCAGGAGGTTTATCTCGTGAGCGTGCAGGTTTCGAGGTACGTGACGTTCACTACACTCACTATGGTCGTTTATGTACTATTGAAACACCAGAAGGACCAAACATTGGATTAATTTCTTCATTATGCGTTTTCGCAAAAGTAAATAAATTAGGATTTATTGAAACTCCTTTCCGTTCTGTAAACAACGGTAAAGTAGACGTAAATAAAGGCATTACTTATTTAACTGCTGAAGAAGAAGATCAAAAAAATATTGCTCAAACAAGTGCAGAATTAGATGAAAAAGGAAATTTCGTAAACGATAAAGTGACTGCTCGTTACGAAGGTGACTTCCCAGTTTTGGAACCAAAACAAATTCATTTAATGGATGTAGCGCCAAATCAAATTGCTTCTATTGCGGCTTCTTTAATTCCGTTTCTAGAGCATGATGATGCTAACCGTGCCTTGATGGGATCGAACATGCAACGTCAAGCAGTTCCGTTAATGCGTCCAGAAGCACCAATTGTTGGTACTGGTATCGAAGCTCGTGTAGCTGAAGATAGCCGTGTATTAATTAATGCAGAAGGTGAAGGAATTGTAGAATATGTTGATGCTCGTGAAATTGTTATTCGTTACAACAGAACTAAAGATGAGCAGTTAGTAAGCTTCGAAGGTGATGTTAGAACGTATAAATTAACTAAATTCCAAAAAACTAATCAAAGTACTTGTATGAACTTAAAACCAATCGTTAAGAAAGGTGATAAAGTTGTAAAAGGACAAGTATTATGTGATGGTTATGCTACCGATAAAGGTGAATTAGCATTAGGACGTAACTTAAAAGTAGCGTTCATGCCTTGGAAAGGTTATAACTTTGAGGATGCGATCGTAATCTCTGAACGTATCATTCGTGATGATATCTTTACATCGATTCATATTGATGAATATTCTTTAGAAGTGCGTGACACAAAACGTGGAATGGAAGAGTTAACTCCAGATATTCCTAACGTTAGTGAAGAAGCAACTAAAGACTTAGATGAGAAAGGTATTATTCGTGTTGGTGCTGAGGTTAAAGAAGGTGATATCTTAATTGGAAAAATTACTCCAAAAGGTGAAACTGACCCATCTCCAGAAGAAAAATTATTACGTGCAATCTTCGGTGATAAAGCTGGTGATGTGAAAGATGCGTCTTTACGTGTTTCTCCTTCATTAAAAGGTGTTATCGTTGATAAAAAATTATTCTCTCGTGCTATTAAAGATAAAAAGCAAAAAGCGGATGAAAAACCATTAATTGAAAAATTAGATGCAGATCACCACAAAGCAATTGCTAATATCAAGTATCAATTAATTGAAAAATTATTTGAACTAGTTAATGGCCGCACATCTCAAGGTGTTCATAATATCTTAGGTGAAGAAGTAATTACAAAAGGAACTAAGTTTACTCAAAAATTATTAGAGAAAATTGATTTCTCTGAAGTGAATCCAGGAAACTGGACAACTGATAAAGATAAGAATGAGCAAATTGAGCGTTTGTTACATAACTTCATGATTAAGTATAATGATCATTTAGGACAATACAAGCGTGAGAAATTCCAAATTACTGTTGGTGATGAGTTACCAAATGGTATTGTTCAATTAGCTAAGGTTTACATTGCTCAAAAACGTAAGTTAAGAGTAGGTGATAAGATGGCAGGTCGTCATGGTAACAAGGGTATTGTTGCTCGTATTGTAAAAGACGAAGATATGCCGTTCTTAGATGATGGAACTCCAGTTGATATCGTATTAAATCCATTAGGTGTGCCATCTCGTATGAACATCGGACAGATTTATGAAACAGTTTTAGCTTGGGCTGGTAAAGAATTAGGATTGAAATTCTCAACGCCAATTTTTGATGGAGCAACTATGGAACAAATTGACGAGTATACTACAAAAGCTGGTGTACCTCAATATGGCCGTACTTACTTAATTGATGGTGGAACTGGTGAGAAATTTGACCAACCGGCTACTGTAGGTATCATTTACATGTTAAAATTAGGACACATGGTTGATGATAAGATGCATGCTCGTTCAATCGGACCATATTCATTAATTACGCAACAACCTTTAGGTGGTAAAGCACAGTTCGGTGGTCAGCGTTTTGGTGAGATGGAGGTTTGGGCACTAGAAGCATACGGTGCAGCTAACGTGTTACAAGAATTGTTAACTATTAAATCGGATGATGTAATGGGTCGTGCAAAAGCTTATGAAGCAATTGTAAAAGGCGAAAATATTCCAGCTCCTGGTATACCAGAGTCGTTTAATGTTTTAATGCACGAATTACGTGGATTAGCGTTAGATGTAACACTTGACTAATATTACTCTTAACACTGGTAGTTGAATTTCAACTACCAGTGAATAAGTAAAAGAATTTTTATTATCACTAAAACCAAAAAGCAAAAAAATGGCTTTAAGAAAAGATAACAAAGTAAAATCAAACTTCTCAAAAATCACTATTAGTTTAGCGTCTCCGGAAACTATTCTACAACGTAGTAGTGGAGAGGTTTTGAAACCAGAAACGATTAATTATCGTACTTACAAACCAGAAAGAGACGGTTTGTTTTGCGAGCGTATTTTCGGACCAGTTAAAGATTATGAATGTCACTGTGGTAAATACAAGCGGATTCGTTACAAAGGTATTATCTGCGACCGTTGTGGTGTTGAAGTAACTGAGAAAAAAGTTCGTCGTGAGCGTATGGGTCATATTAACTTAGTGGTTCCTGTTGCTCATATTTGGTATTTCCGTTCATTACCAAACAAAATTGGTTACTTATTAGGATTACCTACAAAAAAATTAGATATGATTATTTACTACGAACGTTATGTAGTAATTAATGCAGGTGTTGCTGCTCAAGGTGGCACACAATATTTAGATTTCTTAACAGAAGAAGAATACTTAAACTTAGTTGATACTTTACCAAAAGAAAATCATTTATTAGACGATTCAGATCCTAATAAATTTATCGCTAAGATGGGTGCTGAAGCTCTTCAAGATTTATTATCTCGTTTACAATTAGATGAGTTATCTTATGAGTTACGTCACAAAGCAAATACTGAAACTTCTCAACAACGTAAAAACGAAGCATTAAAACGTTTACAAGTAATTGAAGCTTTCCGTTCAGCACAAAGTCATATTGAAAACCGTCCTGAATGGATGATTATCAAAACTGTTCCGGTTATTCCACCAGAATTACGTCCTTTAGTTCCATTGGATGGAGGTCGTTTTGCAACTTCAGATTTAAATGATTTATACCGTCGTGTTATTATTCGTAACAACCGTTTAAAGCGTTTAATTGAAATTAAAGCACCAGATGTTATCTTACGTAATGAAAAACGTATGTTACAAGAATCAGTAGATTCATTATTTGATAACTCTCGTAAATCAAATGCTGTTAAAACTGAATCTAACAGAGCTTTAAAATCATTATCTGATTCATTAAAAGGTAAACAAGGACGTTTCCGTCAAAACTTATTAGGTAAACGTGTTGATTATTCTGCTCGTTCGGTAATTGTTGTTGGGCCAGAAATGAAATTACATGAGTGTGGTTTACCAAAAGAAATGGCTGCTGAATTATTCAAACCATTTATCATTCGCAAGATGATTGAGCGTGGTATTGTTAAAACAGTAAAATCAGCTAAAAAAATAGTCGATAAAAAAGAACCAATTGTTTGGGATATTTTAGAAAATGTATTGAAAGGACATCCGGTAATGTTAAACCGTGCACCAACATTACACAGATTAGGTATTCAAGCATTCCAGCCAAAATTAATTGAAGGAAAAGCAATTCAGTTACACCCATTAGTGTGTTCTGCATTCAACGCCGATTTTGATGGTGATCAAATGGCGGTGCACGTTCCATTAGGACATGCCGCAGTATTAGAAGCACAAATTTTAATGTTAGCTTCTCACAACATTTTAAATCCATCTAACGGTGCCCCAGTTGCGGTTCCATCTCAGGATATGGTTTTAGGTTTATATTATTTAACTAAATCTAAAAAGAATTTACCTAACGATTTAGTAAGAGGTGAAGGAAAAATTTTCTATAGTGCAGAAGAGGTTAATATCGCTTTAAACGAAAAGAAAATCGACATCCACGCTCAAATTAAAATCCGTGTTACTAACTCATTAGACGGTGTTAATTTAGTTACGAAAGTAATTGAAACTACTGCTGGTCGTGTTATGTTTAATCAAGTTGTTCCGCATGAAGTAGGTTTCATCAATGAATTGTTGACTAAAAAATCACTTCGTGATATCATTGGAATGGTTGTTAAGAAAACAGGTATGGCTAAAACAGCTAAGTTCTTAGATGATATTAAAGACTTAGGATTTAAAACAGCATTCAAAGGTGGATTATCATTTAACTTAGGTGATATTGAAACTCCAGCTGAGAAATTTAAAATTATTAAAGATGCACGTGCGCAAGTTGATGAAGTGATGAATAACTACTCAATGGGTTTCATTACAAATAACGAACGTTACAACCAGGTAATTGATATTTGGACACATGCTAACTCAAAAGTTACTAAAAAAGTAATGGATGTATTAAGCACAGATAAACAAGGTTTCAACTCTGTTTACATGATGCTTGATTCAGGTGCGCGTGGATCTAAAGAACAAATTAAACAGTTATCAGGTATGCGTGGTTTGATGGCTAAACCACAAAAAGCAGGTGATACAACGGCTTCCATTATTGAGAATCCTGTATTATCTAACTTCCGTGAAGGTTTATCCATCTTAGAATACTTTATTTCAACCCATGGTGCTCGTAAAGGTTTAGCGGATACGGCGTTAAAAACAGCGGATGCGGGTTACTTAACTCGTCGTTTAGTTGACGTTGCTCAAGATGTAATTATTAACGAAGAAGATTGTGGTACATTACGTGGTTTAACTGCGATGGCATTGAAAAACAATGACGATGTGGTTGAATCATTATCAGATAGAATTTTAGGTCGTATTTCATTAAACGATTTATATCATCCAACTACAGGCGATTTAATCGTGACTGGTGGTGAAATGATTGATGAAGATGTAGCAGCAGTGATTGAAAAATCTCCAATCGAATCAGTTGAAATTCGTTCAGTATTAACTTGCGAATCTAAATTGGGTGTTTGTGCTAAATGTTACGGACGTAACTTATCTAACGGACGTCAAGTTCAATTAGGTGAGGCAGTAGGTGTAATCGCCGCACAATCAATTGGTGAGCCAGGTACTCAGTTAACATTACGTACGTTCCACGTTGGTGGTACAGCATCTAACACAGCAGCATCTTCTAGTTATATTGCTAAATACGATGGTATTGCTGAAATTGATGAGTTACGTACTGTTGAGCGTATTAATGCTGACGGAACTAAAGCTAATGTTGTAATTGGTCGTTCTACTGAAGTTCGTATTGTTGATGCAAACACAGGTATTACATTAACTACTGGAAATATTCCTTACGGTTCTCAATTATATATCAAACCTAGTTCGAAAGTGAAAAAAGGAGATATGATTTGTGATTGGGATCCATATAACGCGGTTATCGTTTCTGAATTTGCTGGTGCTGTAGAGTACGAGGGAATAAAAGAAAATGTAACTTACCGTGAAGAATCTGATGAACAAACAGGTTTCCGTGAGAAAGTAATTATTGAAAGTAGAGATAAAACATTATCACCATTAATCAGAATCGTTGACAAAAAAGGCGAGCCTTTAAAAACTTATAACTTACCTATCAGTGCGCACATTGTTGTGAATGAAGGTGTGAAAGTTGAATTAGGACAAATTTTAGTGAAGATTCCTCGTGTTACTGGTAAAACGGGAGATATTACAGGTGGTTTACCACGTGTAACTGAGTTATTCGAAGCACGTAACCCAAGTAATCCAGCAGTAGTTTCTGAAATTGACGGTATCGTTACTTTCGGTAAAATTAAACGTGGTAACCGTGAGGTAATTGTTGAAGCTAAAACAGGTGAACAACATCGTTATTTGGTGTCTTTATCTAAACATATCTTAGTACAAGAGAATGATTTCGTGAAAGCTGGTGAGCAATTATCTGATGGCGCAACTTCTCCTGGCGATATCTTAGCAATTAAAGGCCCTACAGCGGTTCAAGAATACTTAGTAAATGAGATTCAAGAGGTTTACCGTTTACAAGGTCAGAAATTGAATGATAAGCATTTCGAAACGATTGTTCGTCAGATGATGCGTAAAGTTCAAATTGAGGATCCAGGTGATACAACATTCTTAGAATTGCAGTTAATTAACAAAATTACCTTCATGGAAGAGAACGACAACTTATATGGTAAGAAAGTAGTTGTTGAGCCAGGTGATTCTGAAAACTTGAAACGTGGACAAATTGTAACAGCTCGTAAGTTACGTGATGAGAACTCGGTTTTACGTCGTAAAGACATGAAGTTAGTTGAAGCTCGTGATGCAGTTCCTGCAACAGCAACTCCAATTTTACAAGGTATTACACGTGCATCGTTACAAACAAACTCTTGGATTTCTGCGGCATCGTTCCAAGAAACAACAAAAGTGTTAAACGAGGCAGCTGTAAACGGAAAAATAGATACGTTACAAGGCTTAAAAGAAAACGTTATTGTTGGTCACTTAATTCCAGCAGGTACAGGTTTACGTCAATACGAAAAAATCGTAGTTGGTAGTAAAGAAGAGTACGAGCGTTTAATGGCAAGTAAAGAAGAAGTTGAAGAAGAAGCATAATTTTCTAAAACAGCTTTATAGATAAATAAAAGCCCCGATAGTAATATCGGGGCTTTTTGTTTTTTCAAAAGTCTGCTAAAAGCCTTTTAATTGCAGGACATTAAGGAATAATGAAGTTATATTAAGGGTAAAATCTAATCTATGAAAAAGATATTATACAATAATTTTGTGGTTTTTACGTTCTTTTTCAATGAAGATTAGTAAAATCTTATGTTTAGTTTCATTAGTCCTTATTGGTAACATTTGTAGTGCACAGCCTGTTCTTACATATTCAAATAATGCCTATCAGGTTGGCGAATTATTTTCTGTTTTAAAATGTAATTATCAAAATCCGGGGTTAAACGGGGCGAATCAACTCTGGAATTTTAGCAGTGTAACACCAATAGATACCCAAATATGGACAACTCAAGCCACTACAATCTCTTTCGCTTCTTCTTCTGCTGCTCTAAATATTGAATTATTTGATTCCACAAATATCAGAAAGTATTATTATTCATTTTTCAATGATTCCGCTTATGGTCACTCAGATGAAATTCTTTGTGTTGAAGGTTATGTTAGTACACCCTTAAAATATCCATTTGCGTTAGGTGATTTATATTACAATGTTTGCGGTTTTTCAACTTATGATGCGTTTGGCACTTTGCAATTACCTCAAGGAACATTTAATAATGTGGTTAGGATAAAATCGATATCTAGCTCTTCAGTTCGAGGTATTCTTGGTGGCGGAATAAATAATGAATTCATAGGGTACACTCACGACACGACCTATTTTTGGTATCTACCAAATACTCATTTTCCAATAGCAAAATCAATAAATTTATGGTTCCCTCATAAAGTTTCAGGAATTGTTGTTTATTATATTACAAAAAACTTTTATTATTTGAATGGTGTGGCCACCAGTGTTTCTGAAATAACCCCTGAATTTAAAGGTAATATATATCCGAACCCCACAAATGGTTCATTAACTATCAACTCAAGAACAGAATTAAAAAAAATAGAGATTGTTGCTATTACAGGGCAAGTGTTATTAAGTGAGGTTCCAACTAACGTGTCGCACACATTGCAGCTAGATAATTTTGCTAATGGCATTTACTTCGTTAATCTATATCAAAACAATTGCATTGTAAAGCGAGAGAAGGTAGTGCTGAATAAATAGTATAAAGCCTCAATGTTTTCATTGAGGCTTTTTAATTTAATGCTTATTTAGTTTTTGTAATGTCCCCAGGGTTTTTAAATGCCTCACCTACTTTTTTTACTAGTTTTTCATAGCTTTCTTTAGTTGAATTGATTTCTGGTTTCATTAATTCTAACTCATCTGCATGCGTCGTATATTCTTTAAAAATTTTTTCGGGGTCAGCTGAATGTTCATTTAATTGATTTATCAATTCTTTATTTTTTTGAGAGATGATTTCTAAGCGTGTAATGAGGGTATTTTGGTGGCTTACCAAATTTACAAACGTTGTGTCGCTTGGATTCATTTTTTGCGACTGCCTTGTTGTATCAGTAAAAAGAATCATGGATAGTTCATTGCGCTGTGAGATTAATGTAGAATCGTATTGATGCAATTGAACTTGGGTGGTTTCAATTTTTTGAATTAACGCTGAGAAATCTTCCTTGCATGAAGTGAAACACATAGTTAATACAAGAATACTGTTGATGATGATGGATTGAGTTTTCATGATAAAAAATTTTAGATGGTTTAATAATTGATGACATGCCATACAATTTTGTAACCCATCATTAACATATTTTAAGGGATTATGTCGAGCGAGAAATTGGAATTACATCTTTATTTTTCTTAACTCTTTATAAGCAGCCTTTTCGATAGAAGCAATATGATCTAGCATGTCAGCACTCTCTAAAAAATCTTTTTGTTCATTCAATCTGCCCTTAAATATTCTGCCCATGTTTATAGCACTTGTGCGCCATAAATCGCCTGCTTTCGTAAATTCATCTGATAAAGTCAGTAGTTTTTGATTACCAGTAATTTCGCTTGCTTGTTCTAAAAACGCTGCATATAAAAAACGAAAGCCTCCGCCACCTGTCCCAATTTCTTCTTGCATTCTCACAATTTGACCCATGTACAATCCTGCTTTTCTTGGCCCTAATTTTTCTCGCCATTTACGAATTTGATTGGCAGTATAGTTAATGCCTTTAACGCCCACAATAGGCCCTGGCAAATACATCATTTCAAAAGCTGTTCGATGAATAGCTTTGAAAATGGCTTTTTGCAATTGTTCTTTTGAAACTGGTTTTACATTTTCTGGATAGTACACATGACCCTTGGGAGCCAGAGGTCCTTTTGCAAAACGCACTTTAAGCATGTCTTCTTCAGTTAGCTTTGTTACGGTTTCCATTACGGGATCACTCACTAAATACTCGCCATTTTCTTTTCCGTAAACTACTAAATTGTGTGCATTGAAATGAAAACGGTATTCGGCAGGAAAGTATGGTAAATTGTAAACCCCAACTTGACAGCCCACTGGATTTCCTGTGCTAATTTGTTGATTTAAATAATCGTAAGCATCTTTTTCATTATTAAATTTCTTACGATTCACTTTTATACCTAAAGCTTTACTTGCTCTACTAAAAATCCAACCCGGCATACTTCTGTATGAAATAGCAGGCCCACCATTTACCATTAAAAATGGAATATGAATGTAAAAGATGCCAGAACCTAATCCAAACATAAGCGGCTCTGTCATAAAGTCTAAGCCATGATGTTTTAAAAGGCCTGTAGCGACACCATTTTCACAATGTGCAGTTTGTATATGTTGGTATAGGGGTATAATTTTATCCATTAAATTCTTTTAATTCTTTTACGCTAATATCAAATGCCTTGGCGTAGATGTTTAATTTAGATTCACTTAAGTTTTTAAAAACAGAAGGTTTAAAATGTCTTTTAATGGTCCATTTCCAAAATCCTGTGTAACCAGATAATAACGTTAAGTCCATTAATTTTTTTTCCATGAAATAAAAGATTGGACTAATCTCCCCCTTTTCAACTTGATGAGCAGCTTCTGTTACTCGTTCATGAATATCCTCCCAAGCATTATCCAACGCTTGTTTTTTGACGTCCCAACCAATACTTAAATCTGTTGTATACTTTCCATCTTTGTCTTTCACGTAACAAACGTCGCGAGTGACACCAGTCAAGGCAGAGGGATCTTGAGGCACATCTTCTTTTTTCATTCGAAAAGTTTTAAGAGTAATTAGCAAACAGTTAGCAAGCAGTAGGCATATGTAAAACGAGCGCTTTCGGGAACCATTAGTAAAATTTTTTGTCCGGATATTAATTTTCCTGAATTCATTAATTCTTCTACCATTATAAAAATAGAAGCCGAGCCAATATTTCCGGTAGTGGATAAATTAGTAAACCATTTTTCTTGAGGTATATCAATATTGTATTTTAAAATTTCTTCGGCAATTTTTGCTCTAAAGAATTCAGAGGACAAATGAGGAAGAAAATAGTCTATCGTTGTGACATCAAAACCTCTTTTGTCAAGTATTTCTTTTAAATATTTAGTACCTGTTGGAACAATCTCTTTACCTAATAGCTTAGTATCTTGTTTAAAGGAAAAAATCGATTTCTGTAACCACTCCTGTGGTGTAAATTCTTTCCAACCTTTAGTACTTCCATCTTCATTTTTTTCAGAGCCCACATACATACAGGTATCTAATTCATTAGCGTAAGATCGAATATCTATCCATTCAATTTTTAAGTTAGTAGAATGAGGACGTGGTTTGTTTTCTAATAACAAAGCAGCGGCACCATCTGAAAGCATCCAACGTAAAAAATCTTTTTCAAAAGCAATGATAGGATTCTGCTCCATTTCTGCTAAGCGCTCTGTTTCTTTTTCAAAATGAGAAGCCAGCATAAAGGATGATAATTTCTCAGAACCCGTAACTACTGCATTAGATGTATTACCTGCTAATATTGACAAGTAGGCAGATTTTAAACTCTGCATACTTGCACAACATGAGCCAGAAGGAGATATTAATTCGAGGGGAGCTCCGCCTTTTAATTCTCCATGAACCATCACTGCATGAGAAGGCATGTGATTGTCAGGAGAGGCTGTTCCACAAGCTAAAAGTTCAATATCTTGTATTTTAAAATGATCGTCCGTTAATTTTTCTATGGCTAATGCTGCCATTTGCGCATTAGAGTGTGTGGAATGACCATTTTTATCAAGGGAATAATAACGTGTTTTTATTCCATTATTACGAAGCGTTAATCGTTTACCTTTTGAAGGAATGCCATCTATCATTCCTAAATACTCTTCCATTTCATCATTTGAAATGGGATGATTAGGTAAAAATTTAGATGATTTTGTTATATAAACTCCTTGCATTCTTTTAGTAAACAATTAAATGTATTATATAAACACTGATTAAAATGTTTTGTTTATTCAGCTATTCCAAAAAACTCGTTGTAGCTTACTTCTTTAGTATCTAATTTACAAGAAGTTTTTAAAACATCTAATACTTTTTTGCTGTATAATCCTTCAAATATTTTTTGAGCTTCTTCTTGTTTTCCTAGAATACCATCAACAATTTTAGCCACTTCAGTTTCTTCAGGAGCTTGGCCATAACGAGCGAATTGTGAACGCACGTAATTACTTGCTTCTTCTTTTGCTTCGTCAATAGTCACTGCAATATTATTATTTTTAATAATTTTATTTTCAATCAGTTTCCATTGCATCGATTTTGCATAGGCTGGATATTCAGCTTCTAATTGCTCTTTTGTTAACGGCTTTTCGTTAACCGCCATTAACCAACGCTTTAAGAACTCATCTGGTAAAGTAATGTTTAATTTTTCAACTAAAGTTTTTTCAACACCTTCAACAAATTTACGGTCTGTATCCTGAGCAAACATTAAGGCTAATTCACCTTTGATTTTATCTTTAAATTCCTCTAAAGAGTTAATTGTTCCTGCTCCATATAATTTATCAAATAACTCTTGGTTTAACTCAGCATCTTCCATACGGGCAATGTTGCGCACTGTTAATTGTAAATTAGAGCTAAAGCTTTCAGCTACTTCTTTATCAATACCTAAAGAGATTGATTTGTCAACTGCTGAATCATATAATTCATTTGCGTTGATGATGATTTTATCTTCTTTTTTAGCACCAGTTAATTTTGCTTTTGCAGATTCATTTTTTAAACGATCAATTCCAATACTAGTTGATTTAAAAATACCTCCTGCAACCACATTATTATCCGCATCTAATTCTACGATATCGATGTATAACACATCTTTTCCTTCTGCAACTTCTGGATTAGATGGTTTTCCGTAATTACGTTTTACATCTTTTAAATATTTCTCTACTAACTCATCATCAATTTTTACAGTGTTATATACAAATGATTGAGAGTTATCTAATGTTACATCAAACTGCGGAGTTAAACCTAATTCGTAGTTAAAGGTCCACTCTGTTTGATGATCAAAATCGATGTTACTATCTTCTTTAGGCATTGGATTTCCTAAAATTTCGATTTTATTATCATTTATGTAATTATATAAAGTTTCGTTTAATATTTTATTGATTTCATCTACTAAAATAGATTTACCATGTTGTTTTTTTATTAAACCAACAGGAACTTTACCTGGTCTGAATCCGGGCAATGCCGCTTGTTTTTGTACTTTTTTAATCGCATTTTCTACTTTTGTTTCGTAGTCAGCTGGAGATAATGTAATGCTTAATTCTGCAGTTAATGCGTTAAGGTCTTTTTTTGATATGTTCATGATAGTTTTCTTAAATAAATATAAGGGGTGCAAAAATAACTGATTTTAGCTAAAAATCAACGATTTACCTAAAAAAATACAAAATCTCTTGATTCAACTCATTCATTGTTTATATCCTTTAAAAATTTATAAATATTTGATATTCAGTGATTTAATATTAAAACACCATACTTTGTAGTTTTTAAATTCTATAAATTGGCTAAAATCATTAGCCTAAATGACCTAATAATATTCGAAATCGGTTATTTACAAGGCTTTTGTGAAAAACTAATTGGATTCATTTAATCTTTTGACAAAGTATTTTAGATATTGCTATATCTAATTCATCTTTGTTGCATAAACCTTTACATACTATTTTGTTTTTGGCTTTCACTTTCCTTGTGTTGGGCTTAATAAGTTTGGTATTTCCTGAAAAAGGAATTCGTATTACTGAAAACATCGAGATACATTATCCGACTTTTGCTTCTTTGTTTCTCGAAAAACCCTCAGCCAAAACAGATATTTCAAATATTATTGCCTTAGCAGATGCCGAGGATAAAGTGATTGAATCTGAGGATACCGCATCAGTTAGTAAAAATGAAAAAGTGGGTTCGGCAGTTGCAAAATTAGTAAATGTCGACACCTCTTTAAAACTCATTACCAGTATTCAATATAAAAATGAAACGAAATCAGCCTTAGCCTCTTTTTTTAATTCACTAGCAAATATTAGTCTTGAAGAGAAGAGTGTGCGGATCTTGCATTATGGGGATTCGCAAATTGAAGGCGATCGAATTAGTGATTATTTAAGATTAAAATTACAAGGTGAATTTGGTGGAGAGGGTCCAGGCCTCATCTCATTTGTTCCAGTTACACCAAGTGTTATTAATAAAATATCGTGGAGTAATAGCTGGGACCGTTATGCGGTTTTTGCAGGAAAAGATAAGCGTGTAAAACATAATAATTTTGGGGTATTAGCTCATATTACAAGATTCTATAATTACACCGCACTTACTGATACCACACAATATAAATCGGCATGGGTAAAAGTAGTTACCAGTAAAAATGGAGGACAAAAGGCAGCGGCCTATAAAAAAATTAAACTATTTTATGGAGGTGCTCAAGCAAAAACCTATGTGGAGTTATATGAAAATGGGACTTTAAATAATTCGGATTCGTTAGCTATTGGCGGAAATTTTAATGTCAAAGAATTTAATTTAAATCAAGGAGCACTCTTACAAGAGTTCAAATTTAAAGGGAAAGACAGTCCTGATTTTTATGGCGTTTCATTAGAAGGAGGAAAAGGCGTGATGGTAGATAATTTTGGTTTAAGAGGAAGCTCAGGAACATTTTTTAATTTAATTAATGGCAACCAATTAAAACAATTTTATGAATACCTCAATACAAAATTGATTATTCTTCAGTTTGGTGGTAATGCTTTACCTTATATGACCACTAAAGAACAAGCAATTGCTTTTGGTTCGTATTTAAAAGCACAAATCTTAATAGTAAAAAAATTAGCTCCACAAGCTTCTATTTTAGTCATTGGTCCTGCCGACATGAGCGTGAAGGTTGGAACTGATTATGAAACTCACCCTCAATTAGAAGATTTGCGTGACGCTATTAAGAAAGCAGCTTTTGATACAGATTGTGCTTTTTTTGATATGTATAGTTGTATGGGAGGTAAAAACAGTATGTTAACTTGGGTAGAACAAGGCATTGGCGCTAAAGATTATATTCATTTTAGCTCTGGTGGTGCTCGTAAAATAGCGGTGTTATTGTATTCATCGTTGATGAGTGATTATAATGAATTTGTAAAAAATAAATAGGGATTTAGGAGAAAAGATTAATGACAATAATTAGTAATAGGTATACAAAAAAAATAAATTTTATTTTCACTGGTCTTTTAACTTGTGTCTTTTTTATTTTATCAAATCACTCGAAAGCGCAACAATATCCTTTTATTAACTATCAGGAAAGTAAATTGTATTTAGCTAAAGATAGCTCACAAATCATGAGTTTTTATAAAAAAATTGATGAGATGAGAGAAGGTAAACGTGAAAAAGTAACGGTTGTGCATTTTGGAGGATCTCATATTCAAGCTGGTTTTTGGACTGAAGTGCTAATGGATGGGTTTCAAAGCATGGGAAATTTTAAAGGAGGTGGAACGTTTATTTTTCCTTTCAAAATAGTGAAAACAAATAGCCCACATTTTTTTAAATCTTATACAACGGGTAAGTGGATTCGTAAACGAAGTGCTTTAGCAAAAGAAATGTGTGATAATTTAGGAATGGCAGGAATGGCAGGTATTACGAACGATAGCGCTAATACCTTTGGATTTAATTTATTAAAAAATAACCATCATCAAACATTTAATTCTCTTAGAGTGTATCATAATTTTAATCCAAGTTTTGAATTTTCTTTAGATCAACAAATCGGCGTAAAGTATAGTAGAAAAGATTTTATAAAATTAGGGTATACAGAGTTTTCTTTCGAAACTTATATTGATTCTGTGAATTTTAATTTGATAAAAAAAGATTCCATCATCCCTAACTTTATGTTGCGCGGATTTAGTATTGAGAACGACAAGCCGGGTTTTTATTATGCGGCCATCGGCGTAAATGGCGCGAGTACTTCTTCGTATTTAAAATGTCAGGAATTTGTGCATGAGTTAAACACCATCCCTCCTGATTTAGTTATTTTTTCATTAGGAGTAAACGATACCCATAGCACAAGTTTTTCTAAAGATCAATTTATTGCAAATTATGATAGTTTAATTTCTTTAGTTCAACAAGTTTCGCCTAACTGTGCTATTTTATTTACGACTGTAACAGATAACTACATGACTAAACGGACAGCCAATAAAAGACCTATTAAAGCAGAAGAGGCCATGTTTCTTTTAATGGAAAAACACAAAGCTGCAGTGTATGATTTGTATGCCGTGATGGGAGGATATAAGTCTATATACAAATGGCAAAAAGCAGGTTTAGCAGCAAAAGACAAAGTGCATTTTAATGGAAGGGGATACACCATTTTAGCTAATTTAATGTTTGATGCCATTAATAGAAGCTATAAGTACAATAGTAAAGTGAAAGAGACTAAATAGACAGAAGAGACGAAAAGAGATTTAATGGGCATAAGAGCTTGAATAGATGCAAGAGCTTGTATAGTCCTGACTCCCTTTAGTCATTAATTATATAAATTAGGCATTGAATAGCGACATAACAACATATCTCAAATCCTGTTTCCTTTATGTCAAAGGACAACCAGTGATTTTTACTCAATTGTATTTTTGGGGATTTTTTGCCGTTGTTCTTGGAATCTATTCCATGATTTATAAAAAGAACACCCTGCGTACCTTTTACTTATTATTGGTTAGCCTTTTCTTTTATTATAAAACGAGTGGCGTCTTTCTCATCTTACTTATTTTTACCATCATCAGTGATTATAATTGGGGAAGGCTTATTTATCAGAGTAAATCAGTTACTCGCAAAAAAACTTATCTAACAATTAGCTTACTGCTTAATTTAACTTTATTGTGTTATTTTAAATATGCATACTTTTTTACTGAGAGTGTTAATCAACTGGCAGGTACAGACATTTCATTCTTTAATCACTTCACTCAATTTAGTAATACCTTTTTTGGAACATCAGACCCAGTAGATAAATTAATTTTACCAGTCGGTATTTCATTCTTCACGTTTCAGTCAATCTCTTATACCATTGATATGTATAGAGGAAAGGTGACGCCTGTTAAATCCATTTTTGACTATGGTTTCTTTGTTTGCTTTTTCCCGCATTTAGTGGCAGGACCGATTGTTAAGGCCAATGAGTTTTTGTATCAAATATATCAGCCTTATAATTTATCACGAAAAGAATTTGGTTATGCGGTGTTTTGGATATTAAATGGTTTAGGAAAAAAAATATTAGCAGATTATATAGCCGTCAATTATATTGATCGAATATTTGATAATCCTAATTACTATTCAGGAGTTGAAACGGTATTTGGTATTTTTGGATACTCCTTACAAATTTATGCCGATTTCAGCGGTTATACAGATATTGCTATTGGTGTAGCATTATTGCTAGGGTACCGTTTAAAAACCAATTTTAAATCGCCCTATAAGGCACAGGACGTGAGTGAGTTTTGGAAACGTTGGCATATTTCATTATCAACTTGGTTAAAAGATTATTTATATATCCCTTTAGGTGGCAATAAATCAGGTACCATTGGCTCATACATTTGCATTGCTTTTTTATCGTTTGTATTGGTAATGCTTACTGGTAAAATTTGGCTACTCTTAGTGTTGCTATTCATTGCCATTATATTAGTGTTATTGGCTTATTTCTTCCCTAAAGTAAAACAAAGTGTGAATACCAATATCAATTTATTAGTCACCATGCTGCTAGGAGGTTTTTGGCATGGAAGTTCTTGGTTGTTTATTATTTGGGGTGGATTAAATGGATTAGGTTTAGTTGTACATAAACTTTGGCAAAAAATTTCTCCGTTCAAAGGTTCTAATTCATTTATTATTAGAGCAGTTATGGTATTTTTCACCCTAACGTTTATTAGCTTTACTCGTATCTTTTTTAGAAGCGATAGTTTGGATACCGTTAGTTTAATTTTTGATAGAATTACTAATCATTTTGGAGCCGCCTTAACCTTTCATATTATTCAAGGTTATGCTTTAGTATTTTCAGTAATTTTATTGGGCTATTTAATACACTGGATTCCAGAAACAATTAAGGAAAAATACCGATTAAAATTTGCTGAATTACCTTTACCACTGATGAGCCTAGTAGCAATCATTTTTGTGTTTTGCATTTATCAGCTGGTGAGTGGCGAGATGCAACCGTTTATTTATTTTCAGTTTTAATTTTGGCGTGCCCTTCGGTCGGGCTGTCACTCCAATCTTTTGCAAGAGGCAGGCAAAAGGATTTCCGTTTGCATCCCTCACGCATTTAAAATTAACTAAATCACTTTATAATTCTTATACTCCCCAACTTTCCAGCCAGTAGTTTTTTCAATCAATAATAAGAATTTATCTTTTATGCTTAAGTTAATTTGTGATGGATCGAATTTAAAATTCCAATCTGCCGCTTTTACGCGAGCTTGAAATACTTGAGGATGCGTGCCTTTAAAGTCTTCTAAGCTATCAATTTGTGAGTAATCAAACTCTTCTACCTGAGCAATGTTTTTTTTCATCCACTCATCATCATGCCACATCTTGTGAAAATGTTCTTGCTTAGCTTGTTGTGCCTTTGGAGGCTTTACCCAGCCGTAATGAAAAATCTCTGCACTAATTGGCTTGACATTTAGTTTGGTGTTATCAGTTTTTCTAAAGCCTTGTGCGTCTTTATAAGAGCGAATAGATTTATCGTTTTTAATCACACGAATTTCTTTTCTGTACCAACGACGTGAATTGCCAACGTAATTGTAAGTGCCGTAAAAATGAACGTAGTTAAATAATAAACCATCCACCTGTTTATCATTTTTGTATTTCATCATCGCTTCTTTAATCGAAGCTAAATGTTTTTCATGAACGCACTCATCGCTTTGAATATAAAAACACCAATCCACATCTTCACTAATGGCATCAAAGGCTTTATTAGTTTCCATGGCTAGCACTTGTCCACCTTCCCTTAAATGATCATTCCAAACGGTTTCAATGATTTTGATTTTGGGTGAGTTAATGCCCTTAATCAATTGCAAAGTTTCATCTTCGCTATTACCAACCGCTACAATAAATTCATCACAAATTGGCAATATAGAAGTAATCGCTTCTACCACAGGATAGTCGAACTTAATCGCATTTCGTATAATGGTGAAGCCTGCTACTTTCATCTACAATGTTTAAAACTCTGGATTTTGTCCTACAAAGTTTTGCGGTGTAATGTTTAATAACTCTGCTTTTACGTCTGCACTCACATTTAATCCATTAATGAATGTATGCATGGAGTCTTTTGTAATATGTGTATTTGTACGAGTTAAATCTTTTAATGCTTCGTATGGCTTTGGATAACCTTCTCTGCGTAAAATAGTTTGAACAGCTTCAGCAACTACAGCCCAGTTGTTTTCTAAATCTTTATTAAATGTTTCTTCATTTAATATTAATTTATCTAAGCCTTTTAAGATGCTTTTGTAAGAAATTAAAATATGAGCTACTGGCACTCCTAAGTTTCTTAAAACCGTACTGTCCGTCAAATCACGCTGTAAACGCGACACTGGAAGTTTCGCTGATAAATGCTCTAAAATAGCATTCGCCATTCCTAAGTTACCTTCAGCATTTTCGAAATCAATAGGATTTACTTTGTGAGGCATTGCCGAAGAACCAATTTCTCCAGCTTTTAATTTTTGTTTAAAGTAATCCATGCTCACGTAGGTCCAAATGTCGCGGCATAAATCTAATAAAATGGTATTGATGCGTTTTAAGGCATCGCAGTAGGCTGCAATGTTATCGTAATGCTCAATTTGTGTCGTAAACTGACTTCTGCTTAAACCTAAAGTATTATTAACGAATTCATTTCCAAACTTAATCCAATCATTTTTTGGATACGCTACATAATGTGCGTTGAAGTTACCAGTTGCTCCACCAAACTTAGCCGAGAAAGGAATGGCATTTAATTGATTGATTTGAATTTGCAAACGCTCCACAAACACATAAATTTCTTTTCCTAAACGAGTAGGGGAAGCAGGCTGACCGTGAGTACGTGCTAATAATGAAATGTTTTTCCATTCCTTCGCTAGGCCAGTTAATTTATCGGTTACTAGTTTTAAGTTTGGCAATACCACTTCATTGTTTGCTTGTTTCAATGATAATGGAATAGAAGTATTATTAATATCTTGAGATGTTAAACCAAAATGTACAAACTCTAAATAGTTTTCTAAACCTTGTGCTTTTAATTTTTCTTTAATGAAATACTCAACCGCTTTTACATCATGATTCGTTGTCTTTTCAGTTTCTTTAATCACCTCTGCATCCGCAAACGAAAAATTTTGGTACACCGCTTTTAAGTTCGTGACTTGACTTTCATTTAATTTTGGTAATTGAGGTAACCCTTGTTGTGATAACAAGATGAAATAATCGATTTCTACTTGCACACGGTATCTAATTAATCCGAACTCAGAAAAGTAGGCTGCTAATTCGTTCGTTACTCGGCGGTAACGTCCATCAACAGGAGAAATAGCAGTTAAAGTATTTAATTCCATATATTTTAAAAATAAAGGGCAAATATAGGGAATTTTAAAGAATTATGTGATAGGTTTTTAATCCTATTATGGATTAAAACTATTCAACTACAACAATTTTCTTAAACTCCACTTTTTGATTACCAATTAATTTTACAATATACATGCCTTCAGGATAGCTTAATAAATCCACCTTTTGTAAAATACTTTGAATTTTATTTTCTGAAACTAAACGTCCGTTTAAATCATAAATTTCGTATTTGTTAAATGTTGGTTCTGTTTGTGAAATGGTGATACTGTTTTTTGCAGGGTTAGGAAAAATTCTCCATTCGTAGTTTGATGACTCTGTCACATGGACATTCGTTGGAGTGCCATCATATTTAATTTGTGCTTGTTGAGCGCCAGTTATTAAATTTTGCAAACTATCTCCACCAATAATAGCAAAGGCAACCGTTACAGATTGACTAGGGCCTAATTTAAATGGCCCGCTGCTCATTACATTAATCACATCAACACCAGTTCCCGCAACACCTGCAGCTAGTCGTTGAGTTGATAAACTTAGGTATTTTTCTTTTGTATCAAATCCATTGGCTAGGTCTAATCCCCCATTGCCGCCCGAAATATGATCAACTGCATAAAAATTAGGAGGTGCTGTATTGGTTAATAATTTGATGCCTCCATATTTTCCGGCAGCTCCAGTGTAATAACTATAGCCCATCTTTGTAGTGGGGTCATAAGCACTTCTATTTTGTGAGTAGGTACCGCCATCAATATCCCAATCTGCAAAAATACCTGCATATAATTTCTGAATCGTATCGGTGGGATGTGTATTGGTTAGCACATACTCCCAAATAACAAACTGAGTATTTGGCACAGTGGCCCAGGCATAGGTATTTTGTTCAATCGTGATTGGTAATGGAGAAATAGAGAGATTGTCATTAAGTTTTGCTTTGGTATCAAAATCAGATCTCATGGATGGTACTTGCAAGGCGATACGATTAATCGTACTAAAATCAACATCAGAGGTTGCGCCGCTTCCTCCTCTTACACAATCAGATACTTTAGTGGTATCGTTTCCAACCATTAAGCCAGCTTCATATAATAAGTCAGTGGAGTTGTATTTAAATCCTAGCCCTTGTACTTGTGCATCTTGGTTATATCCAATTTTTCCTTTACTCGTTGCAGTGGTGCTCACATCATTAATATCAATATTAATATAGTCTACATTTATATAAACTGTAAAAAATTGTTTAGCTTGATACGTCCCATCACTCATCGTTACTTCAAAATCTATTCCTTGGTTAATAGGAATGGCGCCAGTTAATTTAAATGAAAATGGATCTAATGAATTAGTCTTACTAGCTAAAGTATTGATAATACCCAGAGAGGTTGTATTATCAACCGTTTGGGCGAATGAAGAGAGTGGAGTTACTGTTACATTTAAGGCAGAGGTTGGGTTTAAATAATTAATAAAGGTTCCAGTGATAAATAATGTGTCACCATTTATAAAAGATAAATCGTTATGATCGGTTACTGCTTTGCTGGTCATCACAACACTTGGTGTTGCAGGGTCTGTTAAAGCGCGGTATAAGTTTATTCTTCCAGATCCTAATTTGTTTAAATAAGTTGGGTTAGCTAAATAAATATCATCAGCAGTAACTTTTAAGCGCTCAGCAACTTGAAGTCCAGTGTATGAAGGAAAATGATTTTTAACGATTCCCGCTGCACCAGCTACAATTGGAGACGCCATGGAAGTTCCAGTTAAGGTCAGGTAAAAACTTCCGGGCCAGGTAGAATTTACATTATCACCAGGTGCGCAAACATCTACCATATAACCAAAATTAGAAGAGGCATGACGAGTATCTGAGATTGTAGTGTTGGCAACACATAATACATAGTTATAAGCAGCAGGATAAAAATCACCTTCCACGCCATTATTGCCGGCAGCGCATACCACTAGGCAATTTTTATTAATGGTTGCATAATCGATAATATCTTGTCCATATTGACTAGAACCTCCGCCGCCCCATGAACAATTAATAATTTGACAGCCATGATCAGCCGCATATTTTATTCCTTCGTATGCCGCAATCAGAGAACCGTTAGCATCTCCTATTTTTACAGGTAAAAATTTGCAATTAAATCCTACTCCTGCGCCTCCTAAATTATTGTTTGCTGTGGCTGCTGCCAAACCAGAAACGTGAACGCCGTGAGCATTGGCTTGCCATGTCGCATCATTGTCGTTTGTTCCTAAGTCCCAACCCATATAATTATCAACGTAACCATCCATATCATTATCAATTCCATCTGGTATATCGGCATAATTACGTTTCATGTTATTAAATAAATCAGGATGTGTTGGATCAGTCCCTGTATCAGTAATACCAATTACAATGGACGAATCCCCTCGGTCAACGTTCCAACCATTAAAGGCATTAATCGTTTGTAAGTGATACTGATCTGTAGGGTTAGCTAAAGGATCGTTAGGTGTATAATTGACAGTTGGAATAAAATGTGGCTCAGCGTATACTAAAATATTAGATAGTAACAGTTTACTAATTGCCTTTTCAAGATTGATATCTCCTGTATACTTTAACTCATAAATTAACGATAAATCCGCATATGGTAATCCAGCTTCATTAAATGCCTTAGCTGGACTTTTATCCAATGGGAATTTTTTGTGTAATTGCGAAACGCCTATTGCCGAAGCTAAAGATTGAAAGCTAGGATGTTCAATTTTATCGACAGTGCAATTATTTGCAAAGGTAGGTTTCACTTTAAGAATGATTGTTTTTGGAATATAATCATGGCTCGTGATATTAGCAGGCATTTGATATGCTTTCTGCGCTTGCATCTTTGTTGCAGCAATGAAACATAAAAAGATGAGAGTGAAATATTTCATAGAATATAATTTAGTCTAATAAATAATTATGGTGTTTATCATATTTTTCAAGCGTGCGAATGCCCGACGAGCTAATGTGCTCAAATTCTTTATCACAAAAAATATTAATGATCTTGATGTCTGGTTTTAACTCTTGGATATAACGGTATTGGTTTTGTTCGTATTGAAAATCAGTTGAATTCCTAAGTCCTCTCACAACAGTGACATCATAGCCAAACGATTCTATATGATCCGTTAATAAACTGTTATAGACTGTAATTTGTCTGTTTGAAATAGTTTTAGGAACTGGCCAAGCATGAATATCTTTTGCTAGATTTTTACCAAATGCAATAATGACTTTATCAAATAATTTCTCGGCTTTTTGTAAGACGTTGTAATGTCCTTTGTGAAATGGGCTGAAACTCCCAGCAAACACACCGATTTTTGGTTTATTGGTTTTAACGTAATCGTGAAGGGCTTTTATGGAAGCACTGCTTAACTGCTTTTCTAAAAATGCCAAACGTTGTTTTTGATAATCCAAAAAATCATGATGTTGGTATAAAGCAAATTCTTTTCGTTCTAGCTCTAGAATCTCAGCAAATGAGCTATTTGGGTTTATGGATGAAAATTGTATCATCTTTTCTTATGTCTAATTGAAGTTTTTATTTTTTCTTTAAATAAAACAATGTACTGCAATTTGTTTTCTGTAAAATTTTGTTGGCTTGTTCTTTAATACCTTCTGCTGTTACTTTCTGATAGTTCTCAATTTCTAAGTTAATTAAATTGGCGTCACCTAGCAATTCAGATATCGCCAAGTTTGTGGCTTTATTTAAGACATCGGTTTCGCTGTAAGTTACTGTAGATTCTACTTTGTTTTTGCACTTTTGTAATTCATCAGCCGCCACTAATTCATTTTGTAATTTTGCAATTTCTGCATCAATGCCAGCTTCTGCGTCTTCAATGCTTATTCCATCATTTATTTTGCCAGAGATCACAAATAAACCTTTATCAAAATCGCCCATCACATAGGCGTTAATGTCAGAGAACAATTGTTTGTCTTTAATTAAGTTTTTATACAAACGAGATGAATTGCCGCGAGACAAAATATCCGACATTAAATCTATGGTGTGATATTCTGCATCTGTTCGAGCACACATGCGATAGGCTCTGTAAATACTGCTAATAGGCACATCACGCTCAACGATTAAACTTCTATACTCTGTTTGAGGAGGTTCCACTGGCAAGTTACGGTTTGGTTTTACACCTGCATCAATGGGTTCAAACCATTTCTCTGCTAATGCTTTCACTTGTTCAATTTCTACATCACCTGCTACTACTAATACGGCATTGCTAGGATTATAATGTTCTTTAAAAAACGCTTTCACATCCTCCATAGTCGCATCTTCAATATGCTTAATTTCTTTACCTATTGTTGCCCATTTGTATGGATGCACGGTATAAATCAGTGGACGTAATAATAACCACACATCACCATATGGTTGATTTAAGTATCGTTGTTTAAATTCTTCAATCACCACACTGCGTTGAACTTCTAAGCTTTTTTTATCAAAGGCTAAGCTCAACATGCGATCACTTTCTAACCAAAATGCGGTTTCTAAATTTTCGGCAGGAACGGTGCAGTAGTAATTCGTAATATCGTTTGTAGTAAAAGCATTATTTTCTCCCCCCACTAATTGCAAGGGTTCGTCGTAGTTAGGAATATTGATACTGCCCCCAAACATTAAATGCTCAAATAAATGCGCAAATCCTGTTTTATTTTCATCCTCATCACGTGCGCCAACATCATAAATAATATTTAAGCAGGCCATTGGCGTACTTTTATCTTGGTGAACAATGACGGTAAGATTATTTTTAAGTTTAAATTTTTCGAACTGAATCATATATTTTCGGGAACTAATTTATGTTTAAAGATAGTAAAAAGGGGATTAATAGTTGTAAAAAAGCTTATTTTTAAATTCGGAATTATAAAGCTTCAAAAAATTTAAAAATTAAGAAAAAACATAATGGCTATAGACATACAAAAAATAAAGTCATATGAAAGTGTGCATATTGTTTTTTGGCTTATTAAAGACAGTTGTTGGATGCTCCAGCTAAAATGGTTAGGAATCCTGATGGTGATTCCCACTTTATCGATTGCCTTAAGGATTGTCTATATTACCCGAAAGACAGAAGATGTTCATTTGAATTTAGCCATTTTCTTTTGGATTTGTGCAAATAGTTTTTGGATGTACGTGGAATTTTTTACCACAGGCGAGCTAAAATTATGGGCATCTATTCCATTTGGATTTGGGTTTATTTTTGTTGGTATTTATTACTACAAAACGCTTATTTTTAAGCACTCTCCGATAAAATAATTTTTTGCTCTAAAACTCGTCTAATTTCTTGTGTCAAACGCATAAAAACTATTATATTAGACACTTCATTTTTAAATCATTTTCCTATGGAAACTATACCATATCAATCAAAACATAAAATTCGTATTGTTACTGCTGCCGCATTATTTGATGGGCATGATGCCGCTATTAATATTATGCGCCGTATCATTCAATCAAGTGGAGCGGAGGTTATTCACTTGGGTCACGATAGAAGCGCGCAAGAGGTTGTGAACTGTGCTATTCAAGAAGATGCGAATGCTATTGCTGTAACGAGTTACCAAGGCGGACATGTGGAGTATTTTAAATATATGTATGATTTGTTGAAAGAGAAAGGCTGCGAGCACATCAAATTATTTGGTGGTGGTGGTGGTGTCATTCTTCCTGAAGAAATTCAAGAATTACATAACTATGGGATTGCTCGTATTTATGCGCCAGATGATGGCCGCGCGATGGGATTGCAAGGAATGATCAATGACTTGTTGCGTCAGTGTGATTATGCAACTGGGACTAATATTAAAAATGATGTGGCTAAAATTGCTGAGAGAGACTTCAAATCAATTGCTCGTATTATCTCTGCTGCCGAAAATTTTAATGATGAAAATATTGGTTTATTAAACGAACTAAAAGCAAAAGCGGAAAAATCAGCAACTCCTGTGTTAGGGATTACTGGTACAGGTGGAGCTGGTAAATCAAGCTTAGTAGATGAATTGGTTCGTCGTTTTTTAATTGATTTCAAAGACAAACAAATTGTGATTATTTCGGTTGACCCTTCAAAACGTAAAACGGGCGGTGCTTTATTAGGAGATCGTATTCGTATGAATGCAATTAAAAATGATCGCGTGTATATGCGTTCATTAGCTACTCGTCAAAGTAATTTAGCATTAAGCAAATATGTGCAAGATGCAGTTAACATTTGTAAAGCAGCTAATTTCGATTTAATTATTTTAGAAACGTCTGGTATCGGACAATCAGATACTGAAATTATCGAACACTCTAATATGAGCTTGTACGTGATGACTCCAGAATACGGTGCAGCCACTCAGTTAGAGAAAATTGACATGTTAGATTTTGCTGACATTATTGCTTTGAACAAATTTGATAAACGCGGTGCTTTAGATGCTATTCGTGATGTAAAGAAACAATACAAACGTAATCATAACTTATGGGAAATTGCAGATGAAGATATTCCAGTATTTGGCACCATTGCTTCTCAATTCAACGACCCAGGAATGAACCGTTTATACAAGGCGGTGATGAATACCATGGTTGAGAAAACAGGTAATAATGCTTTAGCTTCTCAGTTTCATATTACGGAAGAAATGAGCGAAAAAATTTACATCATTCCTCCTTCAAAAACACGTTACTTATCAGAGATCTCTGAAAACAACCGTAACTACGATAAGAGAGCCAATGCACAAGCAGAGGTTGCTCAAAAATTATATGGTATTCAAAAAACCATCGAAACGATTTCTGAATCTAAAATGGACGACAAAGATCGTTTGGTGAAAGGTTTACAAGAAGCATTTGAAAAAACAAAACTAGATTTAGATCCTCGTCATTTATTAGTGATTGAAGGTTGGGAAGCAAAGAAGAAATTATACAGCAGCGAGTTCTATGAATTTAAAGTACGCGATAAAGTTTTAAAAATTGAAACGCATTACGAATCATTATCGCATTCAAAAATTCCAAAAATTGCTTCTCCAAAATATACCTCTTGGGGGGATATTTTAAAATGGACCTTACAAGAAAACTTCCCTGGAGATTTTCCTTATACGGCTGGTATTTATCCTTTCAAGCGTGAGGGCGAAGATCCAACTCGTATGTTTGCTGGAGAAGGTGGACCAGAGAGAACTAATAAACGTTTCCATTACGTAAGTAAAGGATTACCTGCTGCTCGTTTAAGTACAGCGTTTGATAGCGTGACTTTATATGGTAACGATCCTGATTATCGTCCGGATATTTATGGAAAAATTGGAAACTCGGGTGTGAGTATTTGTTGTTTAGATGATGCGAAGAAATTATATTCTGGTTTCAATTTGGCAGATCCTAAAACATCGGTTTCGATGACGATTAATGGTCCAGCGCCAACGATGGCAGCATTTTTTATGAATGCGGCGATTGACCAACAATGTGAATTATACATCAAAGAAAACAAATTAGAAAAAGAAGTCGAAGCAAAAATTGCCGCTATTTATAAGGCAAAAGGAACTGTTCGTCCTACTTACCAAGGGGAATTACCAGAAGGTAATAATGGCTTAGGCTTAATGTTATTAGGCGTTACAGGAGATCAAGTATTGCCTAAAGATGTTTACGAAAAAATTAAAGCAACGACATTATCACAAGTGCGTGGTACCGTGCAAGCCGATATTTTAAAAGAAGATCAAGCGCAAAACACGTGTATTTTTAGTACAGAGTTTAGCTTACGTGTGATGGGTGATGTGCAACAATACTTCATCGATCAAAAAGTACGCAACTTCTATTCGGTTTCTATTTCTGGTTATCACATTGCAGAAGCTGGAGCAAATCCTATTTCTCAATTAGCATTTACTTTAGCTAACGGTTTCACGTTTGTAGAATACTACTTAAGTCGTGGAATGCACATTGATGATTTTGCACCAAACTTATCATTCTTCTTTAGTAACGGTATCGATCCTGAGTACAGTGTGATTGGCCGTGTAAGTCGACGTATTTGGGCGAAGGCCATGAAATTACGTTACGGTGGAAACGAAAGAAGTCAAATGTTGAAATACCATATTCAAACGTCAGGTCGTTCGTTACATGCTCAAGAAATTGATTTTAATGATATTCGTACAACCTTACAAGCATTGTATGCCATTTACGATAACTGTAATTCATTACATACAAACGCATATGATGAGGCCATCACAACACCTACTGAAGAGTCGGTTCGTAGAGCAATGGCGATTCAATTAATCATTAACCGTGAATTAGGTTTAGCTAAAAACGAAAATCCATTACAAGGTTCTTTTATTATTGAAGAATTAACCGACTTGGTAGAAGAAGCTGTATTAACTGAGTTTGATAGAATTTCAGAACGTGGCGGTGTGTTGGGCGCTATGGAAACCATGTACCAACGCGGACAAATACAAGAAGAAAGTTTATACTACGAAACCTTAAAACATACAGGAGAGTATCCAATCATTGGTGTCAATACATTCTTATCAAGTAAAGGAAGTCCAACGGTATTACCTCGCGAAGTAATTCGTTCTACTACCGAAGAAAAAGAATATCAAATTACCATGCTAGCAGAGTTACATAAAACACATGCGGATAAGCATGATGATATGGTAAAACGTTTACAAACTGCAGCAATTCATAATAAAAATATTTTTGCTGAATTAATGGACGCTGCTAAGTTTATGAGCTTAGGCGAAGTCACCAATTGCTTATTTGAGGTTGGAGGTCAGTACCGCAGAAACATGTAATCCCAATAAAATTAACCATCTAAGCTCTGTTGAACGGGCTTTGATGGTTATATGGTATACGAAAAGCTAAGTTTTAAAGCTTCCCCAGAAGAATTTGCTCTTTGTAACCATTATTTATTAGTTTTATTTGTTTTTTTGCTATAAATCATTATTTTTGTTAGGCATTTTTATAGCTATTTATATGAAAAAAATTATACCTTTCCTTTTGATTATTTTATTTTTTGCTGCTACCTCTCAAGTAAATGCTCAATCTAAAAAAGAAGATTTTAAACGTTTTTTACATAACACCAAATTAAACTTATCTAAAACTCCATGGGTTGTAGGTCTTGGTGGCAATGTGATTGATGATGATGGGAAACCCTTTAAGGATGTATTTGATACTAAAAAAACATGGTTAGTGCGTCCATATCCAACAAAAGTAACTTGCGAAAAAATATTATTACGTAGCTGGAGCACAGAGTTTACTTTCTCGTATAATTACATTAAAAATGGTAAAATCATTAATGGTGATTTAAGAACCTATACTGGCAATTATTTTTGTTTTGATTTAGCTATGAAATATAATTTTAACCACTTTTTTCAAGAACAAAATTGGTTAGATGCTTATATGATGCATGGTTTTGGTTATACTTTGCGTGATGCGCCTAAATACAAAAATGTGGTTACTACTAATTTGGCTTTCGGAGCAACCGTTTGGGTGTATAGTTCAATTTTAGGAATTAATGTTCAAACCATGGCTAAATTTGGTTTAACCTCTCCATTGTTTAAAACTGGCGCTAATTATTTACAACACTCAGCAGGTATTGTATTTAAATTTGGTGGTTTAAACGGCGGCTTAAAAGCTGGTAAAGTTGGAGCAAGATATAAATTCTTCAAAAACAGAAAACCATTAGGAGGAAAGTTGAACTAATTTGAATTCTAAATTTTTTTAGTCTTTCCTAGTGTTTTTATGAAAAGATTAATTCTTTGAATAATCCCCTTTATTCAATAGCAAAACTTGTACGTTTTGAATAATACCTATATATTAGTGTTTTATAACAATATAAAACCTTATGAGATTTTTAAAGAGTCGTGTGTTTCTTTTTTTATGTTTCTTGGCTTTTTTTCAGTTGAATGCACAAAAAAAGCATTCCTTATTGGTGCCTTGTAATGAAAGACTTGGATTCAAGCACTTTATTAGCAAAACACCTTGGCGAGTTCAATTAGCTTGGACCATGGTGGATGATGATGGCAAACCATTTAATGATTTACTCAATATTAAAAAAACATGGAATTTCCCTCCATACCCTACTAAAATTGCCATTGAAAAAGAATGTACTCGTCATTGGAATTTGGAATTAGCTTTGGCCTATAACAATTACAAGCCAGGCAAAACTATTAATGGTGATGTGATGACCACGAACAAGCCGTTTTTTTCAATTGATGTGAATGGAAAATATTTGTTAACCAAAAAATACCGTATCGAGCCTTATTTATTAATTGGATTAGGCTATACTCAGCGCACAACAGCTAAATATCAATCGGCAGCTACCTTAAATGCTGGGATTGGTTTCACCTCGTGGATCGTGGATAATAAATGGGGAATCATTTTACAAGGTTCTGGTAAATTCGGATTACAAGCTCCTGTCATCAAAACAGGCTCCAACTATTTGCAACATTCTATAGGTGTTGTTTACAAATTTACCGGAAATGGAAAGCGTTTAAAATTAGCCCGTGCTCATTTAAAAAAAATGTTTTAATCCTTATAACAATTAAAAACAAATAATTTAAACTTATGAAATAGCCATGTTTTCTAAAACTCAAACAAAAATGAAGAACTGGCTAAACCATATGGCAATTGAAAACAAATAATTTAAACATATGAAATCAACTATTATTATTTTAATCGCGCTTTTAACTGCTACAGTATCATTTGCTCAAACGGTTTATAGTGATGACCAGGTTATTAAAATATCAGATTACCTTTATCAATTAGAGAAAAGAGATTCTTCTTTAAGAGCTGAATTAGCTAGCATTGATCAAACAGCATTAAACTCAGATGTTGCGGCTAATTCAGTGATTGTTTGCGGGAAAGTGATTGGCATTAATAAAACACAGTTTCCAATTACGGATGTAAATATGGATTTAATAAAAGAAAATGGTGAGGTGATTACTGAAAAGACAGCGAACAATGGGTATTTTAAATTCACTGGAATTTCGGCAGCAGAAAATTATACCTTACGATTAAATGAAGAGGCAGCTAAAATTATTCAAGCCGATCGAATCTTAATCACAGATTGTTTAGGAAAAACGATTATGACCTTAACAAAAAATGACGGTGGATTTTTTGAATATAAAGTGTTAGAACTTGAAAAATCTCAATTAAACATGGTTGGTGGAGATTTGAGTGATTCTGATCCAGTGATGAAAGTAAAAACCTTAAAAGAAAATTATAAAAAAGTGCAAGACGAATTAGTGGTCGCTAAAACTTGTAAAGCGGATTATGATGTGCTGCAAGAAAAGTATAATGAGTTAGAGAAAAAGTATATTGATTTAAAAGCAAATGTGGCCATGGGAGGTGAAGCGGATGCTACCTCGGATGACTTATTAAAAGATTCGACGCAACATTCAAGATACATTAAAACTATTCGTTTTCTTGTTGACAATGCTTCATTAGATGAAAAAGCGATGATTGCTTTAGATGGTTTAGTTAGCCAAATGAAGGCCTACAAAACAATTAAATTTAATGTGGTAGGTCATGCCGATAATTCTGGAACAGATTCGGTGAATGTGGCTTTGTCTAAAAATAGAGCGATGGCTGTAAAAACCTATTTAATTTCTAAAGGTATGAAAACAGCTAATTTCTCCACAGAGTGGTTTGGGTCTACCAAGCCATTTGCTCCAAATGATACAGAGGAAGGTCGTTCACAAAACAGACGCGTGGAGATTAGAGTGAAAAGAGATTAAAGATGATATCAACAGTAAATAAAAAAACGGGCTTACATTGTAAGCCCGTTTTTATTTCAAGTATCAAGTGATTAGATTAAGACCAATCAAATAATAAACGTTTCCATAATGGCTTGTCTTTTTTTCGACCTTCACCGTAACCGTATCCACCATACCCATACCCATACCCATACCCATACCCATACCCGTAACCTTTTCGGTAATCAGATCCGTTTATTAAACATGCAATATTAGGTAATCGTTTTTCTTTATTTAATGATTCTGCAATTCGCAATAATCGTTTATCTAAATAATCAGCACGGGCAACAAATACGGTTGCATCAGCATAAGGTGCAATTAACAAAGTGTCAGCTACTAAACCAACAGGAGCAGTATCAACTATTATTATTTCATAATTATTTTTGGCATAGTTAAAGGCTTCTTGAACCCGCGGATGCATTAGAAGTTCTGCTGGATTTGGGGGAATAGGTCCAGAAGCAAGAATATTTAAATTTTTGAAATTCGGTAAAGAAAAAATGACATCTTCTAATTTTATTTCTGAGTCAGATATAAAATTAGTTAACCCTTTAAATTCACCCATATCTAAATATTTCAAGATTTTAGGCGCTCTTAAATCTGTCCCTATCAGTAAGGCTTTTTTACCTGATAATGCATATGAAGCAGCAAGATTCAATGCAATAAATGATTTGCCTTCTTTGCCAATCGTTGATGTAACAAAAATAGTTCTGCTTTGACCTTTTAAATTACTGGTAATGAAATCGACGTTACTCCTCAACAATCTAAACCCTTCAGCAATGTTTGAACGATCATTTTCAACGACGACTAATTTTGATTTACTTTCTGCGAGAGGGATATCACCTAGATAAGGTAAATTTACACTATCTGTATCTTTTTTGCCGTGTACTTTAGTGTCTAATAAATCAATCACGTAAAAAATAATAATTGGAAAAATTAAACCTAATAAAAATGCAGTTAAAAATATGATTTGTTTTTTGGGAGCCACCATAACCCCATTGCTGTAAGCTTTATCTATAATTTTTGCATTTGCTACAGTTACAGCCAAAGCAATATTAGTTTCCTCACGCTTTTGTAAGAGGTAAAGATATAATGATTCTTTTATTTGTTGTTGCCTTTGTATGGTTCTATATTCTCTTTCATATTTAGGAACAGTTTCTATTTTTGAATTGATTTCATTTTCTTTTCGAGTAATTTCCTTTACTTTTATTTGAAGAGTACTTTGTAAATTAAATAAGGCTTCTTTTATTGATGATCTTAGCTCATAAATTTGGTTATCAATATTTTCAATGACTGGATTTTTATCACTAGAATTTTTGATTAATCGATTACGCTCTAAAACCAATTTATTGTGTTCGTTAATTTGTGATGATAGTGAAACTTCATTTAATCCAATATTAGCTGGAATTAAATCAGATGGTTTGTTATGAGTTTTAAGATATTCATTCATGAATTCTGCGATTCGAACCTGTGTCGATGCATCTAATAAATTCATTTCACTTTCATTTCCACTTTCGAGATATAATTTTGCCTCGGATGAAATATCTGTTAATTTATGTTTTGTTTTAAATTCTTCTGCTTCACCTTCAACGGATGAAAGTTCAGAAGTAATATATATTATTCGTTCGTTAATAAAATCAGCTGTGTTTTTGCTTACTTGATTTTTATCAGCAATGGCATCTAAATTATGTTGTTTAATTAAGTTGTCTACTATTGCAGATGCTTTTTGAGGTAGCGGATCTCTTAAGCCAATAGTAATAGCATTGGAGGTTTTGTTAACAGGATTAATTTTTATGGCCGCTAAATAGCGATTTACAATTTGATCAACTGGAGAAATAGTGACACGAAAATCACTTTTCAGATATTCTTCATTAAAAAATTTAGTTGTTGTTAAAATTAATTTTCCAAATGGCATTTTAATTGGCTGACCAAATTGGTAGACCCCAATAGCTTTTTTATTTGCGCCATCTTTTAAAGTAAATTTTATTTTAGATTCGGCTACTATTATCCAATTACCTTGCGCTTCAGTTATTGTTGAATCAGTAATAATATAGTTTGCCTTGATTGGAGTGTCATGAAAACGTTCATGTTCGATAGGCCTTCCGTATGCATAGTATGAAATATTTAAACTTAATTCATCAACTACACGAGTCATGAGAGATCTTGATTTTAAGATTTCTATCTCATTATCAATATTTTTGTTATTTTTTAAAATTCCTAAATCTTCAAAGGCACTTAATTCGTCAGAAATAGACCCCCCATTTTTATCATCTTTAATAAGGATAGTTGCATTTACTTCGTATTGAGGTTCTTGGTAACGTAAGTATACAAAACCTAACACTAATGAGAGTATAATGCTAATTGAAAACCATTTCCAGTGAAAAAGGTATTTAACTAATAAATCTTTTAAACTATTTTCCTGGGTTTCTTCGACCGAATAATTATATTGTTCTAATTCCATGATTTATTAGCGAGATAATAATACTGTTAGGGTAGTTAATAATGAAATTACAGAAATAACTATACCGACATTAGAAGCATTAACTACGGCAGAATTTATTTTTGCACGATTTGGTTCAACGTAAACAACATCATTTTGTTGGAGGTAGTATACTGGAGAGGCAAATAATTCTTTTGATGTTAAATCTATTTTGGTTTCTGTTTTTTTACCATCGACATCTCTAATTACTAATATATTTTTTCTTGTTGCTGTTATGTTTAAATCACCTGCTACGCCTAAAGCTTCTAAAATTGTAATGCGTTCGTTTGGAATATTAAATGAACCAGGATTTCTTACCTCTCCCAATACCGTTACCTTATAATTTAGTATTCTAATTTGCACAGTTGGATTATTAATATATACTTGAAGTTTATTTTTTAATAATTCAATAGCTTGCATACGATTTAGCCCAGCTAATTTAATTTTACCGATTACTGGAAAATCAATATTTCCATCACTATCAACTAGATATCCAGAAGTGCTAGGAGCACCTTGTGTATAACCACCTTGTTGAGATGTTAAGCTTGGTGGTGGCAGATTAAAAGGCTTAACAGCTTCCCCATCAATTGAAAGTACAGTGATATATAAAAAATCATCTGTACGAAATAAGGGGGTATAGTTTTTGTTATTTTCAGCAGAAGGCATGCCTCCTTGAAAATAAATCATTTTCTTTTTACTTGTGCAAGAAAAAACAAATATACTTATTAATAAAATACCTATATAACGCTTAGTGTTATTGATTAATTTCATAATTAGGGAGTGAAAGGTAAACTGATAAAGTTACTTATTAGGCAAGAGATGGACAAGTTTTAGTTAATAATATAGTTTGTTTATATAAATAGATAATGGATCTATGCACTTCTTTTAGACTTAATGACAATATTGTACATGGCTCTAAAAAAATAGCTTGTATCGGTGGTATAGGGACGTTTTATTTTTTCAAATAAGTACTCTCGTTCTGCTTGTAACACCGATTCCACATCGCCCATGCGATTTAAAGCGACGTATGGAGGGATGCAACCAGGCTTAAATTTTATACGCAGAGCTTGAAGCGCCTCAGGGATATCTTGTGAATAACGTTTAGATATAGGGCGTACACCTACTAATTTAATATCTCCTTTTAATAAATTAATTAATTGTGGGAGTTCATCTAACCAGTATTTTCGTAACACGCGACCCCATGGCGTTAATCTAAAATCGTCTTTAGGTTTTCCGTTTGTGGCATAGCCGTTGAGTTGTAATACGTAATCTTGCAGATATTCGGCATAAGGATGCATGGTTCTGAATTTATATACTCCGATGATTTTGCCATGTTTTCCAATTCGCTCCATTTTAAATAAAGGCCCGTAACTTACATTCATGTTAAAGAAGGGTTCTCCAACTTTTTTAACAACAATATACGTGAGTCCATCAAAAACCTCGCTGGCTTCAATTTTAAAACCACAACTTACCAAACGGCCCATCACTTCTGCTTTCGATAATAATCGATTTCGGCCTTTGGTAATTAAGAAATAGATTTTTTTAAAACCCCATAATTTCGGAAACACTCTTAAAAAAATAAATTCAATAATAAAATATATGTTTTTGATGACAGGAATATGTCCCATACGATGTCTTTCTTTTCGGGCAGTAATGGTTTCGCAACAGACAATAAAAAGTTCATCGTTTTTTAATTTACGATTAACTGCCTCAAAAAATTTATTAATGAATCGTATATTATTAACCTTACTTAAATTAATAATGGCATTAAATTCGGATGAATTATTGAGGATATTAAATTCATCAGTAGTGCTTATTACAAATGAATTTTTAGATTCCGTTGGAATATATTTGTTTAAAAAAGCATAGGCTTTTTCTCCGACTTTATCTATTAAAAAAGACTTCAATAGTTAATTGATTACGATTAATAAGCTAATTTACTATTTTTTTTATAAATACAAATCATCTATTTGTTTCCCTTTTGTATGGGTTACAGGACAGGATATAGTTTTGGTATTTGGTTGATTATTTGCACAGCTTTTTTGAAATCAATACCAATGATTTCTAAATACCATCTCATGGTTTCGTAGCGCACTTCATTTTCTTTATTAACTTTCAAGAGCGCTTCTTCCCTGCTAATTAAGCCTTCTCGAATTTGATTGCTTCTAAAGGTGTCGTTTTCTGTAAAACCAGCTACAGTATAGTAAATATAATTATAGAAACTTGCTGTGCCATCGCCAATTCTCCATGTAGAATCGGTATCGATGGCTTTTTCCCAATGGTATTCATTTTTAATCAATGATTCTAGCTCTTGTTCGTCCCATTTATAATAATCAAATAAATGATAGTAATCTTTTTTGGGTGAAAAATACCTTACGGCAAAAGAGCCAATACTATCTATCATGGATTGATTAATATATCCTGGACTTTGTACGATATTTTTACCTACAAATCCAAATAACTTAAGTTGATTGACGATACTAAGTGAATAGATTCGCTTTTTATTGAACTGAGGAGGAAGGCCAGCGAAACCAGTTTTAAAATTTGTGTTTTCTAAATTATTAATTCCCCATATATTCAAATCAATACCTGTTTGTTTTTTTAATTCGTTGCAGTAGTAAAAAAAATATTTGTCTCCTGCCATAAATAAAGGAATCATTCCTAAGTGAGGGTTTTTTAACCAAGCCTCTATATTTTTTCTAATATTCTCTCTTTTCCAATTAATATCTGCAGAAACAATGATGTTTTCAACGCCTAATTTACCGCAAACTCTTGCTATATTTCTTCTGGCTAAATCTGTAACCATTCCCCAATCATAGGTAAAGGCAATAGGATTCAATCCTAATTCTTTTTTTACAATATGAAGGGTATACGTACTATCTCTGCCGCCGCTAAATGGTACAATACAATCTGGTTGCCCATTACCACGTTTATAAGGTTTGACCAATTCTTTTAATTGATTAAAATCTTGAATCTGTTTTTTAGGTGTATGATGCTTGCAATAATTACATTCTCCTTTTTCATCAAATTCAATAAATGGAAAAGTTTCCGGTAATACACATTTAGAGCAACGCTTTAATTTAGAAATTGAGGAAATATTATTTTCAAGCAATTTCATGAAATCACCTTCTTTTTTGCGATCTATAAATTCCATCGGATCAATCACCACTTCTTTATCAAAATTCCCTTTTAAATTTGAGATATTGGTATGGTATGGCAAATGAGTTTTAGATTCATATGGCTTTGTGAAACGCTGATGTTGAAAAAATGGTATAACATTAAAAGTGTTCGTGTTAATAACCATTCCTTCAAACGCTTTGATTTGAAAGACAGGGAGAGAGGTGTTTATTTTTTTTTGAACTTGTTCTAAAAAATAATTCTCTGAAGCAAATAATAACCATTCTTCGGTGGCTATATAATAGAGGGATCCATTATTTGTAAATAAAGCCAGTTCATTTCTGTCTTCAAATAATAGGGCACTTGATACGGTCCCTTCGATTTGATTAAGAGTATTTATAATTGCATTAGGTAAATTTTGATGAGTGTTTAGTTCTTTTTTAATTAAACTTAATAAAATTTCTGTATCAATTTCAAAACTTCTCGTTAGGTCAGGGTTTGATTCCCAAAGCATCTTATCATTAACTATGATGCCATTATGAATACCAATGACATTGTCTTTTACTACGGGTTGATTGTTTTGTTCATTTAGTTGAGACCCATTGGTGACTAATCTGGCATGCCCCATAGCCTGCAAAGGCAATCCGTTATGGTAGTTTTTTAAAGCATTCTGTAATATTGATTGATATTCTTTTGAGACTAATAATTTAGGAATAGGAACATCTCCCTTTACTAAGTCAAATGTTTTTAAATGACTATTTTTAAATACCATTCCAGAAGAATCCTTTCCTCTGGCCATTGATAAAGCGGCAATGTTGTGCAGGCAGTTTGTTATAAACTCGTTATTTAACTTTGCTTCTGATTTAACTATAATTCCGAAAATGCCACACATTATTTCTTAAGATATTTTTGAACTAGGTTAAATTCTTTTTTTCGAAGAATAATTTTATTGAACATTGTAATAGGAAGTATCTTGAATATAATTTCATAAATCATCCAAGTGTGCAACCAAAAAAGTCTTTTTGGTTCTTGAATGATTCGATAAGGAGTTGCAAATCCCATCTTTTTTACCCATTCAGGACTTTGTTTTGTGTATCCAGAAAGCACATCAATCATACCTCCACACGGGATGATAATATTGGTATTTAATTGATCTTTGTACTTGTAAACAAATTGCTCTTTAATTGGAGTTGAAATTCCTATTAATAATATATGAGGTTTTAATTCACTTATTTTTGATACAATATCTAGTTCTTGTGATTCATTAAAATAACCATTAATACCAGGTAGTATTGTGATATTAGGATATTGTAATTTTAGGTTTTCACATGCCTTATTGTTAATGCTTTCTTTAGCGCCAAACAAAAGTATTTTTAAATGATTTGTATTTGCGTAATCTAATGAACTAATTGTAATATCGGGAATTGAAATAACGGTTTTTAGTTTGAAATTATTTTGTTTACAATACCAATTAAATTGTGTTCCATCACAAACTAGTAGGTCAAAAGAATTAATAATTTTGTATAGTTCAGGATACTTTTTAAAAAGAGTGATATAACCTAATGAGTGACCAAAAATAACAATGGACTGATCTTCCTTTATGGTTTTATTATAAAGGGCTCTCACATCATTTAATTCAAAATCACTAACTTTTAATCCAAATACATCAAGTTGCTGAATCATTACTTTATACCATTCCAAAGATTACTTAATTTTGCATTACCCATTATCAATTTTAATACTCTCCAAGAAGTATTGCTAATGGTATAATCTTCTGCTATTGTTTTATAACCTTTGTTTTTTTCGAATTCATTAATAACTAATTCAATTGAATCCGCTACAACTTGTGGATCAAATCCAGTTAATATAATACTTCCTACATCCTGAGCTTCTGGACGTTCCATCGATTGTCGTAAAGATATGGCTGGAAAATTTAAAATCGACGATTCCTCACTGATGGTTCCTGAATCTGAAATGGTACAAGTAGCATTCATCTGAAGATTAACGTAATCTAGGAACCCAAATGGCTTCATAAAATGAATTAAATTATTCCGTCCAATATCTTGTATTTCTTCTAATCTTTTTTTGGTTCTTGGGTGAGTCGAAACGATAATTGGAAGACTATATCTTTCTGCTAATGCATTTAGGAGACTTATTATTTTTTTTAAGTTTTCAGGATTATCAACATTTTCCTCGCGATGAGTAGATATGACAAAATATTTTTTTGCATCTAAATTTAAGCTATCTAACGCGTTTGATTTCTTAATTTTTGGCATGTAATATTCCAAAACTTCTTTCATTGGACTGCCAGTTAAATAGATTCGTCTATGCGGCAATCCTTCAGCTAATAAATGTCTTCGCGCATGTTCCGTATACACTAAATTAAAATCAGAAATATGATCAACAACTCTTCTATTAGTTTCTTCAGGAACATTAAAGTCAAAACATCTGTTACCAGCTTCCATATGAAAAATAGGAATATGTAAACGTTTTGCAATGTATGATGCCAGACAAGAATTAGTGTCACCTAATACTAAAAAAGCATCAGGCTTTTCTATTTTTAAAATCTCTTCTGTTTTTTTCATGATATCACCAACAGATGATCCTAAAGAAGAAACATCTACATTCATGAAATAATCAGGCTTTCTAATTTCTAACTCGTCAAAAAACACTTGATTAAGCTCATAATCATAATTTTGGCCAGTATGTACGATAACGTGCTGTAGATGTTCATCTAATAAACTCATGACCCTTGATAATCGAATGATTTCAGGTCTAGTTCCAACAACAGTTACTACTTTTAATTTTGCTTTGGTATGCATGTAAATAATAATTAGTAAATAAAGATAATTAAATTATACTTTTTCAAAGTATGTATCGGGGTCTGACGCATTAAAAAACTCATTTATCCAAAATATAGTATATAAATCTTCTTCTCCAATGTTTTTAATATTATGAGTATACCATATTGGCATGTCAACAAAAGATGGTTCATCTCCATCAAGTTCAAAGGAAAGAATATTGTTTGTATTTATTTTACGAAGTTCAATTAATGCTTTTCCTTTAATCACAGCAAACCGTTCAGCTTTTCTAGTGTGATAGTGGTTGCCCCTTGTAATTCCTTGAGTAGTCGTTGAGAAGGATATTTGCCCGCCACTGTTGAGTTTCACCATTTCAATAAATGAACCTCTTTCATCGGTATGTTTTTTTAATTTAAATGGAAAAAAACTTTTGTGATCAATATAAGTTAAAAACGTAATAAATAAATTTTTATCAAATGTATCACTTAGGTCAGGAATAATGCCTTGCTCGAAATAACTTGTTTTAAATAGGGTTACTTTTGCTAATAATTCACTAACCAATAGCTCATAGTTATAATTGATTTTTATTTCCTGTATTAATGAATTATCTGAATTGATAAAAGGGATAATTTCTTTTATCAATTCTTCAATGTAAATCAACTGCATGTTACCATTTACGTCGATTTTCGGCGTCTCTCCATGAGTTAATTGATAACAAAATGTGGCAACTACTGAATTGTAATAAGGATTACCAAATGAACCAAAGACATTTGGAATAATAAGACCTGTAAATGCTGTTGAATTTTTTTTAGCCCAGTTCTCTAATAGTTTTCTGCTTTCTTTTTTTGAGGCGCCATATTTATTATCCTTTTCTTCTTGAGTTGAGGAAGAAAAGATAATATGTGGTTTAGATTTTGTACGTTCACATGAACCAATAAGTTGGCCAGCTAATAATATATTTGTTTGATAAATTACATCTGCATCGTGATGTCTATTCATACCTGCTAAGTGAACTATAACATCACAATACTTTACAAACTCATCAAGTAGGGTTGGATTGTCAAAATAGTTTTTTTGAAATTCTATTATTTCATAATTGTCAGGGTATAGTTTTAAAGTATTATATAAATGAGACCCAATAAATCCATTTTGACCAGTAATTCCGATTTTTATTTTTTGAGAAGATGTTGTCATTTTTTATTATAATTTTAAATCATCACGAATTAGGTCTAATTTAAGAAGTAATTTTTTAGTCTCTTCTAGGTCTAAAATTTTGGTATTGTGAGAGTGGTATTCCTCAATTTCCGAAAGTTCTTTAAGGCCTTCTGAGAAATAAGATTCATAGTTCAAATCTCTACTATCTGCTGGTATTCTATAATAATCCCCCATATCTATGGCTTTCACCATATCTTCTCTATTAACCAACGTTTCATATAGTTTTTCGCCATGGCGTGTTCCAATAATTTGTATATCTGTATTTATTTTGTATAATTCCATTAACGCTTTTGCTAAAACACCGATGGTTGTTGCAGGTGCTTTTTGTACAAAAATATCACCAGGTTGGCCATGGTTAAAGGCGAATAGGACTAAATCTACAGCATCTTCTAATGTCATCATAAATCTAGACATATTAGGATCTGTTATTGTTAAAGATTTCCCTTTTTTTAATTGCTCGATGAATAATGGAATAACAGAACCTCTTGATGCCATGACATTTCCATAACGAGTTCCGCAGAAAATGGTTTTGTCTGGATCTAGATTTCTCGATTTAGCTACCATAACCTTTTCCATTAACGCTTTTGACATTCCCATTGCATTAATTGGGTAAGCCGCTTTATCAGTGCTAAGAACAACAACTCGTTTTACATCATATCGTTCAGCTGCATTTAATACATTATAAGTTCCAATAATGTTTGTTTTTACAGCTTCCATAGGAAAAAATTCACAAGAAGGAACTTGTTTTAAAGCTGCAGCATGGAAAATATAGTCTACACCTTTTACCGCCTCATCTACACTTCTTTGATCACGGACATCACCTATATAAAACTTAATCTTACCATTATTTAAAGTTTTACGCATATCGTCCTGTTTTTTTTCATCACGACTGAAAATTCTAATTTCATTAAATTCTTCAGTTTGTAAAAATCTTTTCAAAACAGTATATCCAAAAGAACCTGTCCCCCCTGTTATTAATAGTTTTTTGTTTGTTGTTGTCATTATTTTTGTTCTTTTAAGCATGTATTAAATACATTAATCATATTTTTTTCTAATATTTTGATAGTAAATTTTTCAAAGTAAATTTCTTTCCCTCTTTTGCCTAATTTTATGCATAGATCTGGATGTTTAATTAAGTATGCCATATAATTAAAAAGTTCCTGCTTTTCTTTTTTAGGATAAATATAGCCAGATTTTCCGTTTTCAATAATTTCAGGTATCGCTCCTTCATCAGAAGCTATAATAGCAAGTCCAAATTGCATTGCTTCTAAAAGCACTATCCCAAACGCTTCATTTTGAGTTGGAAATACAAAAGCATTCGCTTGCTTTAAAAATTCAATTTTCTCGTCATCATATTTTGGGCCATGATAATATACATGGTCATTTAATTGTAGATCATTAATTTTTTTTAATAGTTCAGTTTCACTAATATCTCCTTCGCTACCAACGATGTCAATGCAGAAATCTAATGCGTTTTTTTTTAGTTCAATTGCTGAATCAAGTAGATCTAAAACACCCTTGCTTTTCAGTAGGTTTGATAAGTATAAAAATCGTAATCGAGTGGAGTCATTTGTTTTTTCTGACAAAGAAGTTGAATTAGATTGTAATGACGGAATACCATTATTGACAACAAAGATTTTCTTTGGATTTAAAAATGACACATCGGTAATTTGATTTTCTGATAGCACAATGAGGTATTGATTTTTAAAACCTATTTTATATAGCCATCTATGCATCAGACTTTTTTTTGAATAGCTATATATACCTTTGCCATGTAGGTGCAAGATAAATTTTTTTCCAAAAAGTTTTCCTATTAAAATCAATATCACATCTCTAAAATAGCTTACTCCATTTATAGATGGTTGAAAATAAATTATATGAATGTTTTTTTTAATTAAATAGTATAATAGTTTAAAAATGACTTTAATAAATATGTATAATTTTTTTAATCGAAAACGACCAAGATTATTAACGGAAGTTGCATAACTAATGTCAATTTTTTCTATATGGTACAATTTGTTTATAGCTTCATTTTCATGAATAATTTGATTCATGAAAGTAGCTCCTGTTTTAGGAGGTGGAAGCTTCAATAGAAATAATAAATTGTTTTTATGATTCACTAAAAGTAATTGAATAGGTTGAAATTAATTTAGATTTATATTCATTTAATACGTAAATAGGATCTTCAATAGAATCTGTAGTATTAAATTTTTTAAATTTTAAATTTTTATAATCAAATGATAATGGGCCTATAAAATTTTTATCAGTAAGCATTTGATGAATTACTTCTTTATTCTTACTAATTTCTATTAATAAAACGTTAACTTGGTTTAAAGAATTTTCAAATCCTTCAAGAACTTCTAATTCATAACCTTCTACATCTAATTTTACTATTTCCGGCAAGAGATTATTGTAATTGCAAAAACTATTCATTGTGATGCAATCTACCTCAATAGTATTCGCCTCTTCGTTTGAAGCAACTTTGTTTACTGAACTCCCACCTTGGTTAGTAAACATAACTTTTCCATTTTTATTGCTAACTGCTTTATTAATAGTAGTTATATTAATTCGTTGATTTAATTTAATTTGATTATTTAAAATTTGAAATGTATAAGGATGTGGTTCAAAAGAAATTATTTTAGATTCATTTGATTCTGATGCAATTAAACTGTATACTCCGATGTTAGTGCCAATGTCAAAGAATATTCCTGGCTTAATCTTAAGGATATGTTTTATTAAATTCATATTATTATAATCGTACATACCTTGTGTATACATTTTAGTCCCACCTTCTAGTGCTATTAATTTATCTTGTATTTCAATTATAGAGTTAGAGATTTTTATTTTTAATGGAAATAGATTAAATGCTTTTATTAATTGCCACTTAACATACTTAAATAAAGCAATTATTCTGTTAACATGGTTGTTTTTTAAAATATGATTTATAGAATAATATATTGATATAGTGCTCATTTAATTGCGAAATTTATTGCGTTTATAATTCCTTCTGAAGCTTCTTTAGGATTGAATTTTTGTATTTGACTCAAACAGTTTTCGGAAAAAGTAGTGTACAAATTATTATTGTTTAAGAGTGTATTAATATGGTTTACCCATATTTTAATATCTAATGGTAAAACGTATCCATTGTAATTATGGATAATTAAATCATTTGCTGATCCAGCATTTTCACAAGTTACAACAGGTGTTCCCACAGAACATGCATCATTCGCTACGACTCCCCATGAATCTAATTTTGTTGGAAATAAAAATAGTCGAGCTGAGGCATAATGTCTGGGCAGGTCTTCTTTTTGAACAAATCCTAAATAGGTGTAATTAATATTCTTAAGTTTTAGTCTTTCAATTACTTGAGGTCTTAATTCTCCATCACCTAAGAGTAAAACCTTTAAACTTTTATTAATTTTACTCAATTCTTCAACAACATCACAAAAGAAAAATGGCATTTTTCTATCAATAAATTGACCCGAAAACAATATATCATAATTTTTTTCTGTATTAATAAATTGTGCGCTATATTCATTATCTATAGCGTAATGTGAAATAAATATTTGTTCTTTTTTAAGATTATATCTTAAAAAGTTTAAATATCCTTTATGGCTTACAGGAATAAATGCCTGCATCTTTTTATATAATATTTTTCTTATCAGAATATGAAATATTGAGTAGGAACGTTCATTTAGTTCCCAGGCATCTGTATTTGCAATTAGCTTTTTTTTATTTATAATGCTAAATACCATAGCTTTTAGCATGGTTGGATTAAATCCACAAGTAATCACAACATCAGGGTTTAACTTTTTAAGTTTGTAATAGATACCTTCCTTACTGTTTATATTAGATTTTGTTTGTTCATTTAAAAATACATGGTTATGTTTCAATAAACATTTCTTCCATTTGAAGGCGACATGAGTTTCAGACAAATAGATTACTAAAAAATCTTTACCTAATATTGTATTAAGTTCATCAAATACAGTTACCCTATAAGGAGACGGAATGCTTGTTATTATTACTGTTTTCAAAAGTTAGAATTAAATGTTTTTTTATAAAATGAAATTTCTTTTCTTTTTTTATAAAAGTGAAACAACAAACTTCTTTTCAAAACTCTCATAATTTGAAATGGTAATTTTATAAAATAGGAGTATTTAAATGGAATATATTTTGAGATATATAAAGTATTATAGGTCATTATTCTTTCCATATTAATTTCTTCTTTAACCAGTTCATTCCATTTTGGATTGTTTTCAGATGCCTTAGTATAAGGTTGTTTTCTAAAATTAGCTAAAGCCATATTTATTTGTTTTACTTTAGCATTTTTACATAATCTGGCAAAAAAATCTCCATCCATATTACATTTTAAAATTTCATTAAACAAACCATTTTGTCTCATTTGAGAGGCCTTCCAAAATATAGCATTAGAACTAAGAATGGTCGTAAATCCTAACAATGCTCCAGATATATAATGGTAATTTATATGTCGACGACGGTAAATGAAATTTTCATTCATATCCATGACATTCATATCACCATATATAATATCAATATCCAGATTTTCATTAAAACATTTAGCAACTAAATTAAAGGTATTTTGGCAAAAAGTATCGTCTGAATTTATCCAACAAATAATATCTCCAGTTACATTTTTCATTCCAACATTTATCGCTGAAGTTTGACCTTTATTTTCTTGTTGTATTAAAAATATATTTTCAGGAAATTGTTTAGTGTACTTTTTAATGACTTCAACTGAATCATCTGTTGAACCATCATCTACAATTATATATTCGTAGTTAGGGTAATTTTGTTTAATGATACTTTCAATGGTTTTTCCAATAAAATCAGCATAATTGTAATTTGGAGTTACTATTGAAATTTTCATGCCTTCTATTTGATAGGTTTTATTTTTGTTAGCGAAACTCTTTTTACTAGTAAATCATATCCTGCATATACCATGCATAAATAAATAACCAAATAAAATGGATTTTGCCCCATAGCAATTGCTAATATGGAGAGTATAAAAAATATCGAAAATAATCTGTTAGTTTTTTTTTGTTGAGTATAAAGTTTATTTGTTTTAACGATAAACATGACTAGTAAATACATATAAAGTGACCATAATACTAAACCATACCTAGATGCTAATCCTACAATACCCAAATAACTATTACTATAGCCAATTTCCCTTTCTTCATCATTTAAATACCTTACTTCACTGTATATACCTCTTCCAGTGAAAGGATTTTCCTTTATAATATCTAAGTCAACACGAGCACTTAAAAACCTACCGCGTCGTGCAGGATTTTTGGTGGTATTATATACATTCATTTCATCATTAAAAGATTTATTTACTTTTTCGTACATAAATGGCAGTTCTGTTACTGTGTAGTAGCTCATGAATACGATGATTGGTAAAAGTAGGATTGTTAAGACTTTATTTTTGATGCTGATAATAACAAATAATAAGAAAATGATTAGTGCAGAATAACCAGAAGTAGAGGCTGTGCTTAATATAGTAATTATGAAAACAATATTTTGTTTCGAGAAAAAATAACCATTCATACTATTAAAAAATAGGGCAGGAATTATGAATGTGCAAAATAATCCACCTTCAGCAGTAAAGCCTGAGTTTTTAATGAACCCAAAACTTGATCTGTTCAGTTCGACATTATATATAATTAAACTTTCATTACTAGCAGGGTCTAAGTGAAGCGCCTTAGATATTGATTTAAGAAATATACCTATTTCAGGAGCAATATTGATTAAGCCCCAAAATACTAATGATATAACACAGAGATGATATATTATTTTAACAAAGTACTTAAAGTACACTAAACCTATAGCTCTGTATGCAAAATAGGGAATCAAAAAAATAAGAAAAATGCCTCCAAAATTATAGTAATTAAAGGCATCAAATGCAAACGCCTGTCCTAAGCCAATCATTAACATTAAGATCACGATAACGTAAAATAAGCCATCAAATTTTCCTTTTTGTGCAAGGTAATAGTAAGCGGCTACGACAGCAAAAATCACATTAAAAATACTGTAGGTTGCAAACGTTACATTGCTTAAAAAAATCGATAAGACCGTTAGCAAAAATTTTGGATCATATTTTTTAAATAAAATAATTGGCATTAAATAGAAACTAATTTATTATAAATAGATAGTAGATTATTTGAGAAGGCATTAAGGTCACATAATTGTTTTACGTGCACGTAGGCTTGTTTCTTTAATGTATTTCTTAGGGATACATTTTCTAATAATTCAATTGTTTTTTTAGCAAGTTTTAAGGGGTTACTTGCTTCAACTAAATATCCAGTTTTCCCATTTATTATATAAACTTCAGATGTACCTGTTGCAACAATAGGTATTTGCATTGCCATAGCCTCAATTATATCTCGTCCCCAAGGATTCCCAGATAAATCTGGTCTAACGTATATATCTATATCCGAAAGGACACTATACACATCTAAGGTAAATGGGACTAGCGTTAAATTTTTAATTTGTAATTGATGGAGTTTTGTTTCAAATGATTTCAAATATCTATTACCAATAACTGATTTCAAAAATTTAAGTAATCTGTTTTTGTAAATTGGATAACCGATAATTTTAAAGCTTATGTTCAAATTATGTTTTTTGTTATAATCATTAATTAATTGGATAGCTTCTAAAAAAACTAAATGCCCTTTAATTGGATTAAAGTTAGCGCACATTCCAATCTTAATCTCATTTGTCTTAATTGCCGATTGATTGATATACTGATCAGTTTCTGAAAAATCATGGGGATTTGGTAAAATGTGTATTTTCTCTAAACTATTAAAACAACTTACTTCATTGTTTGAGATGCCTATGATGGTATCTGCATATAATTTGGTCTGTTCAATAATAAATTTATCAATAGGATGATTGCCTTGATGTTTTAGTACTTCTCTAAAATGAACCACAATTTTGCAGTTTGTTTTTTCTTTAATTGCTTTTAGGATATTTGAAAAAACACTAGAGTTAATGTGTAATATGTCAACATTATGTTTATTGATGTAATTTATTATGGTTTCAGGATTATATCTTTTGGCTTTTTCAAAATCAGCCTCAGAGGATATGTCTTCCGAGTAGCTGTATACGCCATCAATATCAATTTCAATAATCCCGTTTGAATGAATAAATTCTTTTTGTAAAATTTTATTTAATCGTTTATTTTTTTTAGTTATAGTGTGGATTTCAACTTTTTCAAAAAGCCCTTTTTGCATGACTTGAAGACTTTTTGTAGCCCCACCATATCCAAACCCATGTTGTAAAAATAGAATTTTCATTTTTTGAAAATAAAACGATAAGCTTTACCAATTAAATGTTTTCGTTTAGCGTATGATTTAAATTTCCAATGATCAACAGGTTTATTCTGCATGATGGCATTATAATCATAAACTGTTAACTGAAGTTTTTTAAGAAAATAATTTAAGTTTTGATGATATTCTTCTTCTGTATACAATGGTTTCTCAAGTTCTCTTAAGGCCTCTTCTCTTGTGATTTGGTTTGAGCAAATCAAACTCGATAAATGTGCTTTCCTTTTATCAATTCCGAATTTTTTAGGAAGAATGACGTCTTGATAAAATTTTGTGAAAATAGACTCATCATGTTTATTTCCATAATTTCTCCACCCTAGTTCTTTTTCTAAAGCAACTAAAGCATCTTTTTTGTGATAGTCTAAGTAATTTAAAATTGGAATTAATTTCATTTTATTTTTGCCGTATGATAAGTAATCAATGAAATTTATGTATTCAAAACTTTTTATATTAATGCCATTACCGTGCTTTTTAAATATATGTTTGATATTTAAGCTATCCATTTTATTAGGGTACAACCATGCACTAGGCATAATTGATTCAGATTGATAGTTGTAACCAGATAGAAAATATTTAATATTATATTTTTTACTTATTTTGTATAGTGCAACGCCAATAGCGTGATCAGTTAACATCTCTAAATCAATAACCGAAGCTTTTAAAAATGCAATTTGTAAAGATTTAAATTCTTCCCAGTTTAAAACTTCAGTGTGTAAATCAATGTTTAAATGGCTAACTATATTTTTAATATTGGATACCGCGAGTTCACTATTCCAGCCATTATCTAAATGAACAGCTAATACTTTTAATCCAAATTGTTTAACAACAATATAGGCTAAATAAGAACTATCAACCCCGCCGCTTAATCCAATAATACAATCATATTCTTTTGACTTACCTTCTTCTTTAATATCTTTGATAATTTTAGATAGTTTTACTTTTTTTACACTATCACTAATAAATATTTCCTTATTTATTCTAACGATTGCATTTGTACAATTATTACAATTACCTTGTTCATTAAAAGTAATATCAGGGTCACTTGTATCCATCACACAAGTGTTACATATTTGATAATGTTTAGTAGTATCTAGGATCATAATGTTTGAAGCAAATTAATAAATTCAGGAAAAGTTTTAGTCGCATCACATTTTGCTTGCCAAGTTTTTCTTGAATTCTCTTTTAGAGATTCTAAATCTGAATTGTCAGGTAAAAAACGATATAAGGCATTTGAAATTTCGATGGCAGAAGGATATTCTTTTAATAAAATACCATTTGATTCATTTACTAATTCCGGGATTCCTCCAATGGAGGTTCCGATTATTGGGATTGAACAACATATGGCTTCATTAATAGATACTGGCCTCCCTCCTTCCGAAGCGGATGTTGTAATAAAAACATCTACAGGATTTAATTTGTAAAAATTAATGATTTCAATATTTGATACTTGACCATGAAAAATGACCTGTACCTTGTCTTTTAATGTTGTTTGGTATAAGCGAAGAATCTCATCTTTTAAAATACCATCTCCAAAATGATTCCAAGTTATTTTAATGTTTTTATGACTTTGGGCAAATTGATTTAAGGCCTCTATGATAAGATGTAACCTTTTGTTTTCATCTATTGATGAGCATGATACAATATTAAAATTTCCTGTGTTGGATTTCTTAGCAGTAATATTTAAATCATTTATTCCTATTGGATTTACACTTATTTTGGATTGCTCTATATGATAGTTATTTATTAAATAATTTTTGCCATTCTCAGAAACAACTATTATTTTTTTCAAAAGATTAATAGTCATTTGTCTATATGGGATGTAATTTTTATTACGTTCTTCAAACAAATCAATCCCGTGCGCTCTAGAAACAACTTGAGTATTTTTTTTATTTTTCGCAAACAGACAGGCAGCTGTTGTAATAGGAGTAAACCAATAGGTGTATATTATGATTGGATTTTTAGGGATATTATATTGCTCAAAAAATTTAATATAAGAAATGATTAGCAAATATTCTTTAATGGCTTTTATAAAATTTTTAATATTTGGTTTGTTTTTTATTAACCATATTAATTCTTTTAGTAATAAGGATGGTTTATAAAAAAAATTAGCTAACAGTAAATGGGGTTTAATTTTTTGTTTATTGTATGCTGATAAAGCGCAATCTATAGTAATAGTTTCATTAATATTTGTTTTATTACCTGAACAAATACTGGGCAATATGGTAGAGCTTAAAAAGGCGCTTGTATAATACGAGATTTCGTTTTCCAGAAACGTACTTTCTTTGCCTATTTCATATGGATAGGAAAGAGGTATTAAAAGTAGATTTTTCAATTTCTTTTGTAAATGTAAAAATCAGATATTGATGAATTTATTTCATCTCCATTGTAGGGATATTTATTTGGAATAAATTGGCTTAAAGTGAATGGAATTTTATTTTCTTCTATCCAATCTGTGAATTTTCTTTGAAGCACATGCTGGCAAGTATCTTCAGGATTAAGATTAGTGTTTGAAGAATAGATAATGATATATTTATTGTTGATATCAAATAGTTTTTTCATGTAGTTTTCAAAAACTTCATTTTCTACTAAGTGATAAATTACGTCAATACTCATTGCCAAATCAAATTTTTCTTTTTGGTAATTAGTTATTAATTTAAATGCTTTATTGCGGTCATCTTTGAAAATAGTTTTACATATATTAATTGATTCTGTGCTAACATCATATCCTAAATAGTTTTTAAATTGATAATATTTTAATTGATTCCCATCACCACAACCAAATTCAACAACTGTTTCAATAGAATTTTCTTTAATAAATGTATTTATTATTTCAGCTTTAAATTCTGCTAGTAAGTTATAGGAGCCAGTACCTGAATTTCCGCCTTTTTTATAACGTTCTTGCCAATAACTTGCTGAGTTTTTAAATTTTTCTTTGAAGAAGATATTCTTTATTATTTTCTTTATTTGTCTTGGAACTAAGGCTCTAATCATTATTGGATATTTTTAAATGTTTAGTTTTTAGAATAATATTTTTAATCCATATTAAAATCATCGTCATTATTAAAATGTTAACAATAGAAAAACCAATTATTGAATATTTCAATTCTAAATATTGTTTTGATATAAAATATAAAATTATTAATGGCATTATGTTGTAAAATATAGACCACTTAAAAAATGTTTTTTGTTTTTTTAAAATTATTGGTATTGATCCAAGAGGTGAAGATATGAAAGTGATGAAAAGCCAAAATATAAGAATTTCAGAAAAATAGCCTGCCAATGCCCATTGATGTCCGAAAATAATAACGAAGATATTTTTACCAAACAAATACATAATTAATGCAAATGGAAAGCCGATAAAAAATAAAGTTAGAAAAGTTTTTTTTGATATAGATAAAATATCACCCGTTTCGAAATATTGCTTGCTAGCTCTTTGATAGAAAACTTGACTAACGGCTCCACTTATGATCTGTAAAGGTCGCATTAAAATACTTTTAGCAAATGAAAACGAGCCTAAAGCAGTTGTACCAAAATAAAAAGAAATAATCCATACTAAACTACTCTCTTTAATAGAATCTAAAAAACCTTGAGGTAAATTATAAACCGGAAAGTCTTTGTGCGTTTTTAATGAATGAATCAACTGTATTTTCGAAACATGAGATATAAGATGCTTGTCTTGTTTGTATGTTTGTATAAACAAAATTAAAAAACTAATAATTTGTCCAATTATTAAACTCACAAGCAACCCTTTTTCATGAAAGTGATAGTAGCCCAAGGATATTGTAATTATAGATGTTAGTGTAGAAGTAATAATTTTATTATTTGCCAATCGATTATATCGGCTTTTTCGGTTGTTCCAAAAATTTAAAGTTTGGTATCCACCCTGAAAAAAAACAGTAATTGGAATTATATAAATCCAATTACCAATAACATTAACATGATACAGGTTTAACGATTTTAAAACTAAAATGGATAATAACGTTGTGATGGTAACTCCAGTAGTAATAAGTAAAGCTACGCTTGCTGTATTGATGGCATTTTCATCTTTTTTATCTAGCATTAGTGCACTATCATACATGCCAGTTGCTATGATGGTTATAATAGTTGTAATTGCAGAGTAAGAGGCAAGTAGCGCATAATCTGTTGGAATATATAATCTTGATATTATAGGAGCAATTAAAAAAGGAATGATCTGTGAAATTATTGTACCAGATGCAAGAACACTTGCGCCTTTAATAAAGTCGTTTTTATGAAGATTTTTTATTTTCTCTTTAAGTTTTTTCACTTCAAGTAATTAGAGTCAGGTTATATGGCAATACTGACTTAATAAATTGTTGATTTGAAAATATTTCTCAATTCTTAGTATCTTCATTCAAATACCCATTAATATTCAAACGCTTGTCTTATAGTTTCATCTATCCTTTTGTATAAGGTTCAAAGATGTAATCCGTTTCATTAAATTCTTCAGAGGCTAAAACCATTAATATACAATTTGGTGTAAAGTCGTACATGGTGTGCCAATCTTTTGGTTCTATTAATAAGGCTTGGTTAGGATGATTTAATTCATAAACCATTTCGGTTTGTCCGTTGGTTGAAAATATTTTACAAGAGCCTTGAATACAAGTAGCTAATTGCACCGTTTGGTGATGCCTGTGTCCTCCTCTTTTCGAATCATCCACACCATAGATGTAAAAAATACGTTTAATCGTAAAAGGGACAATTTTATCAATAACAGTGAGGTTCCCTCTTTTGTCTGTAAATGTTTTTAAGTCGATAATGTTTGCCATACAAATTCTTTTATGATGTTGGAAATTAAGGTCAGTATCTATCTGTATTTTTGTTTTACTGATTTAAACTTTCTTTGTTTTATTTTGCTGTACACCTTATTTTTCGCAGCTTCGCCACCTCAGTCACAAGCCTTTAATAGTGGGAGGTGCAACTAAATGGGTTAATAATGATTTAATGTTTGTTTTTGGAGCAACTAAACTTTGATGGTCAATCCCCCATAAACCTCAATTTTATAAATAATACGAACCACAAAATAAGGATTTTTTTTCCGTATTTGTCAAAAAAAGAGATAATAAACAGGGAATCTGTTCTCTTAAAATCTAAATCGTTGATGCTTTAGGCATTAATAAAATTAGCCACTTCATCAAGGCTAAGGTCGCAACATAACTCGTAAGTACCAATCCCTTTTGGTAAGGCAAAACATAAGGTATGCCCCTCATTTTTTTTATCGTGTTTCAAAAAGCTTAGCAATAGGGCTTTCATCTCCTTGGTTAATTTAACTGGAGGATACTTGGAGGCAATGTAAGTGCAAATGCTTTCGCATTCTTTTTTAGTTAATCGCTTTTTTTGATAGGCTAATCGTGTTTCCATCATCATTCCAAAAGCAACAGCTTCTCCATGCAATAAGTCTTTATTGACTTGCAAGCATGCGCTTTCTAAAGCATGCCCAATGTTATGACCAAAATTTAAGGATTTACGAAGATTGTTTTCGTAGAGGTCTTTTTTGACTATGCCATTTTTTAAATGAATGGCTTGAACGATGAGTTCCTCCGAACTCATCTGTTGGCGAGTATGCAATTTCTTAATGGTTTTCCAAAAGGCACTGTCTGCGATGAGCGCAATTTTTATAATTTCGGCATAACCATTTTTAATTTGGCGTTCCGATAGACTCTCTAAAAATTCAGGATTAATAAACACCGCTTTAGGTTCGCAAGTGGTTCCAATATGATTTTTAATACCTTCAAAATCAACACCCGTTTTGCCTCCCACACTGGCGTCTACCATGCTTAATAGGGTGGTAGGAATGTTAATAAAATCAAGCCCTCGTTTAAAGGTTGAGGCCACAAAGCCCCCTAAATCAGTGATTACGCCGCCGCCAAGGTTGATGATTAAACTTTTTTTATCGGCTCCTGTATCCGTTAAAGCTCCCCAAACTTGTAGGCAAGTTTCAAGATTTTTTTTATCCTCACCGCTTTCTAATTCAATGATTTCGGCTTCATTTAATTCTGGAACATGAAAAAGTAAACTTGGCAAACAATGGTCAAATGTATGCTCATCACAAATAATGTAATATTGACTGTATTGGTGCTTCGTTAAAAAGCGTTGAAGTGCTTGAAAACTTTTCTCGCCAATATAAATGGAGGATGAATTAGATTTAATTATTGCCATGGTACAATCGTGCTTTAATTTGAGATAGGGCCTGTTTTGCTTGTTGGTTCGTTGGGTTGCGCTTGAGGAGTTTGTTGAGATACGATTCCGCCTTTTTATAATTTTTTTGGTAGGCATATAAACCCGCCATATTCAGGAGGGCAGCTTCATAATCAGGGTCAAGGGAAAGGGCTTTGGCATAAAGCTGTTTGGCTTCATTGGCTTTTCCTTGTGATAATTTTACGTATCCTAAGTTGGTGATAGCCGAAACATGTTTGGGATGCTCCACCAAAATATCCTTAAATGTTTTTTCGGCTTCTGCTAGAAGTCCTTTGGAGGCTAAAGTGGTACCGTATTTATTTTTAAAATCAAGCACATATGGCGCTAAATCCACTGCTTTTTTATAATAGTTTATCGCACGTTGCAAATCTCCTTGATGGTAAAAGGCTTCACCAAAGCGATAACTCGTCCACGCATGATCATTGGCATATGTTTTTTTTACTAAGAGCGTGTTTAAAATCTTAGCATCCGTTAAGGTAGTTGCTAAGTCACAAATTTTAGAAAAGTTGTGTTGTATAAAATATAACTGTACTAACGATTCCATATTTGCCCTTAGGTCAGCCACCGTTTGGTGTTTTAAATAAAATGCCGCACTATCCAAATAAGCAGGCTTGTTTTCAAACTTTTCATATTGGTTTAAATAGGCTCTTGCTTTGGTTTGCGAGCTTGGATTTTTTTCGTTAATGGCATATAATCCAATAAATTCTTTTAGGGCTTTTTTATCTTTTTGACTGATGGGTTTCCGAATGAAATGGTCGTGAACCGTTACATGAGGAATATCAATAGAACCAGATTTTGGCATATGGCAACTCACACAATTGGATGCTTTTGTGATTCCTTTTTTATTACAAATTATCGCCGACCCAAAGGATAATTTGTCTTTTGTCTCTTTTATCTTTTTTGTCCCTTCAAAATGACAATTATTACATGCATCGTTAAATACATTAGGGTTTGTTTCTCGCACGCTCACATGAGGGTTATGGCAGGTTACACAAGTCATGGCGTCTTTGTATGGTTTTAAGTTATCGGTAGCTGAGGTTCTCGAAGCCACCTTTTCCAATGACTTTATAAAGCATTGACTTTGTTTTAATCGATCCGCATGCGAGGCCATAATAAACTCATCATCGGCATGTTTGTATTTAGGTAAAAACACGGTCATGTAATCACTTAATTTCATGCCAGGTTTAAAATCATAAAATGATTTTCCTTCTTTTAAAATCGTATTGCCTTGCAAGTGGCAACGCTGACAAATATCAAATTGAGCGTTAATGCTTAATTTTGCTGGGTTCACAATACTGTAATCAATGTATTTTGAGGTGTCAATTCTTTTTCCAGTGCGTCGCTCCGCCACATGAATGCTTCCAGGGCCGTGACAACGTTCGCAGTTAATGCCCTCAGGAACCGATGTGAATTTATTTTCTGAACCTAATACAAACTCTGGATAGTTGTTGTGGCAACTCATACACTCTAGTCCAATCTTTCGCATAAATCGGCTGTTGTGCCCATCTTCAAAACCTGGTGGTAAATCCCATTTCTTTTTTTGAGTGTAAAAAGTCATCGGCATTTGGTTTAAGTAGCCGTTCACAGATTGGATATGTGAATTGGTATGTTGGCCTGAACCTATAATGTAATTAACGGTTTCCTGTCTTTTGTAAATTGTATCTTTTCCCTCTAATCGGCATTCTAGTATTTGTAAACTATCTTTTAACCAAAAGGCTTTATAATAATAATCGCCAATCTTGTCTTGTATTACCGCGTGCTGAAAAAGACCAGATGATTTTTCTTTTGAAGCAAGGTCAAACGATTTACCCATACCCGTTTTAATAAACGTATTATAAATATCTTGATGGCAGAGGCGACAGGTGTTGATACCTACATAGGTTGCTGAATCAGCATGATTTAAATATAAGAGTGTATCGGTTTTAGTAGTTGAAGATGATGATTTTGTTTCAGGCGTTTCGCACGAAAAAACAATCACCCCAATACAAACTGTTAGGCAAACTAGGAGATATTTAAACGATTTTGACAAGAGTATTAATGTTTCAAATTTAGTATAACAAATTGAAAAGTTGCTTGTGAGGAGCGACTAAAATTCATTCTAAAACCGTTAAATTAACGATTATTTAATGCCAAATGCTAGATTTTCAATAAGATAAATTGGTTTCTCATATAAAAAGAACTACTTTTGCGCCCTTATTAAAATATAACATGTCAGAAATTAGAAACATTGCCATCATTGCCCATGTCGATCACGGGAAAACAACATTAGTAGATAAAATTTTACACCAATGTAATTTATTTAGAGAAAACCAAGCGTCAGGTGAGTTAATCCTTGATAACAATGACTTAGAGCGTGAGCGTGGTATTACAATCTTAGCTAAAAACGTTTCGGTAACATATAAAGGAACAAAAATTAATATCATTGACACACCAGGACATGCTGACTTTGGTGGAGAAGTTGAGCGTACATTAAACATGGCGGATGGTGTAATTTTATTAGTAGATGCTTTTGAAGGGCCTATGCCTCAAACACGTTTTGTGACTCAAAAAGCAATTGCTGCTGGTAAAAAAGCCATTGTGGTGGTTAATAAAGTAGATAAACCAAACTGTCGTCCTGAAGAAGTTCATGATAACGTATTTGATTTATTCTTTAACTTAGATGCTACTGAAGATCAATTAAATTTCCCAACAGTATTTGGATCAAGTAAAAATGGCTGGATGGGACCAGACTATAAAACGGCTACAACTGATGTTACTTATTTATTAGACACGATTTTAGAAAATATTCCAACAGCTCCTGAGCGCGTAGGAACCTTACAAATTCAAATTACTTCTTTAGATTATTCTTCTTTCATCGGTCGTATTGCAGTAGGTCGTGTTTTCCGTGGAATCATTAAAGAAAACATGCCAGTATCGGTTGTAAAACGTGATGGTAGTATTCAAAAATCTCGTATTAAAGAATTATTCATTTTTGAAGGTTTAGGTAAAGTAAAAGTATCTGAAGTTCAAACAGGTGATATTTGTGCCTTTACAGGAATTGAAGGTTTTGAAATTGGTGATACCGTTGCTGATTTTGAAGCTCCAGAGGCAATGCCAACGATGAAAATTGATGAGCCAACAATGAGTATGTTGTTTACTATTAACAACTCTCCTTTCTTTGGTAAGGATGGTAAATTCGTAACTTCTCGTCACTTACGTGATCGTTTATATAAAGAGTTAGAGAAAAACTTAGCAATGCGTGTGGAGGAAACATCTTCACCTGATTCTTATTTAGTGTTTGGTCGTGGTATTCTTCACTTATCTGTTTTAATTGAAACGATGCGTCGTGAGGGGTATGAGTTACAATTAGGTCAGCCACAAGTTATTGTGAAAGAAATTGATGGTCAAAAATGCGAGCCAATTGAGGTATTAACAGTGGATGTTCCTCAAGAATCAGCATCTAAAGTAATTGATTTAGTAACACAACGTAAAGGAAATTTATTAATCATGGAAGCAAAAGGAGATTTAACTCATATTGAGTTCGAAATCCCTTCTCGTGGTATTATTGGTTTACGTAACAACGTATTAACTGCTACAGCTGGTGAGGCAATTATGGCTCACCGTTTCAAAGATTACGAACCTTGGAAAGGCCCAATCCCAAGCCGTATTGCAGGAGTATTAATCTCTAAAGATAAAGGAACTGCTGTTGCTTACTCAATTGATAAATTACAAGATCGTGGTAAATTCTTCGTTGAAGCAGGTGATGAAATTTATCCAGGTATGGTAATTGGTGAGCATATCCGTCCTGATGATTTAGTGGTAAACATCTGTACTGAGAAGCAATTAACGAACATGCGTGCATCTGGTACAGATGAAAAAATGCGTATTGTCCCAAAAATCAACTTCAGTTTAGAAGAAGCTATGGAATATATCCAAGGTGATGAATACGTTGAGATTACTCCTACATTTATCCGTTTACGTAAAATCTATTTAGATGAAAACGAACGTAAACGTATGGGTAAAACATTAGTTTCTAAATAGTATAATCTTACAAATAGTTAAAAGGCAAAGTAAAACCATTGTGTTTTCTTTGCCTTTTTGCATTATATAATTACTTTCGCATTATGAGCAAACCAAGTTACGAAGAAATATATATGGAGTTAGCTGAAAAGCTGGCTTTACGCTCACATTGTGTGAAAGCTCAAGTAGGAGCAGTTTTAACAAAAGACACCCGTATTGTATCTTTAGGATACAATGGGCCGCCAGCAGGCACTCATAACTGTGATCAGGAGTGGCCAGAAGATGGTTGTGCACGCGACAGTAAAGGAAGTTGTTCATTAGCGCTGCATGCTGAGCAAAATGCGATTTTGTATGCCGTTAAAAACAATACAACGATTGATGGTTCTACCTTATATGTCACCTTATCGCCATGCATTGCTTGTGCGCGTGTCATTTATACGATGGGCATTAAACGAGTATATTATAAAAATAGTTATGCCGAATACAAAAAAATTCCATCGGATGAAGGGGTTGATTTTTTAAGAAAATTTGGTGTTGAAGTGATTCGATATAAAGGCAAAGAGTAAGTTGTAGAACGTTATATTAAATTTATAAAATAATACAATATGTTTTTAAGAATATTTTTTTTATGCATCGCATTTAATTTCTTTCAAAATGCATGTATAGCGCAAGAAGGCGGAGGGCCTCCTAAAAAAGATCAATCCATAAAAAGTAAACGCAAGCAATACAAAGAAGACAAACGAAAATGGAAAGAGGAGCGCAGAAACAAACGAGCAGAGGAGAAAAAAATTCGTGATCATCATAAACGTATTCAAACCAAAGAAGTTCGTAAACGCATGAAGCGAAGTAAAGGAAAAGCGATTAGAAATAATACACACCAACGTGAGCCATTTTTTCAACGCTTATTTCAAAAGAAAAGAGGCAAAGCCTCTAAACAGCCTAAAGAAAAAACGTCCAACGTCCAACAATAGAAGAATGAACCATTGTAAAACCGACCATTTTAAAAAATATGGTCGGTTTTTTGTTTTTAACCAGTTATTGCCAAAAACCGACCACTTATCAATTTACCCGCCCCATTTAACAGAGCAGTGATTTTAGTGATTTTTTATATTTGTAATATTGTGTTAATTCTTGTTAAGTTTTAATAGCCTTTAACATAAAAAATTTGGAAAATAACACCCACATAATCAGAATATTACAAAAAACGGCTAGAAAAATTTGCACTAGTAACCTATCATTTATATATTTATCCGCTCGTACAAATCGAACGTAATTAAAAAACTATCAATATGTTAAGAAAAATTTACTTTTCAATCGTAACACTTTTATTGGCTAGTGCCTCTGTTATCGCACAAAATGGCGGTGGTGCCATTAAAGTTTTATTAAAAGATAAAACAAATGGAGAAACTATTCCCTTTGCCAATGTCGTAGCTTATCAAGGCGGCGTGCAAGTAGGAGTAGCGACCACTGATATGGATGGTTATGCCATGATTAAGCCTTTAGCGCCAGGTAAGTATGACGTGAAAGGGGTTTATGTAGGTTACCAAGCTCAAGAAGTTAAAGGAATTGTTGTGGGTGAATCTAAAACAGCTTATGTTACCATTGAGTTATCAAATGGTGAAGGTGTTCGATTAGATGAGGTGGTGGTAGTTGATTTCCAAGAGCCTTTAATTGATGGGGATATGAAATCAGGTGGTACGGTAACTCGTGAAGAATACCAAAACATGGCAACAAAAAACATTAATTCAGTTGCAGCTACTACAGCTGGTGTATATCAAGCTGATGAAGGTAGTGCCTTAAACGTTCGTGGTGGTCGTTCTAACTCAACAATTTATTTCGTAGATGGTGTAAAAGTGATTGGTGGTTTAGGAGTTCCTCAGCAAGGTGTTGAACAATTAAACGTGATTACAGGTGGTGTTCCTGCTCAGTATGGTGATGCAACTTCTGGTATCATCTCAGTAACCACTCGTGGTCCTCAAAGTAAATTCTTTGGTGGAGTTGAGTTAATCTCTTCTCAATTAACTGATAAATACGGATACAATTCATTAGGTTTCTCTGTTGGCGGACCAATTTTACAAAAAAGAGATTCTACAGGTCAAAAGAAACCAATTATCGGTTTTTTCTTGTCAGGTCAAGGGACTTACGAAAAAGATCCAGCACCTTCTTATGTGAGCATGTGGAAACTAAACGATGATAAATTAACTCAATTAGAAAAAACACCTTTACGTTTAGTATCGGTTGGAGCAGATGATGTATTTTATCGTGAATTAGATTACGTAACTAAAAGCGACATGAGTCAAACTAAAGTTCGTCAAAATGTAGCTAGTCGTTCAATTCAATTAAATGGTAAATTAGATTTTAAATTAGCACCTAATACAAATTTAACTTTAGGTGGAGCATTTGATTACGGTAACGCACATGATTTCATTTATACTTACTCATTATTCAATCCTCAAAACAATCCTCAAACAATTAATACAACTTGGAGAACCTACGCACGTATCAACCAAAAATTTGGTACAAACCAAACAGGTTCTGAAAAAGAAAAATCTCAAGCTTTAATTTCTAATGCTTACTTCACGTTCTTAGCAAGTTATGAGAAATCTAAATCTAAAACTCAAGATGATACTCATAAAGATAAAATCTTTAACTACGGTTACCAAGGTAAATATAATTGGACAGTGGATACAACTAGTAATTACGCTTTAAGATTTGATGAGACTAACTTAAAATATTATTTAGATTACCAAGGTCCTCAAAGAAGTGCAGTTTCTTACGAAAGAAGTGAGTTAAACCCAACAACAGCTAATTATTCATCTCAAGTGTTTGATTTCTTTGGAACTCTTCCAACTATTCAAGCAGCTCAATCAAACTACGCGTTCGTTAATGGTGATAGACCTCAAAGTATTAACAGTTTATTTGCTTCTACTGGTCGTCAATACAACGGATATGGTATTACAGATAATACTCAATTACGTTTTGCATCAAGTTTCTCAGCTGATTTTAAAAACCACGCCATCATGGTAGGGGTTGAATACGATCAACGTAATCAAAGTGGTTACCAAGTGTTGCCAATTGAATTATGGACACGTATGAGAAACTTAACGAATACGCATTTAACATCATTTGATACAGCTAATCCTATTTTAATTCCAGGTCAAAATGGTGATTTAGATAAAATTTACTACAGATATATTTATAACTCTGTAAACCAAAATCAAATTGATAAATCTTTAAGAGAGGCTTTAGGTTTATCTGTTGATAACCAAACTATCATCAACTCTGATGCGTTCTCTCCAGATGATTTAAAATTAAGCATGTTTAGTGCACAAGATTTATTACAAAGCGGTCAAAACTCATTAGTTGATTACTATGGTTACGATTACTTAGGTAACAAAGATAAAAACTCTACAAATCTTGATAAATTCTTAAATGACAAAGATGCTAATGGTAACCAAACGTTACATGTTGGCGCTTACAAACCAATTTACGTAGCAGGGTATATTCAAGATAAGTTTGACTTTAAGGATATTAAATTTAACGTAGGTGTGCGTGTTGACCGTTTTGATGCGAACCAAAAAGTATTAAAAGATCAATATTTATTCCACGAAGCCTATACTGCAGGTGAAAAATCTGATGGAAGACCAGATAATATTAAAGATGATTACGTGGTTTATGTTGATAATGCAACTTCTAGTAACCCAACAGTAGTAGGATATAGAAATGGAACAACTTGGTATAATAATGAAGGTAAAGAGGTAACAGATCCTAAATTATTAGCTGTAGATGGTAAATTAACTCCTTGGTTAAAAGATGCTGATTTTGCGAGTAAAAATGCATTTAGCGTCAATGCGTTTAAAGATTACAAACCACAAATCAATGTGATGCCTCGTATCGCTTTCTCATTCCCTATTTCTGATGTGGCTAATTTCTTTGCTCACTACGATGTATTAACACAACGTCCTTCTGACGGGTTAATGCGTTTTGATCCAAAAGATTATTATTTCATTGGTTCAACTTCTAGTAGCCCTTTCATAACAAACTCTAACTTAAAACCTGAAAAAACAATTGATTACGAAATTGGTTACAACCAAGTATTAAATCAAAAGAAAAATGCCGCTTTAAAAATTACAGCATTCTATCGTGAGTTAAGAAACCAAGTTACATTAGTGTCTTTAACGAATGCATACCCTAAAACTTACCAAACATACGCTAACAAAGATTTTGGTACAGTGAAAGGTTTAAGTGCTGAATTTGATTTACGTCGTTCGGGTGGTGTGTCATTAACTGCGAACTATACATTACAATTTGCTGAAGGTTCTGGTTCTAACGCTAACTCAGGTGCTAATTTATCTGGTTCAGATCAACCAAACTTACGTATTACTTTACCTTTAGATTATGATCAACGTCATACCATTACCATTAACTTAGATTACCGTTTTGGTGAAGGTAAAGACTACAAAGGGCCTCAATTTAACCGTAAGAAAAAAGATGCTGTTCAAACAGTACAAGTATTGCAAAATGTTGGTGCTAACTTAATCTTCCGTATTGGTTCTGGTACGCCGTATACACGTGACGTGTCTGCTACGCCAGTTGGTGGTCGTTCTCAAATTAATGGTTCTATCAATGGTTCATACAAACCTTGGCAATTTAGAACTGATTTAAGAATTGATAAAAACATTGAGTTAACTTGGGGTAAAAAAGATAGCGAAAACAAAAAAACAGCTAACTTAAACATCTACTTACAAGTATTAAACTTATTAAATACTCGTAACATCCTAGGTGTATATAACTACACAGGTAACCCAGATGATGATGGTTATTTAAGTTCTTCTCAAGGCACATTGTATGTAAACAATAACCCTTCTACAGCAGCTTCATTTACTGATCAATACAAAATTTATATTAATAATCCAGGAAACTACGGTAGACCTCGTACTATCAGAATTGGTGTATTATTAGACTTTTAATTATAAAACGAATTTTTATCATGGAAACTATGACTAAGTTAAACAAACATCTATTAATTGCAGCCGTAACACTAAGTGTGATGTCTGGTAATGCTAGAGAAAAATACGGAAACGTTTTCAGAAACGCTTCACCTGATAGAGTATTGGCTGGATGTAGCCCTGCTCAATCATCTGCTGAATTATCGGTAAACAACGTTAGAACCATTATTTATTCTGGTTCAGATATGTGGTGGGATTTATTTGGTGGTGGTAACCCTTGGTATTTAGTACCAAAGGTTGAAGACCGTTCAAAAGGTGCTTCTTCTAACTTCGCAGGTAACGTATGGTTTGGTGGATTAGATGTTGGTGGGCAGTTAAAAATTGCTGCTCAAACCTACCGTCAAAGTGGGGTTGACTTCTGGACTGGTCCATTAAGCACCATTGACGCAACAACATCTGCTGATCAATGTCAGAAATATGATAAAATCTTTAAATTAACACGTTCTGAAGTTGATGAGTTCGTATTATCAGGAGGTCCTATCACTACAAATATTAAAGAATGGCCAGGAAATGGTGATTTATCTTTAAATCACGCACAATTATTAGCACCATTTGTAGATATTAATGGAGATGATGTTTACGCTCCTGAAGAAGGGGATTATCCATACTATGATGTTTACAATACAGGTTTAAAAGATAATTTAGGTGTTTGTAAAGCGCGTGTATTTGGTGACGAAACATTATGGTGGGTATATAATGATAATGGAAGTAATCACGTTTCAACAGGTGGTAAAGCAATTGGTATGGAAATCCGTGCACAAGCATTTGCTTTTAAAACTACGGATGAGATTAACAATATGACTTTTTACAACTATCAATTAGTTAACCGTTCTTCATTCGCCTTATTAAATACGTATATGACTGTATGGACGGATGCCGATATGGGTTATTATTTAGATGATTATATTGGTTGTGATGTTAAAAGAGGTTTAGGATATATCTATAACTCAGTTGGTCCTGATCCAACCATTGGTACAACTATTGGATACGGAGCATACGTTCCAGCTTTAGGTTGTGATTTCTTCCAAGGTCCAATTAATACAACAAATCAAATTGATGATGATAATGATGGTACGCCTGACGAACCAGGTGAGCAAATGGGTATGACCAAGTTCTTATACTTCAATAACTCTTTCCCGGGTGTTCCTTTACAAACAACTGACCCTCAAAATGCTTCTCAATATTACCAATACATGACAGGTTTTTGGAGAGATGGATCTCCGTTTACTTGTGGTGGTAATGGTTACGGCGGAAGTGTTCCTACAAGTTTTGTTTACCCTGCTGATACAGATCCTACAGGTCCTTGCGGTACTTGGTCAGAATCAAGTACAGCTGGTGATAGACGTTTCATGCAATCATCTGGACCTTTTACATTGGAGCCAGGTGCTGTAAACTACATTACGGTTGGTTTACCTTGGGCTAGAACAACCTCTACAGATCCTAAAGCGTCGATTCCATTATTAAAAATTGCAGATGATAAAGCACAAGCTTTGTTTGATAACTGTTTCCGTGTATTAAGTGGTCCTGAAGCTCCTGATATGACAATTCAAGAAATGGAAAATGAGTTAATCATTTATTTCTCTAATAAACCAGCTTCAAACAACTACTTAAACCAATACAAAGAGTTAGATGTGTCAATTATTGTTGATCAAACTCACTTCCCTGCTCCAGTAGATAATTACTATAAATTTGAAGGATTTAAAGTATATCAATTAAAAAACAACTCTGTAGTTCAAGAAGAATTAGTTGATCCTTCTAAAGCTAAATTAATTTTCAATTGCGATGTTCAAAATGGGGTTACTCGCTTAATTAATTATGAGTATGATGCGGCTACTGGTGGAGATGTTCCTACAGTAAAAGTAGATGTAAATGATAATAGCGATAAAGGCATTAAAACATCATTCCGTTTCACAAGAGATGAGTTCTCATCTGCTCAAGATAAAAAAGTAATCAATAATAAAGAGTACTATTTTTACTGTGTAGCTTATGGTTACAATCAATATGGTGAGTATAAAGAAGACCAACCATTTACAGCAATTGGTGTTGCTAGTAGCGAAGGCCAAAAACGCCCTTACTTAGAAGGACGTAAATCTAAAAAAGCATTTGGGGTTCCCCATAATCCAGCTCCTGAAAAAGAAGGAACTATTTCCAACTCTTCGTATGGATACGGTCCAAAAGTAACTCGTTTAGAAGGACAAGGAAATGGAGGAAATCTTTTAGAGTTAACTTCAGAATCTGTGAGTAGCATCTTAGCAAATGGAGACCGTGTCAATGCAATTACTTATGAAAATGGTCGTGGACCAATTAACATTAAAGTGGTTGACCCTTTAAATGTTCCAAATTCTAATTTCTCTGTAACATTCTTAAACAGAAACTGGAGTTCAAGTCAAGATACAGTGAATACAATTGACCCTTGTAAATCAGGTTCTGTAAATCACCAAAATAGACCGTTTAATCCATTGACAGTAAAAAACACTGTATTTGGTAATGTTTTGGCCGATTCAGCAACTTGGATTTTAAAAGATTTAGGAACAAATAAAAAATATTTCCCTTGTAAATCAATTAAAGTAAACGAAGAATACTATTTCAGTGATTTAGGATTATCTGTTTCGATTGGTCAAGCAAGAGATGTAGCGCAAATTAGTTCTCCATCTACTGTAAACGATAGAGTGGTATTGAACGGCGATGTTTTAGCTGGTTCTGGGGTGGTATATTCTAATTCCAATATCAGTTGGTTAACAGGTATTGCTGATATTGATGGCGCTAGTCCATATAACTGGATTAGATCTGGAAACTTTGAAGATGCTAATGATGGAATTCAAAATGATATTAAATCTAGTGCATCTGCTGGTTTTGCTGATCCAAATCAATATTTCGAAAATGTGATTGGTGGTACTTGGGCACCATATGCTTTAGTATCGTCAGCTAAATCATCTACAGTAGTTGCTGCTCCTGGTTATGGGCCATTTACTTCGGCTACTCAAGTGATGACAACAGCATACGATTTGAGAGGTTTAGCAAGTATTGACTTAGTGTTAACCACCGATAAGAGTAAATGGACACGTTCATTAGTCTTAGAGCAATCTGACGAACCTTCAAATAACCCTACAGGTGCTAAAAAATTAGAACCAAGAAGAAGTAAATCAGTTGATAAACAAGGTATACCATTAGGCGCACCTGGTTGCAATATTGGAGAAGCTTCTGTTGATTCAATTCCAGGTTCACCATTCCAATACGGTTTATCTTGGTTCCCAGGTTATGCTATTAATTTAGAAACTGGTGAGCGTTTAAACATTGCTTTTGGTGAAGATTCTTACCAAGATGTGACAAATCCATTAGCACCAAATAATGGTAATGATATGATGTGGAATCCAACAAGTAATCAAAATCCAGATCCAGCATTTAGATATGCATTTGGTGGCAGACATTATATTTATGTGTTTGGTCACAATAGAAGTAACACTGTTTACAATGGTGTTTCAGGAGCTAATTCATCATTAAATGGTAAGACGTTAGGTGTAGGTACTTATAGTAAATTTGCTGAATTTGCATACTGCTATAAAATGGCATTCAAAAATGCAACCACTAACTTGTTACATAACATTTGGTCTGAAGCAATGTGGGTAAATATGCCAGTCTTAGCAGATTCAAGATATGCATTCAAAAATCCAGCAGATATGCCTTGTGATGTAAGAGTAAAATTAAGAGTGAGCAAATCATACAAATACGGTATGAGTGGAGTGTACTCTAATACTTTAGCAGCCTTTGTAAATGGTACCGTGGCAACTCCAATTGTTCCAGATATTAACGGAACATCTTACACTCGTTTAACTCAAGATTTATTACCAACTCCAGTAAATAATAACTTTGGTTTGTATACTTTCAGTACCTCTGATATTTACACTGAAATTAATAATAATGATAAGAGTAAGTCAGCTTTAGATTTAATCAATGTGGTTCCTAATCCATACTATGCTTATTCATCTTATGAAACTGGACGTATTGACAATAGAGTTCGTATTACCAACTTACCAAACAAGTGTAAAATCAAAATCTTTACATTAAATGGAACATTAGTAAGAACGTTTGACAGAGATGTTAGCGGGCAGGAAGATATTAGTGTAACTGATAATGCTGACTTTGTAAAAGCAAAACGTTTACCTTACCAAGATTGGGATATGAAAAACCAAAGTGGTATTTCAGTAGCTAGTGGTTTATATATTATTCATATAGATGTACCAGGTGTTGGTGAAAAAATATTGAAATGGTTTGGTGTTATGAGACCTTTAGATTTACAAAGTTACTAGTTGTTAAATAGTATTATAAAAATAAGATTATGAAGTCATTTTTAAATATATCATTAAGTGTTGTTTTAACAGGTAGCTTTATTGCTGCTGGTTTCCAAGCTCAAGCAGGAAATCCTGAGCGTGCTGGTCAAGCAGGAGCATCACAGTTATTAATTAATCCATATGCACGTTCATCTGGATGGGCAGGAGCTAACGGTGCTCGTTCTAAAGGCTTAGAATCTCAATATACTAACGTTGCTGGGATTGCTGGAACTAGAAAAACAGAGTTAATGTTTGCTCGTTCATCTTGGTTAGTTGGAACAGGAATTAACATCAATACATTTGGCTTAACTCAAAAAGTTGGAGAAACAGGTGCTATTGGTTTAGGAATTATGTCCATCAATGCTGGTAAAATTGAACGAACAACTGAAGATCAACCAGAAGGTGGATTAGGAACATTTACACCTCGTTTTACAAACATTGCGTTATCTTATGCAAAAGGCTTTTCTGATAATATCTCAGGTGGAATTACCTTAAGAGTTATTTCTGAAGGGATTGATAACGTGAAAGCACAAGGAGTATCTATTGATGCAGGTATTCAATACCACACAGGTAAATACGACCAAGTCCATTTAGGAGTAGCTTTAAAAAATGTTGGCCCTAAAATGCAATACAAAGGTGATGGTTTATCTACTCAAAGAACAGTGACTAACGCTTATGGTAATGAATATCAATTAACGATTAATAATAAATCTGCAGCGTTTGAATTACCTGCTTTATTAAACATCTCTGCAGCTTATGATATTTATTTATTAAAAGACTCAACAGGAAGATCAAAAACACATCGTGTAAGCTTAGCAGGTAACTTTACATCTAACTCATTTACTAAAGATAATTTCTTAGTAGGGGTAGAATATGGATGGAAAGATATGGTAATGGTGCGTGCGGGTATGGTGACTGAAAAAGGTATTTTTAAAGGAGAAGGAAATCGTACAACAGCATTTACAGGACCATCTTGTGGAGCAACGTTTGAAATTCCATTCGGACAGAAAAAATCAACATTTGGTATTGATTATTCTTACCGTTTCACAAATCCATTTGGAGGAGTTCACTCCTTTGGAGCAAGAATAAATTTATAATTACTATATTTGTTTAACGTAATTTTTAAAGAGTCCCGAATATCATTCGGGATTCTTTTATTTTAAAAACATAGATAAAAATGGCAACAATTGCTTATTACACAGAAGAAGGACTTCAGAAATTAAAGGATGAGTTACAACAATTAAGAACCGTTGAACGCAAAAATGTAATTAGACAAATTGCAGAGGCTAGAGATAAAGGAGATTTATCTGAGAATGCAGAGTATGATGCTGCTAAGGATGCCCAAGGCTTATTGGAAATTAAAATTGCCAAATTAGAAGAAATTGTAGCGAATGCAAGGGTGGTGGATAGCTCTAAATTGGATATTACCAAAGTGAGTATTTTAACCACCGTTAAAATCAAAAATCTAAAAAACAACATGGAAATGAAATACACCATTGTTGCAGAAAATGAGGCGGATTTAAAGGCAGGTAAAATATCGATTGATTCTCCAATAGGAAAAGGTTTAGTTGGAAAAAAAGTAGGAGACAAAGTGGATGTGACCGTGCCTGCAGGAGTGATTACATTTGAAATTATTGAAATCTCTATTTAAGTGATGCCTAGTATTTTTTCAAGAATTATTGCAGGCGAAATCCCATGTTATAAAATCGCTGAAAATGAAGATTATATCGCTTTTTTAGATGTTTTTCCTTTAAAAAAAGGGCACACCTTAGTAATTCCCAAAAAAGAAGTGGATTATGTATTTGATTTAGATGATTCAACCTATTTAGGATTAATGGAATTCGCAAAACAGGTTGCCAAAGCGCTTAAACAATCAATACCTTGTAATCGCATTGGCGTTAGCATAATTGGTTTAGAAGTGCCACATGCTCATGTTCATTTAATTCCAATCAATACCATGAATGATATGAATTTGGCTAATGAAAAGCTAAAACTTTCAAAAGAAGAGTTTGAACAGATTGCTTCAGAAATCAAACAGTACATCTAACCGCCTGGGAAAATACATTCGCCGTATTTATCAATTTTTGACGAATTCTCGTTCATAAAAACACTTATATTTGCACCCTAAAATTATTTCCCATCATGGATAAAAAATCGCTTATTGGTTTAGGATTAATTGCAGCCATCTTAATTACATGGTTAGCATTAACAGGACCTAGCAAAGAACAAATTGCTCGCAATAAACAAATTAAAGATTCAGTAGAACTTGCTACTAAAGCCGCTCAAGTGGCTGAAGAAGCTCAAATGGCTATTAAAAAATTAGCAGCAGTATCCGATACAGCTGTTAAAGCTGTGGTTTCTGATTCTGTTTTACAAATTCAAAAAACAAGTATTTACAAAGATTTCGCCGTGTCGGCGATTGGTAAAGCAAATATTGTTACCCTTGAAAACGAACATTTAAAAGCATTTATTTCTACTAAAGGAGGAAATATTGAAAAAGTCGTTTTAAAAAATCACAAACGATATGGTAAAAATGAACCATTAATTTTATTTGATAAGGATTCTACTTCTCAATATTTACAATTTGACGCCTACGCAAATAACATGCGTTTAACAACAGATAGTTTTTATTTTACGACAACATCTGTTATGGAAGTGGCTACTGGCGATCAAACAAAGTCGGTTGTCTTAAAATTAAATACTTCAAATCCCGAAAGTTATATTGAATACGTTTATACACTAAAAGGTAATACCGATATTTTAGATTTTGATGTGAATTTTGTTGGCATGGAAAACATTATTTCTAAAAAAAGTAATAAAGTGACATTACATTGGTCACAAGCCTTACCGTCTCAAGAAAAACATATTACCAAAGAGAGAGAGCATGCAACTGTATATTACAACCAAGTGAAAGAAGGAGTGGATTATATCAACGCACGAAAAAGCGAAGAAGTACAATTAAATGAAGATAATATTAAGTGGGTAAGTTTTAAGCAACACTTTTTTAACTCAACAATCATTGCCGATTCCGAATTTTTAAAAGACGGTAGTTTTGTAAAAACATCTGAAAACCCTAATTCTACAGAGTTTGTAAAAACAATTACAGCTGAATTAGCCATTCCTTATAAACATTCAGCTTCCGAAAATTTTGGTATGTCTTTTTATTTTGGTCCAACTCAATACCAAACATTAAAATCATATGACTTAGGATTAGAAAAAATTATTCCATTAGGATGGAGCGTATTTAGTTACATTAATAAATGGATGATTATACCATTGTTTGATTTATTATCAAGATTAAATAGTGGGATTATTATTTTAATCTTAACCTTAATTTTAAAAACATTATTATTTCCAATTGCTTATAAAACATACATGAGCAGTTCAAAAATGCGAGTATTAAAACCTGAAATCGATGAGATTAATGCTAAGTATGAGAAAGTAGATAATCCATTAGAGAAACAACAACAAACAATGGCCTTATACAGAAGAGCAGGAGCCAATCCACTTTCTGGATGTTTACCAATGTTACTTCAGTTTCCAATTTTAATTGCCTTATTTGGATTCTTCCCCGCAGCATTTGAATTAAGACAAAAAGGATTTTTATGGGCAGATGATATGTCGACTTACGATTCTGTTTATAATTTTGGATTTAACGTTTGGGGCTATGGCGATCACGTGAGTTTATTCGCTATTTTAATGTTTGCATCAACTATTATTTATACATGGATGAATCAAGCGATGTTACAGCCGCAACAAACACAAATGCCAGGCATGAAGTATATGATGTATTTAATGCCAGTTATTTTCTTAGCGGTAATGAATAGTTATGCGGCGGGATTAAGTTGGTATTATTTCTTAGCAAATATCATTACGTTTTTACAAACTTGGTTAATGAAAAAATTCATTGATGATGGCAAAATTAGAGAGCAGCTTTTAGCGAATATGACGAAGCCTGAAAAGAAATCGAGCTTCCAAACCAAACTTGAAGAAATGGCCAAACAAAAACAGCAATTGCCAAACAAAAAGAAATAAAAATTAAAAAAGCCGCTATCTAAGCGGCTTTTTTAATGAAACAAAATATTAAATTCAATTTTTCTACAAAGTGTCTTAGTTTAAGAGTGCAATATTTAGAGCCTTTTTAACGCTTTTTCATTGGTTATTATGAATTATTGATTTAGATTAGTTGCGTTGTACCAATTGAAAAAAATAGACTTATGAGATCATTTTACAAAATAATTTTTTCCATCTTTTTTATATCGCAGTTTAATAGCCATGCTCAAACATGGGTAAATAAAATGCAAGACACCTCTGAGAATTTTTATTCAATTCAACAAGAGTTTAATTCATATTGGCAAAACAAACCTTATGAAAGAGGTAAAGGCTATAAGGCATTTAGACGCTGGGAATGGTTTACCGAGCCTCGTGTTTACCCAACAGGAGATATGAAATTAGCGTCACGTGCTAAAGCATTTGAAGAGTTTCAAAAATATTTAATTCAAAATCCATCAGCCGCTCAAAAAATTCGTTCTGCTAATGCCAGTTTAACGTCTGGTAACTGGACATCTATGGGCCCTTATGGTTCTCCAATAGGCGGAGATGCCGGTAGAATTACCTTTATTAGATTTATGCCTGGAAATTTAAATACCATTTTTGTAGGCACAGGAGCAGGAGGAATGTGGGAATCAACTGATGGAGGAACAACTTGGGCAACCAATACAAATTCTTTAGCGGTTTTAGGCTGTTCAGATTTAGCTATTAATCCTGTAAATACAAGTATCATGTATTTAGCGACCGGAGATATTGATGCTGGAGATACTTATGCCGTTGGGGTTTTAAAATCAACTGATGGAGGTGTATCATGGACTACCACAGGCTTAAGTTGGAATGTTTCTAGTCAAATGAGAATCGGAAGATTATTAATTAATCCTTTAAATCCAGATATTTTATTTGCTGCAACTTCAGGAGGTATTTACAGAACTAATAATGGCGGCACAACTTGGTCGATGATCAAAAGCGGAGGTTTTAAAGACATGGAATACCGTCCAAATGATACGAGTACGGTGTATGCAGCCACGGCAACATCATTTTATAAAACAACTACTGGTGGTAATACATCAGCATCTTTTGTGCAAATCACCTCTGGTCTACCAACAGCTGGGGCAAGACAGGTTATTTCGGTAACACCAGCAGATCCTAATTATGTATATATTTTAAGAAGCGCTTCAGATAATTCTTTTGGTGGAGTATATCGTTCTATTAATTCTGCGACAAGTTTTACGTTAATGTCTAGCACTCCAAATATTTTTGGTTGGGATCCTAATGGAACAGATACTGGTGGGCAAGGATGGTACGATATTGCTTGCGGAGTATCTCCGACTAATAAAAACGAAATTATTTGTGGTGGCGTAAACTCATGGAAATCAATTAATGGAGGAGCAACCTGGACATTAAATTCACATTGGTATGGTGGAGGCGGAAGACCTTATGTTCATGCTGATTTACATGCCGTAGAATATTCAACAGGTACAACATGTTATTTAGGAACAGATGGTGGCATTGCAAGAACAACAAATAGCGGTACAAGTTGGACAACCATTAATGGTCAAATGGATATTGCTCAAGTTTATAGAATTGGACAATCAACTACAACCCCTAATTACGTTTTATCAGGTCATCAAGATAATGGTACAAATTTATTAAATGGAACTACTTGGACAGAGGTATATGGAGGAGATGGCGCGGATTGTTTTGTGGATTGGAATAACAACAACACTTTAGTGGAAAGCTATGTCAATGGTGATTTTAATATTTCAAATAATGCTGGAGGCAGTTGGACAAGTATTTCGGCTGGATTAACAGGAACTGCGGCATGGGTAGCGCCGATTATACAATCGCCTCATGTTGCTAATACATATTACTGTGGCTATCAGCAAGTCTATAAATCAACCAACAAAGGAACAACATGGACTCAGTTAGGAAATGTGAGCTCGAGTGGTTCGTTGCTTTATCTTGCAGCAGCACCATCTAACTCCCTCGTTCTTTATGCAGCATCTGCTAGCGGTTTATATAAAACTGTAAATGGAGGAACTAGTTGGTCAACTATTTCATCTAGCTTACCAACAGGAGTTGCGCAAATCACCAGAATGGTGGTTGATAATACAGATGCTAATAATGTATTTGTGACATTCTCAGGATATTCGGCAAACAATAAAGTATTTGCAACTACTGATGGCGGCTCAACTTGGACAAATATCTCAACAGGCTTACCAAATTTACCAGTTAACTGCATCATTTATTCAAATAATTCAAATGATGCCATTTATGTAGGCACAGACGTTGGAGTTTACTATAGAGATGGAAGCATGACTTCATGGACACCGTTTATGACTGGACTTCCAAATGTTGTAGTCAACGATTTCGAAATTTTTTATCCTACGGGAAAAATTAGAGCAGGGACCTACGGCAGAGGGGTATGGCAATCTGATTTATTTTCAAACCCTTCTTCATCACCAATTGCTAATTTTTCAACAACTTACGTATCAGCATGTGTCAATGTACCTTTTGTATTTACCGACCAATCATCTGGTGTTCCTACTGCATGGAGTTGGACATTAACAGGTTCATCGTCAACCTTATCGGCAGTTAAAAACCCAACAGTGACCTATTCTTCACCGGGCACATATACAGTATCGTTAATTTCAACAAACGCTAATGGGTCAAGTGCGATGTTTACAAATACCATCAATGTGGTTGCGCCACCAGTGGTAACGGTTCCATCTGCCACTGTTTGTCAGGTTCAGTCACATGCTTTACCAGCTTCTGGAGCAACAACCTATTCATGGTCAACAGGGTCTACTGCCGCCGTATTAATTGTATCTCCTGCAACCACCACTGTATATACCGTAACCGGATTTGTTGGCGCTTGTAGTGCATCTGCCACAGCAACGATATCGGTTGGTAGTTATCCTGCCACGCCTTCCGTATCTCAAAATGGTAATGTACTTTTATCAAGTTCTGCAACCAATAATCAATGGTATCTTAATGGAACGGCTATAGCTGGTGCTACAGCACAATCGTATACAGTAACACAGGATGGAAACTATAGTGTTTCAGTATCAGGCTTGTACGGATGTACCAGAACATCATCAGTCACAGCGGTTACTTTAACAGGTGTTGCGGATGCTACTTATATCAATTCGATTACTTTAAGCCCAAATCCAGCTAAAGATGTTATTTTTATTAATAGCCTTTTAAAAGAGCCTAAAGCGGTTAATTATTCAATTTATGCGCTATCAGGGCAATTGGTAAAAACTGGAGCGGTTAATCTTAATAACAAAGAATCAATTTCTATATCAGATTTAGCAGCTGGGGTTTATGAAATTAAATTTAATATCAATCAATCAACATCAAGCTATAAATTCATGAAAGAGTAGTTGAAACGAGATTAAAATAAAAAGCCGTTAATGATAATTAACGGCTTTTTTTGTGGTAAAATTTTAAACAAATAAACCTTTAAAAAATTAGACTTATTATTTGATGATTTACTTAAAAATAGTTAATCTTACAATCAATATTTAAATTGCTATATATGAACACAGAGTCATCTCCTTTAGATTATTTACCAATTCTATTAATGTTTATTGTTGCCCTTGGATTTGTAGTAACGACAATGATTGCATCGCATTGGTTAGGACCAAAACGTAAATCAAAAATCAAATTAGATTCATTTGAGTGCGGTGTTGAATCCTTAGGAAATGCTCGATTACCCTTTGCCATTAAGTATTTCTTAGTGGCTATTTTATTTGTACTTTTCGATATAGAGGTGATTTTCATGTATCCTTGGGCAGTTAATTTCAGAGAATTAGGAGGAAAAGGTGTGATCGAAGTGTTCACATTTATTATCTTGTTATTAGTTGGATTCTATTATATGCTTTCTAAAAAAGCATTAAAGTGGGAAGAATAAATTAAGAAGTTAGAAATCAGATTTCAGAGTTAAGAATAATAAAATCTTAAATCTTAAGTCTTAAATCTTAAATTAAATATGGCAAAAGAAATTATAAAACGTACCAAACTAGAAATCGCTAAAAGCCCTGATGGACTTGAAGGACCTGGTTTTTTTGCAACAAAATTAGAAGATGCAGTGGGTTTAGCTCGTAAAAACTCTTTATGGCCTTTGCCATTTGCAACGTCTTGTTGTGGAATTGAGTTCATGGCTACCATGGCTTCTCATTATGACTTAGGTCGTTTTGGATCTGAGAGATTAAGCTTCTCTCCTCGTCAGGCAGATATGTTGATGGTAATGGGAACCATTGCTAAAAAAATGGGACCAACCTTACGCCAGGTATATGAGCAAATGGCTGAACCAAAATGGGTATTATCTGTAGGGGCTTGTGCAAGTACAGGTGGTATATTTGATACTTACTCAGTTTTACAAGGGATTGATAAAATTATTCCAGTAGATGTTTATGTTCCAGGTTGTCCTCCTCGTCCAGAACAGATTTTGGAAGGCGTTTTAAAAATTCAAGAAATGGCTCAAAATGAATCTTTCAGAAGAAGAGAATCAGACGAGTACAAGAAAATGTTGAACTCATACGGAATGGAATAATTCAAATAGACTATGGAGCTTTTAGAAATTGTCAATACTAAATTAAAAGAACACTTTGCTGGTGATATTGAATCCGCAGAGCAACTTTACGATTATCCTGTTTTTACTGTAAACAAAGATAAAATTCACGATGTCCTTAAATTTTTAAAAGAAGATGAAACCTTAAACTTTCATTTCTTAACAGATTTATGTGGTATGCAAACTGCTGATGAAAAACAGTTGGGTGTGATTTATCATTTACACAATATGCCAAAAAATTATCGTATTCGTTTAAAAACTTTTTTCGATATCAATAAGCCAGAGGTTGCAACAGCTACTGATTTGTGGCCTTCTGCTAATTGGATGGAAAGAGAAACTTATGATTTCTTCGGCGTGAAATTTAAAGGTCATCCAAACTTAAAACGTATTTTAAATGTCGATGAAATGGATATTTTTCCTTTAAGAAAAGAATATCCTTTAGAGGATCAAGGAAGAACCGACAAAAATGACAGCATGTTTGGTCGTTAATCAAATTATATTCAACTCATGAGTAAAAAAGAAACAACATATTCGGTTAATAAGGAAGTTATTGAAGAGAAAGAATACTCTACGCTTAACCTTGGCCCTACGCATCCTGCAACACACGGTATTTTTCAAAATGTATTGAAAATGGATGGTGAAATTATTCACGATGCCGTTCCTACAATTGGATATATTCACCGTGCTTTCGAAAAATTAGCAGAGCGTCGTCCATACGCACAAATCACACCGATTACCGATCGTTTAAACTATTGCTCGTCTCCAATCAATAATATGGGTTGGTACATGACTGTAGAGAAATTATTAAAAGCAGAAATTCCAAAACGTGCACAATATCACCGTGTCATCATTATGGAATTATCTCGTATCGCCGATCATATTATTTGTAACTCAGTTATTGGTGTTGATACGGGAGCCATGACAGGTTTCTTGTACATCTTTCAATGGAGAGAAAAAATTTACGAAATCTTCGAAGAAATTTGCGGTGCTCGTTTAACTACTAACATTGGTCGTATTGGTGGTTTTGATAAAGAGTGGAGTAAAAAAGCTTGGGATTTAATTGATACATTTTTAAAAGAATTCCCTAAAGGATTAACGGAATTTTCTAATTTATTAGAGCGTAATAAAATTTTCATGGACCGTACAGTTAATTGCGGACCAATATCAGCAGAAAGAGCGTTAGAATACAGTTTTGTTGGACCTAACTTACGTGCAGCTGGTGTTGATTATGACGTACGCGTCATGAATCCATATTCTTCATATGAAGATTTTACATTCACAGTTCCAGTTGGCACACAAGGTGATACTTATGATCGTTTCATGGTTCGTCAACACGAAATGTGGCAATCCTTAAGCATCATTGAGCAAGCGATTAAAAAAATGCCTGTAGGTGCAATGCACGCTGATTTACCAGATTTCTTCTTGCCCCCAAAAGAACAAGTATACAATAGTATGGAAGCGTTAATCTATCACTTTAAAATTGTGATGGGTGAAACAGATATTCCTAAAGGAGAAGTATATCATTGCGTAGAAGGTGGAAATGGAGAATTAGGTTTTTATTTAATTAGTGATGGTGGTAGAACACCATTCCGTTTACATTTCCGCAGACCATGCTTTATTTATTACCAAGCATATCCAGAAATGATTAAAGGAATTATGTTGTCAGATGCGATTTTAACCATGAGTAGTATGAATGTTATTGCAGGAGAGTTAGACGCTTAATTCAAGTTAAAAATATATAAGTTAAAATTTAACAAGAAAATAAGTTTGAAATATCAGAAAGACATAAAAGAATGGACCTTAGAATTTGCCATTTCAATAGTTAAACTTTCTGCTTTATTAAAAAAAGAAAAAATAGATTTTGATATAGTTGATCAAGTTAGAAGAAGTGGAACATCAGTTGGAGCAAACGTTAGAGAAGGTAAATCAAGTGTGTCAAGAAAAGAGTTAGTGAAATATTATGCAATTGCATTAAAATCTGCAAACGAAACAGATTTTTGGTTTGAAGTCATAACAAAAGGCTATGATTATAAATCAGAAGCACTAAATAAATGTTGGGAAGAATTGAAACAAATAGAAAAAGTAATAGCAAAAATAATTTTAAACTTAAAAGTTGAAAAGACTTCTTCGAAAGTTTAGCCTTTTAACTTTTAACTTTTAATTTTTTAATTTAATAATAAATGGGATCACAAGTACACGGAGCACAAAAATTTGACAACGCTAAACGCACTGAAACAGTTTTCAGTGAAGAAGCGATGAAGACCGCACAAACTATTATTTCTCATTATCCAGAAGGGAAACAAAAATCAGCTTTATTGCCAATCTTACATTTAGCTCAAGCTGAATTTGGAGGTTGGTTAAGCCCTGAAACAATGGATTATGTGGCTTCTATTTTAAAAATTAAACCAGTTGAGGTTTTTGAGGTTGCATCATTTTACACAATGTATAATTTAAAACCAGTGGGCAAATGTGTATTAGAAGTTTGTCAAACAAGTTCTTGTTGGTTAAACGGAGCTGAAGACATCGTAAAATACATTGAGAAAAAATTAAATATCAAAGTTGGTGAAACAACTAAAGATGGTATGTTTACCTTAAAAGTAGCAGAGTGTTTAGGTTCTTGCGGAACAGCGCCAATGTTACAATGCGGAGCGAGTTACCACGAAAATTTAACTTACGAAAAAGTAGATGCTATTTTAGAAACTTACAAAAACGAAGGCAGATTAAGAAGTTATACAGATTTAGATTATAAGAATACGCTTTAAGCGAAATGAAAAAAAATGTAATTATCATATTTATGTTGTTCGTCACTTTTATGAGTTGTAAGAAGGATACTATTGTTACTGAACCAGTAATCAATACTTCAAATACTACTCCTAATTGGAACGCACAATATGTTGGCAATTACAAAGGGACTTGGACTTCACAATCTTATAGTGGAGGAACTTATGGCTCTTTTGATTCAAAAGATACAACAATAATAATTGGCTCTGGTTCTGCCGACTCATCACTTACAACATCATTGAATAATTGTTCGATTATATACTATGATTCATCTGTGAACTCATTTTCAATTTATCATGGAAGAATTGATTTTAGGAACGATAGCATGTTTTATAATTGTATGAATGGTGGACTTGGAGCTGGAGTTAATGAAACGTTTAAAGGAAAAAAATTATAAATAATATTTATAAATGGGAAGAAAATTATTAATACACAACGATAAAGTACCTAACATTCACACGTTAGAAGTCTATCGTGCACACGGTGGTTATGCTTCTGTAGAGAAAGCATTAAAAACAATGCAACCAGATCAAGTAACTGATGAAGTTAAAAAATCAGGCCTACGTGGTCGTGGTGGCGCGGGTTTCCCTACAGGCATGAAATGGAGTTTCTTAGCAAAACCAGAAGGCGTTCCTCGTTACTTAGTTTGTAATGCGGATGAATCTGAACCAGGAACATTCAAAGACCGTTACTTAATGGAAAAAATTCCTCATGCACTAATTGAAGGAATGATTACTTCTTCATTTGCATTAGGCGCTAAACAATCTTACATCTATATTCGTGGCGAATACTTTTATGTAGCACGAATTTTAGAAGCGGCTATTGCTGAGGCTTACGCTGCAGGTTGGTTAGGAAAAAATATTTTAGGTACTGATTTTTCTCATGACTGCTCAGTGCAAGTTGGAGGTGGAGCTTATATCTGTGGAGAAGAAACAGCTTTATTAGAATCATTAGAAGGTAAGCGTGGTAATCCACGTATCAAGCCACCATTCCCAGCAGTTGCTGGTTTATGGGGTTGTCCAACGGTAGTTAATAACGTTGAGACTATTGCCGCTGTGGTTCCAATTGTAAACATGGGTGGAGAAGAATACGCTAAAATTGGTGTAGGAAAATCTACTGGTACAAAATTAATTTCTGCTTCTGGACATATTAATAAACCAGGTGTTTACGAAATTGAATTAGGAATTACGGTTGAAGAATTTATTTATAGCGAAGAATATTGCGGAGGTATCCGTAATGGAAAAAAATTAAAAGCAGTAGTAGCGGGAGGTTCTTCGGTGCCAATTTTACCAACGGAATTAATTTTAAAAACTGCTAAAGGCGAACCGCGTTTAATGACATATGAAAGCTTGTCAGACGGTGGTTTCTTAACAGGTACGATGTTAGGTTCTGGTGGCTTTATTGCGATGGACGAAGACACAAGTATTGTGAAGAATTTATTCACCTTCTCTCGTTTCTATCATCATGAGTCTTGCGGACAATGTTCGCCTTGCCGTGAAGGAACAGGTTGGATTGAAAAAATATTGAAAAAATTCATTGATGGTACTGCTAATGAAAGTGATGTCGATTTATTGTGGGATATTCAAAGTAAAATTGAAGGAAAAACAATTTGTCCTTTAGGTGAAGCCGCGGCTTGGCCTGTAGCGGCAGCTCTTCGTCACTTTAAACATGAATTTATTGAAATCGCTCAAAAGAAAAAATTTGTAGACATTTCACATTATAATCGATTAAATAATATTAGACCATAAGTGAAGTTGTTTGTTTACATAGTATTTTTTTTACTTGCAAAAGCATCTTTTGCTCAACAAAGCGTGTTAGATACCACTTGGTTTGATTCTGATTGGAAAGAAGTTTCTAAAAAGTATGCTAATTATTATCGTACCTCACAAAAAACAGACAAGGGCTTTTTAATATCAGACTATTATTTAGATGGACATTTGCAAATGGTAGCTGAGGCTAGTCAACTTTCTCCGTTACTTAAAAATGGAAAGTGTACCTATTATAATAAAAATCAAACTAAATCGTCAAGTGGTACTTATCGAAATGGACAGCAACTAGGATCGTGGATTTATTATTATGATAATCAAACCGATTCTTCGGTTCTCACAGTTGCAGAAAATGGAGAAAAAACGTATTCGCGAAAAAGTAAATTAGAGGATGTGTTCACCGTGGTTGAGGTTATGCCAGAGTTTCCAGGTGGTGTTCAAGAAATGATGAAGTTTATTCAAACTACCATCAAATATCCAAGAGAAGCTGAAGTAAAAAAATGGACTGGTAAAACATTTGTGAAATTTATAGTAAACGAATCAGGAAATGTTGTAGAGCCTCAAATTATTAAATCTTCAGGTTATGCTATATTAGATAATGAAGCAATTAGGGTCATTCAATTAATGCCAACTTGGACACCCGGAATGCAAAACAATAAAAAGGTATCCGTATTTTTTAATATCCCTTTTAATTTTACTTTAAGAAAATAAAATAGCAAAAGTTAAAAAGGATTGAGAACAAAATTAAATAGTAGTAAAAAGAATTAATACATAGAATGAAAGTAACAATCGATGGAATAGAAATTGACGTACCAAAAGGTACCACAATTCTTCAGGCAGCACGAATGATAGGTCCGGAGGTAGCTCCACCAACCATGTGCTATTATTCTAAATTAAAAACCAGTGGTGGATATTGCCGCACTTGTATTGTAAAAGTTACACAAGGTAGCGCCGCTAACCCTACACCAATGCCAAAGCCAGTAGCAGCATGCCGCACTGAGGTGATGGATGGTATGGTTGTTGAAAACACCATTAATAAAGATGTTTTAGAAGCACGTAAAGGTGTAGTTGAATTTTTATTAGTAAACCACCCTTTAGATTGCCCTGTATGTGATCAAGCAGGAGAATGTTCTTTACAAGATTTAGGATATGAGCATGGCGCTGCAACTTCTCGTTATGAGTTCCCTCGAAGAGAATTTGAACGCATTGATATTGGTAAATATGTGCAATTGCATATGAACCGTTGTATCATGTGTTTCCGTTGTGTGAAAGTAGCTGATCAATTAACGGATAAACGAGTTCATGGGGTGATGCACCGCGGAGATGCAGCGGAGATTTCCACTTACATTGAAAACGTAATAGAAAATGATTTTTCTGGTAATGTGATTGATGTATGTCCGGTTGGTGCATTAACAGATAAAACATTCCGTTTCAAATCTCGTGTTTGGTTTACGAAGCCTGTTGATGCAAGTTGTGATTGCAAAAAATGTTCTGGTAAAGTACGTTTATGGATGAAAGGCGACGATGTATTGCGCGTGACAGCTCGTAAAGATCAGTGGGGAGAAGCAGAAGAATTTATTTGTAACGAATGTCGTTTCGATAAAAAGAAAACCTCTGATTGGAAGATAGAAGGTCCAACAAAAGTTGATCGTCATTCTGTTATTTCTCAAAATCATTATAATCATTTAAATGAACTAAAAGTGCAAGTGCTCAAACAACAAAAAGCACTTGGATTTATGGATATTAATAAAAGACCTTAATAAGTATGACAGCGTTTATAATATATAAAGCAATAATGTGTGCGGCAGTTTTCTTGTTATCTTTAGGGGTAGCAGCTTACGCAACGTTATGGGAAAGAAAATTTGCAGCTTTTTTACAAGATCGTAAAGGCCCTAGTAGAGCAGGCCCTGCTGGATTATTACAGCCAATTGCCGATGGTGTAAAAATGTTTATGAAAGAAGAGATCATTCCTAATGTGTCTAATCGTTCATTATTTATTTTAGGACCTTGTTTATTTATGGTAACTGCTGTAATGACAAGTGTGGTGATTCCTTGGGCTAAACCCATGATGATTGGCGGACACATGTATGATTTACAAATCACAGACATTAATATCGGTACTATTTATTTATTAGGTGTTGTATCCATTGGTGTTTACGGTATCATGATTGGTGGTTGGGCATCAAATAATAAGTTTGCCTTATTAGGAGCTGTGCGTGCCTCATCACAAATGATTAGTTATGAAATTGCGATGGGTATTGCTTTAATTGCTTTAATCATTTCTTCAGGCGGCTCATTAAGTTTAAAGGATATCATTGAAGGACAAGACAAAGGCTTTGCAAACATTGTTTGGCAACCTTTAGGATTTTTAATATTCTTTATTTGTGCATTAGCAGAAACTAACCGTGCACCATTTGATTTGCCAGAGTGTGAAACTGAATTAGTTGGTGGTTATCATACAGAGTATTCATCTATGAAACTAGGTTTATTCTTATTTGCTGAGTACATTAATATGTTTATCTCTTCGGCAATTATGGCTGGATTTTATTTTGGCGGATACAATTTCCCATTTGCAAGTGAGCTGTATGCTTCATTAGGACTGCATGAAGGCGATTGGTTAATTTCATTAATCGGGTTTGGAGCTTATTTCACAAAAATCGTTTTATTCATTTGTTTATTCATGTGGGTTCGTTGGACATTACCGCGTTTCCGTTATGATCAATTAATGAACTTAGGTTGGAAAACATTATTACCATTATCGTTATTGAATTTAGCGTTAACAGTGGTAGTAGAATATTTTAGAGGAAACATTCATTTTTAAAAATATTGAAAATGCAATTAACAAACAGAAAAATAGTCGTATCAAATAAAGAGCAAAGTTTTGCTGAAAGAATTTATCTACCCGCAATTTTTAAAGGGATGATGATTACAGCAAGTCATTTGTTTAAAAAATCTCCGACAATTAATTACCCAGAACAAAAACGTCCTATAGCAAATGTTTATCGTGGACAACATGTATTAAAACGTGATGAAAACGGAGCAGAGCGTTGCACTTCTTGTGGGATGTGCGCTGTAGCTTGTCCTGCAGAAGCGATTACTATGACCAGTGGTGAGCGTAAAAAAGGCGAAGAACATTTGTATCGTGAAGAAAAATACGCTGCAACATATGAAATTGATATGTTACGTTGTATTTTCTGTGGACTATGCGAAGAAGCTTGCCCGAAAGAAGCTATCTTTTTAACGGATAGAATCGTTGATGCTGGTTTCGAGCGAAAAGAATTTGTTTTTGGAAAAGATAAATTAGTAGAAAAAATAGATCAACGTATTGATGTTACTAAACGTCAAACACCTGAAGTATTAGCATTCAAAAAAATTCCTGGATTAAAACATAACGAATTATATGATGCAAAAAAATTAAATAAAGGTCACAAACACTAAAAAATACATATGTTAGGATACACAATTACACAATGGCTTTTCGGGATATTATCATTCCTTGCTATTATGTTCGCGCTTATGGTTGTTTTTACTCGCAACCCAGTTAACTCGGTTTTATATTTAGTATTAACGTTCTTCTGTATTGCAGGACATTATTTATTATTAAATGCTCAATTTTTAGCAGTCGTGCACATCGTTGTATATGCTGGTGCTATCATGGTATTATTCTTATTCATCATCATGTTAATGAATTTAAATGCTGATACAGAACCTCGAAAACATATTGTAACGAGAGTTATTGCTGGTTTAGTTGGCGGCGTGTTATTATTTGTGATGGTTGGCGCCTTAAAAGGTGCAGAGCAATTACAGTTAGTGCACGGCGGTTCATCTCAAATTGGATTAGTTAAGAATTTAGGTAAAGTATTATTTAGCGAATTCTTATTTCCATTCGAAATCGCATCTGTATTATTATTAGCAGCCTTAGTTGGTGCTATTATGATTGGTAAGCGTGATACAAATATTAACTCAAAAGAATCTACAAACTAAAATAACCACATATTATGCTAAACGGAATTCCTATTAATTTTTACATCATGTTAAGCGCTGTGCTTTTTATCATTGGTGCGGTTGGTGTGATGGCTCGCAGAAATGCCATTATTATTTTTATGTGTATTGAGTTAATGCTTAATGCGGTTAATTTACTATTAGTTGCTTTTTCAACTTTACACAATGATGCATCCGGACAAGTATTTGTATTCTTTATTATGGCAGTTGCTGCGGCTGAGGTTGCAGTAGGATTAGCTATTTTATCGATGGTGTATCGTAATTTCAAAACAATTGATATTGATTTATTAAGCAGATTAAAGAACTAAGTATATGATTAAATTAGTAGCCCTTATTCCATTATTCCCTTTATTAGGTTTTATTATAAACGGATTCTTTGGTAAAAAAATCAGCAAAAGCTTATCTGGTTGGATAGCTAGCTTAGCTGTATTAGCATCGTTTGTAGTATCCTTGCTAATATTTATGGAATTAGAACATTCTGAAGTTAAATCTCACATTGTTCCTTTATTCTCTTGGATAAACTCTGATACGTTAAAAATTCCTTTCGAGTTTTTAGTAGATCCATTATCATCTTGGTTTTTATTAATCATTACTGGTATTGGTTTCTTAATCCATATTTATTCTATGGGTTATATGCACGATGACGAAGGCTTTGCGCGTTTCTTTACGTATTTAAATCTATTCGTATTCTTCATGTTGTTATTAGTATTAGGTAACAACTACCTAATTATGTTTGTGGGTTGGGAAGGTGTAGGTTTATGCTCTTACTTATTAATTGGTTTCTGGTTCAAAAACACAGCCTATAACAATGCCGCTAAAAAAGCTTTCATTATGAACCGTATTGGTGACTTAGGCTTTTTAATGGGAATCATTTTAATCTTCGTGACTTTTGGAAGTATCTCTTACGATCAAGTATTTACAATTGCTTCAACAGGTAACGAAGGAACGGTGACTGCAATTGCTTTATTGTTATTTATTGGTGCGATGGGTAAATCAGCTCAGCTACCTTTATATACTTGGTTGCCCGATGCGATGGCAGGTCCAACTCCTGTGTCTGCATTAATTCATGCGGCAACAATGGTGACGGCTGGTATTTACATGATTGTTCGTTCCAATGTATTTTATTCAATGTCTGAACAAGCTTCTCATGTTGTAGCCATTGTAGGTGTGGCAACCGCATTATTTGCAGCAACTATTGGTTTATTTCAAAACGACATTAAAAAAGTATTAGCTTATTCAACAGTATCGCAATTAGGATTAATGTTTTTAGGTTTAGGAGTTGGTGCTTACAGTTCATCTGTATTTCACGTAACAACTCACGCGTTCTTTAAAGCTTTATTATTCTTAGGTGCTGGTTCTGTAATTCATGCGATGGGTGGCGAACAAGACATGCGCAAAATGGGTGGTTTATGGAAGCATTTACCTATCACGGGCAAAGTAATGGCAATAGGAACTTTAGCAATTAGTGGATTCCCTTTACTATCTGGGTTCTTTTCTAAAGATGAAATATTAGCACATACGTATGAGCACAGTCCAACCTTATGGTTCTTTGGTCAAGTAGCATCTATTCTTACTGCTTTTTATATGTTTAGATTATTATTCTTAACATTCTTCGGTAAATTCAGAGGAACACATGAACAAGAACATCATTTGCATGAGTCGCCAAGTACGATGACTATTCCATTAATTGTTTTAGCCATATTATCAATGTTTGGTGGTGTATTAGGTTTACCTGAATTTTGGGGAACAACTAACTGGTTCCACCATCATTTAGATCCAATTATTGCACATAAAAACCCTAGCATTTTAAATCATACTAAAGAGTGGACTTTAATGTTTATTGCAACAGCAGCCGCATTAGCAACTATTTTCTTTGCTTACATGGTTTATATTAAAAATAATATTTTACCTGAAGCGAAAGATGAAAAATTAACGGGCATTAAAAAATTAATTTACAATAAATATTATGTAGATGAAATTTATGAAGCAGTTATTCGTAAACCGTTAGATTTACTTTCAGAAGGGTTCTATAAATTTTTGGATTTGCAAGTCGTGGATGGAATCGTAAACGGTGTTGGAAGTGCTGTAACCGGAGTGAGTTCATTAGTTCGTAAAGTACAAACTGGCCACATTGGATTTTATATTTTTGGAATGGTTTTAGGAATTATTGCCATTTTATTTTTCACCTTCATTAAGTAATATTAAAAAGTAAATAATAAAAAGATATGTTAGTTGGATTATTAATCATTGTACCTCTTATCGCAAGTTTATTGGTGTTTTTCACAAAAGGAAACACGAGTAGAACAGTTGCTTTAGGTTTATCTGTTGTAGAATTTATGTTATCACTGGTAGTGTTGTTTCAATACAAACACAATCCTGCAAGTGCTGATTTGGCATTAAATTGCCCATGGGTAGAATCTTTAGGGATTCACTTTGCGGTGAGTATCGATGCGTTATCGATGTTAATGGTTTTATTAACGACGTTTTTAGTACCATTAATTATTTTATCATCGTTTAATTCTTCTTACGAAAAACCAAATTCGTTTTACGGATTAATCTTATTAATGCAAATGGCATTATTAGGTGTATTCACAGCTAACGATGGTTTCTTGTTTTATGTATTCTGGGAATTAGCATTAATTCCAATTTATTTTATCTGTTTATTATGGGGTGGAGAAAATCGCGGACGCATCACTTTCAAGTTTTTCGTTTACACATTATTTGGTTCGTTATTTATGCTTGTTGGATTAATTTATTTATATAATCACACAGGCTTTTCAACAGGTATTAAATCATGGGCAGTAACGGATTTATATCAAACAGGTAAATCTTTAAACTTACACCAACAATCTTTTGTATTTTGGAGTATCTTTTTAGCATTTGGTATTAAAATGCCAATCTTTCCATTACACACTTGGCAACCTGACACATACGTCAATGCTCCAACACAAGGCACCATGTTATTATCTGGTATCATGTTAAAGATGGGAACATTTGGTTTAATTAAATGGTTAATGCCAGTTACTCCTTTAGCATTAGCAGAGTGGGGATGGCTAGCTATTGCTTTATCAGTGTTTGGTATTTTCTATGCATCATGTATTGCCATCGTTCAAAAAGATTACAAACGTTTAATTGCCTATTCATCTATTGCTCACGTTGGATTAATTGCAGCTGGTATTTTATCCGCTAATCAGCAAGGTATTCAAGGAGCAGTGATGCAAATGTTAGCTCATGGTGTTAATGTGGTAGGGTTATTCTTAATTGCTGATATTTTAATGCGTCATACAGGAACTCGCGAGATGGAAAAATTAGGTGGCATTAGAAATATGAATGGAAACTTCGCAGTATTATTTTTAATTGTGATGTTAGGTTCCGTGGCATTGCCATTAACTAACGGTTTCGTAGGTGAGTTTTTATTAATCAATGGCGTTTACCAATACGGAGCTTGGGTTGCTGCCTTTGCTGCTTTAACAGTTATTTTAGGAGCGGTTTATATGTTACGCAGTTACCAAGCTATTATGTTAGGTGAGAAAAAAGATTCAGCGATAGCATTTGGCTCATTAGAAGGTTCTGATAAATGGGTATTATACATTATTTGTGCAGCTATTATTGCTTTTGGTGTGTATCCAAAACCATTAAATGATTTAGCAGAAGAAGGAACAAAGGCAATATTAACCTATATTAATAACTAAAAAATTAATTTTCGAATTACGATTTTCATAATTCATAAATCTTATATATCATATGAAAGGTCTTTTTATAATCAGTGCATTAGGAATTTTAGCCATGTTGGCCGAAATTTTTAAATTCAAAAAATTATTGTACCCAATTGTTTTAGTTGGAATTTTAGCAGCTTATGTTACTAATTTCATGGAATGGGGACAAAATAACATGTCTATTACAATGTTTAATAACATGATTCATTTTAATGACATGTCTTTGGCATTTAGTGGTGTTATTTTAATCACAGCCTTTTTCTGGTTTATCTTAGCTAATGATTATTTTGAACAAGATCATGTGACCGATCACTTTGCCTTAGTATTATTTGCTTTGGTAGGGGCACTTATGTTAACATCTTTTAGAAATATGACTACTCTTTTTTTAGGCATTGAAATCCTTTCAATACCAATGTATGTCTTAGCAGCAAGTCGCAAAAGAGATTTAGCTTCAAACGAGGCGGGTTTTAAATATTTAATCATGGGTTCATTTGCCTCTGGGTTTTTATTATTTGGAATTGCTTTAATTTATGGAGCAACTGGTAGTTTTGATTTAATGACTATTCGTTCATTTATTTCTCATGCTAACGGTGATTTGCCATCATTCTTTTATGCAGGCGTATTAATGGTGTTAGTTGCTATGCTATTTAAGGTAAGTGCTGCTCCATTTCATTTTTGGGCTCCAGATGTTTATGAAGGTTCTCCAACAGTGATTACAGCTTTAATGAGCACAATCGTTAAAACTGCTGCATTTGCGGCGTTTATGCAATTATTTATAATTATTTTTGGAGGAGTTAGTCAAAGCTGGAGCATGGTGTTAGCCGTGGTGATTGCTTTGTCATTAGTTGTATCAAATATAACAGCAGTTTCGCAACAAAGTGTAAAACGTATGTTAGCCTATTCTAGTATTAGTCATGCAGCTTTTATGTTAATGGCGATATTAGCGAACACAAGAAATTTCGGAAGCATTAATGCAATATTATATTATTCACTTGCTTATTCAATTGGATCTATTGCTGCCTTTACCGTTTTATATAACGTTTCAAAAGCAAAAAACAGTTCTAATTTCGAAGCATTCAATGGCTTAGGAAAGCGTCATCCATTTATGGCCGCTTGTATGGTTATTGCTATGTTGTCATTAGCAGGCATACCTATCACAGCTGGTTTTTTTGCTAAATATTTTGTGTTTTCAGTATTAATAGGAACCTCATTTAAATGGCTTATTATTTTAGCGATTTTAACTTCTGCCGTTGGGGTGTACTACTATTTTAAAGTGATCATTGCGATGTACTTTAAAGAGGAAGAAATTCATGAAGAGGTAACCATGGAAACATCTCATGTTTTATTGTTAGTCTTAACGACTCTGTTTACAATTGCATTAGGTATTGTGCCAAATTATGTGATTGAAATTTTTAGTTAATTCTTAAATAGTTAGTCTGAATAAATTTTGATGAAAGGCTATTTATTTGTTTCAAGATTTTATAACATAGATTCATTTTCTATAATTCTATTCCCTGAAGTTGACAATTTTGTATAGTTCATCATAGCTTTAGCAACTTGTTTTACATGAATGGCTTTGTATCGTTTTAATTTGCCAATAAATAAAAACGCTAATGACTCCATGATGATTTTACCAATCATTTCACCTAATCTAAATTCTTCACGTTTGCCTAATAGCATAGATGGTCTAAAAGCACCAAACTGCTGAAACTTTAATAGCTCAATAGCTCTTTCTGTTTCACCTTTTGTTTTTAAATAAAAATTTGAAGAATTTTCATCAGCACCTGTAGAACTTTGTAAACAAAAAGTAGGTACCCCATTATGTTTTGCCATTTTCGCAAATTCATACGGATAAGTAAAATCAACTTTTTTAAATGCTTCTTTAGACCCAGCAGATTTAATCGTTGTCCCTAAGCAGCAAAACACAACATCCCCTTTGATAAGGGTTTCATATTCTTTCAGATTATTGAAATCGATAGTATGCTGAGTCAATTTAGAATGATGAAGTGGTAGTGCTTTTCTTGAAAATAAAGTGATGCGATCAAAATCGTTATCAATGACTAATTGATTTAAAAGTTCATTTCCGGTTAGGCCAGTTGCACCTATTAAAATGGCAGTTTTTTTCATATGACAAAGTTATAAGAAATACTTGTTTTAAAAGTTTAACATTAGCGTAACATTACGATTAACTTAAATTAAAACCAGTCCCCTTAATTTGTAGTATGAAAAACAAGTTTATACTTATTTTTATTTTAACAGTGTTAGTTAGTGTTTTAGGCTTTTCAACAGAGAAACCTAAAACGCCTCGCACCCAATCACTCATGCTTAGCGGTAAAATTATTGATATAAATAGTAATGAGAAATTAGCGGGCGTAAAAATTACTTGTGCTAATTGCGAAAAATCATTCTACTCCGATTTGGAAGGCAATTTTTTTATATACTTGGAGACAAGTTCTACTGAAAATTTAACATTAGAGATTTCGCAAATCGGTTATTCAACCAAAACCCTTTATTATAAGGATATTCAAGCTAATTCAGGCAATCTATATATTGATTTAAAATCAGAATAAGGGATTTTCAATGTAAACTTAATGTTAAGTTTTTGTTACTATTGTAACATTCTATTTCTTTATTGGGTATAATTGTACTATAAATCAGTAGATGATTTTCTTAGTTCTAACAATTAATATCTAAATCATGAAAAATTTAATTTTAGTAATTTTTATACTAGTAGCTGGTATAGCATTCTCGCAGGATATTTCATTTGATGGTAATATATATTCTCAAAATAAAGTTGCCTATTCTGGTAAGCATACATTGTATTATGAAAGTGGAGCTGTAAAAGAAACGATTACGATAAAAGATGGTAAGTTAGATGGAGAATCTATAAAATACTACGAAAATGGTTCAAAAAAAGAAGTTGGGATATATGATAATAATGTAAAATTTGGATTATGGACACGTTTCAATAAAAATGGGGTCCTTATAGCGGAAGCTTCATATAAAAATGATAAAAAAGATGGCACTTGGATGGTTTACGGAGATAATGGAAATAAGCTTTTCAAAATGGAGTATAAAGATGGCGAAAAGGTTGGTGAATGGATTCAGTGGGATGAAAATGGAGCTGTTATTAAAACAACAAACTATCAATCTATATAAAATTATTCAGCAATTTAAAAAGGGCATCTTAATTAAGATGCCCTTTTTTATTTAGCTATGATATATTTATAGTTTTATACCAATAATACAAATATCATCTACCTGTTCTAAATCACCTTTCCAAGTTTTAAAATTATTTTCTAAGGCTATTTTTTGCTGTAGCATATTTTTGTCTGAATTAGTAATTAATACATCTTCAAATAATTTTCGCATCATTTTTTTTCCTTTTGGGCCTCCAAATTGGTCTGCGTAGCCATCCGTTAATAAGTAAATACAATCATTTTCTTGTAAAGAAACAATGTTGTTGGTATAAGGTAAAACGTTGTTAGTTAAATTTCCTATAGCTTGTTTATCTGCTTTAATCACTTGAAGATGATTGTTTTGCATAATATAGATAGAATTATTAGCGCCGGAAAAAGCCATTTGTTTACTTTCTAAATCAATGGCTATCAAGGAAATATCCATGCCGTCTCTAATTTCTTCTTCCCCGTATCCACGATTTAAAGTGGTGATAATTTTTTGATTTAAAAAATCAAGAGCCTCAGCAGGAGTATTAACATTTTTATCGACCGCACTTTGATGTAAAAAGTTAGATCCTAATAAACTCATAAATGCTCCAGGCACGCCGTGCCCAGTGCAATCAGCAACAGCAACTAATAAATATTCTTTTGGAAGCCCTTCTTGCGGGGTTGTTTTAATTTTTCGAACCCAATAAAAATCACCTGAAACAATATCACGTGGTGTGTATATTATGAAATAATTTTCCCGAAAGAAGCTATCTAATAAATTTTTTGGAGGCAATAGTGCTTCTTGTAGGCGTTTGGCATATCTTAAACTACTGGTGATTTCTTTGTTTTTATCTTCTACTTCCTCTTTTTGAAATTGAATTAAGGCTTTAGATTTTTCTAGTTCTAATCGACTCTTAATTTCTTTATAAGTTAATCGATACCGATTCCTAACAAGGAAGACGGAGAAGATCACCACTGTTAAGGTGAGCATACCGCCATTAATTAAAAATTGCTCAATACTTAATGTGCTATTTTTAAGGTAAAAAGCAATATTACTCGCAATAGTTACAATTAAAAGGGTAATTGAGAGTTTTAAATCCCAAAGCACCAACATTCCTACACCTATAAATAGGGCAATGTATGCAAAGGTGTGCTTTTGTAAATGTTCTACATCCATAACGCTCCACATATAGGCATTTTGAATTGATATGCCTAACGCTAAGACAAACACACACGAAAAAACATTGATGTTTAATTTTTTACGAAGTAAGAAAACGGTTATGCTAATAAATGCGACGGATAATCTAAAAACAAGAAATGGAATCCAATATGATGGCAAAACAAAATAATCGCTGGTAAACCATGCAATATTTAAAGCTATACCAACCCAACAGGCAATAATATGAGCCTTTTCGGTTGACTTATAAAGTTCTTGTTTAACAATGCTTTCTGGTATACTTGTATCTGTCATTAATGTTCTAATGTACAAAATAATAACCAAAAAATAATCGAGTTGTTTTAAGGAATTTAATTAAGCTGTAGGTACTTTATATTTTTCCATAAACCCCATCGATGTTTTCATCATTTCAGTTGATCCTAAGAATAGAGGAGTTCGCTGATGAAGTTCGGTAATATCTAATTCCATGATTCGTCTGTAGCCATCCGTTGCTATTCCTCCAGCTTGTTCAATAATAAATGCTAACGGATTGCATTCATATAACAAACGCAGCTTGCCATTTGGCGATTTGGTGGTTGTAGGGTATATGTATATACCTCCTGTAATTAAATTACGATGAATATCAGCTACTCCTGAACCAATGTAACGACTTGAATACGGGCGATTAGTTGCTTTATCTTCTTCTTGACAGTATTTTATATATTTTTTTACACCTTCAGGAAAATGCAAATAATTACCTTCATTGATTGAATAGGTTTTTCCATCTTTTGGCATTTGCATATTTGGATGAGAAAGACAAAATTCCCCAATACTAGGGTCTAATGTAAAGCCATTAACACCTTTTCCAGTCGTATATACTAACATGGCAGAAGAACCATAAATAATATATCCCGCAGCTACCTGCTCAGTGCCACGTTGCATAAAATCCTCATGAGTACCGGGGCCATTTAAACTTACACGACGGTAAATCGAAAAAATAGTTCCAATCGAAACATTTACATCAATATTTGACGAGCCATCTAATGGATCCATCGCTACCACATAGCGAGCGTTTTTAGAAATTTCTGTGTCAATTGTAATGATGTCTTCATTTTCTTCACTGGCAATGGCACAACATTCTCCTCCTGCTTTTAAAGCGGCAATAAATTGATCATTCGCAAATATATCTAGCTTTTTTACCCGTTCGCCTTGCACATTTGTATCACCTGTTTCACCAAGTATTTCTACCAAACCAGCCTTAGTTACTTCACGATTTACAATTTTAGCAGCAATGCCAATATCTCTTAATAATCGAGATAATTCGCCTTTAGCAAATGGAAAATCGTTTTGTTTTTCAATGATAAACTGACCTAAAGTTTTTGCGTACATGGACTGATTTTTTATAGATTAACGTTTAGTGGATTTAGCTGTTTTTTGTTTGTTGCAAAGGTAAATTTATTATTAACACAAAAATAAAAAAGTGCCCCTTAATTGAAGCACTTTTTTAAATTTAATAAACTTAGTTATTTACTATACTCATCTTTTAAAAATTCTCGCCAGTCTCCTAAATTAGAGATCACTTGAATTTGACGATAATGTAAATGAAATTGTTCTTCACTCTCTTGAGAATTCAATATATTTAAGCGATACTTGTCAAAATTAGCTAATGCAAATTTTTCTTCAGCACTTAAAGACTTGCCACTAAACTCCTTATCTCTCAAATCATTAATGCTCTCAGCCCCACCAATATCCTGTTTGGCAAAAAAACGTTTTACTATATCAGTTCTATAATCCATCATCTTCAAATATATAAAATGGATTGATTAATTTAGCTTTTTATAAATCACTATTGCTAACATTTTAATGTTAAAATCAACGCCTATCATTTTTTTGTATCTCATGCTGGTGGGCATATTTCAAGCCTATTCTCAGCATAATATTAGTAAATATGAATTACATTGGGCGTGTTTTCACCCTATTGCGGCTATTAAGGTTAAAAAACATTTAAAGGAAGCCATGAATGTATATTGGGTTGTAAAAGCTAGCAAACAGTTAGATTCTTGTGAGAGTGGAGGAACTTTAGATGCTTTTAGGCACTCTTTTACTATGGCCTATTTATCTCGTTTTGTAAACATAAAAAAATTACGAAAATTAGGCGTCGCGCATGAAAAAGGCAATAAATTAAACTTTTATAAAACACAAGAGGAATTTGGAGAGAGGCCAGATAGCTTAGCGTGTGAAATGGATTTAAGAAATAACGAACTAGGGTTTTTCATAGGAACTAGATTCAAAAAAGTCAGCAAAGAAGAATTAATTACAATTATGCTTAATGAAATAGCGTTAGGAAATGCTTGGAAATTGAAGAAAAATGATCAAAATCTATACCTTTCTTGTCAAAATGAAGTGATTTTGATTGAAAATTATAAAAAAAGCTGGTTTCTACCGAAGTGTTTAGTAAAAAGCAATGAGTAACAAACTCTTTAAAAACCAGGTATTTATCTCTTTTTATAAAAACCAATTTGTTTTTTATTAATTTGTTGATAAGATTGAAAAAAAGTGTATATTTGCCGTCCATTTTGGAAATAAGCTATGGGTAAAAGTCATTACAAAATACAGTTTGGCGGTTTATCAATGGGTGAACACCAATTTGAATTTGAGATTAAAAACAAGTTCTTTGAGCAATTTAGTGAAAGTGAAATAACCGAAGCTGATATACAGGTTAAAGCTAAATTAGTAAAACAAAATACGCTGATGCATATTATGTTTACTTTTGATGGCACTGTAAAATTAAGCTGCGACCGTTGTTTAGTTGATTATCACTGTCCTATTAGTGGACAAGAAAAATTAGTCATTAAACACGGCAACCCTGAAGAAAGTAATGATGAAATATTAGTGCTTAAAGAAGGAGTTGATGAAGCAAACTTCGCACAGTATCTATTTGAATATATAGAGCTTTCGATTCCAAGCCGAAAAGTGCCTTGCGAAGATGAAGACTTAGATATCGAAGTAGAATGTGATGAAGAAACACTTGCTAAATACAACGAACTAAAAATAGATGAAGAACCGAGTGAAAATCCTGAATGGGATAAATTAAAAAATATAAAGTTTAACAATAATTAAAATTAAATACCATGCCTAATCCAAAACGAAAACTATCCAGATCACGTAGAGATTCTCGTCGTTCAACTTACAAAGCACCAACAATGACGATTGCTAAAGATACAACAACAGGTGAAGCTCATTTATTCCACCGTGCTCACTGGTTTGAAGGAAAACTTTACTACAAAGGAAAAGTAGTAATGGAAAAAGCAGTTAAAGCTTAATCTTTTTTGAATAACATATATTCAAAAACCTCCTCGTGAAATCGAGGAGGTTTTTTTGTTTAAACCTATGCAATTTAAAATTTACATCCTAGCATTTGCGAACGCTGCCAGCAGCCATTTATTTGTAATCCCACAAATATTGCTGCCTGTGCTTGCTCAAAAATTGAATTAAGCGCAGAAGAAATATCCTATATCGCAAAACGTTATTCTAATTGTGTTTGTAATACATGTTTATTACATTTAAAGGATGAATTTTTAACACAAAAATGATTTTTACATCTTATAATAATATTATTAGTCCATTGGGATTTTCTACTCAAGAAAATTATCAAGCGGTTTCTAATTCTATTATTGGCGTAAAAAAAATAAAGCTGCCTTTTTCGCAAGATGAGTTTTGTGTGGCGAAAATTAGTGATGAAAAAATTAAAGATCATCTTTCTCAAATTAAAAACGCTAACAATCATACAAAGTTAGAACAGTTAAGCATTTTATCTATTCAAGATGTTTTAAATCAAAGCGGTATTAATCCAAAAGATAATCGTACACTTTTAATTTATTCAACTACAAAAGGAAATATTGATATACTCGAGAACACCTACAAAAATATTGATTCTAAAAGAGTTTATTTATCTTCTTTCGCCAAATATTTACAATCTTATTTTCAATTAGCACATACGCCAGTTGTATTATCTAATGCTTGTATTTCTGGAATTTTAGCAATCATTATTGCAAAACGTTTTATTGAGCAAGGTACTTATGATAATATATTAGTATGTGGTGGAGACATTTTATCGGAGTTTACTATCAGCGGTTTTAAATCGTTTAATGCCCTAAGCAACGAACCAAGTAAACCGTTTGATGCAAACAGAGTAGGAATTAATTTAGGCGAAGCGGTGTCAACTATTTTAGTAACTAATCAAAAAGAATTAGCAACGCCCTACCAAACGCAAATTGTGAGCGGAGTTTCCGCAAACGACGCAAATCATATCTCTGGACCATCAAGATCAGGAGATGGCTTATTTCAATGCCTTACACAAATAGTAGATAAGAACACAAACGATATAGGTTTTATATCTGCCCACGGAACAGCTACACCATTTAATGATGAAATGGAGTCGATTGCCTTTGAAAGAGCCGGATTAAACACGATTCCAGTTAATAGTTTAAAAGGATATTATGGGCATACCCTAGGTGCCGCAGGAGTTTTAGAAACAGTGTTGTCATTAGAATCTATGAAGCATCAACGCTTGATAAAATCGGAAGGGTATGAATCAAAAGGCGTGAGCGGAAATATTACTATGATAGAATCACATCAAGACAAAAACTTTTCTTCATTTATTAAAACAGCATCTGGGTTTGGAGGATGCAATGCGGCAGCTTTATTTAAAAAAATATAGAATGAATATCATCACCTCATATGCACATATAAAACATAACCAAGTTTCGGTGAATGGTGAAATTATATTTCAATCAAATCCATCATTAAGTTTGGCAGAGTTTTTATCTGAAGCATATAAAGCTCTAGGTGTGAGTTATCCTAAGTTTCATAAAATGGATGCGCAATGCAAACTAGGTTTTTTGTGTACCGAATTTGCATTAAAAGAAACTAACTTTTTGTTAGAAAACGATTTATCAAAATCAGCAATTATATTATCTAATGCTGCCTCAAGTATTGAAACAGATAGAGTTCATCAGCATTCAATAAATGATGAATCAAATTATTTTCCTTCACCAGCTGTGTTTGTGTATACACTCCCTAATATTACGATTGGCGAGTTGGCTATTAAATATAAAATAACTGGTGAAAACGCCTTTTTTGTATCGGAGCAATTAGATGCTGATTTATTGATAAATTATACAAAGACCTTGTTGGAAAGTGGCACAGAATCAGCAATTATTGGTTGGGTAGAGGTTGATGGACTAAATGCAGAAGCATTCATTTTTTTGGTTGAAAAACAAAAAGATACAAATAAAAATGCTATTTTTAAACCTCTTAATCAAACAAGTGTTATAACATTATATAATCAAACGGTATGGACGCATTAATCGAAAAATTAAAAGGGCAAATTATTGAGCAATTAAATTTAGCCGAAGTAAAACCAGAAGAAATTAATCCGGATTCTCCATTATTTGGAGATGGGTTGGGATTAGACTCTATTGATGCTTTAGAATTAATCGTATTATTAGAAAAACACTATGGAATTAAAATCCAAGATCCTAAAGATGGAAAAACAATTTTCCAATCTTTAAGAACAATGGCAGAATACATTAAATCTCAAGGTAAATCATAATTTGTCTCAACGAGTATATATTACAGGATTAGGAATGATCTCTGCTATTGGAAACAATGTGCCAGAGTCTTTTTTATCTTTATCTCAATCAAAAACTGGGATTGGGAAAATCAATTACTTAAGTACTCGCTATAAAGATGAATTTTTAGCAGGAGAAATTAAATTGTCTGACGAGGCATTAGTTGATTTAGTTCAAGATAACAACTCAGCCTTAAACCGTAATTCATACATCGCTATGTTAGCAGCGAAAGAAGCAGTCATCAATTCGGGAATTGATACAAATGATGGTTTGCGCACAGGTGTTATTTCTTCTACAACAGTGGCAGGGATGAGTAAAACTGAATTGTACTACAAAGAGATGTTTGAAAAAGACGATCATTTGAATGTGTTAGATACTCATGATTGTGGAGATAGTACAGAACGTATTGCAGATTATATTGGAAATGTAGATTATGTAACAACTATTTCAACAGCTTGTTCATCAGCAGCAAATGCTATCATGTTAGGGTGCCGTATGATTAAGCATGGACAGTTAGATAGAGTGGTTGTTGGTGGAGTAGATGCTTTATCCAAATTTACATTTAATGGATTTAATACTTTAATGATTTTAGATCGAGAATGGTGTAAACCATTTGATGAAAATAGAAAAGGATTAAATTTAGGTGAAGGCGCAGCCTTTGTGGTGATTGAAGGAGAAAATGCCTTAAACTTAAGGAAAGGAAAGCCGTTGGCAGAAGTTGTAGGATACGCTAATGCAAATGATGCTTATCACCAAACGGCATCATCACCTGAAGGATATGGAGCTACACTAGCTATTCAACAAGCACTTAAGATGAGTGGCTTAAGCACGTCTCAGATAGATTACATCAATATGCATGGGACTGGCACACCAAACAATGATTTATCAGAAAGTTTTGCAACTAAAGCTGTTTTTGGAAATCAAGTCCCAAAATTTAGTTCAACTAAATCATTTACCGGTCATACATTAGCTGCTGCGGCTAGTATTGAAGCGGTGATATCGGTTTTATCATTACAACATAATATGATATTCCCGAATTTAAATTTTACAACACCTATTTTAGAAACTGGGTTAGTTCCTGAAACGTCCTTGGTGCATACACCACTCAACACAATTCTTTCCAATTCATTTGGATTTGGCGGAAACTGTTCATCGTTAATTTTCAAGAAAGCATAAAATTTTGATCAAGGCATACATAAACGGAACAGGTTGCATCTCACCGCAAAACTCAATTGATAGCGATTGGTTTTTTGAAAGTATTAATCCTGCAAAGGGAGATTATTTTGATGCAATAGAGCCTTCTTATAAAGAGTTTATAGCGCCTAATTTATTACGTCGAATGGGACGTGCCATTAAAATGGGAGTGGCGGCTGGTAATATCGCTATACAACAAGCAGATGCTAAAAAAGTAGATGCAATTATTACAGGAACTGGGTTAGGTTGTTTTGAAGATAGTGAACGTTTTTTATTAGCTATTTTAAATAACGACGAACAATTTTTAACACCAACCTCTTTTATTCAATCTACTCATAATACAGTTGGCTCTCAAATAGCCTTAATCATGAAGTGTCATGATTATAATTTTACATACGTGCATAGAGGTTTTTCATTTGAAAGTACCTTACAAGATGCAATGATGCTGTTTGAAGAAGGTAAAGAAACTGTTTTAGTAGGAGGTGTTGAAGAGCACACCCCAAACTTTGTATTACTTAATAGAAGAGCAAAAAAATTTCAGGAAGCATCTTCCACTCCAATTTGGAAATCAACATCTGAAGGCATTCAAATGAGTGAGGGTACTGCCTTTTTTGTATTAAATAAAACTAAAACAGAAAAAAGTTTAGCAAGTGTTGACGGGATACAAACAGTGTACAATCCAAAAACCTCTGCTGATATTTTAAATAAATTACATGCCTTTTTAAAATTACACAATTTAACTTTAGTAGATATCGATGTGACATTAATGGGCTTTAGTGATGATGTTAATTTCGATGAAAAATTAAAAGAAGTTTTACCAAGTATTGAAAAAGAATCTGTTGCTGCTTGTTATAAGCATATTTGTGGAGAGTATCATACCGCAACTGCTTTTGCTATGTGGACAGCTGTTAAATTAATAGAAAAACAAAAGTTACCTAGAGTATTAGCTATTTCAGATAAAACACCTTCTAAAATAAAACATGTTTTAATTATTAATCAGTACTTAGGCATTAATTACTCGTTTACACTGTTAAGTCAGTGCTAATTTTTATTTATCCCTCTCTGGAGAGGTTAGGAGGATCAACTAAATAAAATGTCATCAAACCGATTCATAAAATTTTGGCCTGTCACAATTGCCTTTTTAATTGGTCTGTTTGTGTTTTTTGCTTTTCAATCATCATTTCATTTAAGTTTTTGGTATTTGATAATTTGGATAAAGTTATTTGCGATTATCCAATTTTGTGGCGCTTATTTTATTGGACTTAATTTTCATCTAACTTCTATTAATAATTTAAACACTACCGAAAAAAAAGTAATGTTAACCTTTGATGATGGCCCACACGCTAATACTGAAAAGGTTTTAGAGGTTTTAAAAAAGCATGATGTAAAAGCTATATTCTTTATAATTGGAAAAAATATTCACGGGAATGAAGCTATCTTAAATCAAATGGTAGCAGAAGGACATCAAATTGGAAATCATAGTTTTTCACATCACAATTGGATTGATGTTTGGTCTACTAAAAAAGTGACTGAAGATTTTGCGACTTGCCAAAAATTAATTGAGCTATATCAACCTCAATCAAAATTATTCCGACCACCTTTTGGCGTTACTAATCCAAACATAGCTAAAGCTTTAAAACAACTTAACTTGCAATCTATTGGTTGGAATGTACGTAGCTATGATACATCCATCAAAGATGTGAAAAAAATAAATCAACGTGTTATACATCAATTAAAACCAGGAGCCATTATTTTATTGCACGATCGGTTAGATTTTATGCCTGAACTATTGGAAAGGTTGATTCCTGCTATTAAAGAAAAGGGCTATGGATTTGCAGAAAATTTAATTAATAAGGACTCTGTTTCCTGATAATTTTACCAAACAACTTAGGAAAAAAACGTTTTATTTTTACGGCTAATAATTCTTTACCACCAATTAAAATTTCTTCTTGATTATTTAAAATACCAGCAATTATTTGTTGGGCACATTCTTGAGCACTCATAGCGTTTTCATGACTCTCATCCATTTTATTATGAGCGTTGCCTGATGAAGAAATAGCATTCAAGGACACGTTTGTTTTTATTTTTCCAGGACATACTAATAAGACACTCAGGCCTTTGTTTTCTACTTCTAATCGTAAGCTTTCAAAGTAACCATGTAAAGCATGTTTTGCAGCAGAATAGGATGAGCGCAAATAAAAACCAAACTTACCGGCTATACTACTGATCACAACTATTTTACCACTTTTGTTTTTTATCATAAACGGTAAAACCGCTTTTGATAAATTAACCGCACTAAAATAATTGATTTCAAATAATGTTCTTTCTGTTTCAGAAGGTGTATCAATTGCTTCCGAACGTTGGCTTTGACCGCCATTATTGATTAAAATGTCAATACGCCCAAATGTAGATACAACCTGTTGTACTAATTCTTTTACTTGTGTTGTATCTGATAAATCAAACGGTAAGATTAAAAAATTAGAAGCAGTTAAATTAGCTCCTTTTGAAACGCGCACTAATTCACTTTCTCTGCGAGCAGATAAAATAATTTTCGCATGTTGTTTGGCACATTCATAAACTAGAGCTTCACCTATTCCTGAAGAAGCACCAGTAATCCAAATGACTTTATTTTGTAAACTGCTCATTATTTTTCTATCAATTTTATAACTTCCATTATTTTAATTTCTCTAATGCAATGGCAGTTCATTGTTTTACGACAATCGCTACAATCTTTATTTAACACTAAATAGTTTGCTTGTTTACCTATTGGTTTCCATCTACCAGGATGAATAGGACGCATTGGTGCAAATAATCCTATAGCTTTTTTACCAAGGGCAGCTGCAATATGCAAGGGACCAGTACTAGCAGCTATTAACACATCACAATGATTGATAAATGCAATGAATTGTTGTAAGGATAATTTCCCAGTTAGGTTGATGACTTCAGGATGTTTTGCAATTAAATCTTTTACCAATTCACCTTCTTGGGCTGTACCACTAATAAAAATTTGATATTTTGTTTTATCTAATTTCGTAATGAGATTTGAAAAATTATCTAAGCCCCATTCACGAGCACTGCCTTTAGATTTTGGGTGAAGAATAATCGTAGTTTTAGTATTATCAATTAAAGCTAAATGTATTTTGTCTAATACAGGAACATTTGTAAAACCATAAGCAGACACTAATTCTTCTAAACTAAATTCTTTTGTAATGCCTAATGGGGCTAATAATTTAGTGTTTAATTGTGCTTCATGTAAATCTGAATTTTTACGAGATAATGAAATTTTAATATTACATGTAAACCAATGCCATAAACGATTCGTAGTGCCAATTCTGTTTTTAATTCCTGCTTTCTTCGCTAAATATGCAATTTCTTTAACAGGAAATACATGAATGATATGAGTCGCGTTTAATTTTTTGAATGTCTCAATTTGTTCAGAAGCATTTAACTTCAAAACATCATCATAACTTATAAACTCATCCACATGTTCAGATAATCCAATCACATCTTTAGTATAGTTTCTTCCTAAAAAAATTAGTTTACTTTGTGGCAAAAACTGTTTAATAATACCTGCCATAGGCAAGGTTAATACCACATCACCAATACTATCCGTTCGGCTAATTAATATAACAGGGTTATTTTGCAAGCGCTTGTTGTTTGTAAATGTCTCTGATTTTTTTGTATTTTAAATAGGTAGCATAAGCCGATATTTTAGAAATTAAATATCCCGCCTTGCCATCTAAAAATCCTAAATGCAACAAATAATGATCAATAAATTTAGCGATAGGGTTCGCTATTAATTTATAAAAAGGCGCTTTCTTGCCAGCTTCTACAAAAGCTTTAGAAGCAATATTGGTAAAATATTCTACTTGTTTGTAATGGTCTTCTAAATTATAATAGCTGTAGTGTAAAATATCGCCTTTAATATGTTTGGTGTTTTTGTCACCATCTTTTAATTCGTATTTGTCGTGTGGGTTAATCCCCGTCCACCAACCTTTACGACTATCCCATAAACGCATTTTAGTATCTGGATACCAATTGCAATGCCTTACCCAATGACCACAATAGTTGGTTAAACGATTCATATAATAACCGTCATGTGTCCAGTTGTTCTTTATTTCTAAAATTGTTTTTTTTAATGTATCGTCTAAAGCTTCATCCGCATCTAAAGACAAAATATGTGGATTTGAAGCATAGGTAATGGCTCTATTTTTTTGTTGAATATGCCCATCAAAAGCATGCTCAAAAAATTGTACGCCAAACGAAGCACAAATCTCTTTGGTTCTATCTTTACTGAAAGAATCAAGCACTACAATTTCATCGGCAATCTCTTTAACAGATTCCAAGCAACGAGCAATGTTTTTTTCTTCGTTAAATGTTATGATGACAACTGATAACTTTGGCACGATGTAAATTTAAGATTTGTATAGGAAGAAACGAACTAAATCTTAAATTTGTTTATCTTGAAAACAACCCATAAAAACATAACATTTATCACAACCATGCTATATGCATTGGTTTTGGCTGCTTTAGTGGTTTTAGCTTACTTTAAATTGTTTTCTGCCAATTTTATTAGCTGGGATGATGGAGAGGTACTAGTAAACAATAAGGATGTTCATGATTTTAACATCAAAGCATTTTTTACTAATTACTATGTAGGAAACTATGCCCCGATTGCCATGATAGGTTTTGCTATAGATTGGTTAATTTTCAAGGGAAATGCAGCTGGTCATCATGCGTTGAGTTTGTTATTTCATATTATTAATGGGGTTTTAGTTTATTATTTATGTATTCTCATATTAAAAGACAAATTAAGAGCATCTATATGTGCTCTCATCTTTTGTTTACATCCGTTGCAAGTTGAAACGGTGGCTTGGGTATCGGCAAAAAACAACTTAGTTTACAGTGTTTTCTTTTTATTAGGGTTGATACACTACACAAAATTTATAGTAAGTGGTATTAAAAAAAATTACATCTATGCTCTTCTCTTTTTTATTCTTTCGGTATTAAGTAAACCTTCGGCCATCTGTTTCCCATTAGTGTTAGTAGCAATAGATTATGTATTGAAAGTAAAATTGGATTTTAAATCTCTTGTGATTAATAAAATTCCATTTATCACAGTTGCTTTAGTTATAGGTATAGCAACCATTTACACAAGGACTGAAGATAAATTTATTAATCAAAATCATGCTTATGCCATTCACGAACGCATTGGTTATGCTGGTTATGCACTATTGCAATACGTCTATAAGTTTTTTATTCCAATGGATTTATCTGTGATATATCCTTACCCTCAAAATAAAGCATTAAGTATAGGCGTAGGTTATGTGATGTTGGCTTTGCTAGTATTCGGTTTATACAAACTATATAAATCATCTTCAAAAATTATTTTCTTTGGTTTATTGTTTTTCATCATCAATTTATTGCTAGTGCTACAGTTCATTCCTTTCGGAGAAGTGTTAACCGCAGATAGATATATGTATTTACCTATTATGGGAATCTGCATCGCAGTATTATCGATTATTCCATTTAAAGAAAAACAATTAAAAATTATTGGGATTACCTTAATACTTGTTTTAGGAAGTTTAACCTTTATGAGAGCAAGTGTTTGGAAAAATAGTATTGCTTTATATTCTGACATCATCAAAAAATACCCCCATTCATATGTCGCTTTAAATAGTTTAGGCGCTGAATATATGCTTAATAAAAACTATGATATGGCTTCTCATTATTTAAATGCCGCTATCAATGAAAATACAGAATATTATAAAGGATATTATAACAGAGGATTGTTATATGCTCAAACTGATCGAATGAAAAAGGCTCTTAGTGATTTTGATAAAGCCATTGCTTTGCAACAATATCCAAAAGCCTATGTCGCTCGAGCAAATGTTTATTACAACATGAAAGATTTTTCTAAAGCTATGAGTGATGCCGATGCAGTTTTAAAAGCGGAACCTGATAATGCAAAAGCAAATTATGTGATGGCAAATTGCTATGATGATTTAAACCAACTAGATAAAGCTTTACTATATTACAATAAAGTGATTACTTTAAGTCCAGAAAATCCAATGTATTTGATGCGACGTGCTATCCTTTATGGTAAAATGCAGCAGTTTCAAAATTGTCTTTCAGACCTTGACATCTGCATTCATCTTGATGGTAATTTTGCAGAAGCATATTATTGGAAAGGAGTCGTGAAAGTAAATATGAAAAAAAATCCTTGTTCAGATTTAAAAAAAGCATTGGATTTAGGATTCTCTGCAGCTCAACAGCCGTTTATGACTTATTGCAGATAGCGATTTATATATCTTTATCTATTTTTCGCTGAATAATTGAACATTTTTTTACTTACTTTGTATCCTTTATAGTGGAAATAAAAGCATTACATACTTGGATTACTAATTCTAACGAGCCATTGATTATTGCTGGCCCTTGTGGAGCAGAAACGGAATCGCAAGTTTTGCAAACAGCAAAAGAGCTTTCTCAAATTGAACATATTAAATTATTTAGAGCAGGGATTTGGAAACCTCGTACGAGGCCCAATGCTTTTGAGGGTGTTGGAGAAAGAGGACTAGAGTGGTTAACTCAAGTACAAAAACAATATGGTTTAAAAACAACGGTTGAGGTGGCAAACGCCCAACATACCGAATTAGCCTTAAAGCATGGCGTTGATGTATTGTGGATTGGAGCAAGAACAACAGGAAATCCGTTTAGTGTTCAAGAAATTGCCGATGTAGTTAAGGGAGTTGATATTCCTGTATTTATCAAAAATCCTATTCATGCTGATGTGCAATTATGGTTAGGAGCTATTGAACGATTTTCTAATTCAGGGGTCACTAAATTAGCTGCTATTCACCGTGGGTTTCATTACGCTGGAAAAACAAAATATCGAAATAAGCCATTGTGGGAGTTAGCGATTGAATTAAAAACCCTATTGCCGGAGTTGCCTATGATTTGCGATCCAAGTCATATTTCAGGCAATCGTGAACTCATTCCTCATGTAGCACAAAAGGCATTAGATTTAGGAATGAATGGCTTGATGATTGAATCTCACATTAATCCTTCTTCAGCTTTAAGTGATGCCCAACAACAAATAACACCTTCTGTTTTAAAAGAATTATTAGATAGTTTAGTGTATCGCCAGTCCTCAACTCAAAATCCTGATTGTGTTGATCGATTAACACAATTCAGAAAAATGATTGACGAAGTGGATGATGAATTAATCAATGTTCTTAAAAAACGGATGACGATTATAGAGCAAATTGGAGAGTATAAAAAGGAGCATGACTTAACTATTTTTCAATTAAGTCGTTGGCAAGAAATTTTACGCTCACGTTCACAATGGGCAGAAAAATTAGGTATTCCGAGAGCACATACAGAAAAAATTTGTCAGTTGTTGCACGAAGAGTCTATTCGTATTCAAACTGAATTAATGAATAAAAAATAATTTAATTTT